>CAYMPJ010000001.1:0-14898 GCA_964392325.1 uncultured Caulobacterales bacterium
TGGTGAGCCCTGAAGGATTCGAACCTTCGACCTACTGATTAAAAGTCAGTTGCTCTACCGACTGAGCTAAGGGCCCACACTATTGGGGGCTGGCTTGGTATGGGCCAGCGAGGGCGGAACATAGGGGGCTCGCAATTGTGGGTCAAGCAGGGAATCGCGCCTTTTTTGAAATTGGCCAAAATATCGCAAGCCCGCCCCCGCCGACTTTATCGCACCCGGTGTTAAACCATTGTTTCTCCTGTCATCCGCTTAAATTCCTCGACAAAATCGGCAAATCTTCCCGCCGCAATCGCCGCGCGCATATCGGCCATCAGGGTTTGATAATAATGCAGATTATGCCAACTCAGCAGCATTGGCCCCAAATATTCTCCGGCGCGAAACAGATGATTGAGATAGCCCTTGGAATAATCCCGGCTGGCCGGGCACGTGCTATTGGCATCAAGGGGCTCTTTATCGTCGATAAATTTCGCATTTTTAATATTGATCGGCCCATGGGGAGTCCAGGCCTGCCCATGACGGCCAGAGCGGCTGGGGAGCACACAATCAAACATATCAATCCCGCGCACCACCGCCCCGACAATATCGGCCGGTTTTCCAACCCCCATCAAATAGCGCGGGCGGTCGGCAAGCATGTGGGGCGTGGTGAAATCCAGAACCCTGAACATCTCTTCGCGCCCCTCGCCAACGGCTAGTCCGCCTACGGAATAGCCATCAAACCCGATCTCCAATAATCCATCGAGGCTTTTCCGGCGCAGATCTTCAAAATTGGCCCCTTGCACAATACCAAACAGCGCTTGCCCGGGTTTTGATTTTTCCTCAAAGGCCCGTTTCGAGCGCAGCGCCCAGCGCAGGGATAGCTCCATCGAGGTTTGTGCATCCTCATGGGCAATCGGGATTGCCGGGCATTCATCAAGCTGCATCTGGATATCGGAGCTTAACAAACATTGAATTTCTATCGAGCGCTCCGGGGTCAACATATGTTTTGACCCGTCAATATGGGATTGAAAAGAAACCCCTTCCTCGGTCAGCTTGCGCAACTGGGAGAGCGACATCACCTGAAACCCGCCGCTATCGGTTAAAATCGGCCCGCTCCATTGCATAAACTCATGCAAACCCCCGAAATAGGCAACCCGCTCGGCGGTTGGCCGCAACATTAAATGATAGGTATTGCCAAGAACAATATCAGCGCCGGTTGCTTTGACATCCTCCATCATCATCGCTTTTACCGTGCCGGCGGTACCGACGGGCATAAAGGCGGGAGTTCTTATCTCCCCGCGCGGGGTGGAGATAAGGCCGGTGCGTGCGGCACCGTCGGTTGCTTTTAATGAATAGGAAAAGGTCATTTTAGATCGTACTCTGATGATAAAGAACCATATTTGTCAGAAGAGGGTTTTGACAACAGGGCGGATCATTCCCTTTACCTTAGACGCGTTTTCTATTCTAGCCCCTAAATCTAGCCCAATCGCGCACCATTTGGAATTTTGCGCTCAGGCGCGATCAACACCACCTCCCCGGCTTCATCATAAAAGCCGAGCACCAAAACCTCTGACATAAAATCAGCAATCTGGCGCGGGGGAAAATTCACCACCGCAGCCACTTGCCGCCCCATCAAATCTTGCTGAGTATAATAGGCGGTAATTTGCGCAGAAGATTTCTTCTCGCCAACCTCCTCGCCAAAATCTATCCATAATTTCCATGCCGGATTGCGCGCTTTTGGAAAAGGTTCGACTTTCGTCACCGTTCCAACGCGAATATCGACTTTGAGAAAATCATCAAAACTAATCGGGGGGCTATCGCTCATTTTGTACTCCTCAGCTTCGAAAGCATGAAAAGGTACGGTGCATTGAAATCTAGCGCAATGCACCCCCCAAATATTTTATGGCGGCGCCCGGCCAGGGTGAGAAAGCCCCTCGCCGAATTTTCCCGCCCTCGCATTATTGGGCATTGCCCCATTTTTAGATGGTGAGCAAAGCCGCTCAATTTCTCGCATCATGCGATCACTGCGCGCAAGAGCCCGATCCCCCGCATCACGCCGACGCACAGCATCGCCGTGGGCGCGGCGTATTGCTGCCTCCCTCTCTTCCTGTTCACCAGAAGGGCGCTCTTGTTCTTCAATAGGGGCCTGAACTTCTTCAATTTCGCCCTCATCATTGTTCGGGCGTGGGTGACAGTCATCCGCTGGCGCATATTGCTCTTTATACATATCTTTTTTAGGACGCGGCGCGTATTCGTCAATTTGGTTGCGATAAAAAACATGCGACCCCAGCGCCAGCCGCTTCAATTCGCCCCTCGATAATGGCTTGCCCATGCGCAAGCGCTCGATAATTTGATGGGCCCAAATAGCGCGGGACATGGCGGCCATGGCCTTATTAAAGCCCCGCGCCTCGCGCAGCGCACTATGATCATTAGCCGCCTGCCCCGCACGCTCGGCCATATCAAGGGTCAAAAGCGACAAGCGCTCATACCGCGCGCGCTTGGCCGATTCAAAATCAACCGTCTCACCCGTAGCAGGATCAATAAGAGTATGGTCCGCAGTACTTTCTTCCATAACCGGCGGATGATAGGGCAGATTTTAACGGCGAGGATAAGTTTTCTGATCGTGGTTTTTCCTACCCGCTCCTTGTTATCGCCGCCCCCTATTGTCATTCCCGCCCCCCTATTGTCATCCCCGCGAAAGCGGGGATCCATACAACACACTCCACAACCCACCAATTTCCTTTAAACCATAGACCCCCGCTTTCGCGGGGGTGACGATGAGGTGGGGATTGAGGGACGACGGCGTGGGTATAAAGACACCCCATGCCTGCAAGCACATTATTGATTTAATGTCAGATAGAGATCATCCCACTCTGGATTTATTGCTTCAATTAACTCGATTTTCCACTGGCGATTCCATTTTTTCAATCGCTTTTCACGCGTGATCGCATCATCAATATGCGTGAAAACTTCGTAATAAACGAGATTATAGACCTTATACTTCCGGGTAAAATTCGCCCCTTCATTATTCTTGTGCTCATAAACTCGCCGGGCAATATCGTTTGTAACACCAATATACAGTGTACCGCGTTTCTTACTCGATAGGATATAAACATAATATGACATGATCTAAAATCGTTAAAGACACGCCCTTGGGTTTAGACCCCCGCTTTCGCGGGGGTGACACTTTGAGGTTTTTCTATCTTATAAAGAAACAAATGATATTGATACCAACGATTACGGATTAAATTTTTCTGTAAAACATCCCTGTTTTTATCTCCCCATAGTCACTCAACCCTTCTATCACCGCCTCCCTATTGTCATTCCCGCCCCCTCCTGTCATCCCCGCGAAAGCGGGGATCCACAACCAACCATTCCCCTGAACTATAGACCCCCGCCTGCGCGGGGGTGACAGAGGGGAGACGGAAACGAATGAAACCGGAATGGCAACCGACGGACAAAGTCTATTTAATGTAATCAATCAATTGATTGAGTAACGATTGCAGAATAAGCAGTAAAGAATCTGCCCTCGTCGATGACGTCAGCGTTGTTGCGATAACGTTAGCAACAATAGAAATGGTTAGCCCCCTTCAAGTTTACACCAGTCAAGGTCAACCCACTGAGATCAGGTCTTGTATTAGGGTTTTTTTCAAAAAACTGATTCCATGCCTCTACTCCCCGATCTAAAATCCTCAGATGCTTGCTATTGGCCATAAGTCATGATTCCATTTATGGGTCTATGCTCCTTTGGAGACTCTGATTGGCTTGCCTAGTTTTGCGGATGCTTAAAGAATACTATGATTCTCGATAGCATAATTTAAAGTCTTCTTTGAAAACGCGCCCTTAAATTTTAAACATTATTTGTCGCGTCACACGAGGCCAATACATCCTCTGTCTTAAATATAATTATCCACATTATGTATTATGCATCGCAAAAAAAATTCATTTGACTGCGCGTCTTATCCACGCAATAAGCGTTGCGGGCCAAGCCTCCCCAACGGGGCTCGCCTATCTGTGAGGATAGGAGTAAAACAGATGATAAATGAAACACCGGCTCAGGCACCGGTCAAAACGCCTGCACCCAAACCGGCTATCAAGCCAGCACGCCCGCATTTTTCTTCCGGGCCCTGCGCCAAACGACCCGGCTGGTCGCCAAGCGCACTCTCAACCGACAGTCTTGGACGCTCGCACCGTGCGAAAATCGGAAAAACGCGCCTGAAGGAAGCGATTGATCGCACCCGCGCATTGCTTGAAATCCCTGATGATTATCGCATTGGCATTGTCCCCGCTTCCGATACCGGCGCGATGGAAATGGCCATGTGGTCACTGCTGGGCGAGCGCCCGGTGGATATCCTCGCGTGGGAGAGTTTTGGCCAAGGCTGGGTGAGCGATGCGGTCAAGCAGCTTAAAATCGACGCCAATATTTATGAAGCCGATTATGGCAAATTGCCCGACCTTGCGCAGATTAATCCCGATCATGATCTGGTTTTTACATGGAATGGCACCACCTCCGGTGTGCGGGTACCCAATGCTGATTTCATCAGTGCAAAGCGCACCGGCCTTTCTATTTGCGATGCCACCTCTGCGGTGTTTGCGCAAAAGGTTGATTTTTCAAAACTCGATGTCGTTACTTTTTCATGGCAAAAAGTTCTGGGCGGCGAAGGGGCGCACGGTATTCTCGTGCTTAGCCCCCGCGCAGTGAAACGCCTTGAAAGCTATACACCCCCTTGGCCCATGCCAAAAATTTTTCGCCTCACCAAAGGTGGCAAGCTGATTGAAGGCATTTTTGAAGGGGCAACCATCAACACCCCGTCCATGCTGGCGGTGGAAGATGTGATTGACGCCCTGAAATGGGGGGCTGGCCTTGGCGGGCTTAGCGCCATGCAGGCCCGCGCCGATGCCAATCTTGCCGAGATCAGCAAATGGATTGAGGAGACATCGTGGGCCGCCTTTTTATGCGCCGATGCGAGCACCCGCTCCAATACATCCGTATGCCTCTCGATCACCGATCCGCAAATTGCGGCGCTCGATGCCAGTGCACAAAATGCATTTATCAAATCCATGACGGCCCTTTTAGAAAAAGAGGAAGCCGCCTTTGATATTGGTGGCTACCGCGATGCCCCGCCCGGTCTTCGAATCTGGTGCGGCGCGACCGTTAATCGCGAGGATATTGCTGCGCTTTTGCTATGGCTCGATTGGGCCTTTGCGCAAGCCAAAGCCTCCCTTTAAGCGGGATCGCCCCAACAATAATGCAAACATGGTTTTCATCTGTTTGCAGACTATTTTTTTAATAATCACAAATCAATGGATAATTCTCATGTCTAAAAAACCAACCGTTCTTATCTCCGATGCCCTTAGCGAAACCGCCGTGAATATCTTTAAAGAGCGCGGGGTTGAAGTCGACTATCAACCAGCTCTTGGCAAGGACAAAGAGAAATTACTCTCTATAATAGGAAATTATGATGGCCTTGCTGTTCGCTCGGCCACGAAAGCAACCCAGAAAATCATTGCCGCGGGTAAAAACCTCAAAGTGATTGGCCGCGCCGGGATTGGCGTTGATAATATCGACATCCCCGCCGCGACCGCCAAAGGCATTGTGGTAATGAACACCCCATTTGGAAATGCGATCACCACCGCCGAACATGCGATTGCTATGATGTTCTCTCTTGCGCGAAAAATTCCGCAGGCCAATCAATCAACCCATTTGGGCAAATGGGAAAAATCGAAATTTATGGGCGCAGAGCTTTATGGAAAAACCCTCGGGCTTATTGGCTGCGGGAATATTGGCTCCATCGTTGCCGACCGGGCTCTGGGATTAAAATTGCGCGTTGTGGCATTTGATCCGTTCCTGTCAGAGGCTCGCGCCGTCGAGCTTGGCGTTGAAAAAGTCGAGCTTGATGAGTTGCTCAACCGCGCAGATATCATCACCCTGCACACACCGCTAACCGATCAAACCCGAAAAATATTGAATGCGGAAAATATTGCAAAAACCAAACCCGGCGTTCAGATCATCAATTGCGCCCGCGGCGGGTTAATTGATGAAGACGCGTTAAAAACTGCCCTTGATAGCGGCCATGTGAGCGCCGCCGCGCTTGATGTGTATGAGGTTGAACCCGCAAAAGAGCATCCGCTTTTTGGCTATGATAATGTGGTCCTGACCCCGCATCTTGGGGCCTCCACCAGAGAGGCACAAGAAAATGTAGCCATACAGGTCGCAGAGCAAATGGCCGATTATCTGGTACGCGGCGCCGTGACCAATGCCTTGAACATGCCTTCTGTTTCCGCCGAGGAAGCCCCGCGTCTCAAACCCTTTATTTCCCTTGCGGATTATCTGGGACAATTTGCCGGACAACTTACCCAGACCAGCATTAAAGGCATCGAGGTTGTTTATGCGGGCGCAGTTACCAAGCTGAACTCCAAGCCGCTTACCGCTGCCGCTGTTGCGGGCGTATTAAAACCGATGCTGTCCGATGTGAATATCGTCAATGCCCCCAGCCTTGCCAAAGAGCGCGGCATTGCCATTGCCGAGACATTTCGCGACGATGTAGAAAATTTCGACAGTTTAATCCGCCTGCGTATTATTACCGAACGCCAGAACCGCTCCGTTTCCGGCTCGCTGTTTGGATCAATCCCGCGCATTACCGAAATCAAGGATGTGGCTATGGAGGCTGCTTTCTCACCGCATATGCTCTATGTTACCAATCAGGACAAACCCGGCTTTATTGGCGCGCTTGGGAAAACCCTTGGGGATGCCGGGGTCAATATCGCAACCTTTAATCTGGGCCGCGCGGAGTCTACCGGCGAGGCTATTGCGCTTGTCTCGATTGATGAAGCTGTTGAAGATGAAACTCTTGCCCAGGTGAGTAACATTCCCCACGTAACCCAAGTTAAAGCGTTAAAGTTTTAAAACGAGTAGCTTTGATTCTAAGACGGCATGCAGAACATCGCGTCTTTCTAAACGATCAAAAAACAGCTATTCTCTAAAACAAGCAAAACTAAGGAAACGCAATGGACGAAGATTTATTAAAAAAGGGCATTGAACAACGTAGTAAGATTTTAGGTAAAGACTATGTGGAGCAGAAGCTGGGTTCGGCTGATGATTTCACCCTCCCCTTTCAAGAAGCCATGACCTCTTGGTGTTGGGGCTTTGGATGGGGTGATGATACGATTGACCTTAAAACCAGATCAATGATGAATCTGACAATGATAGCCGCCTTGGGTCGAATGCATGAATGGGAACTTCATTGCAAATCGGCGCTAGGTAATGGTGTCAGCAAAGAAGAATTACGGGGTATTATTCACGTCATCGGCATTTATTGCGGTGTTCCTGCCGCCGTTGATTGCTTTCGCACAGCGCAACAGCTTATTAAAAACCTGGAAGATAAATCCTAGAAAACCAAGAACACCCATAGGATTCTTGGAAATGGTTGCATTTTACAAATGGTTGCATTGAAATCACAAAAAAGACCCGAAACGCTCAAGGAAACGACGCTTCAAGAGTTACGACGCGCCATTACATTTGGTCAATTCAAGCCAGGAGACAGACTTGTTGAGCGTGTGTTGTGTGAAAAATTAGACGTAAGCCGTACCGTTGTGCGAGAATGCATAAGGCATCTTGAAAGTGAAAGACTTATAACAGTTCGCCCCAATAATGGTCCGGTCGTTGCCTCGCTGAGCTTGAATGATGTCAAAGAAATTTATTGGTTACGCCAGCAAATGGAAGAAGAAGCCGTTGCAAAATGCGCTCTTAATTCCACAGCTCAGGACATAGCATTTCTAAAATCACGCTGTAAATCAATCGCCAAGGCCATGAACAAGAAAGACATTCAAACAGTATTAAACCACACCCATGATTTCTATGAACGTATTTTCATCGTCGGTGATATGAATGTCTCATGGGATATAGAAAACCAACTCAATAGCCGCATTGCCATTCTACGTAGAATGACGCTTCAAACATCAGGGCGTGACGTGACAGGCCCGAAAAATCTCGAACGCATAACCCAGGCCATTGAAAATAAAGACCCTAAATCAGCCAAAAAGGCTGTGGCCACTCATGTTAAAGAAGCCCTCTCCCTCGCTCTGAAAGAACTGAAGAAGTAAAGCCTTGATAGGGAATACGCACACGCTTTTGTGATAACCTACCGCAACAACCAAACCTAAGGACCAGCCAAAAGTCCATAAGCAACGCTTCAAAGAAGCAACTCGCTAGCTTTAATGCAACTAGAGCGAAGGGGCTTTTGAAAATCCCCGAGAGCACTGCCCCGCCGAACAAAGCGGCTATCGGACCGAGAAAGACTCTGGGACCGAGAAAGGCTCTGGGACAAAAGCCATTGTAGCGGCTATTTTTGTCGGCGGCGTGATAGCCCTTTTATTAAGCGCCTTCACATTATTTTCCATATTGCAAAACCCCTGACGCAATAATGATTGACCCGTTGTTATTCCCACAATATGATTGTATACCATAATACAAACCCCATCAGCCCTGATGAAACGTTGATTCTGGAGAGATATCCTTGCAAGTCGAAATTAGAAAAATAGTTACATTTCAAGAAGACACCCTAATTGAAGGCTTCAAAAAAGCGACAAATCCATTGAAGTTTTTTGCGGTTGCCGCAGTCATCAAAAACCCTTGGGCAGGACGTTTTGTGCCCGATCTATCTGATGATATCAGAGCCATTGCACCTGAACTTGGCGAAATTCTAACTGATCGAATTTGCGAGATGGCCGGCGGCGGTGAAAAGATTGAAGGGTACGGCAAAGCCGCCATTGTAGGCCTTGATGGTGAAATTGAGCACGCTTCAGGAGTCATCCACACACTTCACTTTGGCAATTTCTTTAGAACGGCTGTTGGCGCGAAGAGCTATCTTTCATTTAGCAATACGCGCGGCACGGCAAATACACCAATTTGTATACCGCTCATGGATAAAAATGATGCCGGTCGCAGGTCGCATTATTTGACCATTCAGTTTTCGATCTCAGATGCCCCGCGACACGATGAAATTGTTGTGGCGTTAGGGGCCTCAGATGGAGGTCGCCCTCACCACCGTATTGGAGACAGATATAAAGACCTGGAAGAGTTAGGGGGGCGAGATGCTGACAACCCGGCAAACGTCCAATAAATCAAATATGTTATCCTACTCAAAACACGGAGAGGGCCGTCCCGTCATTCTCATACATGGCGTGGGATTGTCCTCAGAGTGCTGGCTTAATCAGATTGATAATTTATCAGACAATCATACGGTCTATGCTGTTGATCTACCAGGCCATGGAAAAAGCCCGCTCTATGAAGGGGGCGAACTGGACATGGCCGCCTTATGTGATGAGCTGGCGAAGTTTCATAAGAGCGTTATTTCAGAGCCGGCAATCATTGTCGGGCACTCTTTAGGGGCCCTTATCTGTTCCGCTTTTGCAGCCCGCTATCCTAAATTAGTCGCAGGCATTATTCCAATCTCAGCAGTTTATAATCGCAGCGAAATAGCAATGAGTGCTGTCAAATCTCGATCGGAACAATTACTATATGGCGGCAACTTCGAATTTATCGCAGAAGCGCCAATCAAACGTTGGTTTGGCGATAAACCATCAGGCCACATTGCTGAGATGGCTAAATTATGTCGAGATTGGTTACGCCGTGCAAATATAGAAGGATATGCAGCAGCTTATCGAGTTTTTGCCAACCAGTCGGGAACAACAGATGCAACCCTAGCGACGATTAACGTTCCCACACTCTTCATAACCGGGGAAGATGATCCAAACTCAACGTCGGAAATGTCACAAACAATGTCGAGAAAAACTTCAATAGGGCTTGTTGAAGTCATTGAAGAGGCACGGCATATGCCCCAGCTTACACACCCTTCACAGGTCAATTCTCTTATCAGACAGTTTATCAGCAACTGTGATGACGGATTATTTGAGAAAAGATTTAATGCTAAGGAATTGAGATCCGCCTTCGGGTCTTTTATGACGGGTGTTACAATTGTGACAGCTGCAAATGCGGACGGCAAACCTGTTGGTTTCACAGCAAACTCATTTTCATCGGTCTCAATCGAGCCTCCCTTACTGCTCGTATGCCCCGCAACCAGCTTATCAAGCTTTGATGTTTTCAATCAATGTGATCATTTTGCCGTTAATATTTTATCGCAGCACCAGCAAGATTTATCCAATATTTTCGCCCGCCCCGGTGAGGATAGATTCAAAGATATTGCCTGGAAGAACGATAAGTATGGGTCGCCAATATTTGGCGATGCCTCTGCCCATTTTTCTTGCAAAGCCTTCAAGCGCGTGCAGGCGGGAGATCATATTGTCTTGATAGGCGAAGTTTTAGATTTTGCTTATCAAGATGTTGACGGATTGGGCTATTCAAAAAACGGATACTTTACCCTCGAATTAGAACGCAAAGCGCAGGAGCATTTCGCAGCAAAACGCCCTATGACCACTGGAGTCATTATTGAACATAAAGACTCCATTTTATTAACAGAGATCGACGGGAAAATGTCCCTGCCCCAAATCACCGCAGATGGCATTAATAGCTCCCTTGAAACCTTATATGATTTACTTTCAGGTCAGGAACTGAACGTTCATTATGGACCGATCTATTCAATTTATGAGAGTAAAACAGAAGATCATGTATATACGTTCTACACAGCCAAATCGCAGACAGATTACAAAGGTAGTTTTGGCAAATTCATCCCACTGGATGACGTTGAAACGTTGGAATTTTCAACCTCGGCTTTGGGCTCAATGATTAGAAGATACGCTCAAGAATCTAAAAGCAATGGCTTTAGCCAATATATTGGAGATGAGGAGTTCGGAAGCATCCGAACTTTATCATAGAGAGGACTGACATGGATTTTTCTTTATTTGCTCACATGGAACGCACGGCTAACGGCAATAGCCATCAGCAACTTTATCAAGAATTTATCGAATATTGTCAGATGGCGGATGATGGCGGCATGAAAACAATCTGGACGGGTGAACATCACGGTATGGATTTCACCATTGCTCCAAATCCGTTTATAAATCTTGCCGACATCGCCAATCATACAAAAAATGTACGGTTAGGCACAGGTACAGTCATAGCCCCGTTCTGGCACCCAATTAAGCTGGCTGGTGAAGCGGCTATGACAGATCTCATCACCGGAGGACGCCTTGAACTGGGTATTGCGCGCGGTGCTTATTCTTATGAATATGAACGTGTTCTACCGGGACTTGATGCATGGCAAGCTGGACAGCGCATGAGAGAACTTGTTCCTACACTGCGAAAATTATGGGAAGGTGACTACGCCCATGATGGCGAATTCTATCAATTCCCTTCAACAAGCTCCGCGCCTAGACCTCTACAGGATGGAGGTCCGCCCATCTGGATAGCCGCGCGTGACCCCTCAAGCCACCAATTTGCAGTGGACAATAATTGCAATGTGCAATGTACGCCGCTGTGGATGGGTATCGAAGAAATCGAGTCTCTTATGGCGTGTTTTAAAACGGCCTGCAAAGAAACCAGCTCAAAGTCAAAACCCAAAATCATGCTTCTTCATCATACTTATGTTGCATCCAACAAGGATGATTTGGATGAGGCTGTGACCACACTTCATAAGTTTTTTGGATATTTCGGAGCTTGGTTCCAGAACAAACGGCCTGTTTCGAAAGGCCTTATTCAAGAATTATCTCATGATGAAATCATGGCCAATAAAATGGTCACCCAAGAAGGTATTCGCAAGGATTTAACCATAGGAACAACGCAAGATGTCATAGACCGGATAAAACGCTATGAAGATCTAGGGTTTGACGAATATGCATTTTGGATAGACAGTGGGATGTCATACGAAAAAAAACGGACGTCACTCTCCAGATTCATTGATGAAGTTATGCCCCATTTCAACTAACATATAAGTCGATTTATTATGTCTACAGCTCCTCATTTCCCGCTATATATAAATGGCAAATTTGTTGAAGGGTCCAAAGGCCAGACTCTCCAAACAATCAACCCCGCTACAGGAGAGAGCTGGGCAACATTTGCCTGTGCGAGTGCCGAAGATGTGAACCAGGCTGTCCAGGCAGCCAGACATGCGCTGACGGGGCCTTGGAGTAAACTTTCTGCAACCGCCCGCGGAAAACTATTGTACCGCCTCGCTGAACTCATTGAAAAAAATGCTGAACATCTCGGTCAACTTGAAACGCAAGATTCGGGAAAATTAGCCGCAGAAACGAAGACGCAAACTGCCTATGTTGGCGATTATTATCGTTATTATGCAGGTCTTGCAGATAAAATCGAAGGCTCTACCTTGCCGATCGATAAACCAGATATGCATGTCTTTACCACGCGCGAACCCATTGGAGTTCTAGCTGCAATCGTACCGTGGAATGCGCAAATGTTCCTAACCGCAACAAAGCTTGGCCCTGCTCTAGCTGCTGGCTGTACCGTCATCCTTAAAGCGTCTGAAGTTGCGCCTTGTGCTATTTTGGAATTTGCAAAAATAATTGATGAGGCAGGTTTCCCTCCGGGCGTGGTTTCCATTCTTACCGGGGATGCCATCAATTGCGCCATTCCACTAACGTCTCATCCAGATATTGATCGACTGGCTTTTACAGGCGGTGAAGAAACAGCGCGTCATGTCGTTAGAAATACAGCTGAAAATTTTGCGGTGACGACCCTGGAGTTAGGCGGAAAATCGCCAATCATTGTTTTCGAAGATACAAATATAGAAAGCGCTGTGAACGGATTGATTGCAGGAAATTTTGGCGCATCTGGTCAGTCCTGCGTCGCGGGTTCTCGCGCAATAGTCCATCGGTCAATCAAGGAAAAGCTCATCGGCGCCATTACTGAACGGGCAAAGGACTTCGTGATTGGAGACCCTCTTAATGAAGCTACCAATATTGGCCCCCTCGCCACCAAAGCTCAGGTAGAGAAAATAGAACGCACACTCAAAAAATCCGTAAACCAAGGCGCCACCATACGTTTTGGCGGTAAAAGACCCAATGGTTATGAGGCTAACGGACATTATTTCGAACCAACTTTAGTAGATTGTCCTAATGCTGAGATTGAAACTCTTTTAGTCGAAATGTTTGGTCCCGTAATGTCAATATTGGCATTTGACACAGAAGAAGAAGCCATAGCGCTCGCAAATAACACCCAGTACGGACTTGGGTCTGGAATATTTACAGAAAGCCTGTCCCGGGCTCATCGGGTCTCCTCTCAAATCCGTTCAGGTATCTGCTGGGTCAATAGCTATCGCGCGATATCACCTATTGCGCCCTTTGGTGGCTATAATCACTCTGGGTACGGAAGAGAAGCTGGTGTAGACGCCATAAACGATTACACACGAACACGCACAACCTGGATTAACATATCGGATGAGCCGATGAAAAATCCATTTGTAATGCGATAGCATTACCATCGAATATGACTTGGCAAATGATTGGTGTCCAAACGAGGGACCCCATCCATCCGATGGATTACTTATCTCTTCTATAAGCGATAACGGAAAGATATTTTACTGGCTTTTTGACCATCTCGGCGGGGCCATGAAATGCGCCTGAATTAAACAAAAGCGTACCACCAGGCTTCATAGTATATGTTTTTTCTCCATGCGTGTAATTCACACTCCCGGATAACATATGAATTAATTCGATACCCTCATGATTGAAATTTGTATATGTCTCCGCATCCTCAGTGAAAGTAATCAGGTAGGGTTCAATGACGATATCGCCTTCGAGGGCATGACCTAACAATTCATATATGTGCCCCGCCTTCAAATAAGAAAGAAAATGCGGGGAACAATAGTATGACCGACCTCACAGATTATCGTGTTTTCGAACGCTTGAGAGCCACGACCGAAACTTCATTTGGCGAAATCGCCCATGTTGAAACCGGCACCGGAAAACCCGCTTTGTTTATCCATGGTTTGGGACTGAACTCTTATTACTGGGCCGGTATTATGACGGAACTGACGGCCACAAGACGCTGAATAGCTTTAGACCTGATGGCCCATGGCCATACAGAAACTAGTCCGGACCAAGACTTAACATTCACAGCTCAAGCCAAAATGGTTTTGGAATTTATAGATAAGCTGGGTTTAGAATCCGTTGATCTCGTAGGTAGCGATAGCGGCGGCGCAATCGTTCAAATTGTTTCCGCTCATGCACCGGAACGGGTCAATTCTCTCGTACTGACAAATTGCGATGTTCATAACAATTGGCCATCCAAAGCGCTTGAGGCAATTCGCTCAACAGCGTCAAAGGGCGGACTGGCTGATAATTTTGCGGCTATGCTAGACAATCCGGAATTGACGCGCGCCCCCGGCGGACTTGCCACTATGCTATTTGAAGATCCTAATGGCATTACCGATGAGCAAATCAGAATATTCCTCCAACCTCTTACAAAAACGCCCGAGCGTCGCGCTTTATTTAATCGTTACGTTGCGCCGCAAGACCCAACCCAGTTGACGCGGATAGAAACCGAGCTTCGCGCATTGAACACACCCAGCCTCATCATTTGGGCGACCGATGATATTTTCTTTGGTGTGGAATGGGCGCATTGGCTGAATGAGGCTCTGCCCAATGCAGAGGATGTCATTCTAATTGAAGGTGCCAAGCTCTTTTTCCCATTTGAACGCCCCAAGGAAATCAGCGAACATATCCGCAAATTCTGGACGAAACTATGAGCGCGGCATTTGTAAGTCTTTGTATATTTGGTGCATTCTTTTTCTACACCGGCGTTCACAGTCTCTGTCGACCAAAGCAGTTTGGCGAAATGCTCAGCTTACAGCCTATTGGCCGATCCGGGTTGATAGAAATTCGCGCACAATATGGAGGCTTTTTTCTTGCCGCAGCGCTTTCTCAATTTGCGGGTTTAACAGCTCTTATTTCAATCCAAACTTCATTTATCGTAAGTTTGATTATTTTTGGCGGCCTCATCACTGGTCG
>CAYMPJ010000001.1:14998-41226 GCA_964392325.1 uncultured Caulobacterales bacterium
TGGTCGCCCTGAAATACTGGACCTAGAAATTAAACCCATGGTTTTTAAGTCCTATCAAGTGGGGGTTCATGGATTGCGCTGTGAATGAGGGAGACCCCTCATACGTCAACTGTCAATCTTGAGAGCTTTGATGAATGCTTCTTGAGGAATTTCAACACGGCCAAATTGGCGCATCTTTTTCTTGCCCGCTTTTTGTTTGTCGAGCAATTTCCGTTTACGCGATGCATCGCCGCCATAACATTTGGCCGTCACATCCTTGCGCATTGCCGCAATGGTCTCGCGGGCAATAATACGCCCGCCAATCGCCGCCTGAATGGGAATTTTGAAAAGGTGGCGCGGAATTAAATCTTTTAATTTCTCACACATCACCTTGCCCCGCACCTGACTTTTATCCCGGTGGACAATAATAGAAAGCGCATCAACCGGCTCGTCATTAACAAGAATAGACATTTTCACCAGATCACCTGCGCGGTGATCGATGATGGTATAATCAAAACTCGCATAGCCTTTCGAGATGGATTTTAGTCGGTCATAAAAATCAAAAACCACCTCATTCAAGGGCAGCTCATAAACCAGCATCGCCCGTGAACCCGCATAAGTCAGATCGAGCTGCACCCCTCTGCGCTCCTCACATAATTTCAGAATGCCGCCCAGATAATCATCAGGGGCCATAATTGTGGCTTTGATCCACGGCTCTTCAATATGGTCGATCTTCACCGGGTCTGGCATATCGGCCGGGTTATGCATCTCTTCCATCGAGCCATCATTGAGGAAAACATGATAAACAACACTGGGCGCGGTCGTAATGAGATCAAGATTAAATTCCCGCTCAAGACGTTCACGGATGATTTCAAGATGGAGAAGCCCGAGAAAGCCGCACCGGAATCCAAAACCCAATGCCGCAGATGTTTCCATCTCGAATTCAAAACTGGCATCATTGAGCCGTAACTTGCCCATGGAATTGCGCAAATCATCAAAATCATTGGCATCAACGGGGAAAATTCCGCAAAACACAACCGGTTGCGCCGGTTTAAATCCGGCAAGCGGCTCGGTTACCGGATTGCGCTCATCGGTAATGGTATCACCAACCCGCGTATCGGCCACCTCTTTGATCGAGGCCGTTAAATATCCGATTTCGCCGGGGCCAAGAGAGTCTACGGGTAGGTTCTTTGGCGTAATCACACCCACCTGATCGATGGTATAGCTCGCCTTCGCGCCCATCATCCGTACACGCATGCCTTTTTTCATTTCGCCGTCAATGATACGAACAAGAACCACAACACCAAGATAGGGATCATACCAGCTATCGACCAGAAGAGCCTTGAGGGTCGCGTTTTGCTCGCCTTCCGGGGGCGGTAATTTGGTGACGATTGCCTCTAAAACCCCTTCAATATTAAGGCCGGTTTTGGCTGATATCTCGACCGCTTCAGAAGCATCAATACCGATCACATCCTCAATTTGCGCCTTTACCCGGTCAGGTTCAGCGGCCGGTAAATCCACCTTGTTGAGGACCGTTACCAGCTCATGATCAACCTCGATGGCCTGATAAACATTTGCAAGGGTTTGAGCCTCCACCCCTTGAGACGCATCGACCACAAGCAAAGAGCCTTCGCAAGCAGATAGAGAGCGCGAGACCTCATAGGTGAAATCCACATGCCCCGGGGTATCAATCAGGTTGAGGGTATAGGTTTCGCCATCTTGCGCCTTATAATCCAGGCGCACGGTCTGGGCCTTGATGGTAATCCCGCGCTCGCGCTCCAGCTCCATATTATCGAGCACTTGCTCTTTCATTTCGCGATCAGCAAGGCCGCCCGTTGTCTGGATCAACCGGTCGGCAAGAGTCGATTTGCCATGGTCAATATGGGCAACAATTGAGAAATTTCTGATGTTTTTTAACGGTGTCATACTCGCCCTATAGCGGGGCAGGGCTATTACTGCAATGAGATATATTGTGCCCAGCCAATCTGGCTTCTCACGCCGCCAAGCGCCCAAAGAAAAACCCGGCTGCAATGGCCGGGTTTTCCAAAACAGATAGCATTCGCCTACAATTGTATCATCGTAGAGCGGCTATGCTTTATTATCTTTTTAGGGCAACGAGGATTTCTTCTAGTAGAACCTCAGAGCGTGGTGGTTCAGCAGGCGCTTCTTCTTCAGCTTTTTTGGCAGAATTTACACCTTTAATCACAAAGAACAGAGCCAGAGCGATAATAATAAATGCGATCATCGCATTGATAAACAAACCATAGTTCATCGATACAGGCGCAACATCACCAGTTCCATCTTTTAAGATCAATTTCATTTCAGAAAAATCAACACCGCCCATAAGCATACCAACTGGCGGCATGATAATATCATCAACCAAAGATTTGATGATTGTTCCAAAAGCGCCACCCATTACGATGCCGACAGCCATGTCGAGCATATTGCCCTTCATCGCAAAATCTTTAAATTCGTTAAACATAAAATAATCCCTTCTAGTTTGAAAATCTCTAACCCACGAACCCAAATTTAGCTCGTTTGTTCCGCACACTATCGCTGTTTATTTATAAATAAAAGCGTTTTAAGCAAAATAATTTGAGGTCAGAACATTTGCTCAAAATCAAAAACTTTCAAAGGCCCAGAGGCGCTACATTGTAACACACCGAGGGTTTAGCGGTTTTGTGTTGAGCGGAAACCTTATTTGTTTGATAAATTCTCTATTGGGCAATAACAGGGCGTATACAGAATTTTAGTACAAACAAAGCCTCAAATCCATAAACAAAATGGCCCGGAATAACCCGGACCACCTCAATTTTATAAAAGATAATTACTTATCTTGAATTGACTATAAAAGTTTGATTTCTACAGCAGACTGCTTGCCATCGCGGCCAGCTTCAAGCTCATAAGAAACTTTTTGATCGTCATCCAGGCCAGCAAGACCAGCTTGTTGAAGTGCAGAAATATGCACGAATACATCCTTGCCGCCTTCGTCAGGTTGAATAAAGCCATAGCCTTTAGTTGCGTTAAACCATTTTACGGTGCCATTAGCCATCCGATTTCTCCTTAGTTAGTTCCACCCGCAAAATGCGGTGGTTTGGTGCAGTTCGGTCTTTGTCTTGAATATCGTCGATCTGCAAAAAGCATCAGAGAATTCGTATGAAAGATCACCTCACGCTTAGTATTTAAGACCGCTGAAGCACTTTTGCAAGCATAACCATAAAGTAAACCCACCTTATGATTTGCAAAGCCCTGGCTTGCGTTGAGGGTCACGCTCTGTTAGCGGAACGTTTAGCAAGCGTGACTAATCGCTATGTTATAACCTTCTGAGGACATTATGGCTGCCGCCTCCAAAACCGCTAACAATTCAGCTGGCAAACTATCTTCCCTAAAAAGAACATCTGACGGCCCGGCGCCGCGCGCATGGCAAAGAATGTTGTCTGGCCGCCGCCTCAACCTTCTTGATCCCTCCCCCCTTGATATCGAGATTGAAGATATTGCCCACGGGCTGGCCCGGGTCGCGAGATGGAATGGCCAGACAAGCGGCCCCTTACCATTCAATGTCGCCCAGCATAGTGTCATCGTAGAGGATATCTGCGCCGCAATAAAACCGGATTGGCCGATAAAATGGCGCCTCGCAGCGCTTTTACATGACGCCCCGGAATTTGTAATCGGGGATATGATCTCGCCTTTCAAATCGGCTCTTGGCCCGCAATATAAACAGATTGAGAAAGGCCTCGAACAGGCCGTACACATCCGTTTTGGCATTCCTGCAAAACTGCCAGCAACCGTAGAAAAAGTGATAAAAAAGGCAGACCGCGCAAGTGCCTATTATGAGGCCATTCAGCTGGCCGGTTTTAGCATCAGCGAAGCGCGCAAGCTTTTTGGCGCTCCGACCAATCTGGAGCCGCGTACCCTCCAGGTCGAAGATACCCTCACAGCGCAAACCCGCTACATGGAGCGCTTTGAAGCCCTTTTCAAGGCCCTTTAAGACCTAACTGATTGTATTTTCGGATAATCCTCGATCAATGGGTCTGGAAACAAGCGTAAGTTCACAATTACGTTACTGAAAATGACTATGTTGCAAAAATTCCACACCATTTCATTCAAACTCCCGTGAGATCAACTGGGTGTGATGCCTTACTATCTATCTTTTACAATGGATTAGGATAATTATGGTGTAAATTGAGGCTTATATAGAGTTGAACGATTGTAGTTTTTTTGTGCGATATGTGAACATCCTATCAGGTTTTTTGTGGATGGCACAGTAACTGCAAAATCTACTGCAAAATCGCTTTTCTCAACAGCCGAACAAAATGCAGATAGATGCAGATAGATGCAGATTTTTAATTGCGCGCCATGAATAGTAAGTACGCTAAGCGGATAGTGAAGTATTGGATAAAATGTTGATTGTCAGTTCCTTAGAGCGAGCCAAAGAGGCTTTCTCAAATTATAATCCCACCTACATCATCTCTATATTGAGTGAAGATGAAGAGCGCCCGGTGTTTGACGGGTTGCCCGATGAAAACCATCTGAAGCTTTATGTTGAGTGTGAGGTTGGAGGACATGGTCATTCCATGACCGCCAAGGAGCGCACGGAAATGATCATCAGCAAATTCAATAATTGGCGCGAGTCTGAAGGGGATGTCCTGATTCATTGCTCGAAAGGCGTCTCCCGGTCCATGGCCACCGCTTATATATTACAATGTATGATCCAGCCTGAAAAATCGGAACAGCTCATTGCGCGGCAATTGAGAAAAATTGCCCCTCATGCGGATCCATGCCTGTTTATGATTAATTTTGCGGACGAGATTCTTGGCCGGGATAATCGCCTTTTTGATGCGATTGATGATCTCCCCCCTTGCCGCACCACGATTGATGCACCCATTGTGCTCTTGTCAGTAGCCGCATAATTCCCCACATCTTAGTCATGACGCACGGCATTCATGACAAACCATCAGACGCGGGACGCTCTTCCAAAGAGCCGGCCCTTGATCCAGCTTTATCAAAACATGCGATTACGCCTGTTCAAATAACCCTGAATGCGGTTCTGACGGCCCTTGATGGGGAAGACCCCAAGGTCTTGTGCACCAGCAATCAGGGGGAAATGGCCCTTCCCTATGGTCCGTTTGACCCCTTGCGCCATAGGACTTTCGAAATAGGCTTGCGCGAATGGGTTACCCAGCAAACGCAAGTGACATTGGGCTATGTCGAGCAGCTTTATACCTTTGGCGATCGTGGCCGCGAGCCCGCTTCTCTTGGCATCGCCGAGGGCGGTGCGGATCAACAAGCCGCTTTCACGCAAAACCATCGCCCCGACGAAACCGGGGATCATCTGGTATCGGTTGGCTATCTGGCTCTCGCGCCCGAGCCCGCCAAGGTCGGCGTTGCCAATGCCCAATGGCGTAGCTGGTACCAGTTTTTCCCTTGGGAAGATTGGCGCAATGGGCAGCCGAAAATCCTCAAAGAGCATATTTTGCCGTGTTTACACGCATGGTGCGCACAGGCCCATGCCGAGCGGGAGCGGGCTATAAGGGCGCAGCGGGTAAAAATTGCTTTTGGCCTTGAGGAGATTGGCTGGGAAGAAGAGCGCACCCTTGAGCGCCTTGAGATCATGTATGAATCCTCGCTGGTGCAAGAAGCGCCCGGATTTAAAGCAGGCGCATTTGCAGGTGACATAGAACCGGGGTTGCCCATGACCGCAGATCATCGGCGCATTCTCGCCACCGCGATCGGGCGCTTACGAGGGAAACTCAAATATCGCCCTGTCATCTTCCAGATTATGCCCCGTGAATTCACGCTTCTTACCTTGCAAAAAACCGTGGAGGCGATCATCGGCTTTCCAATGCACAAACAAAATTTTCGCCGCAGCATTGAAAGCGCCGATATGGTGGTGAAAACCGGGACGATGAGCCATCAAAGTGCCGGTCGGCCAGCAGCCCTATTTTCGTTCAATCAGGAAATTCTCAAAGACCGCGCCGCCGCTGGATTAGTCATTCCCCGACTTAAGCGGTGAAAAACGAATTAAACCCTGATTTCCAGCCTTCCCGCCAATTATGCGTTTACCGATTGACTTATCACGCTTAGCTGTGCTTTTTTGCTTTTTTTAGCGTTTTGCCCCTTGTGGGCCCTTTTTAATACCCCATATATACTCTGAATGAGCATAAATGGCTTGTAACCTTTGAATACCACTCACTATGCCAACCCATAAGAAAATTGACTAAGCATAGGAAAAACGCCCAGAGCTCCATCATTTCGGGGGATCGTTTGATCAGGGCAGAATTTAAAAAGGAGGTCACTCATGGCCGCATTTGGAAACGAACACGACGCAATCACCTGTGATGCACCAACGCAAAAGACGGCTGCTAAAGAGCCGCTCCCTTATACGCCGGAAGTCGCTTATAAGGTTGATCATCTCTATGAGCGCGTTTCCCATGTGATTATGCGCGAGGAATGGCCGCTTTATGCGCCGCTGATTGCCAGAATCAATGAGCTTAAAAAACAAAAAAATGCTGTCATCCTTGCCCACAATTATATGACCCCGGAGATTTTTCATTGTGTGGGCGATTTTATGGGCGATAGTTTGCAGCTCGCCAAGGAAGCGGCCAATACCGATGCGGAAATCATTATTCAGGCCGGCGTCCATTTCATGGCGGAAACATCCAAAATTCTTGCACCGGAAAAAACCGTTCTGATCCCCGACCTTAAGGCCGGTTGCTCATTGGCAAGTTCCCTGACCGGCGCCGATGTTCGTCTTTTGAAAGAAAAATACCCCAACACGCCGGTGGTGACCTATGTAAACACCACGGCTGATGTCAAAGCGGAAACCGATATTTGCTGCACCTCTTCAAACGCCGTTGAAGTTGTTGAGCATATTTGTGAAGAATGGGGCACCGATCAGGTGATTATGATACCCGATCAATATCTTGCCCGTAATGTGGCTGCGATGACGAAAATTAAAGTCATCACATGGGCCGGTGCATGCGAAGTACACGAATTATTCACCGCTGATGATATTGCGGAACTGCGCGAGGCAACCCCCGGATTGATCGTTCTGGCCCATCCGGAATGTCCCCCAGATGTGATCGCCGCCTCTGACTTTGCCGGATCAACCAGCGGGCTCATTCATTATGTACAAGACAAGCAGCCCAAAAATGTTGTTCTGCTCACTGAATGTTCCATGTCTGATAATGTTGCGGCAGAAAATCCGGACGTTAATTTTGTACGCCCCTGTAATCTTTGCCCGCATATGAAACGCATTACCTTGCAGGGTATTTTAAATGCGCTTGAAACCGGCACCCATGAAGTAACTGTTGATCCGGAAATTTCTGCAAAGGCGCGCCGCGCCGTTGAAGCAATGGTTGCGCTGCCTCTTAAAAACCAGTCCAGCTATGCCCATAAATATGCCCCGGAAGTTATGGTTGTAGAAGGGCACGCTTAACGCCCCCCGCTCTCACGCGTAAATAATCGCCCGCAACCCTCACGGCCAATATCGGCAAATTGCAGGAAGATATTTCATTGACAAATACCCTTATCATTGGCGCTGGTGTTGCAGGTCTTGTGACCGCTCTAAAGCTTGCCCCTAAGCCTGTGACGGTGATAACGGCGCGCCCGGTCGGCGTCGGGGGATCAAGTATTTGGGCACAAGGGGGCATGGCCGCAGCCATCGGGGCTGATGATCATCCAGACCTGCATTTCACCGATACACTAACTGCCGGTGCCGGTCTTGTGGACGAGCTTGCCGCGCGCACCCTTGTTGATGCAGGCGCCGATGCGGTTGAAGATTTGCTTGGCTGGGGTGTCCCTTTTGATCGCGATAAGGACGGTATTTTAAAAGTTGGCAGAGAAGCCGCGCACTCCCGGGAGCGCATTGTCCATGCGACGGGCGACAGAGCAGGCGCAGCGATTATGGATGCCCTTACCGTAGCCGCAAAAGCAGCTGACCACATCACATTCCTCGAACGCATCGTTGTGGAAGATTTGCTTACTGACGATAATGGCAATGTTGCCGGCGTTCTGATTTACGATGTTGTCGCAGATAAACGAGACACCTTCATTGCTGCCTCGACAGTATTGGCAACCGGCGGGCTTGGCGGGCTTTATAATGTGACCACCAACCCTGTGCGCGCGCAAGGCCACGGTCTTGCTTTTGCGGCAAGAGCGGGCGCGGTTATTCGCGATCCGGAATTTGTTCAATTCCATCCCACCGCTCTCGATGTCGGACTTGACCCCGCTCCCCTCGCAACAGAAGCCATTCGCGGCGAAGGGGCTTGGCTGGTGAACAATAAGGGCGAGCGATTTATGCAAGACGTTCACCGCGATGCAGAACTTGCCCCGCGCGATATTGTGGCGCGCAGTGTCGAGGCTGAAATCAGCGCGGGACGCGGAGCATTTCTTGATGCGCGCAGCGTCCTAGGCGACAAATTTCCGTCCATGTTTCCAACTGTTACCGCCTCATGTCAGGCCGCAAATATTAATCCAGTTACGGACTTGATGCCCATTGCCCCGGCCTGTCATTACCATATGGGCGGGGTAAAAACCGATCTAAACGGGCGCGCCAGCGTCGAGGGCTTATGGGCTGTCGGCGAGGTTGCCTCGACTGGCATTCACGGTGCCAATCGTCTTGCATCAAATTCTCTTCTGGAAGCGGTGGTCTTTGGAGTACGCACTGCCAATGATATTTTAAATTGCGAGACCCAAGACCCGGTTAACCCCTACACCCCCGAAGACCGGCTTGCGATACCGCCAAAGCCAGCCGACCCGGTCATTATGAAAAATTTACGCCGCGCCATGTCTTCGGGCTGCGCTTTATTGCGCACAAAAGACAGTCTTGAGGTAACGCGCACATTGATCGATCAAATCGACAATGAAGCCAAGCACACCAATACATTAAATTCCGGATTAATGAGCGCATTGATTTGCGCCGAAATGATCGTGATTGGCGCTTTGATGCGCGAGGAAAGCCGCGGCGGCCATTATCGAACTGATTTTCCTGATACAGATGAAATGGCTGAACACACTGAAATCGCGCTCGGCGAATAGCTTAGCCGTTGGCCAACCGATAACATCCAAGGATAAACCAAATGCCCGATCATTCTCTTAATTTGCCTGATGTTCTCATTAAGCCCTTGGTGGAAAATGCCCTGCGCGAAGATCTTGGCGATGGCGGGGATTTAACCTCACAAGCCTGCATAGATCAAACAACACAAATGCGTGCCGTCATGAATGCGAGAAAACCGGGCTATCTGTCCGGTAGTCAGCTGGCCGTTTGCAGCTTTGCAATGATTGATCCTGACATAAAGATCGAGCATCACAAATATGACGGCGACAAGCTTGTTGCTGGCGATAAGGTAATGACGATTTCCGGCCCTGCACGCTCCATATTAACGGCTGAACGGGTAGCCTTGAATTTTATGGGGCATCTTAGCGGTATTGCGACCGCAACCGGCGAGCTGGTTGCCCAGACAAAAGGCACCAATGTAAAAATTGTCTGTACCCGGAAGACAACACCGGGCCTTCGTGTGGTTGAAAAATATGCTGTTCGTTGCGGCGGGGGATATAATCATCGTTTTGGTCTTTACGATGCGGTGATGATAAAAGATAATCATATCAATGCAGCGGGCGGCATTAGCGAGGCCTTAAAAGCAGTAAAGGCGCATGTAGGCCATACAGTGAAAATTGAAATTGAAGTCGACACGCTGGAACAGCTTGGCGAGGTTTTATCCCAGGGCGCAGATATTATTTTACTCGATAATATGTCACCAGATGAGTTGGCCAAAGCCGTTGCCCTTAACCGGGCGCAAGGCGAGAGCAAGGCCATATTGGAAGCATCGGGAAATGTCACGGCCAAGACAGTATCCGCCATTGCCAAATCAGGCATCGATTATATCTCATCGGGGTGGATCACCCATTCAGCGCCGGTTCTCGATCTGGGCCTTGATGTCGTCTGATCTATTCGTCCAAGCGATGAGAGATATGGCGTGCCTGCGCACTTATAGCCATAGGCCTTCAGAGCCGGGGCCATCAGAACTCCCAAACTTTGCCGGGCTTTCGCCACGCTAAACCCGTTTTTACTATTTAATGACAAGATTGCTGTTAAGAAGAAATACAGCCATGATGGGCGCCTGATAACGCCCATAAAACTATAATCGCAAATCCAGTATCGTTCAGGTTTTCCATGCCGCACTCTTTTGACCCTACAAAAACCGACACACAGATCATCAGTGCGAAGGGGATTCGAGAAGCAGCCGCCCGAATTAGCGGGCACGCTATTGTAACCCCGTTAATTGAAAACGACCTTTTGAACCGACGGTGCGGCGGCAGAATTTTGATGAAGGCGGAGATTTTGCAGCATTGCGGCTCGTTCAAATTTCGCGGCGCTTTTAATCGCCTAACAAAACTCGCAGCTGACAAAAACACCAAAGGGGTTCTGGGATGGTCATCGGGTAATCACGCGCAAGGCGTTGCCCGGGCAGCCCATCATTACAATATCCCGGCCATTATCATCATGCCCGAAGACGCGCCCGCTTTAAAAATGGAGAAAGTGCGCGCCTATGGGGCAGAGATTATTACTTATGATCGATATAATGACGACCGGGAGGCCATCTCCCTCCCCATCGCGCAGGAAAAGGAATATTCCCTCGTCCCCTCCTATGACCATAAGGATATTATTGAAGGACAGGGCACCATCGCATTGGAGGTTTTTGAACAGGCAAAAGCAAAGGGCTTAACGCTGGATGAGTTCGTCACCTGCTGCGGCGGGGGCGGGTTAACCGCTGGATGCGCCACCATGCTTGCGGAAATCTCCCCGGGCACTGCCATAACCATCACAGAGCCGGAAGGATTTGGGGAAAGCTGGCTTTCTATCAAAACCGGTCAACGCCACTATGCCGATATCACCCAGCACACGCTTTGCGACGCAATAGCAACCCCGACCCCGGGAAAGCTGACCTTGCCGATTATGCAAAAACTGGTCTCGAACGGGGTCACAGTGAACGAGCGGGAAGTGTGCGAAGCGGTTATATTTGCCTATAAATACCTCAAGCTCGTATTGGAGCCGGGCGGCGCGGTCGCGCTTGCGGCGATATTATCGGGCAAAATTGACTTAAAAGACCGCACCATTGGCCTCACCTTGTCAGGGGGCAATATCGACACAGATATATTTGTCGATATTGTGAAAAAATATAGTTAAAACAGGCGATTAGACAGGTTTTCAATCAACAAATCGTGATTTTCCCGTGGGTTAAAACTGCCTGATAGATCCCCATATATAAAGTAACACGGTGCCAACCGTTGATTATTGTATTTGTTCTAAAATGCTATATTATAACATATACGGCCAAATTTTATCTACCAGTGACCGGTTTTGCACAAATAAAATACCAGAACCAAGTGTTTATTCACGGTTTGCTAGCAGTTTTGAGGCAAGCTCTAAAGCAGGGTCCGTTAGGAACGGCAGAAAGGGTATCGACCATGACAGAACGTAAAGATATTGACATGGAATTGGCTGAAGTTAACATCAGCACGCAAGAACTTGCCGATATGGGCGGGCGCAAACTCGTCTATATTCGCCCTGTTCTGGCCGGCGATGTCGCAGAACATCTCATGGATGATGATGGCTATGCGACCTATGATCTGCCGGATGACGCCACGCTTTATTCTGTCCATGCTGCCGATGGCGAGCGCCTTGCGCTGGTCGGAGATCTTGAGCTTGCTTTCGCCGCTGCCCGTCAACAGGAAATGAACCCGGTCAACGTCCACTAAAGCCGTTGGCGCATTGACCGTCCGGCCCCAATTAACAGCGATAAAATTTAATCCTGAATTTCGTCTATGCGCGCCATCTAGGCGGGGCGACGATATTTGACAGCATCGACTGAAAACCGGCCATGCAACTGCCCGTCGACCTGTTTAATGGCGACATCGATCAAATCAAATATCACATCGAACTCTTTCAAGATTGTTTCAACCCGCTCTTTCCCCTCCAGCGGTTTGAACATGCTGCCCATATTCATGCGGTCACCGGTCTTCAGGGCCACCAACATCTTGCCATCAACAAAAGCGGCCTGTAGTCCCTTCCCCTTGAACAGACGCTCCAATTCCTGAAAGCGCTCCAGCACAACCGGGTCCAGTAATTCTCGCGCCTCAACCTGATCTGTTGACCACGCCTCATAGGCTTTTTCAAATTCCGGCGATGCAAGAGAAACACGGGTAAACCCTTTCCCCGGCTTACCAAACTTGTTCATCATCCCCGCATCACGGCGCAATACAGTCACGCCTTGAAAAACTTTGGAATATTCAATGACCAGCAACTGGCCATGAAAAATCGTACGGGTCGATTTATTTTTTCCCGACGTCCTGTATTTCAACTCCCCCTCACATAAAATAAAATTTTGCCCCCCATGAGAACCGCGCACCTCATCTTCCCAATGCTCACGGTTGAAAGCGCTAAAAAATTTCAAATTGTTAAAGGCTTCAAAATAGTCAGGGCGGTCCATCTTATGGCGATATTTGAAGTCCATTTTATTGGTTATTTTACCGATCAGCTCTTCGGTAATCGCACTCCTGGCCTTGGAAACATGCATTGCAAATGTTCCAAAAAATCCTGCAAACCCCAAAAGGCCTATGAAGAATCTCATAGATTCAGGAACCACAAATGTAAGGCCAAGCATAATGGTCACAATCAACACTCCAAAACCAATACCTTTTTTGATCGCGCTTTTTCGCAGCTCTTCCCTATTTGCCAACATGGGCGCGATTTCATCTGCATAAAATCTTGGAAATGATGAAAATTCTGATCGATCGGACGGTACAAGCAATGTCATGGTCAGGGCCTCACAGGCTGGATTTTTTCATAATATATTCAAGGTCTGGCTGCTGGCCGACCATAAAATAATATCTAATAATTTTTTTAAACCCAAATCTTTCATAAAACCTTATCGCCTGCTCATTTTCCGAGTAAACACTGACAAAAATATCATTATATCTCTCTTCGAGCCATTGCATTGAGGGTTCCATCAATTTAGCCCCAATGCCGGATCCGGTATAATCAGGCAATAAATAAAGACGCTTTAACTCGCCCGGATTATTGGCATCCACCGGTGCAGGCGATGAACAAGGCCCGCATACGCTATATCCGATTAATTCCTCACCTTCAGATTGGGCAACCCATACGCTGGTGCCCGGATGGGCGATCAGTTTTTCATAATGTTCCGGAGTATGATTATCTTTTAAAAAAGAATTCAGGTCTTCCTGTTTATAAAGATGTCCAAATTTATCGGTAAAACTGGCCACAGCCAACTGAGATAACTGAGGGGCGAGCTGACGATCTGTCACTTGCGAAATCATTTTAATCTCCGAAAATCTAAAACATCGAACCGGTGGCTATTAGCCTATCGCGGTAACGGCCCAACAATCCAGTTTAAACTGACCCCCTAACCTGTTCGTGGAAAAAAATTTCAACCAAAGAGGCGCGCATGGCCTTGCGGACAACAAGCTTTGCCGCCGCCCTTTGCGCGTTCATTCTATTCCCGATCTCGTAAAGCAAGAGATTTGAGAACGGGATTATTTTTTGCGGACTTTATTGGTGAGCGCAAGGGAGATACAATGTTTTAGTGCGTCCCGATTTTTATCAAGATCATCAGCTCTAAGGTGAATTTCCCGATTGCCTTTCAAAATAAGCCTATCTCCGTAAAGAGATCGAAACTCATCGACAAGACCGGTTGTACAAATAAACATTAGCGAGAGTGTATCATCTTTATTCGTCTGAATACGAATAGAACTACCGATATTAGGTTTTTTGGGCGTGAAACTCGGTTGCCCCCATTTCACGCTTTCCTCAAGTTCACCCACGCCCTCGGTCTCTAGGGCTGTCTCAATAATAAAATTGATTAGATCTCGGGCAGTCAACATGGCAGCGCCCCCAAAGTAGCTCTACTCCGCCGCAACCACCTGTACGCCGCCGCGATCGGCGCGGTAGGTGTTAATCCGCTCTTCGATTTCATGACGGAAATGGCGCACAAGGCCTTGCACCGGCCATGCGGCTGCATCGCCAAGGGCGCAAATTGTATGGCCCTCAATCTGGCCGGCCACATCGAGGAGCTTGTCAATTTCTTCTGTTGAGCTCTCGCCGCGCACCATGCGCTCCAGAACGCGCCACATCCAGCCCGTACCCTCGCGGCACGGCGTACACTGACCACAGGATTCGTGCTTGTAAAAATAGCTGATGCGGGCAATGGCTTTGACCACATCGGTGGATTTATCCATGACAATCACCGCCGCCGTTCCAAGGCCGGAGCGATGTTCCTTGAGGGCGTCAAAATCCATCAATACATCATCGCAAATCTCTTTGGGCAAAAGCGGCACGGACGAGCCACCGGGGATCACCGCCTTTAGATTATCCCAGCCCCCGCGCACACCGCCGCAATGGGTTTCCAGCAGGGTTTTGAGCGGGATCGACATCGCCTCTTCCACATTGCAAGGGCGCTCCACATGGCCGGAAATACAAAAGAGTTTGGTGCCGGCATTATTCTCGCGGCCAAACTTTTTAAACCAGTCCGCGCCGCGCCGCAAAATTGTCGGGGCAACCGCAATGGATTCAACATTATTGACTGTCGTGGGGCACCCATAAAGCCCCGCGCCAGCCGGAAATGGCGGCTTCAAGCGTGGTTGGCCCTTTTTGCCCTCGAGGCTCTCCAGCAATGCGGTTTCCTCGCCGCAAATATATGCCCCCGCCCCGTGATGGACATAGACATCAAAGTCCCAGCCAGAACCAGCCGCATTTTTGCCGACAAGCTTAGCCTTATAGGCCTCGTCAATTGCCGCTTGGAGGCGCTCGCGCTCCAGCACATATTCACCGCGAATATAGATATAACAGGCATTGGCCTTCATGGCGTAAGAGGCGATCAGGCAACCCTCGATAAACAGATGCGGGTCGTGGCGCATAATCTCCCGGTCTTTACAGGTACCGGGCTCGGATTCGTCAGCATTCACCACCAGATAATGGGGCCGCTCACCGACCTCTTTGGGCATGAAAGACCATTTCAAACCGGTCGGGAAACCCGCTCCGCCGCGCCCACGCAAGCCGCTATCTTTCATTTGCGCGATAATCCAGTCCTGGCCCATGCGAATAATATCCGCGGTCCCGTTCCAAGCCCCGCGCTGTTTTGCGCCCTCTAGCCCCCAGTCCTGCAGGCCATAGAGGTTGGTGAATATGCGGTCTTTATCTTCAAGCATTCAAACACATCTCCGGGATAAGTGTCGCACTCAAGGCTTTTCAAGTGGTCCGATGTGACGCCTTATACGACAGGAACCCCGACAACGACAGCAAAAAATAACCCGGAATTCGCCCGATATGTCACAGGATTAGCGGGGCCAAAGGCCGGGGGAATGCAAGGACAAAACCCGATAGGGTTTTCCCATGCATGTCGTCTTTATTTAATGGAACAATACTTATCTTTTAGGGCCAAACCACGTTTATCGGTTTTTTGAAGTGCCGCCGCGCAAAGCCGGTCTCGCACGACCCTGACTTCGAGCGCGCCCTCATCACTGGAAATCGTTTCCAGTCGCAAGCTAATGACATTATCGGGAACATTTGCGCGATGTAAAACTGACATGATCGCATCGATGCGCTTGGCTGATAAAATCGTACAGGCACCAGACAAAACACATTTTGACGGGCTGCTGATCACAATACTCGAAATTGATGGCCGCAATGAAGCCGGACCGAGCAGGTTTTCAATATTGGCTTGCTGCGCCGAAGATATTTCCGCTCGCCCCTGATCGTAAGTAATTGACGCACTGCTCACAAAATAGCGGTTAAGATTACCCAGAGACCATGCGGGCACAGATAAAAAGGAACTGCACAACAAAATAGTGCCCAACAAAGAAACAAGTCGCCAAAATTTATGCATCAGACACCCCCGGAATATCGAATAAACGCTGGGTTTGGGTCGCGCTTGCAAGTTTATTCCCTTCCGCGTCAAACAAAGACCCTTGGGTAAATATTGTAGACCCTGCAAGATGGTTGATTTTCGAATGCCCGATAATTTTTCCCGGAAGGGCGGGCCTAAAAAACTGGGTGTGCAGATCAACCGAAGCCGGGCCTTTCCGGGTCACAATCAAGGCAAGCACGCCCATGACTTCATCAAGCATCGCGGTGAGGAACCCGCCCTGCACCGTACCGCGCGGATTAAGCATGGCCTCAGACGCTCTAAATCCTGCCTGCATGGTCATCGCCTCACTATCGACATCCAGAAATTCAAATCCCAAAAACCGTGCCGCTGGCGGCACTTCAAACTTATCGAGAATGGTATTGGTTTTTTTCGGAGCCGAGGCGTTCATGACGAACTATCATCCTCCACCGGATTTTCTGCCGTCTCCAGCGTGATACCCAATTGTGAAGATGTTTTTTTCAATGATAACGCCCGTTTTCCGTATCGCTTTGGATCCCCGGTCAAGCCGGGGATGACAAGGTGCGGATTGAAAACATTCACTATTGGCATTTATGCAGAAATTTCCGAATTGGGTAATTTTTCAATGGGCTTGGCCGCCGAGCCATCATAAAGCGCCGGGTCAGTGAGGGTTGTGTTTTCCCCTTCAGGATCAGAAGTATGACGCCCTTTATTCTGGGTACCAACTTTCACATCATTGCCCGCCCGCAAATTCATCAATAGCGCCTCGAAATTTGCTTCTGTCAGGTCTTCATAATAATGATCATCATTATTGGTGGAAATCTGGATCATCGGCGCGTTACAGCATGCGCCCAGACATTCGACTTCAAGCCATGAGAGCTTTCCATCATCGGAGACTTTATTTTCCGGCCCGATTACTTTTTTACAGACCTCCCGTAAATCCTGTTCGCCCCGTAACATGCACGGCGTGGTGCCACAAAGCTGAACAAAATATTCGCCCACCGGCGCAAAATTGAACATGGTATAGAAGCTCGCCACTTCATAGACGCGGATATAGGGCATGTTCAGCTGGGCGCCGATTGCCTCCATCATTGGAATGGATATCCATCCCTCCTGTTTTTGTCCCTGCCATAAAAACGGAATCACGCAAGAAGCCTCTCGCCCTTCCGGATATTTCTTCAACTGCTCTGCGCACCAGTTTTTGTTTTCAGCATTCCAGGCAAAACTGGCGGGTTGGTCTTTTGCAGGTCGTTTTACAGCCATGAATTTTATCTTCTCGTTTAATCGTCAAAGGGCGTTAGGGGTCTTTTAATATGCTAACCCTGTCCAGCGCAACATTGCCATTGTGCCATTCCGGCATGGTTTCATGCTGTTTAGACCAGATTTTCCATAAAATCGATGGTTTTACAAAGGCTTGTGCGAAATTATCGATATCTTCGTGTCTGCGTTCAAATTGGCCCAAAAACTGGCCCAGTTTGGGGGGTAATCCCCCATCTCCCCGCACATTCAGCAAACTCTTTCTGGCGCAGGTTTTGTGGTCCCATGAAGGAAATCCTAATCCAATATTATGCCATTAATCTGCGCGGCTTCGCGAAAGCAGCCAAAACACAATCCCTGAATAAGCTCATCGAGCGATTGTTGAAACTCGGCCTCACCCAGATCATTACACGCCGAGCAAATCGCTTCATGGGTGCCATCGACAACATCCCAGCAAAATCCGCGCGGTTCGTGATCCTTTAGGGTTTCGACAATATGGCGACAAACAAAAGTCTCCTTTTGGCGACCATGGGTTCCGCATTTCAAAAAAGACATAAAAGTTCACCTATGTTTCAAATTGAAACGATTTAGCAAGAATTATCCATTAACCAAGCACACGTCATAACTTTCGAAGGAGACATGATCCATGGCGAAAAGAGCCAATTCCGGTGCAAAAGCATCAAAAAAACCAGTTGCGAAAACTAAGTTGACAAAATCAGCCGCAAAAAAACCAACAGCAAAGAAACCAGTAGCGAAAAAACCCGTTGCAAAAAAGCCTGTTGCTAAAAAAGTTGTAGCGAAAAAGCCAGTTGCGAAAAAAGTAGTTGCGAAAAAAGTTGTCGCTAAAAAAATTGTAGCGAAAAAATCTCCAGTTAAAAAGAGCGCTGCTAAAAAACCAGCACCATTACGCAAAGCCACAAAAGCTGATCGCGATTTGGAAAAAGCTTACACACAAAAGCAATTTGTTGCCAAATTACGCCGTCTTGCTGACTCTATCGAGAAAGGTAGAAACTTTCAGATTCAGGTCGCTGGCGAGAAAATCCATGTACCAGACGCAGCCATTTTCAATATTGAGCATGAGCGCGAAAAAGGTGCAGAAGAGCTTGAGTTCCAGGTTAAATGGAAAAAAGCTGCTTAATTAAAATATAATTTTGCCTTCGCTTCGCTAGCGTTGGGTTGATAAGGCTCCCATCCCGGGAGCCTTATTTTTTTGCGTCTACAAATTTATCTATAGTTCACGGATAATCAATACGCGGCAGAACCGGTGGCCCATAATTTACATTGATGGAGCCATCATTGACCTCGACGAAAGCTCCATAAATCTCGGCAGAGACAAGCTGGATCACAAAAAACGCCGAAATAAAGACAATCACCCCCGACAAAGTTGCCGTAAAACGATTGCCAATATGCCCCGCAATCCGGCTGGCAAAAAGCGCCAATGATATCGCCCCGAGATAGCTGAACATGGTGAGCACGGTATAAAGGGCAATATCCATGCGGCGGAACATATTGCCGTTGGTAAACAGGTTGATAGCAATCGTGGAAATCAGAGCCCAACCAAAGGCCACCACGAGCAATTTAAAAATCTGACGAAAGACCATCCCAAGAGCCATTTTTATCCCACATATTTTCTAATTGCCAAGAGTGTATGACAATTACCCCCTCTCGTCGAGATCAAACCTGACTTGCTAGTCTTTTGATCTGCTGGGCCTATATGGGTCGGGGCTATTGCAAAGCCAGCTCGTGGGGCTCAGGTGAAATTTTACTAATCCCACAGCAGAGGCCCAGAACAAGCCAATAGAAAAACTAGCGCACCCTAATGCAATCCACGGTTGTTGTTTTTCAAATCAACACTTATGTGCTGGCTTTTAGAGGTCGGCGCCGCTTTGAGCATGGCCTTATATTCCGTTTCAGAGATAACTTCATTTTCCATGAGCCATTGCAAAGCTTGCGCTCTGATCTGGGGTTTGCCCGAATAATTGGTATGCTGAAATTGATGCAATAGGGTCGATTTGCGTTTCTCCATGAGCCGGTCAAGAATTTTATCATGTTGCTTGTCATGCAAAATAGAGAGCTGGCCGCGGGCTGTTGGCAGTGCTGTAAAACTAAATTGCTTGAAAAAATACAAAGAGGTTAGAACAACCGCGATCAACAGGAGACAAAGACCGGCATAGGGGATTTGATTATCAAAAACATCCGTGAACGCGCTCGCGCCGCCCAATGCCCAAAATGCAATCGATGCTAACAGGAAAATTTGTTTTCGCACGCGAATGGTACGCTTATTGGCCGTCAAATTCTGGTAGGCGACAATAAAAGAAATGTCACCGTCCCGGCTAGTGGCTTTGTAACCAAGATGGTCTTCATGAAACGCAAACCGGGTCTGTGTGCCATTTCTGTCTTGGGATATTGTTGTCGGCGCGCTCATGTCCTTATCGATCAATCTCACCAAATACGATATCGAGAGACCCCAAGATAGCGGAAACATCGGCGAGCATATGGCCGCGGTTAATCCAGTCCATTGCCTGTAAGTGGGGAAAGCCCGGTGCACGCACTTTACAGCGATAGGGTTTATTGCCGCCCTGGCTCACCAGATAAACCCCAAACTCGCCCTTTGGCGCTTCAACGGCAGCATAAACTTCACCGGGGGGAACTTTTGGTCCCTCCGTATAAAGTTTAAAATGGTGGATCAATGCCTCCATTGAACCTTTCATATCACCTCGTTTTGGCGGAGCGACTTTGCCATCATCGGTCATGACCGGGCCGGGAGTTTCGCGTAACAATTTCAGGCATTGCTTCATAAGATCATTGGCGATGAGCATTTCTTCGATGCGACACAAATAACGATCCCAACAATCGCCATTTTTACCCAGCGGAATATCAAATTCGAGCTCGTCATAAATTTCATAGGGTTGCGATTTACGCAAATCCCACGCAACGCCAGAGCCGCGCAACATCACGCCGGTAAAGCCCCATTCAAATGCCTGTTCTTTAGTGACAACACCAATATCAACATTGCGCTGTTTGAAAATACGATTATTGGTGATCAGCTCTTCGATCATGGCAACCGCTGCGGGAAATTCCTCGCACCATTGTTCCATATCATCAATGAGCGCATCGGGTAGATCCTGATGAACGCCGCCAATACGAAAATAGGCTGCATGCATCCGGCTACCCGAAGCGCGCTCATAAAACACCATCAATTTTTCGCGTTCCTCAAAACCCCACAAAGGCGGGGTAAGCGCCCCCACATCGAGTGCCTGCGTGGTGACATTGAGCAAATGGGAGAGGATGCGCCCGACTTCGCAAAATAAAGTCCGGATTATTTTAGCCCGCCGTGGCACTTCAATCTCAAGCATCCGCTCGGCGGCCATGCAAAAGGCATGTTCCTGATTCATCGGAGCCACATAATCAAGACGGTCAAAATAGGGGATCGCTTGAAGATAGGTTTTGTGCTCGATTAATTTCTCCGTACCGCGATGAAGCAAACCAATATGGGGGTCAACACGCTCGACAATCTCGCCGTCAAGTTCCAACACCAACCGCAACACGCCGTGGGCCGCGGGATGCTGGGGGCCGAAATTAATCGTAAAATTGCGATCTGAAGCGTCCTCGGAAGGGCTATTTGTGATCTCTATTGTCTGGGTTCCATCAGCCATGAGTTAAGATGCACTTTCTCCGCTTGCAAACACTGCCATTACCTGCTCGCCGGTCATTTTTTGGGTGTCCTGAGCAAAATGATAATAGGTAGGTTTGTCATCGATAAATATTTCAAGGGTAAGCTTGGCATCCGATATGTCATCCAAAGCCCCCGCGTGAACAGTATGAAACTGATTAGATTTCAGGCGATAAAAGAGGTTCGATCCACAGTTTTTACAAAAAGAACGCTCTGCCCACTCTGAGGACTGATAGGTTGCAAGCGCGCTCTCATCTTCAATTTCTGGTGCTGACGCCAAGGTTATCCCCATTAACGGGCCACCAATTTGTCGGCGACACATGCCGCAATGACATGCATCAACATGCACCCCATCTGGATGCTTGTTGATTTTAACCGTAAATTTTACGGCGCCGCACAGGCAATGTCCCGATCTGATATCCATAAAATCCAACCCGCCTATTCCGTTCCCTTCTCGTCTCCGGGAAGCACATATTGCGCCCCTTCCCAAGGGGAGAGATAGTCAAAATTACGATATTCCTGAACCAGTTTCACCGGCTCATAAACAACGCGTTTTTGTTCATCATCGTAGCGCACTTCGACTTCTCCGGTTAGCGGGAAATCCTTGCGCAACGGGTAACCCTCAAAATTATAATCCGTCAAAATACGGCGTAAATCAGGGTGATCGGAAAAAACAATGCCATACATGTCAAACGCCTCGCGCTCGAACCAGTTGGCACATGGAAAAACCGGGATTACCGAGGCCACGGCTTGATCTTCACCGACCGCACATTTAACGCGAATCCGGCAATTATTGTGAAGGCTCAGCAGATGATAAACGAGGTCAAAGCGCGGCGCGCGGGCGGGATAATCAACCCCGCACAGATCAATCAACTGGATGAACTTGCAAAGATTGTCAGTGCGTAAAAACCGCAAGACATCGACAATGCGATCAGCGCGCACGGTAAGAGTGAGCTCACCAAAGCTAATAGTATGACTATGAACATCTGCCTCAATGGTTGTGACGATATGTTCCGCAAGCTCTTTTAGGTCTTCATCTTGTTGCATTGTTCAAATCCATCGGGACAAGAGGTCTTTTGGCTGGAAATCCATCTAGCCAGCATATCAACTGCGATATGCTAGCGAATGATCGAGCCTTCACGCCTGATCTTTTTTTGTAGCTGTAAGATACCATAAACCAGCGCTTCGGCGGTTGGAGGGCATCCTGGCACATAAATGTCGACCGGCACAATCCGGTCACAGCCACGCACCACAGCATATGAGTAATGATAATAGCCACCACCATTAGCGCAAGAGCCCATGGAAATCACATAGCGTGGATTGGGCATTTGATCATATACCTTACGCAGGGCCGGGGCCATTTTATTGGTCAGGGTGCCGGCGACAATCATCACATCCGACTGACGCGGGGAAGCACGCGGCGCAACCCCGAAACGTTCCAGATCATAGCGCGGCATCGAAGCTTGCATCATTTCAACGGCGCAACAGGCCAGACCAAAAGTCATCCACCAGAGCGAGCCGGTGCGGGCCCAGTTGATCAGCGCATCAGCAGGGGCTGTCATAAAGCCGCGATCTGCTAATTGATCAGAGAGTGCATTATAAAACGGGTCTTTATCAGTGGGGTCATAGCCCGGCGTACCCGCTCTTGCCCCCGTACCATAAGGTATTGCATCGGGATGGAGCGGATTTGGGGTTTCCAGATTTTGGGGCGCTTTATCGTCTATCGCCATTCCAGAGCTCCCTTTTTCCATTCATAGATATAGCCAACCGCAAATACGAGCAGAAACACAAACATCGAAAAGAAAGAGAAAATGCGAAATGTCGGGTCAGTACCAAGTTCAGGGTTGAACAGGGTCACAGCCCAGGGGAAAAGGAAGGAAACATCCAGATCAACAATGATGAACAGGATCGCCACAATATAGAATTGCACATCAAATTTCATGCGCGCATCATCAAAGGCATTAAACCCGCATTCATAGGTGGAGTTTTTCTCGACATCTGGCTCCGCTGGCGCAATGAGCGCCGGAACCACAAGAAAACCGATCCCCAAAACGAGGGCTATCCCCAAAAATATCAATATGGGCAAATAATCGAGTAGAAATTCAGATGTTGCCATCTTTACAAAATCTCCGCTGACCGTGGGTAATCTATGCCCCAACAGGTAATTGAGTTAAAAATCTTACAGGAACCTAGAAACATACGCCCCCAATGGCAATGAAAATCGGTATCCGGGGGCCAATTCAATGGGCGGTAAATTAGCACGCCAGCCTGAGACTTTAAACCTTATGGAAGATCGCTGAAGGTTTTGGCCCTCCATAGGACCTCTCGAATAAAGGTGATCCTGCCGGAATCAAAAAGGGCGGCCAAAGCCGCCCTTTTCTTAAACAATCATAAGATCATTTTTCTCTAATATTCCTTAGAGAATGGTGTCGATTAAAGACCACCAAGTATATCTACTATTGCACCAGGGAAGCCTTTAGTTTTCAAAGGTGTTTTAGGACCAAAGCGGCCATCATCACCAGAGATTGTAAAGAGTGAAACACCGTCATTTGCGTTATCACCGTAAGGTACAAATGTACCGCCAGAGAAGATCAAACGATCAACGTCCAACTTGTAATTGGCCAAGTCACCCAAGAATGCGTGATCTTCACTAGGAAGGAAATCTTCAGTGAAAGCTGACTCTAGCGGTCCACCAACACGAGCATTTCCAGGAACAGAGTTCACAAAGAATGTCATGGAGATATCGGACTGGCCGAAAAATCCGCCAAGGCCACCAGTTCCAGCAGCAACGATGCTAGAAATCAAAGGAGAACCCATCATGTAGACACCATCTCTACCACGATTGGCTACAGTTTGATCAATTGGTAGAGCAAACTTGTATGTCCCATCAAAAGCAGCACCTGGAGTAGTACCATTACCAGAAGAGTTCTTCAGAGTTAGCTCACCTTTAAGAACAGTCAACGGATTACCGTGACCGTCAATTGAAGGTATATGCGTTATACGGAAGAAGTTTGGTGCGTTACCAACTGCATTCACCCAGTCAAACGGTCCGAAGTTTTGGCCACTACCATCGATTGTACCAATAACAGAAGCGCCCAAATCTTGAGTACAGAAGAAGAATGCTTGATCGGAAGCTGCAGTCCCACCAACAGTATCTCCATCTGCACCTTTACAAGGTGTTGCAAAGTTCAAACGGTGTATGGCTGTGATTTGCTGATGAGCAATAACACCGTTACCGTTATCTTCTTTAACTCTCACTGTGCCCTTGTCAGGATCAGGACGTGTAACATAGGCAGTTTTCTTTTTCTGACCAAATGCACTAACTTCAAGAGCGAAGTATAGATTTTCCTCACATTTTACTGAAATAGGGTGATCACCCTCAACTCCACAGATTTCTGTGGCCGAAAGTGCTGCGGCGGCGACAGTGTCTAGTGGTACGCTGAAGTTAACCAAACCGGATTCACGTATAGCCTGAACGCTGTCGAAATTAGCAAGGCTGAGACCTGCTGTAGCGCCAGGGATTTCAACTGCAGCCGCTGTATCAGAAGCAAAAGCTGAGCCAAGGTCAACTACAACTGGATCTAATCCGAGAGATACACCGTCTGCATCAACTGGAACGAGGCGCACTGAGTCAATACCAGTCAAATCATCAAATTGGGCTTGAAGTTGATAAGCATTTGGAACAGCCAGATCGTCAACATCAATACGACGATTTGTGACACCAGTTGCTTTAGGATCGAATAGATTGTTCCAGATAGCAACATGCGTTAGACCAACACGTGCATAGTCGTCGTGAGGTACTGGCTCATGATCAGCTGTCAAGAAGCCTTTAAAGTCTTCTTCGAAGTCAGCTTTGATAACACCAGCATCGATTTCGCCAGCTTGTGAAATACCACATTCAGACAATGTGATTGTTTCAGGGCCGTGAAGTACAACACCTTGGAAATCGTTACTCTCAATGGCAACCGTTGCCGTGATTGGAGTACAATCGGTTTGCGTAACAGACAAGGAAATACCGACATCAGGATCTGGGTTAGCATTACCAATAACGAAAGTACTAAAGCCTGTGCTAGATGTATCAAATGAATTCTCAGTGAGTACAGTGCCTGGGGCTTCAGTTTTACCAGGGCGAATAGTGCCTTGAGAAGAAACCAATGTACCACCAGTAATGTCGACTCTTACCACGAAACTCGCTGGTAGTGGTGTCGGGCCTGGGTTCACGTGAGCAGGCTCATTGATCGCAGTTGCGTTCAATTCGAACTTGGCAACACGTGGGTGGTCAACTCCCACGAAACGCTCTTGAGCGAAAATCACATTATTCACCAACATCTTCTGCATAATAGGTGGTAGAGGCTCGTGTGTGAACGGATCTTTTTGCGCAATTGGTAAGAGCCTAAAATCAGGATGTTCGATAGAGTCTGAACCCAGATCCATTTTCGGCGTTTCATCTAGCCCGTTAATGTTTGTGATTTTTAGTTCTAGTTCGCTGGCATGAGCAGATGCGCCTAAAGCCAAGCCTGACACTGCGGCCAGTAAAGTAAGTTTTTTCATGGTTTACCCCACATGGTTAAAGTTTACAAAACATGCTGATGTAGTGAGGATTATACTGATGATTAAGATGAAACAAAGTTTCGTTATCTCCCCCCCACACATCAGACATTTAATCATTTATTAATTTTAAGTCATACTGTCAACATAAAATCAAACATACATCACATTACCGTGTGACATTTATTGAACTGTGGCTCTTTTGCAATAAATAAATCACGACACAGAGCTTTTTACCCGTAGTGATTGCGTATCCTATTGAAATTCCCCTTTAAATTTATCGAGCTCTAAAAAACCTGATCCAGTTTAAATCTCCTCTAGGTTGTGAATACTTCATTCCAAACAACCAAAAGGATTAATTTAGCCAGTCGTTTTGGTTTTCGCCCTTGAACAGTGTGAACAGGCTCACCAAAAACTTTATAAGGCTGGAGGCTTTTTGGCCGGTATCGAATCAATTTTGTTCTTTTATTTTGTATCCCGATCATTGGGCACATCCCCGATCGAGAGCACCTAAGCACATTCAAAAATCTCATAGCCTTTCAAATAACCCGCTCTTTTGTTTGGTCATAGGTTTCCCTCGGGAAAGCAGTTCTCCCCTTTTTATACTCATGGCAATGATGATCTGGAAATCTGGCACCTGTCCAATTCGACACGAGTGCAATGAGCGGCACCTTTGAATAAAATTCTAAATTCAGACGCCGGTTTGCACGCGCTGGGTGCGGGGCCCGAGTGGGCCCGGGTGCATGAAGCGCTCTTTCGTTTTAGAACCGTAAGCAAATTAATTTCACAGCAGGAATATCTGATTAGCTATTCTTGCGATCTCGGTTATGCGGTTTTTGTTAAGGGCTCTTGGCTCTTGGCTCTTG
>CAYMPJ010000001.1:41326-138846 GCA_964392325.1 uncultured Caulobacterales bacterium
TCTTGCGATCTCGGTTATGCGGTTTTTGTTAAGGGCTCTTGGCTCTTGGCTCTTGCGCGCTTGTCGAGATCGCGAAAAAACGATTTAGTTATTTTCTGAATTAGCACCGGAATAGATCGTAAAGTCTACTTGTGAGCCTTCACGTTCAGCCACAACCTGCTGCATAGTTATGTCAACCACACGCCAATCCCCTTCAAGGGTATCGTTTTGTTTTGCAGTAATATAGCTACCATCTTCTTTTCTGAGATGAACAATCATCTCCCCGTCCAGCCGGGCCGTTGCAACAATTAACGGAAAAGCAATCGCACGCTCTTCAGGTGCATCGGTTTCGCTTGCAGCTATTACTGCAGCCGGCTCACGCCCGTACTGGCCGCTTTCCAGAGTTGCAACGCGCAAATATTCGGCAATTGGCGCAATATCGTCTGGTGATTGCGGCAATTCCCAATTGGATTTCTTGGCTTTGACTATACCGGTTGATATTCCCGATACCATCCAGCCAAAAAGCAATCCCGCAAAAACAAGAATCGCACCGGCAATTAAGATCGATTTGTTCATGGGGTCACCTGTGATGTTGGCGCCGGAACTCTCGCAGGTTGTTGAGGGGCAGGTTGTTGCGGGGGCGCTTGTTGGGGGGACGCCAGCTCAACCGGGGCAAGCCCTGATAAAACCACCGAGGCTTCATTATCTTTACGCACAGTGAGATTGACTTCATCAAGAATAATATTGGGTTCATTTTTGGCGATAAGAGCTATGGCCTTGATCGCATCATAGGCTTCATAAGCCTGACCAAACACTCTAACCCTTAGCGCCCGCTCTCCACTCGCATCCCCGGCTTCATCTGTTGTTGAACGTATACGCTGGAATTCAGATTGAGAGCCAATCAAGCCCAGCTTTGTTTGTATTTGCGAGCCAATAATCCCGCTCGTCTCTTCGCGCCAATAACGTTTGCTCCATAACTCTTCCAAGGCAGAAACCTCTTCCAGACGGTCTGTCCATAATTGCTCGTCTATCTGGTCCCCATATTGGGCAAGGCGGTTTTGCAGGCTCTTTCGCTCAGTGCGCAAATCATTAATTTTAACGCCATAATCGGAGATAAGAACCAGCCCCACAACAAATCCCAACCCGATCAGCGCGTAAAGCACACGCGCATTCAACTGGTTTTTTAAATCATCAATTATGCCCATTGTTTATTCCTCCCTCGCATCAGCAGGCCTCGCATCAGCAGGGGGCCCATCAGGGCGCGCAACTGTTTGTTCTTCTGGCGGCGGCGCGCTTAGTTTTACCGGTGATGTTGCATCCAGCTGAGCCGCCTCTTCAGCGTTGAGCGCACCCTCGCCATTATTGCCAGCCGGATTAGCAACCGGATTGCCAACCGGATTAGCAGGGGTTTTTTGCACCTCGCTCGCACCAGCGCCGGATCTTGTATCAGCGGGCAATTCAGCAAGGGTTAAAGCGGGTATGGATGCCTCCAAATTACCCTCGAGCAATACCGCACCGGCCACAGTCCCCTCGACAAATACATTGGAAAATAAGGATGAGTTCTCCAATTGACTTACAACTTCGGGGATATCAAGGGTCACTTCGCCAAGCTCTTCCGGGTCTTCAACTTCGAGGCGGATCTTGAAATTTGTTTCTGAAATCTGAATATTTCTAATCTCTGCGTCGTTCGGATCAAATTTAGAACTGATCTCTTGAATGACCCTGAGAACGTAAGTCGGGTCTTTCAAATTAGATTTACTATTCAAGCTCGCAAGCCGTGCTTCGGCTTGGCGTTTCAAACGAAAACCGTTTTGATTGAGCTCGGTTGCCCTTGCCAATTTCTGTTCTAGGCTATTAATCGCAGAGCCGTGGCTGATAAGTTGTCCCGCTTGAAATGCGGCAAAAAAGGCCAGAAAGCCCGCCGCAAGAACACCAACATGGAGGGGTGAAAATAACCGCGCGAGACCCTCCGGATCACGATCAATGAGGGCAATATCATTACGCCATGGCACATCTTGCGGGGCGGGAACGGACATAAAAACGGACTGTCCCTCATCTGTTTCAGGATCAAATTTGCCAATCCGCAAAAATAATCGCCAGTCGTTTATGCTAGGAATAGTTGGCCACCAGCGCGATGCTATCAGGGTTGCGCCATCGGCCTTGATACCAGCGCCCGGCTTATCGCCAATATTAGTACCTGTTTGAGTGCTTGTCTCATTGCGCCAAATTTGACCCTCGAAACCCTCAAGACATTTAACAAGCCTCACAATAGATCTGTTTTGATTTGAGGTTGGATCACTCGCAGGGGGCTCACGCAATAAGGTCTCAGGGAAAACCCGCAATGCAGACAAATCTTCCCCTGACTCCAAGTTTTGTGCCTCGTCCCAGCCCCACACACCCGCGCCCTTCGGGTCCGAACTATCCTGAACAATTTTAATGCGACCGAACTGAAAACGTTGCTCCCTCATTGCTTTCAATTGTGCTGCGCGCAATCCGTTACGATTGGTTGCCTGCAAGCGTGTGCGTGAAAAACTGCATTGCCTGCGCGATAGCGCATAAACAGGGGGCATAAAAGACTTGCCTTCACGCAAGCCTTCAACCTTACCTGAAGCAGAAATGCTTTTAATTGGTTGGCGCAAATATGAGCGGATAGTCACGATCTATGTCCCTATATTCTGGATCACCAAGGTCGTCATCATTTGACACCTCGCCGTTTTCTGATTTTGTCTCATCAATGTTAAAGCTCCCCCTCGCCGGTTCTATTCCGCTTGATCCATCCGCTGTGCGCTCATAGATTAAACTCTTTGAAAAAGGTTTACCGAGTTTTACAACGGTTTTCTCAATCTCGATTGCGCGCTCCACCGGACTCTCACCTGTGGTTACCAGCAAGAAACGGGCCCGCTCGGTAGGCCGGGCCAACTCTGACAAAAATGCGGACAATGAATTTTCCTCACTATCTCCGAAAATAGAAGAATTTTCCAAAATATCTTTCAGTCTCGGATGAGAAAACCGGTCATTAATTACTGAAAAAGAGTTTTCAACCGTCGTCAGACGTAACATATCGATCCAGAACTGATCTCCCAAATCAGGCGGAATTGACAATAATGCCTGCATTTCCTGCGGTGCACGCAAAGGCGAATTTGTCGGGTGTTTCTTTTGACGCAATCGATATTCAGATCGCTCCGCGCCGCGCGCAACAGGAACCTGATCTTCGTCTATAAAATCTTCAAGTTCAGCAGTCAGTTTTTCCGCACCCACTCTATCAAATCCAAAACCACCAAAAAATCGGCGCCTCTGATCTTCTGTAAGCATATTGATCGGAGCAAGCCCTGTTACGTCCCGATATGAGACGAGAACATCGAGATTACCGGTCATGGATTTTTTGATTGACCCATTCGCGCCCCAAAAACCGGGAATTTCCGATGGATCAGCATCTTCTGTAAAAAGCCCACTTCCCCCATTGTCAAATCCGGCACCAAATCCAGTATCAAGGCCTCCACTATTAAGCGCCGCCCCTTCACGGGCAAGCATTCCATTATTAACCCCTTGAGCAATTAAAAATGTGTAGAGTAATTCTGACTCCGCATTAAACAGGGCAATATCATCTGCAAGACCCTGCTGCATCGCCAACATATTGCTACTAGAGCGCGTCAAAACAGAAAATCCCGCAAAGGCGACAATTGCCAGCATAGCAATGGATACCAATACAAATGGCAGCACAAAACCTTGTTGCATTTTCTCGCCTTGATGGGTCATTGGACCACACCGCCTAGCACGTCTTTATCTCTGTGCGGTAGCTCGGGATCATTTAAGACCTCCGCAATAATCATCGATTTTACACGGTTGCGATCCCCCTCACCTTGTGAGATAGCGCTCAAGCGAATGGCCGCGGGTAACAGGGGAACACCGAGAATTTCATAATCTTTGAATGGGCCGGGCTCTGGTACAGTTGCCGGAGGCCAATTTGGATACCACTTGCCATCCGCGCCAAGATAATCAAACCGGGCAAAAGCATCCTCAAATTTAACCATCGTCCAGCCAGTTTCAAATGCAAGATAGTTCAAAGAAGCTGTATTGCCTTCATTGACAAGCTGCAGGGTTACGACCGAAAGCGCCGGTTCACCCTTATGAAGAAGATGGGTCGCGATACCGCTAAAAAACTCTGGCGTGCCCTTAAATTCCTCCTCTTCGATCTCTTTCCATCCCGGGATCAATCCTCTGACGATTGTTCTGAATTGGCGCTCATAAGCCAGAGTTGAAATCGCCCGTTGTGCAGCGCCGGAAGTTTTTGCGCTCAGCTCAACCCATTGTACCACCGATTGAAACAGTGCCAGAGAAACCAAAGTCGCGATGGCCAGCGCAATCGTAACCTCAATCAGAGACAAACCCTGCTGAGAACGTCGCCGACATCGTCTGATTGTCCCATTTTGATACAAAAGCTTTACTCCTAGAATTCCCAACCGAATTGCCGCTTATCCATCGACCTTGATAGAGCGCCTAAACCTGCAAAGCCGACCCTATCTTTATTGATTGCCTTGTCCGATAGGCTTTATAGCTCTCCTATAAAAATATCGCTCGGGCCATCCGTGTTAGATCTACACCAATATGGTTATTTATTTCCTGATAAGTCAGGGCTAAACAAAAATCTTACGGTGTAAAAAATTTCTATCATATGGTACGTAGATTGCACAGTAAGCCCTGAATACACGGCAATGGTTAACATGATTAACCGACACGCCTTCATAATTTTTCAAGTAAAAGCGCCTAGTTTACGCGGTTAATGCTTACATAATAGGTGCCTGCAAGCTGGCAGGATAGATACCTTTTTAGGGGAAGATGTTTGTGACACAGCCTGCTCAAGACCAACACTATCAAGACAAAACCCAAGCGGGAAGCCAATATAAGCGTATTGGCGCGATGTTGATGGATCTTGAACTGATCTCCGATAAGGATTTGTCTCAAGCGCTAGCCATGCAACAGGAAGTCGGGGGATTGCTGGGCCAGGCGCTTTTACGCCTCGGCGCCATTACAGAAGAAAATCTTCTGTCTACTCTTTCCAAACAGCTCGAATTAGCGATTGTCGACCCGTTAACTTTGCCCGTTGATATTGCCGATTTTCAAAATACCGCAAAACGCCTCGGCTTGTCTGCCCAATGGTTTGAATCCCATCAGGCTTTTGCATGGTTCGAACAATTCGACCTGGTTGGCGAGGAAGAACAAGACAATGAGCTACCCGGCAATGAAATACAGGGAAGTGAAACAACGCCAGCCATTATACCGGTTCGCCTGAAAGTCATTGCCCAAGACCCGCTTAATCTTGCTCTGCGCGAAACCATTGATTTAATCAGCACCGCGCCTTTGATTAATCCTCAAAATAATCGCGCAAGCGATGTGGATGCCAGCGAAGTAGCTGGCAACAGTCAGTATGATGTTGTTGAAGTGGAATATCTGCTTGCTCCCAACCAGATCCTCGAAACCTATCTCTCCCAGCTAAAACGCCATGCCCTTGGCGGTGAAGGCGATGATGATCTAACAGACACAGCGCGCCTTCGGGAAATGGCCGAAGAAGCACCGGTTATTGATTTCGTCAATAATGTCTTTGCCGTTGCCCTGAAAGAAAAAGCCTCTGATATTCACATCGAAGCCTTTGAACATGCTTTTCAGGTGCGTTACCGCATTGATGGTGTTTTGCATAAACGCCAGAACCAGAGCCGCACAAAATTTGACGCAATCGCCAGCCGTATCAAACTCATCGCCGGAATGGATATTGCCGAACGACGCTTGCCCCAAGATGGCCGTCATACGTTCCGCTTTGCCGGTAATGATATTGATTTGCGCGTTTCATCCGTACCCAGCACATGGGGGGAAAGCCTCGTCCTTCGATTGTTACGCAAGCAAACCGAATTACCTGACCTTCAAGGACTGGGATTAACCGGGCGCTCCGGGCGCATCCTGGAAGAATTAATCTCTCTACCCAATGGAGTCTTGCTGGTAACCGGGCCAACAGGGTCTGGTAAATCGACAACGCTCTATCGTAGCCTGGAAAAAATCAATAATGGTCACCGCAAGATTATTACCATCGAAGACCCGGTTGAATATGATATTGATGGCATCCCGCAAATTCAGGTCAATGCTGATATCGGATACGACTTTGCCAACGGGTTGCGCGCCATTCTTCGCCAGGACCCTGATGTCATCATGGTCGGGGAAATTCGCGACGGGGAAACAGCCGGGATTGCCGCGCAAGCAGCCCTAACCGGGCACTTTGTTCTGTCCACCCTGCACACAAACTCTTCTCTCGCAGCCATTACAAGATTAGAGGATATCGGCCTTGAACGGTTTTTGATCAGTGACGCGATACGCGGACTAATGGCCCAACGTCTGGTGCGCAAAGTGTGTGATCATTGCTCCATCCCGGAAACAAACCCGGAAGGAAGTGCCCTTTGCGATGAACTTAAAGCAACCGGCATTGACCTAGAAGGCGCCCTTGATGGGCCTGCCAAGTGGACCAAAGCCGTTGGGTGCGATTTTTGCGATCATACAGGCTATAGTGGTCGGATGGCTGTTTTTGAGGTTGCCAAGCTTGAAGACGGCCTTACCCAAGCGGTTATTGACGGGGCATCACTGTCAGAATTATTCACAATTGCCCGCAAGCAAGGGTTTTTGACACTTTTTGAAGACGGCTTATTGAAAGCGCGCGCTGGCCACACTACTCTTACAGAGATACGACGGGTATGTGGGAGCGAGAGTGGTTAGTGATGGCAAATACCACTTTTCTATATAAAGCGATTGATAACGCTGGCCAGTCTGTCAGCGGTGTTATGGATGCGAGCGATGAACAGTCTGCTTTTGACAGATTGGTCGCGCGCGGTCTTTCTCCCTTTGAGCTCAAGGTCAAGAAAAGCGCCTCAAGCTCGAAACTTTTTTCCAGTAGCAAGATCAAGTCAAAAGACCTGACCCGGCACACGCGCCAGCTCGCAACCTTACTCGGCGCCGGTGTGACCTTGCTGGAAACCTTAGAGACCATGGCAAAATCCGATGCACATCCGGTTCTGGCCGGGCGCACCGAAAGTATGAAGAAAGATCTTCGGGCCGGTAAAAAACTATCGGAAGCCCTTGAAGCCCATATCCCTGAATACCCTGAATATATTTTCCGCCTCGCAGAGCTGGGAGAATTAACCGGTTCGCTTTCAAAAGCTTTACTCGATGGCGCTGATCGCATGGAGTATGAAGAAACCATGCGCTCGGAAATCAGAGCTGCTCTTGCCTATCCTGCTTTTCTTGCAAGCGTTGGCGGTCTGATCGTTCTGTTGATGTTTCTCTTTGTTGTTCCCCGCTTTAGCGTCTTGCTTGGCGATCGCATTGGCGATGCCCCGTGGCTATCGCAAATGGTGATTGGCGGCGGGGTATGGATGCGCGATAACTGGTTATTAGCCGCCATTTCAGTTGTCGGCTTTATCGTCTTTATTATCGCCGTCATGAAGAATAAAGCGCTGAATGAAAAGATGCGCAGCTGGGCCGAGCGCGCGCCCTTGATTGGTAATTTTCTATCGCAGGCAGATATTGGTGGATGGGCACGCACCGTAAGTGTCGCCCTTGAAAATAAAGCCCCCTTGATTGACGCGCTGCGCCTTGGAGAAAATGGCGCACGCTCCCCGAGATTCCGGCGCAACCTACAAATTGTTCGCCAATCGGTTCGCGCAGGTCGCCCCCTTGACGAAGCGCTCTATGAAGCCCAGCAAGATATCGACCCTGTCGTCATCGATTTGATCCGCACCGGCAATAATGCAGGTGCGCTTGGCCAAACAATCGGCTTTGCGGCAGACATATTTGAAAAATCGGCCCGCGAGCGGGCAAAAAAACTCACCGCCCTTACCGAGCCCTTTGCTATTTTGATGATTTCAGGAGTCGTCGGTACAATCGTGATAAGCATCGTAATGGCAATGACGAGCTTGTATGATATTGGTATATAAAAGGATTTGAAGATGATTACCGAGAAAATCAAAAACGCTAAGAAAGCATTGCGCAACTGCGATGATACCAATCACATGACAAAAACTGCACACCCGGACCCGGCGAGCTCGGAAGAGACAAGTCACGAGAGCAAAGACAAGAAAAAAGCTCAGCGCGGATACTCGCTGCTGGAAATTCTCGTCGTTCTCGCCATTATTGGTGTACTTGCAACCTTGGTGGGACCACGACTTTTCAATCAAGTTGATCGCTCTAAACTAACAACGGCAAAAGCACAGGCTCGATCCCTGAAAACCTCGATTGAAGCAATGTATTTTGATATTGGCCGCTATCCCACAAATGAAGAAGGGTTATCCTTGCTTGTTGTGCCTCCAAGCGATCCGGCTTTAAGCACCAACTGGTTTGGCCCTTATATTGATGGTGACTTGCCAAAAGACCCATGGGGGAATGATTATCGATATAAAGCCCCGGCAAAAGATCAGGGCGGTTTTGATTTACGGCCTCAAATTTTTACCTATGGCGCGGACAATGAAGAGGGCGGCAGCGGTCTTAATCAGGATATCTCGGCATAAGTGATATTATGAGCGACAAAAATTGTTTCCAGAGAAATGCTCCCGCCAATTTGGCACATAAGCGTCAACAAACCGGCTTTACATTGCTGGAAATATTGGTGGTGCTTGTGATATTGGGACTTGTTGTAACAATTTCTGCCCCGCCCCTCGGACGATCATTAGAGAGCACGGCCTTTCATGCACGGGCAAATGATATTGAAAGCCAGATCAATGATTTACGGATCGCAGCGCTTATATCGCGCAAAAACATCCGCCTGATTGCGATATCTGAAAACCCCGAAAACGAGCAAGAGACGTTTGAACAAAGGGGACAAAATGCGCAAGCTTTCTCTGGTGATCCTTTAAATTTTAGTCCCCAAAACCGAACCTATCAATATATTCCCGTAACACCCGATAATCGGCAACTAACCTTGCCCAATGGCTGGTCGGTGAACGGTCAAGATATAATTTTTTTGAGTACAGGTGTTTGTCTGGGTGGGACACTTGAGGTGCGCGCGCCATCAGGGCAAAAACGTGATTACAATTTCAAAGCGCCAGATTGTACTATCATATAGCCGCAAGTTTGTTAGAATGATTTAAAATTGGTTAACGGCAAATAGCATTACCGAAGATTAATGCGCGTTTTATATTCAAGAGTTTACGTTAATCCACCATACTACAATATAATATTTACCCAATTATATTAACCTAAACAGATTATAGACCCAGTATAGTTCCAAAGGGGAAGATTAGTGCGTTTTTCTAATAATGTTTCATCGACAGCCATTTTAGCGGTTTGCTTAAGCTTTGTCTTGGCAGGGTGCACAACATTGTACGGTCCTGAGACGGACTCACCTGCTATTGGCCCAGAGAGTCGAGCCACCTCTTCTGAGCAAGAAATACCTTTCGTTCAGGATGTTCTTTTATCCTCGCGCATCAAAACACCGGGCAGTGCCGATGAAGACAGCAGCGAGCCCGCAGATGATGCTCTATTGAATATCATTAAAGAAGAAAACAATGGCGATGACACGCCTGTATTTGATGAACGTTCGCGCGTCAGCGATATCCCCAGTCTTGTTGAAGAGGAAGCCAGTCGCAATATCGATGAAACACCGCCGCCAGCTTTTAAAACCAATGAGATTGATGCACGCGTAACACCGTTACCGGTGCCTGCCTTTATTGATGTTGTCTTCGGAGAAATGCTTGGCGTGCCATTTGTTACAGGCCCTGGCATCGCAAACAAAAGTGAAGTTGTTCAACTGCGCTCTTCGGGCACGATGGAGTCAAAAACCTTCCTCGAACTTGTCTCACTTGCGCTGAAAGATTATGGCGTTCGCATAACAAGTGAAGCAGGTGTCTATCAGATTATTGAAGATCAGGAATTGAAGGCCCGTACGCCGCAATTTATTAAATCGCGCGCCAAAATTTCAACGCCAGCGAATTTGCGCCCTCTCGTTCAATTCGTTCAGCTTAACGCTATCAATGCAACCGATATGGTACGCATTCTGCGTCAAGCTCTTGGTAGAAAAAAAGACGGGTTATCAATTGAATCCTCTAATGATAGTAATTTTGTCATTCTTGGGGGCTTGCCTTCCGATATCGATGTGGCTCTTGATATTGTCTATCAAATGGACGAGCTTGATTATGCCGGTACGCAAGTCCAACGTTATTCACCGGCCTTTTGGTCTGCACGCAATCTTCAAACAGAGATGAACACATTGTTGGGCGCTGAAGGGTGGGAGTCCAGTATCAATGCCCGTGAGCAAAAATCAATTTTGATGCTTGCGATTAACTACTCCAATGATTTGATGATTTTTACGCGCTCCCCAGAAGCAAGGGCGCGGGTCAATTATTGGTTGAACGAGCTTGATCAACCAACCCCGCAAGGTGACGTTTCTGAATTATTCGTATACGAAGTTCAAAATCTTGATGCGCAACTACTCGCCGAAACTGTCAACAATGTTTTGGGAAACGCAGGAACACCGGGCGGGGTTAATCGGCCTCCGGCCCTTCCCGACGGCCAGGGCATTGGTTCAGGGGGCAGCTTTGGATCCCAGGGGCGTCCCAATAATGTTAATGGTAGCCCTCAAACAGGTCTTGTGGCAACCACTCAGGCTCTTGTCGTAGACCCACTTGGTAACCGACTCATTTATTCAGGTACAGCCAGCGACTATCAACGCCTACTTCCCTTGTTTAAACAACTTGATCGCGCCCCCGCCGAGGTATTGATCGAAGTGACCATCGCCGACATATCGCTCAATGATGACGCCTCCCTTGGTGTCGATTGGGGGTTTAATAATGTGGGCGGCGACAATGAAACCATTGACGCAGATGGTTCGAGTGCAAATAGCTTCTTTCGCGATCTTGCAGGCTCAATTGCAGGCGGCCCTGGCGGATTAGCTGGCACAATTGCAAATGAAAACTTTGGCGCAACTCTGGATGCTGCCGCAAATAATGGCGATGTCCGCATTCTATCAACACCGCGCATTATAACCCGTTCGGGTTCTGCTGCGCAGGTGCAAATTGGTTCTGACGTACCCGTCCTATCTAGTCAGGGTTCATCAACTGACGGTGGCTTTGGCAGCATTCTTAATACTATCGAATATCGCTCCACCGGTATTCTTCTTTCCATCGAGCCGATTGTTTATGGCAATAACCGTGTGGATATAAATATCTCTCAGGAACTCTCCAGTACCTCGGCTGGGGAAGTTGCTGGCATAACAAGCCCAACATTTACAAATACCAGTGTGTCAACAGCGCTTTCCCTTGAAGATGGCTCAACGGCGGTGATTGGCGGTTTGATTCAAGAAACTGTGGATGTTTCAAATAGCGGTGTTCCGATATTAAAAGACCTTCCCGCGCTGGGCAATTTGTTTAGCAGTAGTAGTTATTCGGAATCCAAACGTGAAGTCGTGATTTTTATTACTGCTTATGTTCTGCAAGGACAAAAAGACCGGGATGATATTGTCAATGAATTTTCCCGTAGCTTTAATAACACATCCTCAAAAAGCGAGCTTGTTACGTTACGCCCGAAAAAATTCATTTCCCGAACAACATTTTAAGCTGTACCGGGACTATAATCTAGCATCACCGATTAAGGTATAGCGTGTCAGACAAACACCAAATAAACCAGCAGGGATTTTCAGTATTGGAAGCCCTTGCTGCTGTGACTTTGATCGCGCTGGCTTTTTTGCCGCTTCTAACCCTGCAAAGCCAGTTAATACGCACCACAATCGCCATTGAGCGCGCCGAAGAAAAGGTCAGGGTACAATCAAATGCACTCGCCTATCTACGCTCGGTAAATCCCGTTTTGCGCGGTACCGGCGAGGAAAATCTTGGCCTTGCCACTTTAAAATGGACCTCACGTCCTTTAACCCAGCCCCGTCCTCCTGTGAGCATGAACGGAGAAATTGGCCGCTTTAATGTACAGCTTTTCGAAATTGATGCTGTTTTAGAGTTTCAAGACAGGCGCGTCATTCCCATCACCGTTCGTCAGGTCGGTTGGGTCGCAACAAGAGAGCCATTTAGCAGCTAGGGGCTAAGTGCCATTTAGATTTGCGCAGTAATATATTCCGCCACATCGCTACAAGATTTATTGCCGCCAATATCGGCCGTAACAAATCCCTCAAATAGCGCTTTTAGAACCCCCATCTCAATTGCCCGCGCACTTTCTTCATGGCCCACACTATAGCGCAATAACATCGCCGCACTTAAAATCGAGCCAACCGGATTGGCTTTATTTTGTCCTGCAATATCGGGGGCAGATCCGTGAATGGGCTCATAAAGACCCGCACGCCCAAGACCCAATGATGCAGATGGGGCAAGACCAATGGAGCCGGTAATAACAGAGGCTTCATCACTTAATATATCGCCAAACATATTTTCTGTCAGAATAACATCATATGCAGACGGGTTTTGAATAAGCTTCATCGCCATCGCATCCACCAGCACATGTTCCAGAGTGATATCGGGATATTCATCGCGGTGCATGGAAATCACTGTGTCACGCCATAACCGGCTCGTCGCAAGCACATTTGCCTTATCCACAGACGTTAATCGTCCATCACGGCCTTTGGCTGTTTCAAACGCTATTTTTGCGACCCGCGCCACTTCCTCGCGCGAATAAGCACATTCATCAGTCGCATGATCCGTGCCCTCGCTGCGTTTTCCAAAATAAATTCCCCCCGTCAGCTCACGGACAATAACAAAATCGATCCCCCCGGCTTTATCAATCCGCAAAGGCGAGAGATGTTCAAGACCGCCATAGCTTTTCACAGGGCGCAAATTTGAAAAAACGCGGAGCTCGCTGCGCAAACTCAAAAGCCCCCCCTCAGGGCGAAGCTCACCGCCATCCCATTTTGGCCCGCCAACAGCGCCCAGAAAAATCGCGTCAGCGGCCAAACAAGCCTCACGTGTAGATTGTGGAAAAGGGTCATTATGATTGTCGATAGCGATGCCCCCAAAATCATGTGTATCAAAGGAAAGGCCAAGGGAAAAACGCTCACTTGCCGCTTCCAGAACTTGCCGCGCGCCTGCTGCTACCTCAGGGCCTACGCCGTCGCCGGGTAGAAAAACAATTTTAATACTCATCTGTATAAAAACCTTCGTATTTTTATTTCCGGTAACTCATAAGGCTTGACGCCCACAACAACTCATTGAGCTTCAAAAGCTTCGATTGCATCAAGCTGGCCCAGCAAATGTCCAAGCGGATCAACACCGTTAAGCAAACATTGACGCGCAAAAGACTCAACTTCAAAATCTGAATTCCCGCTCTCACCATAAGTGACGGTCAAATTCTCAAGATCAATAGACACTTCAATACCCGGATTTGCGAGCAGATAGGCATGGGTTTTGGCATCAACCGTTACCGGTAGCAGTCCATTTTTGAGGGAGTTATTTTTAAAAATATCGGCAATATCTGAACTGATAACAGCGCGAAATCCAAAATCGAGCAAGGCCCAAGGCGCATGTTCGCGCGAGGAACCACATCCAAAATTCGATCCCCCGACCAATATTTTATGTTTTGCAATATCGAAGCTGTCGAGCGGACTATCATTTTTCAGCTGCCCTTCATTATTATAGCGCCAGTCATAAAAGGCTGACTTACCCAAACCTTCACGCGAAGTGGTGGTTAAAAATCGCGCCGGAATAATTTGATCCGTATCAATATTTTCTTGCGCCAAGACGACTGTATTCGAGACAATTTTTTTAATCGGTTCAAATGACATTTTACTGGTCCTGTTTCTCTTCAAGAGGCGCGTAATCTCTTGGATCAGCAATATGCCCCGCAATCGCACTGGCGGCAGCCGTTTCTGGACTTGCAAGCACAGTACGCACCCCCACACCCTGACGGCCAATAAAATTCCGGTTGGATGTCGAGACCACCAGCTCGCCCGGCTTGCCTTGATCGCCATTCATGCCGATACACATCGAGCAACCCGGCTCGCGCCACTGCGCCCCGGCGCTGAGAAATACCTCATCAAGTTTTTCTGCTTCTGCCGCCTTTTTCACCACTTCAGAGCCCGGCACAATCAAGGTCTGCACATCGGGATTGACTTTTCGTCCCCGCATAATCGCCGCAGCGGCGCGCATATCTTCGAGGCGTGAATTGGTGCAACTGCCAATAAAAACCTTATTGACCTTCGCGCGAGCAAATGGCTGGCCTTGCTCGAACTGCATATAATCTGCTGCTTCTTGTTGCGATGCATTTGCGGGGCTTGGCGCACTGGCCGTGACCGGCAATGCGGCATCGGGCGAAACCCCAAACGTTATCATCGGAGCCAAGGCAGAAATATCAACATCAACTTCCTTATCAAACCGGGCACCCGCTTCGGTTTTCAGACTTTTCCAATCTTCGACCGCACGATCAAATGCATCTCCCTTTGGAGAAAAATCACGCCCACGGATAAATTCAAATGTTTTCTCGTCCGGCGCAACCATGCCCGAGCGCGCGCCCGCCTCAATGGACATATTGCAAAGCGTCATCCGCCCTTCCATTGAAAGACCGCTGACCGCCGCCCCGGAAAATTCGATCGCATATCCCTGACCGCCATCAGCGCCGATTTGGGAAATCATCGCAAGCGCCATATCTTTAGCGCCAACATTGTCAGGTAAATCACCAATAAAATTCACCCGCATGGATTTTGGCCGGCGCTGTAATACGCACTGGGTTGCCAGCACATGCCCGACTTCCGTGGTGCCAATTCCAAACGCAAGCGCGCCAAAGGCACCATGGGTAGAGGTGTGACTATCGCCGCAAACAATGGTCTTTCCGGGCAATGTTAACCCCAGCTCGGGGCCTATGACATGGACGATACCGCGGCGCTCATCGCCCATTTGCAAAAGCTCGATGCCGTGATGTGCGCAATTCTCAATCAATTGCGCGACCTGGGCTTCAGCCTGATCGGTCACGTAAGGATATTTGCCATTGCCATCAGCAGGCAGGGTCGGGGTTGAATGATCGAGTGTCCCCATGGTGCGATCGGGGCGTCTCACCTTCAGGCCGCGCTCTTTGAGAACGGTGAAAGCCTGCGGGGTTGTCACCTCATGTATGAGATGCAAGTCAATATAAAGAACCGCCGGGCTCTCCGCCGTTTCCGCAACAACAACATGACGTTGCCAAAGCTTATCAAACAAAGACAGGGCCGCCATAACATTTCATCCTTAAAAAATCTGCACGTTAGCAATGATCTAGCTTTAACCAATGCGGATATCAATAAGTATAGAAGTAACCCAAAACAACCACTTGAATGATTATCTGTTCTCGCACAATGAATGTTTCAGCCTCGGACAGTCAGCTTGTGATCTGGAGCCAGCTTTAACCGCAGACTCCAGCTCGCAAGGCTTATTAGTCTTTATTGCCCACATTCGAGCCCTCTTGGAGCCAAGGCATCCGCGCACGCAAATCACGGCCAGTTTTTTCAATAGGATGGTTGAGATCAGCGTTCAGCATTGCATTGTAGCGCGCTTTCCCGGCCTGATTTTCCAATATCCAGTTATGGGCAAAATTGCCGTTTTGAATATCTGTCAAAACATCTTTCATACGCGCTTTTGTTTCTTCATTAATCACACGCGGACCAGAAACGAGATCACCATAAATCGCGGTTTCAGAAATAAATTCATGCATCTTTGCAAGCCCGCCTTCATAGAGAAGATCGACAATAAGTTTTAGCTCATGAAGACATTCATAATAGGCAATTTCCGGACGGTAGCCCGCTTCAACAAGGGTCTCAAAACCACTGAGAACCAATTCGGTCGCGCCGCCGCACAAAACCGCCTGCTCACCAAAGAGATCGGTTTCGGTTTCTTCGCGGAACGTGGTCTCCAGAGCACCAGCGGTAGCGCCGCCAATCAGGAACGTATAGGCAAGTGCCCGGTCTTTGGCTTTTCCGGTTGCATCTTGGTGTATAGCAAACAAGCAAGGCACACCTGCACCGCGCTCATATTCGCGGCGCACAAGATCGCCGGGGCCTTTAGGGGCCACCATGATAACATCAACATTTTCAGGGGGCTGCACCCGGCCATAAAGAACGGTAAATCCGTGTGCGAATAATAGAGTATCACCATCATCGAGGTTTGGCGCAATATCCTCATTGAACACTGTTTCATGGGTCATGTCCGGTGTCAGAACCGCAATGAGTTTAGCCGCTTTTGTCGCTTCGCCAACGGGCAGTGTCTTCAGGCCATCTTTTTTTGCCTGCACATCGCCCTTACCGCCCGGGCGTACCCCGACAATCACATCACAACCGGAATTTTTCAGATTCAGTGCATGCGCCCGTCCTTGGCTACCATATCCGACCACAGCAACGGGAAAATCTTTTACCGCTTTTGAGTCCGCATCTTTTTCCGTATAAATCTTAATCGGATCCATAATATTGTCTTTCCTTTTGATATCCTAAAAATCGTTCATTCATTAATCGTCAAGCTCTATGGTCACCGCGCCTTTGGAGGCAGAGGCAGCAAGGCGCGCATATTTATCAAATGCACCGCCCATTTTATTGAGGGGGCGGGGCTTATAGTCTTTGCGGCGTTTTTCCCAATCAATATCCGCATCAATCCGGCGTGCTTCTGCATCGATTTTGATGATGTCACCATCGCGGATAAGCGCAATGGGCCCACCATTTGCCGCTTCGGGTGCGACATGACCAATAACAAACCCATGGGAGGCACCGGAAAAACGGCCATCTGTAATCAGCGCAACTTTTCCCGCCAGCCCCTGCCCCGCAACAGCGGCGGTTACCGCTAACATTTCGCGCATTCCTGGCCCGCCTTTCGGGCCTTCATGACGAATAATCACCACATCGCCTTCAACGATCTGATTTTTTGAAACAGCCTCAAACGCATCATCTTCGCAATCAAAAACCCGTGCACGCCCTTCAAAAGCGCCGTCACTATAGCCTGCGGTTTTAAGCACAGACCCTTCTGGCGCCATGTCTCCATAAAGAATACGAAGCCCGCCAGTTTCTTTCATTGGGGCACTGACAGTTTTAACAACATCTTGTCCGGGGGCTTCTTTCGCAGAGGAAAATTCTTCAAACAAAGTCTTGCCGCTGACAGTCGGCGTATCGACAATTTTTTTACCCTCACGAAGACGCTCGCCAAAAAGACGAACGCCGCCCGCCGCATAAAGGTCTTTGGCTAGATAAGCGCCGCCCGGTTTTAAATTGGTGATGACCGGCGTAGAGCGAGATAGCGTATCAAATTCGTCAATTGAAAAAGGAACGCCCGCCTCTATGCCGATTGCGGTTAAATGCAAGACCGCATTGGTCGAACCGCCACTTGCCACAACAGCTGTTGCCGCATTGCGAAGGCTTTCCTGGGTGATGAAAGACCGCGCCGAAACACCTTCATAGGCCAGTTTTGCAACCAGCTCCCCGCAACGGGTCGCCTCATCATTTTTTTCTTCGGCAATCGCCGGCGGATCGCCAGCGCCAATGGGCGCAAGACCCAAAAAGGCTAGCGCCATCGCCATGGTGTTTGCGGTAAATTGCCCGCCACATGCACCAGCACCCGGGCATGCCTTGCGCTCGATTTCATCTAGTTTTGCACCATCAATATCCCCTGATGCATGAGCGCCCACCGCCTCGAAAACATCCTGGATAGACAAATCCTTCCCGTCGCAATGGCCGGGCATAATCGTGCCGCCATAAAAAATCACACCGGGAATATCCATACGCGCAAGCGCCATCGCCGCCGCTGGCAGGGTCTTATCACATCCGACCATAATAATGGCTGCGTCCAGCGAATGTCCGCGTACCGCCAATTCAATGGAATCCGCGATCACTTCGCGCGAGATCAATGAAGCGCGCATCCCCTCGCCGCCCATTGTAATCCCGTCCGAGACAACAATGGTATTAAAATCAACAGGCGTCGCCCCGCCTTTTCGAATACCCTCGCGCACCGGCTCAGCCAATTGCCCAAGATGCATATTGCACGGCGTTACACTCGACCAGGTATTCACCAGCGCGACCATTGGCTGGGCCAAATCCTTATCGTCATAGCCAGCAGCGCGCAGCATGGCACGGGCCGGTGCTTTTGCTGGCCCCTTGGTGATAGCATCCGAAATTTTATTTATCAGCGTGGCCATAATCGAAGCGCCCGGTCATCTTATTGGCCCTTTAATGAGGGCGCAAAATCTTGAAAATACATCCGCATACCGCAACCATTTTTGCCAAATATTCACTGGCCAGTAGGTCAGCAGGCTTTACGATCATTCACCAATTAAAAGAGCCAGCCCAAAAAAGCTGGCACTGATATGTCAGACAAGATCAAAAATTCTGCATCGCAATATGAAGATGTGCGTGTGGGCATACACCACGGATAGGCACTGGAAACAAGAGAAAAATCACGAGAAGCCTGACTTTTACGCGTATATCTGACCTAAATTCAATATTTTTAGCCATTTACTCTAAAATAATAGTAATATTTGACTTTAACTGGCGTTTGCGCAGTCCGTTCATTGGCTCATCAGGCGTTTGATATTGCGGGCGGCCTGACGAATGCGTTGTTCATTCTCGACAAGGCCAATTCTGACATGGCCATCGCCAAATTCCCCAAAACCAAGGCCGGGCGCAACCGCCACATCCGCCTCTTCCATTAATTTTTTGGCAAAGGCAACAGAGCCCAGTTGTTTCATGGGTTCGGGTATTTCTGCCCATGCAAACATTGAAGCTTCCGGGACCGGGATATCCCATCCCGCTTGTGAAAATTGCGTAATCAAAACATCCCGTCGGGATTTATAAATTGCGCGAATATCCTCAACACATTGCCACGGTCCATCAAGGGCGGCGGCGGCGGCAACTTGTATCGGTGTGAACGCACCATAATCGAGATAGGATTTCACTCTTGCGAGCGCCTTGATCATGCGCTCATTCCCCACCGCCATCCCGACGCGCCAACCGGCCATTGCAAAGGTCTTGGAAAGGGAATTGACTTCCACCGCAATATCGATTGCCCCGTCGACCTCGAATATAGAAGGGGGCGGGCGCGTCTCGTCAAAATAAATTTCGCTATAGGCAAGATCCGACAGGACCAAAACCTCCTTGCGTTTAGCGAGCGCGACAATTTCTTTATAAAAATCCAGACCGACAATTTGCGCTGTCGGGTTGGAGGGATAGTTGATGACCATCGCCTTTACCGGATTTGCGGGCGATTGCAGCGCATCATGGAGCCCTTTTAAATAGGCCTCGGGCGAAAGGGCGGGAACCGGCCGAATAACACCGCCAGCAATGATAAAACCGTATGCGTGAATGGGGTAGGCCGGATTTGGGGAAAGGATCACATCGCCCGGCGCGGTTATCGCCTGGGCAAGATTGGCAAATCCTTCTTTCGAGCCAAGGGTTGCGATAATCTGGGTATCGGGATCAAGCGCGACATTAAATCGGCGCTGATAATATCGCCCCATGGCTTTGCGCAATCCCGGTATACCGCGAGAGGCTGAATATCGATGGGCCTTCGGATTGCGGGCGGTTTCTGTGAGTTTATCGACAATATGGGACGGGGTGGGCATATCGGGATTACCCATGCCCAAATCAATAATGTCGCGGCCTTCCTGACGAAGACGGGCCTTGAGTGAATTTACCTCCTCAAAAACATAAGGCGGTAATTTTTTAATGCGGTAAAACTCTTCTTGATCGGACATAGGAATGATTTTTAAACTAAACACACTCAATTGAGGGAACGCAAAATAGCAAAGACGGTTAAACCATCAACGACACGCGGCTAGTAGCTGGCAATTTCAACTTCGTAACCTTCTTTTTGTAATCCTTTAATGATGCGATCGAGATGTTCTTGTCCCTGAGTATCTATGGTAAGATCGATAAAGGTCATTTTGGCGGGTAAATCCGAATAGGTGCGATGGTGCCCCACATCAATAACGTTTCCGCCACCATCTGACACGAGTGTTGCCACTCTCACCAGCTGGCCCGGCATATCAAGTAATTGAACCCGCAAACGCGCCAAACGACCAGACCTTGCCAGATCACGCATCAGGATCATCGATAGTAGGCGTTGATCAATATTCCCTCCACATAAAACTGTACCGATGGTCCGGCCTTTAAAATGATCCGGATTCGATAAAATCGCCGCCAGTCCAGCCGCGCCAGCCCCCTCAACCAATATTTTTTGTTCATTCATGATCATACTTAGCGCGCGTTCAAGCTTTCGCTCATCAACGAGCATAATATCGTCGACCAGATCTTTCACAAAATTGCGGGTTAATTTGCCCGCCTCTTTTACAGCAATACCCTCCGCCAGCGTATTCCCCGCAGTCGCGCGCTCTCCCCCATCCAAAGCATTCACCATTGACGGGAAAAGGCTCGATTGCACCCCGATAATTTCGCAATCAGGGTGTTGGTGTTTTATGGCTGAGGCCATGCCAGCGATTAAACCGCCCCCGCCAATCGGAATGATAAAGCCATCAAACGATGGCCCATCTTCCAACATTTCAAGGGCAATGGTGCCCTGACCCGCAATCACATCGTGATCATCAAAGGGGTGAAGGAATGTTAATGATTGCTCTTTGGCGAGCTTTTTTGCGTGGGCATTAGCTTCATCAAAATTCTCACCAAATAAAATAACCTCGCCGCCAGCGGCTTTGGTTGCGCGAATTTTAACGTCAGGCGTGGTCTCGGCCATAACGATAAGAACCCGGATACCAAGTTTTGAGCCGTGATAGGAAACCCCTTGAGAATGATTACCGGCAGATGCGGCGATCACCCCGCGTGATTTGGCATCATCATCAAGCTGCAAAAGCTTATTTAAAGCACCGCGCTGTTTGAACGAGCCGGTATATTGCATACATTCAAGTTTCAGCCATAAATCAACACCGGTCAGCGCAGATAATTTTTCCGCGCGCAATAAGGGTGTGCGTATCACATGGCCTTTGATACGCTTGCTAGCATTTTCGATATCAGAATAAGCCTTACTAGCTTCCATGTTTCAAAAATCCATTTAAAAAAAGCACAATATGGCGCAAATCGCACCAAGAGCAATCATATTTTTAACGGGGAAAGCCCGACCGCCCTGAAAGGACCCTCTTGCAGAGGGTCACAAAAAAATGCAACGCCTGATTTTCCGGTTTGCCCAAACTTATTTGCCTAAACATACGGGCCTAAAAAGACTTGCCTAAACCTACTTGTATTGCTTAATTCAGGGCCTATTGTCTGTTGGAAATCAACAATATTTCCAACCTTCCTTTTATCTCATCACTCAATCGGAGACGGTATGCGGTCAGTCGTAAATTCACTTTCCTCTTTTATTCGGCAAACTGGTCAAATAGGGAGGCTGATATATGGTGTTTCTATCGCTCTCCTTTTGGTGATTCCCGCTTCCGCCTATCAATGGCCGGTCGAGCAAACCAAAGGGCACTTCAAAGACAAGTTCCGGCAGTTAGAGGAAATTCTACCGACACCCAATATTTACCGAAACGCCAGCGGCGCGCCCGGTTTTGCCTATTGGCAGCAACGGGCCGATTATAAAATCGCGGTTTCACTCGATGAAGAAGCGCGGCGTATTACCGGTAGCGAGACAATCACCTACACAAATAATTCACCCGACAGCCTTGGCTATATCTGGATGCAGCTCGATCAAAACCGCTTCCGCACCGATAGCCTTGCCGAGCGTTCTGCAGATTTTGGCGGTATCGGAAACCGTGCCCCGGCAACCAGCTCAGCAACAGGGAACAAGCCGGCCCGAATTTCCTTCCGGGCATTGCGAAAGCATCAAGCCGAAAAAGATAATGAGTATGGGTTTGAAATTTCCAGCCTGACCACGGCAGATGGCAAGGCAATGGACTATACGATCGTGGGCACTTTGATGCGCATTGATTTAAAACGTCCCTTACGCCCAAAACAACAAATGACCTTCACCCTCGATTGGGCCTTCAACATGGTTGAGGAAAACGCCGTTTCTGCGCGTTCAGGCTATGAAAAATTTGACGATGGCAATGATATTTTTCTCCTAGCCCAGTGGTATCCACGTCTGGCGGCCTATTCCGATTATGAGGGCTGGCACAATAAAGAATTTTTAGGGCGCGGCGAATTCACCATCGAGTTCGGTGATTTTGAAGTCGACATTACGGTTCCCGCCGATCATATCGTATCCTCTACCGGTCTTTTGCAAAACCCCGATGACGTTTTGACACAAACGCAAAAAGAACGCCTCGAGACCGCAAAAGATGCTGAGCGCCCGGTTTTTATTGTCACAGCTGATGAAGCTTTAGAGGTAGAAAAATCCAAATCCGGCGACACAAAAACCTGGAAATTTAAAGCCGAAAATGTGCGCGATTTTGCCTGGGCCTCATCGCGCAAATTTATCTGGGATGCGCAAGGCTATCAGCAAGGCGGCGATGTCATGCCTTTTGTCTGGGCAATGTCGTTTTATCCCAAGGAAGGCGAGCCCCTATGGTCGCGTTACTCGACCCAGGCGGTCATCCACACAATGGAAATCTATTCGCGGATGAGTTTTGATTATCCCTATCCCACATCTCAATCTGTAAACGGTCCGGTTGGCGGGATGGAATATCCCATGATCACCTTTAATGGTCCGCGCACTGAGCTACAAGATGATGGAGAACGCACCTATTCCTACGCAGAAAAGCGGTTCCTGATTGGCGTTGTTATCCATGAAATAGGGCACGTCTATTTTCCCATGATCGTCAATTCCGATGAACGTCAATGGACGTGGATGGATGAGGGGATGAATACATTCTTGCAATTTATTGCCGAGCAGGAATGGGACCCTGGATATCGCTCCCGCCGGGGAGAACCTCGATGGATGGTGGATTATATGAAATCCACAAATCAGGTGCCCATTATGACCAATTCAGAAAGCATTTTGCAATTTGGCAATAATGCTTACGGAAAACCGGCCACGGCGTTTAACATTTTACGCGAGACCATTATGGGGCGCGAATTATTTGATTTTGCTTTCAAGTCATTTGCAAACCGTTGGAAATTTAAACGCCCCACACCTTCCGATTTTTTCCGTTCGATGGAAGATGCCTCTGGCGTTGATCTCGATTGGTTCTGGCATGGCTGGTTTTACACCACCGATCATGTGGATATTTCAATCGATAACATAACCAAAATGCGTATCGATACCCAGGATCCAGATATTGAATTTAAATTACTGGAAGAAGAAGAACTTAAAGCGCCTCTCTCTTTAACCAATGAGCGTAATAAGCAGGAGAAAAAACGGTTCCGGCTAGAGGATAAACCCTGGTTAAAAGATTTTTATGACAATAATAGCCCCTATCTCGTCACCAATAAAAATCGCAATAGCTACAAATCTTTTCTTGATGATCTGGAAGATTGGGAACGCACTGCGCTGGAACGCGCGATTAAAGAAAATGAAAACTACTATGTCCTGAATTTCTCCAATAGAGGCGGCCTTGTTATGCCGATCATTTTGGAGATCACCTATATGGACGATACAAAAGAGATATATCGCATCCCGGCGGAAATCTGGCGCCGCAATCATCGCCATGTCAGTAAGCTGCTTATTCGGCCCAAAGAAATCAAAGATGTCGTTCTCGATCCGCGCCTTGAAACCGCAGATGTTGATTTGAATAATAATTACTATCCAAGACGCATTTTACCGTCACGCATTGAAGCGTATAAAAGCAATACCAAGCCCCCGCTTGCCAATCGTGATCTTATTCAAGATGTAAAAACAAAATTGAAAACAGATGATGACAAAAATGCAGAATAAATTTTCAATACGCCTCGTTAAAATATTCTTATTATTTTGTACCGGGCTGTTTGCTGGCCTGTTACCAGCACATAGCCATGAGCAAAAAACCGCGATTACGAAAATTTTGTTCAATGATAAAACCGGTAATATTGAAGTTTCCCATCGTTTGAATGTTCATGACGCGGAACATGCAGTGCAAAATTTTTGGGGCACCGCTGATTTGATAAGTGATCCAGAGGATATGGATAATCTTGCGCTTTATGTCCGCTCTAATTTTATATTGCGCGCAGGCAAGAAAATCCTCGAACCCAACCCTGTTGGTCATGAAATTGACGGACCTTATGTCTGGATTTACGATGAACTGGAAATCCCAAAAAAGCGCATGAAATCGCTGACCATCGAAAATTACATCCTGCGTGATGTCTGGGAGGCACAATCCAACCTTGTGAATATTGAATTGGGAAAATTTCGTGCTTCGGAAAATTTTACGGGCGATGATACCGCCAAGCTCATTGAATTAAAAAAGCCAAAGCCACCGAGCAAAATCGCTTCGAAAAACAAATAATTCTTCATGAAGCTAATTTTCATGATGCTTATGTTTAGTCTTTTTTCTCGTTAAGGCGTTCTTCTTCATATTGAATGCCAAATCCAATAATCATTCGCCACAAACTCTCCGCCATTTCCGGCGGTAATCCTTTTTCTTTTGAACGCTTCCCAACTTTGGTGACAACCTCTTTATTGCGCCAGGGAACGGATGCTTCTTCAGGCGTGCGTTTAAAAAACCAGGCGCGGTCAACATATCCCCAGCGCTCCGCCAGCAAATCGACAAGTGCACGGTCTAACCGGTCAATCTCGGTGCGTACATCTTCCATGTTGGCACATTCTTCGGGCGTTTTTGGCATGTCGCATCCCCTTTTGCTAAAATCTCGTCATGTCACAATGGTGATCTAGCCGAGTACACCCAAAAGCGCAAACAGGCAATATTTTGTATTTCATCGCAAGCACTCTATGATCGCAAACTCATCTTGAGGAGAGTTTTATGACTTATATTGACGGATATGTTGTTGCTGTTCCCACTGCAAACAAACAGACTTTTATCGATCATGCCAAGCTGTTTGATGCTTTGTTTAAAGAATATGGCGCGTTGCGGGTGATGGAATGCTGGGGGGATGATGTCCCTGAGGGTTCAGTTACAGATTTCAATCGCGCCGTGCAGGCCAAAGATGATGAGACCATTGTTTTTTCATGGGTTGAATGGCCCGATAAAGCCACCCGAAACGAGGCCATGGATAAAATGATGAAAGACCCGCGCATGGAAGGCGCGGATCAATCTATGCCATTTGACGGCAAGCGCATGATCTTTGGCGGGTTTGACGCCGTTATTGAGTTATAACCCTGGCGCAAAGCCTATGAAATATTGGCGCGCTTAATTTGCTCGTTGAGCATCGCGAAGGGCACGGAACTCATTGCCTTCATACCAGTTTGGCCAAACATCCGTATACGCCATCATTGCGCCGGTTTCATAGAACAATTCCAGAGACTGTACCATCCCGTTCATATCCCAATCGGGTGAATATTCATCGCTCGGTTTATGGTAGCGATCTTTGGTATAGCCCGCACTAAAAGCCAGCCCGGCCGCTTCGCCCCCTTCAACAAAATCGATGCCGCTATCGGAATAAATCATTGGGACACCTTTTTTCGAAAGAGAGATATGATCGGAGCGATAGAAAAACCCTTTTTCCGGCTCCGCATCGGGGCGTAAATAGAGCCCGCGTTCTGAAGCGGCTAATTCCATCAAATCCTCCAGTTCGGAGGAGCCGTGGCCAATCACAATAATATCTTTCGTCAAAGGCGTTGGCAAAATAGCGTCAATATTAATCCCGCCAACGATATTTTTAAAAGGCACTAAAGGGGCCTCGCCGAAATAGGCCGAGCCAAGAAGGCCGGATTCTTCTGCGGTGACAGCCAGAAACATAACAGAACGCTCAGGCTGTTTTGAATTTCCCATAAATGCCTCGGCAATTGATAATATCCCGGCTGTACCTGTGGCATTGTCAACAGCGCCATTGGAAACCACATCGCCGCTGCCTTCTGCCGTACCCAGATGATCCCAATGTCCCATATACAGTATATATTCATCAGGGCGGGTTGTTCCGGGAATAACGCCAACCACATTGGCTGAATTACTACGGCGAATTGTATTATTGATTTCGCCGTTCGCTTTGAGGCCAGACAATACGGTAGGTTTAAAAGAACCGCTGGAGGCGGCTTGCGTCTGGGCATCAAAATCAAGACCGGCTCGGGTAAACCAATCACGGGCGACGCTTTCTTGCACCCACCCTTCGAGAGGAACACGGCCAGCCCCAGCGTCGGGTCGTTCCAGATCAAGCTGCGGACCGGACCAACTGCCCGAGACAACACCCCATCCATAAGAGGCTGGTGCAGTTTGGTGAATAACAATCGCAGCCGCCGCGCCCTGACGGGCTGCTTCTTCAAATTTATAGGTCCAACGCCCATAATAGGTCATGGAACGACCGTTAAAGAGGTCAGGGTTTTGCGTCGCATAGCCCGGATCATTGACGAGCATCACCACAGTTTTACCAGCCACATCCAGTCCGGCATAATCATCCCAGCCATATTCAGGGGCAACGACGCCATAGCCGACAAAAACCATTTCACTATCGTCAAAGCTGACATTTTGCGTAACCTGCTTGGTCCAGAACATTACTTCCGGCCCATATTCAAGGGGTTGGCCATTAACAGCAAAACTTGAAGTTTCAGGATCAGCCGTCAATTCAACCAATGGTACTTCCTGCTCATAGCTATCGCCGTTTCCGGGTTTAAGACCGATCGCCTTCATTTCCTCCATCAAATAATTTCTGGTCTTTGTGCCCCCGGATGTCGCTGGTGCGCGCCCCTCAAACTCGTCAGAGGCTAGGGTTGCTATACGCTGGCGCAATTGCTGCTCGTTAATGCTGGCTTTTTCTATACCAAACAGGGTTTTACTCACGGGCTGCGCCGGAGCAGCAATCTCGGTGGGCGCGCTTTCTGGCTCTTTGGGTTGATCGGTATTTGTCTCCCCGCCGCTACAAGCCATGACCGACCCGCATAACATAAGCGCGGCAACGCTTTTGCCCAAAATCCGGGAGAAATCCCGGCAATCGGATTTGAGGAAAGGTCTTGTTTTTTCAGCTTGAGAATGCGGATAAATCATAGAAATCAGCCTTTTTGTCAAAATAGTCAGATCAGTCAGTTTGGAGTGATCATTCAAAATTCAATGTTTAATTTTGCCTTATAACACAAGTAAACGTCAATTGGGCAATGAGTAACGATTAGAGGTTCCTGAAAATTTTTATAAAACTACAACCCGCGCCTCGGCTGCTGGCACATCCCCGCGCAAAGCCTCGCGGTAGACATTTTCAATTTCTCCAACGCCTTTTGAATGGCTGATTTTTTGCCATTCGCGCGTGCGCATTGATGTTTTATACCAGAACTCACCCGCTTTGGCCTCAAAAACACCGGGCCCCCATTCTGCGGCGCGTTTTTGAATATGGCTTGGTGCAAAAAACATCGCGCTGCGTTCTGAAATGAAATTTGGCCCCATCTTGTTGCTGTCATAATGGGTCAAACCCACATTAGCGCAGTAACGCATCTGATCACCCAGCGCGCCATGAAGATCGCTAAGCACTTGCCCATTGCCGGACATGTCAACGATAACGCTGGGGCGCGATGTATCTATCCCGGAGAGTTGGTCATAGGTAAGCACCTGATCATATAGCCCGCATGCTTCGACCATCTGCCGATTTTCAGAAGAGGTAAAACCAACCAGATGCGGCGCATTCTTATCATCACTAAGCGCATAAGCCAAACCAAGAGCCGTCTTGCTCGAAGCACTTGGTATGATCACCTGTCCATTGGCGTCCTGGCTGGCACCAAACCATTTATTATCAATCAAGAAATCATAAAGACAAAATGATGTCGCATAGAGAGGCATTAACAAAACCCGCTCATCATCTGTATCGGTGGTGTAATTTTCCTCCGCATTCAGACGGTTATAATTATTGTATACCGCAGGCAGGCTCGCACGATGCTCTGATCCATCCAGAAATCGCTCCTGTTTTATTTTTTCAGGCTTTAAAACCAAATGGGAGCCCATTGGAAAATATCCATATAGACGCTCGCCTTCCTCGACACCAGCGCAGCGACTTTCCTCGACAACGCCAATTCCCCAGACGGGAATAACACCCCACTTATTATCTGCATCTGTTTTTGCATCCGGGTTAAAAGTCGGAAAAAATTTCCAGTAGCCAATGCGTCCCCCCACCACGCCATAACTGATATTATTGGCTGTAAAAGCAAAACGCTCGATCCTGACACTGATCTCCCCTTGGGCAATCCCGGGCGCTTGCTTACTGGCCAATTGCGCTTTTTCCAAATCGTTTTTTATAACCTCGAACTGATGCCATTTTTCCATAAAAAAATCCTCTCATTTGCCGACACTATGGTGGCCTCGCCCCCAAAACACCATTCAAAAAGACAGTTATGAAGGACTCTTTGCAAAAGATCCGTACGGTTTGAACATTCGACAATACTGGTCTGATCGGTTAGGGTTAAGAATGCGGTTATTTGGTTATTTGGTTATTTAAAGTAGAGTGCATTTTGAAATAGGTAGGATATGAAAAAAAAGAATATAACCGCCGCTTATAAATCCCATCACAAAATTGGCCAAGACAACATCAAGATATTGGGGTTAGATGCCCATAATCCGGTTTTCTTTTCATGTGCAGGGCTAACGCTCCTATTTGTTGCCCTGACCTTGTTATTTCCAGAAGCGATGGACAGCAATATATTTGAAGCCAAACAGTTTACATTGCATAATTTCGACTGGTTACTTTCTTTCACCTTAGTCGTTGAGCTGATCGTAATCGTCGGCATTGCCCTCTCCCCCCTCGGCAATATTCGTCTGGGCGGACAAGACTGTAAACCTGATTTTGGACTGGCCTCATGGGTTGCGATGTTATTTGCTGCCGGTGTCGGAAGTGGCTACATGTTTTATGGTGCCGCCGAGCCCTTATCCTATTATACCAATGCATCGGGCATACCGTTGGACGCAATTCCCGAAACCGATGCCGCAAAACGTCTTGCTCTTTCAGCCTCTATTGCCCATTGGGGAATTTTAGGATGGGCCGTATACACAATGATGGGCCTATCCTTTGCCTTTTTTAATTATAATAAAGGTCTTCCTCTTTCCATTCGTTCCGCTTTCTATCCTTTACTTGGGGAACGCATTTGGGGATGGCCCGGGCATGTAATTGATATCTTCTCCGTTGTAGCCACTATTTTTGGCACATCGACCACACTCGGACTTGGCGCCACACAAGTTAGCGGCGGGCTGAGTTATTTATTCGGGGTTAGCGCCTCAATCTATATACAATTGCTGTTCATCCTTGTCATAAGCGCTATCGCTATCTTTTCGGTCGTTCGCGGAATTGATGGCGGCATAAAATTGCTTAGCAATATCAATATCGCCATGGGTTTTTTCTTGCTGATATTTGTGATTATTGCGGGTCCTACGATCGCAATTTTTTCCGGGTTTGGCGTAAATATCAAAAACTACCTGCTTGATCTACCCCGCCTTACAAACTGGATTGGCCGCGAGGATAAAGATTTCTTTTTTGGCTGGACTATATTCTATTGGGCATGGTGGATCGCATGGGCCCCTTTTATCGGCATGTTCATAGCCCGGATTTCGAAGGGGAGAACAATACGCGAGTTCAATCTTGTCGCGCTCAGCGCACCGCTTATTATCGGGGTAATTTGGTTTACCGCTTTTGGCGAAACAGCTATTCAACAATATAACAACAAACTCGGTGACATTGCCGATGGCGCGGGCAATCTGTCTCTTATCCTATTTTACATGCTGGATAATCTACCCTTTGCAACCCTCACATCCATCTTGTCTTTATTACTCATACTGATTTTCATCACAACATCTATTGATTCAGGCGCTCTGGTTATTGACAGTATCACCGCAGGGGGGAAGACTAATACCCCGACAGCTCAAAAAGTGTTCTGGGTATTGATGTTAGGGGTTACGGCGAGTGTACTTCTTTATATTGGCGGTAACAAAGCCCTTGGCACTCTTCAGGCCGGGACGATCGTTGCGGCACTGCCCTTTTCGGTTATTTTGCTGGTCGGGAGTTTTAGTTTGATATTAGGGCTCGTCAATGAGCATCGTTGGCTCAAGTCCCAAAAAGAATAAGAACAAAAATAAGAATAAGGATTTTGCAATGGGCAATGCACTCTCTTTTTCCCGAAGATTGCGGAGAACGCCTTTCTCCAACAGGGTCGAAGCCAATGGCGTTAAATCATATACCATTTATAACCATATGCTTTTACCAACAGTGTTTGACACGGTAGAAGCAGATTATCATCACCTCAAAAAACATGTTCAGGTGTGGGATGTCGCCGTTGAGCGGCAAGTAGAAATTGTCGGCCCAGATGCGGCCAGACTTGTCCAATTGATGACACCGCGCAATCTGGAAAAAATGAAAAACGATCAATGCTTTTACGTCCCGGTCGTCGATGCTGAGGGCGGGATAGTCAATGATCCCATTGCTATCAAGTTAGAGGATGAACACTATTGGCTCTCTATTGCCGATTCCGATCTTCTCTTATTTGCAACCGGCCTTGCCACCGGCTTTGGCCTGAATGTCAAGGTGAGCGAGCCTGATGTTTCTCCTTTGGCCGTACAAGGACCAAAAGCAGAAACCCTTATGAAGCGCGTTTTCGGGGATAGTGTTTGTGACATCCGGTTTTTTCGCCATGCCCGTCTTGCATTTCAGGACACCAGTTTCATCGTCGCGCGTTCTGGCTGGTCAAAACAGGGCGGCTTTGAAATTTATCTTGATAATCCAAGCTATGGCGAACCATTATGGGATAGCCTATTTGAGGCCAGTGAAGATTTAAACGTGAGAGCAGGATGCCCGAACGCAATCGAGCGCATTGAGGGCGGGCTTTTATCCTATGGCAATGATATGACCCGCGAAAACACCCCTTATGAATGCGGGCTGGAGAAATTTTGCTCACCGGAAGGTTTAAAAAAATGCATCGCCAGTGATGCCCTTGCCCACGAAGCAGAACATGGCCCCAAGCGACAATTACGGGGGCTACTGATTGATGGTATCGCGGTGCCCGCATGTATTGACCCGTGGCAAGTCACTTGCGAAAAAGGAGATCCCATTGGTCAGGTCACGTCAGCTGCCTGGTCGCCGGATTTAAAATCAAACATTGCTATTGCCATGATTGATCGCCCCTTTTGGGATACAAATACCCATGTGACAGTAAAAACACCCGATGGCATACGCGGCGCAAGCGTAACCCCCTTGCCCTTTATATAAGAGCAACTCGATTAACGGCTTTAAAGCTTTAGGGTGTCAGGACGATTTTTCCGATAAAATCTTTAGCAAGGAATTTTTCCTGCGCTGCATGAATTTGTGACAACTTATAACTTGCGGCTATGATCGGCTTTATGCGGCGCTCTTTGATATAGCCGATTAAATTATGAAACACTTTGTCAGATTGCGCGGTTGAGCCATAAAAACTCAAATCTTTCAAATAGAAACTGCGAAGATCAAAATTGACAATCGGACCTGCGATTGCACCAGAAACTGTATAACGCCCCCCGCGCGACAAAAGATCTGCGTAGAGCTGAAAATTTTCGCCGCCAACCAGATCAATGATCACTGAAAAAGCATCACTCCCGCACACATCCAGCAAATCGTCCTGACGACCGATCAGCGCATCTGCATTCAGCACCTTCATAGCCTCCAGTTTTGACCGCGAACCAACAGCACTCACATGAGCGCCGCGTAATTTAGCCAGTTGCACCGCTGCCGAACCAACACCGCCCGAAGCACCAGTTACCAAAACCCGGTCTCCAGCCATAACCCCCGCCCGCTCCAACATTCCTTCAGCCGTACTAAAAGCACACGGAATTGCCCCGAGTTCTATGGGGCTTAAATCACTATCAACTGTAAAACTCTCTGCTGCTGGAACGCTGACATATTCCGCAAACCCGCCATCACATTCCGATCCAAGACAATAACACTCATAGGGGCGATAATTGACCGGCGACAACATAATAGATCGCACAAGGACTTTATTCCCCAATCTCTCTGCGGGAACATCCTTACCAAGGGCGACAATCTCGCCGTAACAATCTATTCCCTGAATTCGAGGAAAAACCAGAGCCTCGCCGTTCCAGGCGGCATCCGCGCCCACCCTCGACATATCAGCATCATCATTGCCGCTAGCATTTGTGCTGGTTTCCACCGTTTTTGAATACCAGCCAATGCGCGTATTAATATCTGTATTATTTACTCCGGCGGCTTCCATTTTGACCAGCACGCCATCATCGCTAATTTCAGGCATTGGTAAATCAGTGCGATACTCGAGCTTATCCAGACCGCCATGCCCGGTTAAAAGAACACCGGACATTGTCTTGGGAAGTTTACGCATCAATAGAGCCTCCGTTTAATTCTCTTTTTTCAAAATCAAATCACGAAGCTGCTAACTGATTGGCTTTTTCACGCAGAATTTTCTTTTGAATTTTTCCCGTTGCGGTTTTTGGCAAAGATCCAAAGACAATTTTTTTAGGTCTTTTAAAGCCCGCCATATTCGATTTACAAAACCCGATGAGCTCATCCTCGCTAGCCTCGACGTCCGGTTTTAATTCAACAAAGGCGCAGGGCACCTCGCCCCATTTTTCATCGGGCATTGCAACCACTGCCGCCTCGCCAACGCCTTCATGTTTATAGAGCACATTTTCTATTTCTACCGAGGAAATATTTTCACCGCCAGAGATGATGATATCTTTCGCTCGGTCTTTTAATTGAATATATCCATCAGGATAGATCACCCCCAGATCACCGCTTACAAAATACCCCGATGAAAAAGCGTCATGGCTTGCCTGATCATCTTTCAAATAGCCCTTCATCACCGTATTGCCGCGAATGACAATTTCTCCCAGGCTCTCCCCGTCATGGGGCACGCTCCTGCCCTCGCTATCGATCACATCAACAAGCTCGGTCATCGCAAAACGCACCCCCTGACGCGCTTTCAATCCAGCTTGCTCGGCAATAGATTTTTGCTGCCAATCATCTTGGGGGGCTGATTGCAAAATATGCCCATAAGTTTCCGTTAATCCGTAGACATGCATAACATTGAAATTAAACGCATCCATGGCTTCCAGAACCTTCGCTGGCGGCGGCGCACCAGCCGTCATCACTTCTATTGTGCGCTCAAAGGTTTTTTGGTCTTCTTTGGGAGCATTTGCCATCATATTAAGCACGATGGGCGCGCCGCCAAAATGGGTGATTTGATAGTCTTCCAGCATATCAAATACCAGTTTTGCGCTAAAGGCGCGCAAGCACACAATGGTGCCGGCCATTAAGGTCATTGTCCATGCATGTCCCCAGCCATTACAATGAAACATCGGCACGCAATAAAGATAGCGCGGATGCGGCGTCAATCCCCAAGATGGAACGGTTCCCATACTCATCAAATAGGATCCGCGATGGTGATAGACCACTCCTTTTGGCCTGCCGGTGGTGCCGGAGGTATAATTCAAAGATAGAGCCTGCCACTCATCTTCAAGGGGGGGCGGTAAATAATCGGGATCACCCTGCTCGATAATTTCTGAATAGAGCGAATAGGGAAGGTCTGGAAAATCCGGCTTTGATAAAGCCGACGGATCATCAATGATGATAATTTCCGGATTGCCTTTCGCCTGATCCAAGGCCTCATGGGCAACGGGCCATAATTCGCGATCCACGACCAAGAGGCGCGTTTGCGCATGATCAATAATATAGGCAATGGTCTGCGCATCGAGACGCGTATTTATGGTATTTAAAACAGCCCCCCCAAGCGGGACAGCAAAATGGGCTTCAAACATTTCCGGCGTATTAAAAGCGAGCAAGGAAACTGTATCGTTTTTGCCAATGCCCTGTTTTGTTAAATAGGATGCAAAGCGCCGGCACCGCTCCCTGACATCGCGCCAAGTAAAATTGATCTCACCATAGATGACCGCGCTGCGATCCGGATAAAGATCGGCGGTGCGCTCCAAAAACGAGAGAGGAGTAAGCGGCACATAATTTGCGCTATTTTTCGGCATTTGATCATAAGCTATTGGCATTTTAATTTCTTATGGCCTTTCCCTAATCCAGCAAAGAAACAATACGCAACTGGGTTTGCGGTGTTTTGACAAGTGTTAGAAACGCGCGGCGCTCTGCATCGTATAAATCCTGCTCGCTGTGCATCGTACCCGGATCAATATCGCCGCCAGTGAGTATGCGCGCTAGCTCTGTCGAGACCGTCACATCATGGGGCATTAATACACCCTTTTCCACCATCCCGTGACACCACTCGATCATAGCATTAAACACATCGCGCCCGGGCATTGGCAAATCGGGGCGATGAAACGGGCGCTGTTCATGGTCGCTCTTGATCGCCGTCAGGGCTTCACTCAATAATCTATCGCGATTATTGACATACCGGTCATTGCTTCGCAGCATCGCCATATTTTTGGCAATCACTGGTGAGCTTGCCGTTTTTCCATAGCCGATGGTTTTGAAAACTTCCCAGCTCGCTGCAGAGATATCCTCTTCAAGATTAAGGTGCTCGACCCAGCGGTGAAGCATTTCTTTTACCCCGCCCCCGCTCGGAATAACCCCGACCCCGGTCTCAACCAGCCCCATATTGGAATTTGCATGGCAAATCACTTGCTTGCCATGGAGCACCACCTCAAAACCGCCGCCCAAGGATAAACCCACCGGAGCAACAATAACCGGAAAAGTCGCGCGTGCCATTTTATGAACTGTTTGCTGGAAATCATTAAGAAAGGCATCAAGCCCCCCCCAATCTTCTTTCTCGAAAAAAGCACGCACCGCGCGCAAATTCACCCCGCAGGAAAAATGCTGCGCATCATTATGGACAATGAGCCCGCGCATATTTTTTTCACTCACCCTATCAATGGCATTATCAAGCATCGCCATGGAGTCTGCGCCCAATGCATTTGCTTTGGAATGGAATTCAACCAGAGCGATGCCGTCTATATCGTACCAGCTGGCATCTTCATTTGATTGCGCTGCGCTCAAACTCTTGCGCTGATCATTAAAGCGCATCGTACCTTCGCTGCGTTTTAAGGGTTTATAATCACCCGCATAAGTCAGCACACATAAAGCGCCATTTTGTATGGTGTAAAATGTTTTTCCCGCGGCGCGGCGCAGATAGGCCGGTACCTCACTTTGTTCTTTTTCGAGGCGCTCGATAAAATAGTCTGTACCAATCTCATCGATTATCTCGAAGGGACCTTTTATCCAGTTATAGCCCATTTTCATTGCATCATCGATGGCGGCGGGATCATCGCCCACCTCGGGCACAAGCGAGGCCGCATAAGAGAGCACTTTCGACATAACCGCCCACGCATACGCCCCGTAGCGGCTATCATCATCGAGAATATGACGAATGCCGTCAAATTCCGCCCTTTGCGCAATTTCGATTGCAGGCGCGGACAAGGGTTGATAAGTCCCGCTGGTCAAATCCATAACCTGCTTTTCGCCCTCATGGGTTCGGTAAAAACCCGCCCCTGCTTTCTGACCCCGTAAACCGTCTTCTATCATCCGGGTCATAAGCGGGATTTTATCGCCCTCAAGATGAAAGGCATCTGCGGGCGGTAATATCGAGACAAGACTTTGAGCCACATCGCTCATCAAATCTATGCCGATTAAATCATAAAGACCAAACACGCCGGTTTTTGGAATACCCATGGGACGACCAAAAATAGCATCAGCTTCTTGCGGTGCTAAATTCATTTTAAATGCCGTATGCAGAGCGGTTTGAATTGCATAACAACCGACCCGGTTACCAAGAAAGCCCGGCGTATCGAGACAAGGCACCACGCCCTTGCCCAATTGCTCGTCACAAAAGCGATGCAACAAATTCATTATTTCCCGGTCAGTATCCTCGCCGCTTACCAGTTCCAGTAAGGGCATAAAACGAACCGGATTAAAAAAATGGGTAATCGCAAATCGCTTGCGAAAAGCCAAATCCATATCCTCTACAAGAAACTTGATCGGGATTGTCGAGGTGTTGGAGGTAATGATTGCATCAGGCTTACACACGCTTTCAAGGCGTTTATATAAATCCTTTTTAAGATCGAGGCGCTCTAAAATCGCTTCCGCAATCCAGTCACACTGTGCAAGCTTGTCAAAATCATCGCGTATATTGCCAACAGTAATTTTTGCTTTCGCATCATCACTAATTAATCCCGGCGCAGCCGGATTTGATATGCGATCAAGGCCTTTTTGCGCCAGCGCATTGGGGTTGTCTCCCTCGATGGCCAAATCAATCAACAAAACTTCAATGCCGGCATTGGCGACTTGTCCGGCGATGCCTGCGCCCATTGTACCAGCACCAATAACGGCTACTTGTTTAAATGACATTGATCGGTTCACCCTTTAGTTTCATGTGATTGAATAAAATCAGCCATCGCTGACAAGGTTTGCTTTGGTGCCTCAAGGGGGAGCATATGGCCATAATTTTCAACAATCACGGTCTTGGCTTTTAAAGAGCTTGCCAACGCTTTTCCGGCTTTGAGCGGGGTCATTTTATCTTCGCTGGCAAGAATACAAAGCGCGGGAATATCAAGACCCTCGGTAATATCTCCGCCGGCATTATAATCCGCACACGCCTGTAAATCGACTGCCAGCGGATTGCGCGACATGATCGAGCGGCTAATCGCGATTGGCTGCATCCCGGGAACTGCGCTCTGGCCCATATGGGCACCGGGGCCAAAGCCCCAATTACACATCATCTGCGCGGCCTTATCGCTCGATTTAAGAGCGGTATCAATCAAAGCCTGATTAACGGGAATGGCCGCCGCGCTTGCGATTACTGTCAAAGATTTAACGGTGCCGGGAGCAATGCGGGCAAGTTCAAAAGCGCTTAAGCTTCCTTGTGAATGCCCCGCAAGATGGGCCTTTTTCACGCCAACTTCTTCGAGCAAATCGCGCAGCCAAGGGCCGGTTTCCTCAATCGATTTTAGCGCCTCACCCCCCGACAGGGAGTGTCCCGGAAAATCAGGGGCCAGAACACTAAAGCCATGATAGGCAAACCAGCGGGTTTGTTCTGCGAAGGTACGATGATCGCCGCCGCTACCGTGAAGAAACAAAACCGTTGGCAGCGCAGGATCAAACGCTTTACCACCGGTAGAGATATGGACTTTATTCGTATTCAAAGTAATTTCCATTATCGCGCCACCCTGCTCGCCGCTTTAATCCCCTTGGCAAAATCGGACTTAATATCGTCCAGATCCTCCAGCCCGATGGAGACACGGATCATGTCTTCTGTAATTTGCGCTGCGGCCAATGCCTCTTTATCAAGACGGAAATGGGTGGTGCTTCCCGGATGCAATACCAGTGTGCGACTATCGCCAACATTGGCCAGGTGGGTTGCAATCTGGACATTTTGAATAAATGCAACGCCGCCTTCGCGCCCTCCCTCAACACCAAAACAAACCATCGCTCCGGCACCCTTGGGAAACAACTCTCCCACAAAATCTTCTGCATCAAGTTCGGGATGGCGCACCCATTTGACATTTTCCTGTCCAAGGAGCCAGTCGCGAAGCCCTCTTGCATTGCGCACATGTTTTTCCATGCGCAGCTCCAAAGTCTCGACACCTTGTAATATCAAAAACGCATTTTGCGGCGAGAGAGCAGCCCCCAGATCACACATGGACTCAGCGCGCACCTTCATAATAAAGGCTGCCGGTCCATATTCCTCCCAAAAGCGCAACCCATGATAAGGCGCATAAGGCTCGGTCAATTCAGGAAAACGCCCGCTCGCACCCCAATCAAAATTACCACCATCAATAATCACCCCGCCAATTGCCGTTCCATGACCGCCAATCCATTTGGTGATTGAGTGCATAATAATATTGGCACCATGATCAAATGGCCTATGGAGCACCGGCGTTGCAAATGTTGCATCCACCACCAATGGAAGCCCGTTCTCATTGGCAATTTTTCCGATCATTGGCAGATTGGCAACCTGCATACCGGGATTAGAAATGGATTCGCAAAATACCAATTTGGTATTGGGTTTAATCGCCGCCTTGATCGCATCAGGGTCATTGATATGGACAAAATCGCAAGCAATCCCCAAACGCTTTAGCGTGTGGCCAAGCAGGGTTCCGGTTGATCCATATAATTGTTCACTGGCAACAATATGATCCCCCGAAGAACAAAGGGTTATAAAAATCGCAAACAAGGCCGACATGCCCGATGCCGTACACACAGCGCCGCTGCCCCCTTCAAGGGCTGCGAGCCTCTGCTCGAGAACCCCTACCGTTGGGTTGGAAATGCGCGAATAAATATGCCCGCCCTGCTCGAGATTATACATGCTCGCCGCGCGGGAGGCATTTTCAAATTGATAGGAGGTTGTTTGATAGATCGGCACAGCGCGCGACCCGAAATCACTCTCGGGCTCATATCCGGTGTGAAGCGCGATCGTGGCTGGTTTGAGATAGGATGATTTGCTCATGAAGCGTTTTCCTGACAATGGTGACCTTAGAAGATCATTTGTAAGTGAGCATTCAAGCCGTGTAAACGCTCACCGACACACCACGGGAAAAGAAAAACCGCCCATTGCCTCCGCGACAAATAGAGGTGCAAAAGGCCATAAAATTCCATTCGCTGGTGGCTTGATCCCGCTTTTTTTACCCCATCAATTTTTCATCATGGGGATAGTGGGTCAGTTTTTCATATCCATCATCCGTAACCAAAACCTGATCCTCCAGCTTGACCCCGTCACGTCCCCCGACTTTTCCTATATAGGCCTCGACGCTAAATATCATGCCCGGCTCAAGATTATAGTCAAAAGCCCCTTCAATATAATCTTCCGGATAATAGATTGCCGGGAATTCATCACATAAACCAACGCCGTGCATTTTCACGCAATAACGCTGGGCTTTACAGGCTTGGGGTAATTGATGGCCGCCAAAAGTCAGTTCACGGAAACTCGTGCCGGGTTTGAAGAGCTCGATATTTTCATGGATATGGTCATAGGCGATCTGGTAAAGTGTTTTTTGTTCCTCGCTAGCCGCTACATCACCGCAAAGCCATGTGCGAGACATATCGCAACACATCCCGTATAGCCCGATCAAATCGGTATCGAACCCCACTAAATCACCCGCCGCAATCTTGCGCGGTCCCGCCTCTTGCATCCATGGATTTGTGCGCGGCCCGGAGGCCAGTAATCTGGCTTCGATCCATTCACCGCCGCGTGCAATATTTGCTGCATGCAGATGAGACCAAAGCTCGACCTCTGTAATGCCCGGGGCCAGCGCATCTTGCATTTCACCAACAGAAATTTCACATGCCGTGATCGCGCACCGCATTGCCTTGATCTCGTCTACAGTTTTTATCAAACGGGCATGTTCCAGCACGGCCATACCGCTATGTAAATCAACCCCCAGATCGCGTAGCGCAAACGCAACGCTAAACTCCATTTTATCGACACCCACACGGATCGATTTTTTATCTGCACAATGGCTCACAATAACATCGAAGAATTCACCCGCGACGATTTTTGCCTGATCAAATTCCTTATCCCCATAGCAAAAATACAAATTCGCCGCGCCGCTTCGGCGCTCATTGATAAGGGGTAAATGCTCTGTTAAATGCTCACACCTGACAAAATCCCACAAAACTATATACCCTTCAGCCGAGACAAAACAGGCGCGGGTAAAATCATGGGCCGTCCACAATTGCATATTGGTACTATCAGTGGCGTAGCGAATATTAAGCGGGTCAAAAAGCAGGACACCGTCAAGGTCGCGCTTTTGTATTTGTTTAACAAGACGCGCCAGACGCGCCTCGCGCATTTTGGTTAAGTCGGGGAGTTCAATGCCGCGTTGTATCAGTTCAGCAAAAGCTTTTGGCGTCGGACCAATTTCCACCCGGTCATTGTCAATAGGCGATCCATCCGGGCGAGTGCGCGGCGTTGCGCCAGCGCCTTTACTATTCGTTTTTGCAATCTTCGATGGCCTTGAATATGACTGCCGCTCCATAAACACGCTCCCGAAAAAGGTTGTGATGGTTTGTCAGCTACCCAATAAGCGTTGCAGCACGCTCAAGGATGCATACCCATCAGCCGCTAGCCCAACACTGGCTTGCCATTGCCTCAATGCTTTTCGCGTTCCTCGGCCTATTATTCCATCGACCGGTCCGGGGTTAAAACCCTTATCACGTAACAGCGCTTGTAATTGTTTACGCTGGGTGCGCGACAATGGCTTATCATCGCGAGGCCATTTTTGAATGACTGTGCCGCCATTCCCTTTTATTTTTTGCGATAATAAACTCACCGCCAGCGCATAGGACGTCGCGCGATTATATTTCAAGATGGCCTCAAAATTATCAAACACCATGAAAGCCGGACCATTTGCCCCGGCGGGAACAATAATTTTACCGCGCAAATTTGGATCGTAATTTCCGATCAGCGGCGCGCTCCCCGCAGCAGCAATTCCAGAGGCTGCCCATTCAACCAGTGCCTTCTCACGGCTATTGGTTAGGGTATAATCAAACCCGTCCGGCAAAACCACTTCCACAGCTGCCGGTCCATTATAACGATAGCCAGAGGCGGCCAAATAGTTAGCGGTGGAGGCAAATACATCTGATAAATTATTCCAGATATCGCGCCGACCATCGCCGTCATGATCAACCGCGTGAGAGAGATAAGTTGTCGGTATGAACTGCGTATGGCCCATAGCGCCCGCCCATGACCCTTGCAGATTTTCACGGGTCGCATATCCATTTTGCAATATATTCAGGGCACCTATTAATTGTTGTTTTGCAAAACTTTTGCGCCGCCCTTTATGAGCCAGACTTGCGAGAACCCGTATGGTATCAAAACCGCCCATCACTGCGCCGTACGCGGTCTCAAGCCCCCAAATTGCGGTAATGACTTGCGGGTCCACGCCATATGCTTTGCCGATCGCATCGAGCTGGGCTCTATGGGTCCGGAATTTTTCGCGGCCATTGGCAACCCGCGTCTCGGAAACGGCGCTATCGAGATAATCCCATATGCCCCGGGCAAATTCCGGCTGATTATCGAGCAATTCATAAACGCGCGGTTGCGGCGAAATATTTGCAAAAGCAAGATCGAGAACATCATTGCGAATACCGGCCGCATTTGCCTCGGCGCGGAAACTCTTCAACCAAGTGTCAAAGCTTTGTTCTTGAGCTTGAGCGTTTGATATCGTCAATCCGTTGCATAGGACCAGACAGAAAATCGAAAAAAAGACGCCGTAAATACCGGCTCTGGGCGCAGGCTTAATGTGCGGGTTTTTTCTGCTCTTGCCCCTCTTGCCCGGTGGTGAGACACTGTTGCTGATCTCTTGAATAAAACGGCCCATTGTCCTGATCTTTCGTCGTTTTTCTACACAACTCTATACCAATATAAACTAGTACAGCTATTCGTCTATGGGACAAGACTATTGGGCAATACCGACAATGATATGGCAATTTTTCCCCAAAAATCCGGCATGATTTATCAATTTTGCCAACGCACGCCTGTATCAAGGGCTTCCAGCATATTGCAGGGTCTTTTGGACAAAAGCGTAAATGCCGATTAAGGTACCAAGGAATTGAAAAATTTTAAGGCTGATGATGAAAAAAAACAATATTTTACGCACCCTAACATGTTTATTCGCGCTGGCGTATGGGGCCACAAGCCCAAACATTCTCGCTCAGGAGAACCCAAAAGAGGAAATCACCGATCCAGTGCTTTTATCGCTGGCAGCTGGCTATAAGGCGACCTTTACGTGCTCTTCCTATTTTCTCTCTGGCCGCACGATTGAGCAGATCAATGGAGATGAATTGCATCGGATCTATCCGGGCTATCGCGCAGCACTGGCGCAATTACCCGCTGCGGAAATTGATGAAGGCAATAAAACTATCAGTGTACGCTATAGTGAAAATTTTCCACCGAGAATAGCAATCGCCAATGACAGACTAGGGTGCAAACAACTTCCCGCAGGATTAGACGCAAAATCTTTAGAGGGTACAAAAGGGATTAGCGACAAAAACAATCTAGCACGTCAAAAACGGACATTCTGGCCGCAAGGGGACAAAGTTAAGGGGCGCCTGTTTATGAATACCCGAAAGGGGCGTGCCTTTAAAAAACAAGTGGCGCGCGCTTTCGATCGCAAAACCTATGGCGAGGGTACCGAAACAACTGCTGTACTCGTTATCAAGGATGGTAAAATCATTGGCGAGAAATATCGCGACGGTTTTGATAAACACACACCCCAACGCACCTGGTCAGTTGCCAAATCCATTGCAGCAACAATCCTTGGCGCGGCCATCTATGACGAAAAAATCACCCTTAAAGATAGTAATCTATTGAACCAGTGGTCATCTGCAAATGATCCGCGCGGGGATATTACACTGGAAAATCTTCTCCACATGGCGAGCGGCCTTGATAATGGCCCCCGGGGAAACCGCACCGATGATATTTATTTTGGTGGTGGCCGGGTGATTGATCATGCCGCCACGCGCCGGTTAATCGTCGCGCCGGGAAGTCGCTGGTATTACGCAAATAATGATACCATGCTCGCCATGCGGGCCTTACGCGAAAAAATTTCGGAGGAAGGAAATTCCCCCGCCGCCTTTAATGCCTATCCTTTTGAAGCGCTCCTCGGCAAAATCGGTATGAATCACACCTATCCTGAGACAGACTGGAACGGGGACTTCATTCTCTCCAGTCAGGTTTATACAACCGCGCGCGATCTGGGGCGTCTTGGCCTTCTTTATCTCAATAATGGTATCTGGCCCTATGGCAAAAACGAGGAACGTATTTTTCCCGAATGGTGGGCGGACTACGTGCAGACCCCGGCCCCTTCCCAGCCACCCGATAGGGCGGACGGATCAAAACGTTTTGGCTATGGCGCACAATTCTGGCTGTTAGGGGGTTTTGAAAATCTTCCCGAAGATAGTTACGCAGCCCTTGGCAATCGCGGGCAATCGCTCGTTATTATACCCTCAAAACAATTGCTGATTATTCGGCGTGGCTTTGATGATAATGGCGGCGCACGCTTTGATGTTGCCCGCTTTGCCAGTGATATGGTTTCTCAACTAAGCGATAGTGGGCCAGAGAACTAGGGCACTAGCACAAAGACAAAAGCACTAAGTCAAGAGCGTTAAAGCAGGGCAGAAATAGCCCCGGGCTTGGCCTATCTGCATACCCCTCCTACCTATCGCCAATAAGCTGGCTTGATGGCCACAAATTTTGATGGCCAATCCCCCCATCACCATAAAACTATTCCCTTATTTTTATTGCATTGCACAATGATTTCTATATGAGGAGCCCTTCCAACGCACCACACTATTTTTCCAACAAAGGTCATACCATGGTGAACTCAATATTTGCTGCATTTGCAGAACGCATGACCATTGCCGATATGACCGGCGCAGACAGCCTCTCCCACTTCACCCCCAAAGTGATCAGAACCGAGTTACTGGCCGGGCTTACCGTTGCCCTTGCGCTTGTGCCAGAGGCGGTGGCTTTCGCATTTGTTGCAGGTGTCCATCCGCTGGTCGGTTTATATGCCGCTTTTCTGGTAGGCCTTATCACCGCGCTGATTGGCGGCAGGCCGGGCATGATCTCCGGTGCAACGGGTGCGCTGGCGGTTGTTATGGTTGCTCTCGTCGCTAGCCACAGTGTTGAATATCTTTTCGCGACCGTCCTGTTGATGGGCGCGCTACAACTTCTTGCAGGCATATTCCGTTTAGGGAAATTTATCCGCCTCGTGCCCCATCCGGTGATGCTGGGCTTTGTCAACGGATTGGCGATTGTCATTTTCCTTGCTCAACTGGGCCAGTTTCAAGTGCCCGGTAGCGCGGAAAGTGGCGGCGGTCACGGCCTTGCTGCGGGCACATGGATGCACGGCAGCGAGCTTGCGCTGATGATCGGCCTCACCATTCTGACCATGGCAATTATCTGGCTAACACCGAAAATCACCAAGTCGGTCCCCGCGCCTCTTGCAGGGATTGCGATTGTCGCCGTCATTGTCATCGCCCTGGGCTTGAATGTTCCGCGCGTTGGCGACCTTGCCAGCATTGAGGGGGGCCTTCCCGCATTTCATCTGCCTGCGGTTCCGGTCAATTTTGAAACGTTGAAAATCATCTTCCCCTATGCCTTTATTCTTGCGGCCATTGGCCTGATTGAAAGCTTGCTGACCCTCAATCTGGTTGGGGAAATGACCGGTAAGCGGGGCGGCGCATCGCAAGAATGTGTGGCACAAGGGACAGCCAATATTGTCACAGGTCTGTTTGGCGGCATGGGCGGTTGCGCCATGATTGGTCAATCCATGATCAATGTAAAATCCGGCGGGCGCACAAGGCTCTCGGCCACCATAGCCGCTATCTTCCTATTGCTGTTTATTCTGGTTGCCTCACCCTTGATTGAACAAATACCGCTGGCCGCTCTTGTCGGGGTGATGTTCATGGTGGTGATTGGCACCTTCGCATGGCGCAGTCTGATGATTATGCGAAAAATTCCGCTCACCGACGCCTTTGTGATTATTCTGGTCACAGCGGTAACGGTAAAATATGACCTAGCCACTGCGGTTATTGTTGGCGTTATCGTTTCTGCTCTTGCCTTTGCCTGGAATAATGCCTCGCGCATCCATATTCATTCGCGCGACAGTATTAGCGAGCCCGGCGCTAAAACCTATGTGCTGGATGGCGTTTTGTTTTTTGGCTCGACGGATGGATTTGCGAACTTATTTGATCCGGTAAATGATCCCGATATTGTTATCATCGATTTTATGCGCTCGCGCGTTGTTGACCAATCGGCCTTGCAGGCGATTGAAGACCTCGCCGCCAAATATGAAGCGCAAGGCAAAAAACTGCGCCTGCGCCATTTATCCAATGATTGCCACACCCTGCTAAATCGCGCTGGGCAACTTATGATCGACAGTAATGATGACCCGGATTATCAATTGGCGGTTGATTATTCTGTGCGTACCGGAATTTTTGGGGACAGTCATTAAGACCCGATAGCCCCGCTTGTGCAATCAGGTTTATTTATTCCGCCTATTACGAGCCTATGGTGCAATTTCGATGAATTGCTCCAACACTATATTTATTCTTCAAAATATTCAGTATGCACTCTGATTGTTTTTGTGGCGATAAAAATCTCTTTGAGAAAAAAGATAAACCCGATTATCAACAAAATCGTGGTCACAACAAACATCACTGTAAGGGGGATGGCGGAATTTACGGATAGCAATGCGCTCACAAACAAGACCGCAATGATGCAGCAAATTATAAGCGCAGCAAATGTGACGAACATAATTGACATATTGATCGCGCGCATGCGCCCTTCCAAGGCTTTCAATTCATCGCGATAGCTGGCTTCATTTTTTTCGTCATGACGGTCGCCAACATAAACCTCCAATACCCGTGCGCGATCAACCACCCTGCCCAATCGCATTGTGCCAACACTGAGGAATGAGCCAACCGCCACCAATAAAAAAGCCGGGGCGACTGCCAACTGAATCATTTGTGAAACAGCTTCAAAAACTAGTTTTTCCATAGGATAATCAAAAATTTCTGGAATTGATGGACGACGCCACAAAAAAGCGACTCCCGTTTGACATGGGGCTTATCGCAGGTTTAGCGGCGCGTCACCCGGTTGGCAAGTAACAGCGCAATGATACTGATCGCAATCGCATTCCAGACCATCCACTGAGGATGCGGTATAGCAATCATGGTCACCATCGCTGCCGCAAACATACCAAGAGCCACAATAAGCGCAGCATAGGGGGCCCGATTTGAGATAAGCCGGGCAACCACCCCGCCAACAAAAATACCAAGACCCCACGAAAACAACACCGCATATTTCGCCTGCAAAGGAATAGTATGCATGATCGATTTTAAATATTCAGGATCTTTTAAATTGCCGGGCGGGGCCGGCCAGATCAAATGGCCAAGCCCTTCAAAAATACTGACGGTCACAACACCGGCCAGTAAACCTATAAAAATTGCTGCAATGATGCGTATCATGAGTAATTCCCCAAAATCGAAATTTACAAATCTGGTAAGGTAAAAAACCGCTGAGGACACAAATTTTCAGTCATGCGAAGAATCGACATGACTGAAAATCAAAAAGGACCGGTAATGAACCCTGAACTAGAGGATAAATTGTTTCGCTAAAACCCAGAGCAACATAGCAACTACGCCAATCGGAAGCATATATTTAAACAGGATACGCGAGAAGCGAATAAACATCGTCTCGGTAAAGTCTTTTTGCTGGGCAATAAATGCTTCTTTCCACCAACGACGTTGTTCGTGGCGCGGCAATTGTGGCTCATCAAATGGCATCGCCGCAAGCACGAGCACGCCGCGATTTTTCCAACGCGCAAAAGCTTTCTTCAATGCACCGTTAACGACGGAACCACGAAAGCGCCTGCTGAACGGATAATAACCAAAGTCACCATCAGCAAAGGAAAATTCTATATCCATAACCACAGGGGCAGGTTCGGTACCCCCACTATCCTCATCGACACGCACAATATTAAAAGGCACACCGTAATTGCGCAGATAGTTCTCAACATCACCGACACTTGCCGCGTGCTTACCGCGCAAGAAACGCAACATCACCCGAACGCCTTTGATTTTGTTTTTCTCATCCCCCAAAACATGGACATCATCCTGGGCCCGCCTTGCAATATGCTTTATGCGTTTTTCCCAATAGCGCGTCTTGGCGTCTGTTGTACGATAGGCATCTTCAAACAAGGAATGATCAGGGTTTTTGTGAACGACAAAAAACCGTGACTTTTCTTCTGCGCTATCATCAACATCTTCATCGATTATGATATATTCAGGAGAGCGATCAGCAACCGCTGAGGGGATCAAAACACCATAGAGACGGGTTTCATGATGCGCATCACTGCCCATTGAATTTACAAAATGGGAATCACCCGAGCGCGGATCAAAGAATGTATTTACCTGACGGCCACTGGTGAGTGATGAACGCGCACGTTTTGCAAGTTCGCGGTGCGGCTCAACAACCCGGGGCGTCTCCACGATATCGACGCCAATAGAGCGAAAACCATCAAGGCTTGATTTACAACGACGCGCTGCTTCAGGGCCCGCAAAAATCATATCGATACGATCGCGCAGCAAAGCTTGTTCTGCCGCATTGGGCCTGATACCGGCACCAGATGGCGCGCTGGCATAGGTTGAATGATCGTTTTTAAAACTATCCGCATCCCCCAGATTTCCCTGACGGCGGGTATGGCGCATCAATGAGGAAAAGGAAGACCCCGGATGGGAAGATTGTGCCAGTTCCAGAACCTGACTTTCATGTACTGCCAAACACATACTGTCGGAGGCGACATATTGTTCAACCGCCATCATTCCGGTTAATGTATTTAATGCGCGAAGAGTTTCAAAATCATACCCTGCATACGGATTATAAAATGGTACCAGCGCATAATCTGCAGTACCACTTTTAACCGCCATCAAGGCTTGTTCTTTTGTACGCACCGCCTGTTGTCTTGGCGCTTCAGCAAAATTGAAATCATCAAACTGCGCAAGTTGCTGCGTATCCTGATCAAGTTTTGCATTTTTTGCGGCTCTCGCACCGCCATCATAAACACCGGAGCGACCATTTTTTACACGCCGCCGGGTTTCATTGGAAAACTGTGTTAAAGCCTGATAGCCAAATCCATACTCTTCGCCAGAAAAGGCAATTTTAGCAGGGCGCTTGTCGGATTTTTTCTTCTTCCGTCCAGGCGCGGCGCTACCAGCCGCATATTGCGACTTCCCATCACCACTCTTCGAATATGCTTTTAAGTCACTACCGTCTGCCATGGATAATGTCCCACTTTCCCAGATTTAACACTTAAGATTAACCCGCCGGTAACAAATATGAAAGGGCATAATCTGGGGAATTTTGTTGCCTAAATACCACTCTCATTCATGAACCCCAAAAGAGCATCTTTATATGCATTTCCAAGGGAGCGGGCCTAAACGAGCCCGTTACCCGTAGAATTTGGGCCAATCAGCGCTTTCTTCGCGATATTCCGCCTATTTTGCCCCTTCGGGGGCTATTCAAACGGTTAAATTCAGGTCAAACCATACCACCACTTAAAAATCGTCTGGTTTTACCATTATGAAAGAAAACGCCCCTTTGCGGGTCCATTTTGATCAAAACAGCGCTAAGCCCCGCCCGGGCGGCAATTTTATCGATAAAATCGTCCATTATATTTGCGCTGGCTGGCTCAAATTCTGGGGTTGGGAAGTAAAGGGCGATTGGCCAATCAGAGACCATGGCGGCTATAAATCCGTATTAGTCGCTGCCCCCCACACCTCCAACTGGGATGGCTTGCACATGCTTGCTGCAACTGGATATTTTCAGGTCAAGCTGCGCTGGATTGGCAAAAAATCACTCACCACCGGACCTTTTGGCGGCCTTGTGAAATGGCTCGGCTGCGTTCCGGTTGATCGCTCTGCCAGCCATGATGTGGTCTCACAAATGCGTGAGGCTTTTAACAGTCAGGATGATTTCATTTTACTTATTCCCCCGGAGGGAACACGCGGTCAAGGCGATGGTTGGAAAAGCGGGTTTTACCACATAGCCCACGGCGCTGATGTACCCATTGTGTTGAGCATTCTCGACTATGGAAACAAAACTGTGCGTCTTAGCGGATGCTTGCATCCAAGTGGAAATTATGAAGATGATTTTAACTGGATCAAAACCCATTATGAAAATGCCCAGGGCAAATATAATGATAAATTCAGTGTAAAAATGAAAGCACCGAAAAACTAGTTTTCAATTGCGCGCGCCACTTCAAAAGATCAAAGAATTTTCGACATTCGTTAATAACGCGGCCAATACATCGCCTGCTTGACTGGCCGATAATGCTGGCGTTACTTATTGTCTAGATTTTTGAAAGGGAAGACCATGAACAAACGCCTCTTATGTGCCGCAACAATTGCACCGTTTATGATGTGCATATCCTCATTGTCATCTGATGCTTTAGCGCAATCAGCCAGCCAGTCCGGGCAAGAGGCCATTTTGGCCAAAATTGACGGGCGTTATGATCAAACCGCTACCATTGCCCGCAAAATTTGGGAATGGTCTGAAGTTGGCTATCAAGAGGAAAAATCAAGCGGCTTATTAAAAGAGACATTAAAGGCGGAAGGCTTTTCTATAAAATCCGGCGTTGCGGAAATTCCCACCGCATTTGTTGCCGAATATGGCAAAGGCGGTCCGGTGATCGCAATATTAGCCGAGTTCGATGCCCTGCCCGGTATTAATCAAGACGCGGTCGCAACACGCACGCCCATCGAGGGCAAACATTCAGCTCATGCCTGTGGCCATAATTTATTTGCCGCCGGCTCAGTGAGCGCGGCCATAGGGATCAAGGAATGGCTGGAAGAAACCGGCACGCCGGGGCGCGTCCGGTTATATGGCACACCCGCCGAAGAGGGGGGCAGCGGTAAAGTTTATATGGTGCGCGAAGGATTGTTTAACGATGTGGATTTTTCACTTCATTGGCATGCGGACGATGAAAACTCGGCAGCGGCGCGCACCACCCTTGCAAACCGGTCCGCTAAATTCAGATTTAGAGGTGTATCGGCCCATGCAGCAGGGGCACCGGAGCGGGCCCGCTCTGCACTCGATGGGGTCGAAGCATTTAATATGATGGTGAATTTGATGCGCGAGCATGTCCCGCAGCAAACACGCATCCATTATGTAATCACGGAAGGGGGCACAGCGCCCAATGTTGTACCCGATTTTGCAGAAGTCTTTTATTATGTCCGTCATCCAGAAGCGCAAGGCGTTGAAGATATTTGGGAGCGCGTAGAAGACGCCGCAAGCGGCGCGGCCCTTGGCACAGGCACACAAGTCGATTGGGAAATTATTCACGGCAATAACCCGCTTTTAGTCAATGAAAATCTCGCAAAAATGATGGACGAGAAATTACGGCAAGTGGGCGGCGTAAAATATAGTGCCGCTGAAGCAAAATTTGCCAAAACAATCCATGCCAGTTTTGATCGCCCGGCTCACGCCCTTGGCAGTGAACAAACGATACAGCCCTATAATCGTTCATTGGGATACGGATCAACAGATGTGGGGGATGTCTCCATAGCAACCCCGACGGTTGGCCTGCGAACAGCCACCTGGGTGCCGGGTACATCGGCGCATACATGGCAATCTTCTGCGGCAAGCGGTATGTCAATTGGCTATAAAGGGGCGCAAGTTGCAGCAAAAACCTTAACCCTTGCAGCCCTCGAGCTTTATACAAATCCAGACCTGCGCAAGCGTGCACGCCTTGAATTTGAAGAGTCTCGCGGCAAGGATTATAAATATAAATCCCTACTGGGCGACCGCGAACCGCCCCTTGATTATAGAAAATAATCTAGAAAGCATCAGGGTGGGTCCATCTTTTTTGGGCTTACCCTGAATATTTTCTAACCTTAAATAGGGCCTAGTTTTCGGCCCTATTTTTTATGCCCGCAAAAACGGAAATGATATTAGGGGTCTTGTGCTCAAGCGGGCGACGGTCAAATCTGACAGTTCTAAAGAACAAATTTAGACAGATCTGCATCGCGGGTAATATCGCCGAGGCGGGTCTCCACATAAGCCGCATCAATCACCATATCCTGACCATTGCGATCAGCAGCGTCGAAAGAAACTTCTTCGAGAACTTTTTCCATGATCGTTGCCAACCGTCTCGCGCCGATATTTTCTATGGTTGCGTTAACGGATGTTGCTGCATCGGCAATCGCATCAATCGCATCTTCGCTAAAGCTGAGTTTTAACCCTTCTGTACCCATCAGGGCTTCATATTGTTTTAGTAAACTCGCCTCTGTTTCGGTCAGTATGCGTCTCATATCATCGCGGCTTAAGGCCTCCAATTCGACACGAATTGGCAAACGCCCTTGCAGTTCAGGGAGTAAATCCGATGGTTTTGAGAGATGAAACGCGCCCGAGGCTATAAACAGAATATGGTCGGTTTTGATGGGGCCATATTTGGTGGCAACCGTTGCCCCTTCGATCAGTGGCAGGAGATCGCGCTGCACACCCTCGCGCGAGACATCAGCGCTGCCCCCACCGCGATCGGCATTACGGGCGATTTTGTCGATCTCGTCGAGAAAAACAATGCCATCATTTTCAACAAGTTCCAGCGCTTCGCGGGTGAGACTATCATCATCGAGAAGATTATCAGATTCCTCGGCAATTAACGGCTCATAGGCATCTTTGACCTTGATGGTTTTTTTCTTTACCGGCCCGCCAAAACCTTTGCCAAGAATATCGCTTAAATTAATCATGCCCATTTGCGCACCGGGCATTCCGGGAATATCAAAACTCGGCATTGAAGCGGGGCCTTCTTTAAGCTCCAGTTCAATTTCGGTTTCATCAAGCTCATTGGCGCGCAATTGTTTACGAAACTTATCCCGGGTTGCCTCGCCAGCATGTTCACCAACAAGCGCATTAAGCACGCGGTCTTCGGCAGCCTTATGGGCTCTGGTGCGCACTTCCTCGCGGCGTTTGTCGCGTGTCAAACCGATGGCAATTTCCATCAAATCACGCACAATCGAATCCACATCCCGGCCAACATAGCCAACCTCGGTGAATTTTGTTGCTTCAACCTTTAAGAAGGGGGAACCGGCAAGCTTGGCAAGGCGGCGGGAAATTTCTGTTTTCCCGACCCCGGTTGGGCCGATCATTAAAATATTTTTCGGGGTGATCTCGTCGCGCATCGCCCCCTCAACCTGTCGGCGACGCCAGCGATTTCGCAAAGCAACCGCAACCGCGCGTTTGGCGGCGGACTGGCCAATGATAAATCGATCAAGTTCGGAGACAATTTCGCGGGGAGAAAAACTGGTCATGTGTCGGGCTTAGTCCTTGCCTATTTTAATGACCTGAATCCCCATGGGGAACATCATCGTGTGTCGATGGCGAATGGGCGGCATCTTCAAGAGATTGTTCATCTACCGCAGCAGCTAGCGGCGCAGGAAATGGGACGGGATCATCAGAAAGCGAGGAAAGATAGACAAGGATTTGCGCACGCTTGCCATCTTTGCGAATTTTCTGGGCCATTGCCGTGCCCGGCATAAACTGGCTCGAATTTTTTATCAGCTCGTCAAGATTTTCATAGGTCCAAACGCCGCCAAAACCCGCCATCGCGGAAGAGTAGGCATTAAAGCCTTCTGCTTTACCGATGGGGCGCCCGACAATATTCCACAAATTAGGGCCCTGTAGGTGAACCCCGCCTTTCTCGAAAGTATGACATGATGCACAAATCTCGGCCGCTCTTTTTCCTTGAGCCGGTTCCATTTGCGCCATTGCCGCGCCGAGATCAAACACCTCTTTTACCGGCGCAGGAGCGCCCGCTACTTCTATTTCCACCGGAAATTGGGGAAAGGGATTGGCGTGTGCATCCCCGTGATGACCGCCGCCATGATGGCCTTCTCCGAAAAAACTATCAGCCAGAAGCGGCAAACCGACAATCAACAATACTGCAGTCAGTACCGCGCTGGCAAGCTTATTTCCGTAAAGCGGGTCTTTCATGATGAACCTCAAAAACTCGGCTGAATAGCCTAATTACCGTTCTTGTAATTGTGATGGCTTTTACCTTGGGGCATTATCCAAGGCAATATGCCAGTATTAACGTAAGGCGCGGCGTTTTCGCACAATTGTTTAAAGGGATAAAACCTCATGGGCACAATATCATCGAGAGGATTAAAAAAAAGCTAGCCGGAATTTATAAAACCCGCGCCCATCTAACGTAATCTGGTAATGGACGTCCCTTACCCCTCAGCCGGAGCCGCTTCACCATTTTGCTGATCTGCTTCCTGAGCGCGGCGGCTCTCATAGATCGCCAAGAAGTCGATTGGCTCGAGCATTAGGGGCGGGAAATTACCATTGCGCGTGGCATCGGCGATGATCTGACGCAAAAATGGAAATAGAAGCCTTGGACATTCGACCACCATTACCGGCTCTAAATGTTCCTGGGGAATGCCCTGCAATAAGAATACACCGGCATAAGTCGTCTCAACCACAAAAGCGGGCTTATCTTTCGCTGATGCCTTGGCCGAAACGGATAATTCCACTTCATAATGATCCTGACCCAAAGTACGGGCACTCACATCGACATTGACTTCGATTTGAGGAGACTCTGTCATCTCGCCATAAATGCCTGGTGCATTGGGGTTTTCAAAAGAAAGGTCTTTTAAATATTGGGCAACAACCCGTAATACAGGTGTCCCCGCATTATTCGTTGCATCGCCAGTCATTGGCATATCGGGCGCAGGCGTATCAGACATAGTCTCAAAATCCATCAGTTATGAAGCGTTATCCCAATCGGCTGAGGAAAGGTAAATCGCTATTTAAAGATGTGGGCTACTTACACGCCCCTCCGACAAGGAGCAACCACCCGTTGGTTTTTTAATAAGGCTTAAGTGACTTACCTTGGCCGATTAATATGAATATGGGCGCTTCCATCATGAATTTTACTTTTTAACCGGCGCAAAGCATAGCGCCCGATCATGCGCCTTATGGCGGGCACAAGAAGCGAAAACCCGATAAGGTCAGTGATAAAGCCGGGTGTCATCAAGAAAGGGGCACTGACCAATAAGAGAACCCCATCAACCGCTGATTCTACTGGCACCTGCCCTGCGCCCATGCTCTGGCGGGCTTTATTAAGGGCCGCCAACCCTTGCATTCTTAGTAAAAAGCCCCCGAGAACGGCGGTAAATACACAAAGGCCGATCACCGGCAGCGCATCAAAAACCTGTGCTGCCTTGATCAAAACATAGATTTCCGCCAACGGCATGACCAAAAATAACACCAAGAGAATGATAAACATCGATCAAATTTCCGTATTTAAGGGGTGATTTCACAACAATACATCATATATAAACATCATTGGTGCTAGTATAAGCCCCTAAAGCGATATGTTGGGAAAATATCCTGCACCGCTAAAGTGTATACGCGATATCATTTTGCAAACTGGCAAACCCAATGTTAAGCCAACGCATGGTAAGCTAAACAGATGTTCGGGCGAAATCCAAACATTGTCTCTAAATAGGAAAGCGTAAGAGAGTTCATGGACCCGGTTATTCTCATTTTTGGTGGCCTTGCCGCTTTTTTCATTTTCAAGCTGTTTTCAGTTTTGGGAGACAGCTCCGATGGGCCGGGCACCAATAGCGAGGGGAATGATGATTTTGAAACCCTGCGCAATGCCCTGACTGGCAATTCCAGCAAAAACGCCAAAAGAAAATCTGAGGCCGCTGAAGATAATGTGGTGGAATTGCACCCTTCGGGCAATACCAATATCGAACCTGCGCCAGAACCTGTTCGCGCAATCAGCGCAGCGGGAAAAACCCTTCTTGGGGCTGATGACAGTTTCGATGAAAAAGCGTTCCTTGACGGAGCAAAATACGCCTATGAGATGATTGTCGAAGCATTTGCGGACAATGACATAAGCTCTGTGCGCGCCTATCTTAGTGATAATGTAAGGCTCGCTTTTGAAGGCGCTATTGAACAGCGCAAGCTCAATAATCACAAACAGGAACTGACCTTTATTGGCGTTGATTCGTCAACACTTTCCGAAGCGAAAATTAATGACGATCAGCTTATCGCCGTGACCGATTTTACCTCCAATCAGGTTCGTGTTACCCGGGACGCAGAAGATAATATTATCGATGGCGACCCGAATAGAGTTGATCTTGTGCGCGACCGGTGGACGTTCGCTCGCAAACGCGGTAGCGATGATCCTAACTGGGTTTTGGTTGCAACCGGGGGCGCATAGCCCCGGCTTCCTCTCTACATTTCGGGCCCTTTACTATTCAGGATGCATAAAATGGCAACCTTGGAGGATGAAAAAGCCAAGAGCACGAAACGGCAACAACGCATAGAAATCTTTTTATGTGTATCGCTAGCCGCATTTGCCATGTTCGCGGTAATCGTAATCCCCAATATTCACACCGCCAAATCCCCCGATACTCTAACAGAAGATCAGCATAGCGACAAACCCAGCGAGCCGGGTTTCCATTTTCAACGAACTTCTTTTGATAAACTGGATGGCTGGCAAAATGATGCCCACGGTGAAAGCCTGGATGTTTTTTTGCGGTCCTGCGCGCATATCCTATCGCGCGCGCCCGAGAGCGCAGCCAATCCTATTGAAGCTATTTTTGAAGATGCACTCCCGCAAGCCAAAAATAAAGACCAGCCCGTAACCTCTTTTGCCGGATTGAACCTCGATTGGCAACGCCCATGCGAGGCAGGACAAGATGTAACCAACACGGCAAACCCGAGCAGTATTGAACAAAAAAATACTGCCGCAAAAACTTTTTTTGAAAACTATTTCACCCCAATTCGAATTTACAATCGCTATCTGGGCGATGGTGAACAAGAAAAAAATGCGCCCCTCCCCCGTGACGAGAACATTGGCACATTTACCGGTTATTTTGAACCCGTCATCAAAGCCACAAAAAGGCGTACACAAACCAATTCGGCGCCTCTCCTCTCGCGCCCGAGTGATCTTGTAGAGCTTGATCTGGGCGAGTTTCGAGACGAGCTTGCCGGCGTGCGCCTTGCGGGCTATATCAAAAATGGCCGGTTGCACCCCTACCCCTCAAGGGCACAAATAAATCAACAGGGGCTTGGAAACCGCGCATCAGCTCTTGCCTGGTTAACACCAGACGATGCGTTCTTTTTACAAATTCAAGGATCGGGCGTTTTGGAATTTCCTACGAGCCCGAGCATGCGGGTTGGATATGCAGGTCAAAATGGTCATCCCTATACAGCGATTGGCAAACCCTTAATTGCAGCTGGCGAAATTTCTCTGGAAGATATGTCACTGCAAGCAATTCGTGACTGGTTAAAAAAGGCATCGCCGGAAGAAGCGCGCGCTTTGCGCGAAAAAAATGCATCCTTTGTTTTCTTTAGCCGATTGGAAAATCTTGATCCGATACTCGGCCCCCTCAGTGCGCAAGGCGTCCAGCTTACGCCTTTACGCAGTCTGGCCGCCGACCGGCGCTATCATGCGATGGGCACACCGGTCTGGATTGACATTGAAGATAGCGATAGAAATAAAAACATTCGCAGGCTGATGATTATACAAGATACAGGCGGCGCGATACGTGGGCCTGTGCGCGGCGATGTGTTTTGGGGGCGCGGCGCGTTTGCAGCGCGCATGGCCGGTGAGATGAATTCTAAAGGCGCTATGACAATTTTATTGCCCAACGAAATTACAAATCGTTGGAACGATGCATCGTCACCGGACGCATTATGAAAAAGCGCGTCAAACCAAAGCATGCAAGACCCCTTAGCGTTGCTGAGGAAAAGCTTTGGCAAAAAGTCACAAGCGATGTCACCGCCTATCAAGCCAATAGCGTAGAGGGCACTAAAGATTTTGAAAAAAGCCCGGAAAACAGTAATTCCAGCAAGGAAACCATCAAAAAGCGGGCCCGCCACGCCCCTCTTACGGGCTCGCCCTCACAGCCTTTAAAGGCTTTAAAGTCCTCAGGCACAAAGACCGGTAATCCGGCTAACCCCGCAAGCTGGTCGCTTCAACCCTCCGGACCCATATCCAAAGCCCAAGCTAATAAACAGTTGTTTCGGAAGCAAAACATAAAAAGCGTCTTACAGGATGGCGATCCTAAAATCGAAAAACATGTCCGACGGGGGCGGATTGAAATCGAGGCAGTGCTGGATTTACACGGCTCCACTCAAATAGCCGCGCAGCAACGTTTAGGGCAGTTTATTACCCTTGCGCGCCACCAAAAAGCCCGTTGTGTTCTGGTGATTACCGGCAAAGGCCCACCGCGCACCCACACATTAGATACGAGCCCTTTTTCAATGGACCCAGCCAACTCACCGCGCGGTATATTGCGCAACCGTTTCCTCGAATGGGTGGAAAGCGAACCCTTGCGCAGCCAAATCATCCGTGTAGCAACAGCCAAACCATCCGATGGCGGCACTGGCGCTTTTTATGTGTTTTTGAAGAAGTGATAGGGACAAACGGAAGGTTTTCTGAATAATTTATAAAATTATCAGTGTGGGGATAGCTATACACGGAAATGGGGCTTTCCCACTCAAAAGCTGTTTTTTGGCGCTTTGACGAACCAAGGCCATTATTGGCCCAGAACGAACATTGTTTTCCATTTCGTGAACGATCATTTTTTGGCGAATTTCGCCCGTCGAAGGAATAGAAACTGTAAGCACATCAAAGATGGGACCGATATTCATATTTATCGGGCATATAATTGGGAGTCCCTACTTAGTTACTTTATCGGCCTGACCAGCTGCGATCTATTTCCATCGCAGTAAAATGGCCAAATTTTCGGAGAATGAAGTCATGCGCAAGTCGTGCTGCGCCAGCTCCGATGCCACCTCCCAGAATTAAAAACCAAATTTCACCATCAGGACCTTTCGCATCTAAGGGGATACCGTTCTGAATCCGAAACCAGATTAATGGCCCAGTCATAAATCTCAGAAAGAAGAACGCTGAACTTTGTGCTCAGGTCAGAGGACACGAATGACCGCTTTCAAGCCTACCCTCAATCGGTTAAGGCGCTATCAATCCGGACAGAACCGCTTTTACGCAAGCTTGCGCACGGGTTGTCGCGCCCAGTTTTTTCGCAGAGCGTTTAAAATACTCTTCGACAGTACCGTCAGCGACATTGAGTATCCCCGCGATCTCGCTGGTGGTTTTACCCGCACCGGCCCAAAGCAAACATTCCCTCTCTCTGGGCGAAAGAGTAGAACCATCCTTCTCATCGTTCTCCTCGGGGCTTGCTGATATCGATTCAACAAAATAGGTTGCCGCCAAACAAAAAGCTCCCGACTCTTCGCTCCACAACCGTCTGGCCTTTTCCTGATCATGAAGATCAAACCACCCCAAGCCGAATAATCGTTGTTTTTCTGGCATATGTACCGGGAACAAAGCCCAGGCCTCAATACCAAATTCAGCATTGACGCTATGGGCCAATTTTTGTTCCTTTGGTGTTGCATGTATAAACGCATCATCCCCAAAAAAGGTCACCGGTTTGCGCGTTGTCCTCAACAGCCTATATGGCCGCGACTGGCTCTGCAGTTCGGGATTTTGCATTACGGTTGTAAGATAATCGGGAGAGACAACCTCTCCATAAAGGCGGCTATCTGGATGACCGAGCGGGCTCTCAATATCTGATTGGCTAATCAAAAAACCGCATTTCTCGAAACCAGCCCGGTCCAGTCTATTTGAAAACCAGCGCCAGCGTTCTTCCGTTGTGCCAATCATAGAACCGCTCAAAATCTCCCCTGGGTCGAGTAGATTTTTAACTTCACTCCGGCCGCGCCGGGCCGATTTTGCTTTAGCCTTTTGATCCGGGTTTGATAGTTCTGAACCAGTCTTTTTGGGTGCAGCAGATTTGAGCGGGGTAATACCCGATTCAAAATTGTTTGCGCCCTTAGCATCAACAGTGGCATCCTTCCGGGGTTTTCCCGCCCGGACAGCTTTGTCAGAAATCTCACGTTTCTTGAATTGGGTACTTTTCCCATTGTGAGAATAGTTACCTTTGGTTTCCACCCTTGCAGCTTGCATTGCCATATTTATCCCCCCGCCTCTCCCTGAGCCAGCCTATCCCTGAGTCTAAAACTCCGTAACATACCCTCGGTATTTTTTTCAAGTGCAATTTTTGATTATTTGGACAGTACTAAAAAAACCATATAGCTAGTGGCTTTTAAACAACTCCAATGAACCAAAAATACCCTAAATAGGGGATCAGTGGGGTATGATTTTCCTAGTCGAATATGGAGCTTTACTGAATTGTCGCCAGCAATAGAGTATCGGGCATAGAAATGGTGTCGGTTTTCGTCAAAAACGCATCAAAAACCAGCACCCCTACTACGAATCAGCGTTGAGAAAGACTGAGCCTAGCCATACTGACGACAGCGAGCGCAGCTAACAGATCCAATAGAAATGATAGTGATTAGCTCGCGGCTGGAGAGGCGACCATACTTTGAATAAAGGCCGCAACAACATCGCCCCAACGGGAGAGATTACTCTCAATATGGTCCATAGAAACCCCGCCCCCCAGCTCGATCACATAATCAATACCCACTTCTCCGCTTTCCCCGGAAGAGCGCAGGACATAAGCCCGGCCAAAAACATTACTCTCATTATAATTATTAACGGCGAGCATATCATTGACTGAAAGAGCACGGCCAAGGGGGAAATTTGCAAAGAACAAAAACTCACTGCAAGCTTTGGGTGTACCGCTGCAATTTAGCGAGCGTACGACAAAATTAAATTCTCCGACTTTACCAATGGCAACGGGCGCGCCTGTTTTGCTATCAATGCGCATATTCGGGCTCAAACCGGCATTTTCCAAAACACGCTCAAGTTGTTTAGCTGTCAGGGACTCTATTTCTTGCGCATACGCTTTGCCGGCAAACACCCCATGAAGGCTCATCATTAAAGCCATCGACAAAAACGGGAGCGCAACCTTTTGAGCTATCGACGGAATTCTAGCCTTTAAGGTAGATGTTTTTACAGCACTCGTTTTTACGATGCTGCGGGTTTTATCCGTACAAGACCGACCCGGTAAAAAAGATGACATTTTAAAAATTTGTCCCACGCTAACCCCGCTAGATTAAACCACACTAAAACTATTTTTTTAGGGTCATCATGTTTAGCTTGCAGACCATGAACACCCTGTACTATGTTGAAATCTATCATGATACATAAGCCGGGGGTTTGGCAAGGTCTGTGCAAAAGCGAATATTATTGGTTTTTGCCCCAATGACGCGTTTAATGCGACGCGTTTGTGCCATCGGGGTCTAAAGTCCTTTGTTTTCTGTCGGGGAAAGACCCTAAAACAGAACCATAAGCAGAGTTAGTTTGTAAAATACAGTTAAAGCCAACGGCCATAAAATATAAAAAGATATTCAAATCTTGAGTTTCGAGGAATAAAGTAATGACAAGCGCGCCATCTTCCAGTTCCGCAAATAAATCGTCTCCCCCTACCGCCCTGTCCCCTCATCTCCAGATATGGAAATTCACGGTCACAATGGCCGCATCCATAACCCACCGCGCCACCGGCGGGGCCTTGTATGCTGGCACCCTTATCCTCGCGATCTGGTTATTTGCCACCGCCAAACATCCCCCTCTTTACGGGATAATAAGCGATCTCCTGGCTTCCCCCTTAGGGCTGATATTTTTAGCTTTCTATAGCTGGGCGCTCATGTTCCATATGTTTAACGGTGTGCGTCATCTCTTCTGGGATGCCGGGCATGGATTTGATCTTCAGACCGCAAAGCGCACCGCGATGGGTGCCTATATTTTTGCGACAATTATGATGATCATTATTATGGTCTTAGGTCTTAAAAGCGCCGGCATTCTTTAAGTCAGGCAATCTTCAGAAAGAGTTTTATTATGGCTAGCAAGGGCACACCCAAATTCATTGTACAGCGCTGTTCAGCAGTTATGTTGCTACCTCTGATCGCATGGTTTTTAATCTCGCTTATTGGAAACGCTGGCGCTGGCTATCTTGATATGCGCGCTTGGCTGTCGGCACCGCTGAACGCTATTATTATGTTCCTGCTGATCATAATCGGCACCGTCCACATGCGCATCGGTATGAGCGAAATCATCGAGGACTATATTGGCCGCGATATTCGCCCGATCCTCATGCTGCTTAACACGGCCTTTGCTGTTTTGATCGCCATCATTTCCGTATGGAGCGTTTTATCACTTGCCTTCTTTTAAGTGTTTAAGCGCTTTTCATTTCACCATTCACATTATGCGACCCTTAAGGAAAAACCATGTCCACCTCATATGAAATTATTGAACATGAATATGATGTTGTTGTTGTCGGAGCCGGCGGCGCCGGTCTTCGAGCGACACTGGGGGCGGCGCAGTCGGGTCTGAAAACCGCATGTGTGACGAAAGTTTTCCCGACGCGCTCTCATACTGTTGCCGCGCAAGGGGGCATCTCGGCATCTCTTGGTAATATGGGCGAGGATAACTGGCGCTGGCACATGTATGACACCGTGAAAGGGTCAGACTGGCTGGGCGATCAGGATGCAATTGAATATTTGTGCAAAAATGCCCCGGCTGCAGTTTACGAACTTGAACATTGGGGCGTCCCTTTCTCACGAACTGATGAAGGCAAAATCTATCAGCGGGCTTTCGGGGGGATGACACGAAACTTCGGTGAAGGCCAAGTGCAACGCACTTGCGCTGCAGCGGACCGAACAGGCCATGCGATTTTGCATACACTTTATGGTCAATCAGTGAAGCAAAATGCAGAATTCTTTATTGAATATGTTGCCCTTGATTTGATCATGAATGATGCTGGCGAATGCGTTGGCCTGATGGCATGGCGCCTTGATGATGGCACGATCCATCGTTTCTCGGCTAAAATGGTGATCTTGGCGACCGGTGGTTATGGACGCTCTTTCTTCTCTTGTACTTCCGCTCATACTTGCACCGGCGATGGCAACGCCATGGTATTGCGCGCTGGCCTGCCGCTTCAGGATATGGAATTTATTCAGTTCCACCCAACAGGAATTTATGGCGCGGGTGTTTTGATTACCGAAGGCTCACGCGGCGAGGGCGGTTATCTGACCAATTCTGAAGGGGAGCGCTTTATGGAGCGTTATGCGCCCTCTGCGAAAGATCTGGCGTCCCGTGATGTGGTCTCTCGCTCAATGACCATCGAAATTCGTGAAGGGCGCGGAGTTGGCCCGAATAAAGATCATATTCATCTCAACCTCAACCATCTTGACCCTGCGATTTTGGCACAACGCCTGCCGGGTATTTCTGAATCTGCCAAAGTCTTTTCCGGTGTTGATGTTACCAAAGAGCCGATTCCGGTTATACCGACCGTGCATTATAATATGGGCGGCATACCAACAAATTACCATGGCGAAGTTGTCACCAAAAAAGGCGATGATACTGATGTTGTGGTGCCCGGATTGATGGCAATTGGCGAGGCCGCTTGCGTCTCTGTGCACGGTGCCAATCGTCTTGGCTCGAACTCTCTCATTGATTTAGTTGTGTTTGGCCGGGCTGCTGGGTTGCGTTGCGGCGAAGTTGTTAAGGCCAATACACCCAATCCGGATTTGCCAGCCGATTCTGGCCAGGATGCGCTCGCCCGTCTTGATCGCTACCGTTATGCAAAGGGTTCAACCCCGACCGCAAAACTTCGCGCACAAATGCAACGGGTCATGCAGGAAAATTGCGCCGTCTTTAGAACCGGCGAAACTCTGGAAGAGGGACGCACACGGATCAAGGCTGTCAATGATGGCCTCCCTGATATCGGCGTTTCCGACCGTTCCATGATCTGGAACACTGACCTCGTTGAAACCCTTGAGTTCGACAATCTCATTGCCCAGTCCATGGTTACCATGGAATCTGCAGCAAACCGGAAAGAAAGCCGCGGCGCTCATGCCCGCGAAGATTTCCCTGATCGCGATGATGCAGAGTGGATGAAACACACCGCTGCATGGTATTCCAACGGCAAAGTCACACTCGACTATCGCCCGGTTCACGATTATACGCTTACAGATGAAATGGAATATGTGGTGCCAAAAAAACGGGTTTATTAAAACCCTCCGGCGCCCATCCACTACACCCACATAATGCACTCAAGGCTATGGCCTTGTGGACAATCGTTATGTGTTTTTCAACGGATCCGGTTAATTACGGCCACCCTAATTGCACTTTAATCATCGTATACCCATCAACACGCTTGGAAAAACTACGCTTATTTTAAAAAAGGGCTGCCTAATAGAATCGGTCAGACTTGAACTCTTTATGGACGATTTACCTTAAAGCGAATTTAATCGCACCATTCGTGTAAATTTTAACACAATCGTGCAAAAATTTGAAAAATAAGCACGTCCACACAGGATGACACGGCGCGCAAAAAATATATATTTTCTAGAAAGACCCCAACGTCTATAGATCAGGAAAAATACTTTGGAACTGTTTATGGAACTTTCAAAACCTTCAGTAATGCCATTCAAAAATCGTTATTCGGATGCACCGCGCAATCCAAATTTTACCATCGATCAGCAATGGGATAGCTACAGCGCGCAAGAACATGATCGCTGGGATCGGCTTTTCAATCGTATGCAGACGATTATACCCGGGCGGGCCTGCACACAATATCTAACAGCATTAAACAAATTGGAGCTTTCATTTGGCGGTATTCCCAATTTTGAAAAATTAAGCGCAAGATTAAAACCGCTTACCGGCTGGCAAGTTGTCCCTGTTGCAGAACTTGTCCCCGATGATGTTTTCTTCGACCATTTGGCAAATAAAAGATTTCCCGCTGGCGCGTTTATCAGACCGGAAGAAGAATTTGATTACCTAAAAGAACCCGATGTCTTCCACGATATTTATGGCCATGTTCCCTTGCTTGCCGATCCGGTTTTTGCCAATTTCATGGAAGCCTATGGAAAGGGCGGACAGCGCGCACTAAACCGGGGACAGCTGCACCATTTGGCGCGTCTTTATTGGTATACTGTTGAATTTGGTTTAATTAAATCCCCGGAAGGATTGCGCATCTTTGGCGCGGGGATTTTATCATCTGCAGGTGAAAGCGTGTTTGCACTGGACGATGCCTCGCCAAACCGCATTCACTTTGACATGAAGCGTATAATGCGCACCAACTATATTATTGATGATTTTCAGCAAACCTATTTTGTTATTGATAGCTTTGAGAACCTGCTCGAACAATGTTATCAAAATTTTTCTGATATCTATGATGAAGTACTAGAGTTGCCTGATTTTAATGCCAAACAAGTTATTGATACCGATAATATCATTAATGCCGGCACACATGCCTATTTTGAAAACAAAGCCAGTTACTAGATATACCGGAAAAACATCACGCCTTTTCCAGAGCTTCACGTTTCATCTCAAGCTCTAGCCATTCTTCTTCGGCCTGTTCAAGGCGCGTTTGCGCAGCCTCGAGCGCTTTCACAGTCTCATTAAACTTGTCGGCGTCTTTCTGGAACAGATCGGGCAGGTCGAGAACTTCCTTAGCTTCAGCAATTTTTGTCTCAAGAGCTTGCATCTCTTCGGGTAAATTCTCTAGCGCATATTTTTCCTTATAGCTGAGCTTAACTGATGATCTAGGGGCCGGTTCTTTTGCGCGGGCCGTCGAAGATGTTTGCGCACCCACATCGATTTGCGTATTGCCTGCGCTTTGTTTGACCTTACCGGTTTTTTCTGCCTCACGTAATTGCGCCTTCATATCGCTATACCCGCCAGCAAAGCGTGTCCATTGACCCGGTGCATCATCAGTACCATGAGCGATAACAGAGGTGACAGTCCGGTCAAGAAACGAGCGATCATGGCTTACCAAAATCAGTGTGCCCTGATAATCCATCAACATATCCTGCAACAAATCGAGGGTCTCCAAATCAAGATCATTGGTCGGCTCATCTAGCAACAAAAAATTGGAAGGTTTGGCCAGCGCTGCCGCTAGCACAAGTCGCCCACGTTCACCGCCCGATAGCGCCTCCACAGGCGAGCGCCATTGTTCCCGACTAAAAAGAAAATCCTTCAAATAGCTCGCCACATGGCGCTTGCTCTCCCCCAAGGTCACAAAATCACCGCGCCCATCGGTTATCGCATCAGCAACCCGCATCCCCGGCTTGAGGCTCTCGCGTCGCTGGTCGAGAGAGACAATATCAAGATTAGTACCAATTTTAACAGAGCCCGTATCGGGCGCTAACTCCCCAATCAGCATTTTCAGCAAGGTGGTTTTGCCAGCCCCGTTTTGCCCGACAAGGCCAATGCGTTCCCCGCGTGCGATGCGAATAGAAAAATTCTCGACAATCTTCTGTGTGCCGAATGTTTTTGACAGACCTTCCGCCTCAATGACCGCTTTTCCCGATTGCGATGATTGGTTTACAGAAAATTGCACTTGCCCGGTTGGTTTGCGCGCATGTTTGTGCGCGGCGCGTAAATCCTGCAATTCTTTCATGCGCCGCACATTGCGTTTGCGCCGGGCCGTTACCCCGTAGCGCACCCAATGTTCTTCAGCGACAATCTTGCGCCCCAGCTTATGGTGCTCGGCTTCTTCTTCTTCCAGAATTTTATCGCGCCATTCCTCAAACCCCTTAAAGCCCGCATTACGGGTTCGCGCTATCCCTTTATCGATCCAGATGGTTTTATCGGTAAGGTTTTCCAAAAAGTGCCGATCATGAGAAATCAGGATGAGTGCCGAGCGAAGCCGGCGCAATTGTCCTTCCAGCCACTCAATGGCGGCAATATCAAGATGATTGGTTGGCTCATCAAGAAGCAAAATATCTGGATCACAAGCAAGCGCCCTTATCAGCGCCACCCGGCGCGCCTCTCCGCCGGAAAGCGACTTGATTTCAAGATCGCCCGTTATCCCTAGCGCTTCCATAAAAGGCGTTAAGGCATGATCTTGCGCCGCATCAGCAAAACCGGGCTCTTTTGCGCGCAGATAATCTTCCACCTTCTCGAAGCCGGAAAAATCAGGTTCTTGTGGGAGATATAAAATTGTAGCGCCCGGATCGCGGTAACGCTTGCCACTATCAGCTTCCAGTCCGCCCCGGCTTGTACCGGCAATAATCTTCATCAATGTTGATTTACCAGAGCCATTACGCCCCACTAATGCGACGCGATCAGACGGGTGGACGGCGAGTGTCACCGCTGTAAAAAGTGCGTCCCCGCCAAATGTCAGCGCTATATCTTCAAGGGTCAAAAACGGCGGTGCCATGACGATCTCAGTACAGGAAAAATTGTGAAGTTTTCTATGCGCAGGTTAAGACCTTTTTATCAAGGCTGATTTATATAAAATAGCTATGGTTGTTACCTCCGATCATGCCGCGAAAAATGGCGAGCACCCTTTAGCCGTTTATTTACGTCAAAGCGGGCTCGACAAGCTTGAATTTGCCGATCGGGTTTGTATTTCTCTTGTTTGTCTGGATGAAATTCTGGCTTACCGCTACATTCCGGAATTATCGCTTATTCGCCGCATTATCGTGGAAACAGATAATTTTTTGGATGTAAACGAGTTTTTTCTCATTCCAGACCCTCAAAATGAGGCAACAGAGCCCGATACTAATGGCTGCAATTCGACCCCTGTACACATTGTTGAGTTTCGAGGCCAAAAAGCCAGTGATGAGCTTGATATTGCCCTTTTAAACGATGTTTTTGTAAATATTTACAATGAGTTAATCAATATATCGGCGAATTCTGGCAAATCTGGCGGAGACCACGCTCAAACCTTTCAGGAGCTCTCCGAGGCAACCTCGAACACTTATTGCGCCCTTTCCCGCATTACCTCTCATCAGGGTCGATCTCGGCTGTCTCAAGCTCTTCAGCCAGCAATCGTACAAATTCTCGCAATGACGAAGGCATCGCTTTGTCAGAGTCAATGTGAGGCTCTTGTACCCCCTCTAACGCAGCAAGCGATAGATTTATACCAGCATTATCAACAAGTTGCTGCTCGCACCCACCATCAAAAACCATAAAAGCCACTGATTGTTGCGCCGCAAAAACCGCTTTCCGGCGTGCGATATTCACCATATGCCGCATTAATTTTGCCGCATACACGTCCTCGCACGCCCCTTTTTGGTCCTCTTGGTTCTTCATTGGTTAATAACCGGTAAACCCCAATTTGACTCTGTCCCATATTGAGAATATTGTGTTGAGGTAAAACGTATCACATCCATCATCACAGGGGATAAAGTATGCCAAAATTAGACACTTTTAAGAATGATGTACGCAAAGAACAAATTGCTCTTCTACGTTTCGAGAAACAACTTGTTGCGATGGCTGAAACACTTGCAGCCGGGGCAGAGACCGCAAAATCAACCGACGAAAAATTAAGCACAAAAGAAGCCTCCAGAGCTTACGCGAAAATGAAAGTTGCGTTGCAAAAACTGGCGAATGAAACTCAGGACGCACACGATTCTTTAATGAATCGTGCGGTAAAGTCTGGTGGAAGATTTTTGGAATTTGGCGATGTCGCTGGTGCAGATGCAACCTTGAACAAAGGGCGGGTTTCTAACTCAGTTAAATCCGCGTTTTTAGCTGATGCTACCCTAAACAAAGGCCGTGTTGCCAATAATGTGAAATCTGCATTATCGGCAGATGCGACTCTGAATAAGGGGCGCGTTTCCAATAACGTAAAATCGGCGTTATCGGCGGATGCCACCCTAAATAAGGGTCGTGTTGCTGATGACGTTAAATCAAATTTAACGGCGGATGCCACCCTGAATAAGGGACGTGTTGCGAGTAAAGTGAAATCGAGTTTGTCCACGTCATAACTTTTTTCTATTACGCTACCTTGTATAGCGTTACTTTATTCTTTGGCTTTAAGTCGAATTACTCTGTTATAAAAAAGGCCTCCATCTTCGTAGTGTTGATGGCGGCCTTTACTCTTTTGGGCGGTATTCCGGATATGCTCGGGCTATTACCACCAATTGCTTATAAATATTGGGCCCTTCTATGCTCTCTTGTGACAGCCAGAATTTTATGGAACCTCTCGGATAGTGGATGGTTCTCGGTTCCCATCTTTTTTATTCAGCTTTGTTTAATATGGGCGCTCCTTTATTGGATTGTCGCGAGCCCGAACCTGTTGGAGTTTGCACTCATTTATAACAGATTTTACGATCTGATTTTCTTCTTCATCATTGGCACTTCAATTTATAGAATGCGTGCGCTCAAGAAACGCGCCATCGAGCAAGAGCGTATCATCAAAGCCCATACAATCCCGAACCCTATCAATCCTGCAAATCTGGGAACCTAATCCATTAAAACTTCATAATAATAACGCGCCGGAAAGCTATTTCCTTGCGCACTAAATTCATGTAGCAGTGAAGAAACATGTATCTTGACCAACTCGCCAATAAGGACACGCAACCATGTTCAATTTGAAAACTCTTCTTCTCTCGTCAACCGCTATCCTGCTATCTGCTTGTGGTTCAGGCACGGGGGCAAATGAGGATGCAGCGGCAAATGCAATCGCTGACAAAGCGGGTGAAATCGCTAAAGAAGCAGACGTTGATCTAGAGATTACCGAGACGTCAGATGCTGAGGCTACGACTGATCCCTCTCCGGAAGCCGTTGCCAATCTCGCCTTATCAAAAGCCTATCTGGAAGAGAATGCAAAAAAGGAAGGCGTGATCACCCTCGATAATGGCCTTCAATACGAGATGGTTAAACGGGGAGATGAAACCACCACGCCTCTCGCTCCAGGCGACCTTGTCGAGTTTCACTACACGCTGACAAATATTTATGACGATACGGAAATCACCAGCTCACGCGAGCGCCATAATGGTGAGTCGGTCCAGCTACTCTTTGATAATAATATTATCCCCGTGCCTAATAAAATAGCCGAACTTCCTGAAATTCGTGTCGGCGATAATATCAGGTTTGCAATCCCCAGTGACTTGGCGTTTGGCGAGAGAGGCACACCAGACGGCGAAATTGGCCCCAATCAGGCATGGGAGTTCCAGATTGAAGTCGAAAAAATCACCGACGCAGAAACATTCCAGGCACAATTGGAAGCAGAGCGAGAAGCGCGGCGCATTGAATTTGAAAAAGTAGCGGAAGAAAATCTCAAATCCTCCGAGGTATTTTTGACGAAAAATGCCAAACGAAGCGATGTCGTACAAACTGACTCAGGTCTGCAATATCGGGTTATTAGCAGCGGTGAAAATTCAGGAAAAAGCCCCGCCGCCACCGACTCGGTTTCGGTTCATTATAAAGGAACATTGAGAGACGGGACCGTATTTGACAGCTCCTATGAGCGCGGTGCTCCAACATCCTTTCCCCTCAACGGCGTCATTTCCGGTTGGACAGAGGGCCTTCAACTGATGAAACCCGGTGACAAGTTCGAATTTTTCATTCCCTCGGATCTTGCCTATGGCAAGCGCGGCGGACCGGGCGGTGGCATTGGCCCCAATGAAGCGCTAATTTTTGAAGTTGAACTATTGGAAATCAAATAATTTTATGGCCAGTTCCAGAAACCAGAACCGCCCCGAATTTGCAACACGCGTGATCCATGCGGGGCAACATCATGACCCGACAACGGGCGCTGTGATGACGCCTATCTATGCAACATCAACATACGCGCAGGAAAGCCCGGGAGTTCATAAAGGGTTTGAATATTCCCGCAGCCATAACCCGACCCGCTTTGCTTATGAGCGATGTATTGCCGATTTAGAAAATGGCACAAGGGGTTTTGCCTTTGCTTCGGGTATGGCGGCTATTTCAACAACTCTTGAGCTCTTTGATGCAGGGGCGCATGTCATTGCTATGGATGATGTCTATGGCGGTACATTCAGGGTTTTTGAAAATGTGCGCAAGCGCACCGCAGGCTTTGAATTTTCCTTTGTGGATATGACAAACCCGCAAAATCTCGCTGAGGCCATTAGGCCAGAGACCAAAATGATCTGGATTGAAACACCGACCAATCCAATGCTGAAAGTTGTGGATATTGAAGCCATAGCGAAAATTGCCCACGATCATGATTTGATTTTAGGGTGCGATAATACTTTTGCCTCTCCCTATTGTCAGCGCCCGCTTGATCTTGGTGCGGATATTGTTATGCATTCTGCAACAAAATATCTCAACGGTCACTCGGATATGGTTGGCGGTATTCTGGTCACGAAAGATGCCGCCCTTGGCGAGCAGCTGGAATATTTACAAAATGCTGTTGGCGGGGTTCAAGGACCATTTGATAGTTTTCTGGCTTTGCGCGGTTTAAAAACGCTTTCTTTGCGAATGGAGCGCCACTGTGAAAGCGCAATGGCGCTTAGCGAGTATCTTACATCCCATCCAGCTATTGACCGTGTTGTTTATCCGGGCCTTAAATCCCACCCCGGCCACGAAATAGCTGCAAGGCAAATGCATGGCTTTGGCGGCATGGTTACGATTTACCTGAAAGGTGGGTTGGAAGCTTCCAAAAAAATGCTTGAGCGGGTGGAGCTTTTCACACTTGCGGAAAGCCTTGGCGGCGTTGAAAGCCTTATCGAGCATCCCGGCATTATGACACACGCGTCAATTCCCGTTGAACGCCGGGCAGAACTTGGTGTCGATGATGCGCTGGTGCGCTTATCGGTTGGCGTTGAGGCAATCGAGGATTTGCGCAAAGATCTCAATCAATCCCTACAGGGATTATAAATCAACGGCAGATTAAGCAGTAAAGGCTAAGCCAGACTTTCTTCGAGTTTAGCCTTTATTGAATTTAATGCATCTTCTGCCTTTGTCGCATCAGGCCCACCGGCCTGCGCCATATCGGGGCGCCCGCCCCCGCCTTTACCGCCCATCGCAGCTGCGCCCACACGCACCAGATCAACCGCGCTCACCCGGGCAGTCAAATCATCGCTGACCCCAATAGCAAGCGCCGCCTTTCCATCATTAATGCTAATAAATGTGACGATACCGGATTTTATTTGCGCTTTAGACTGATCAACAAGACTGCGCAAATCTTTAGCATCCACGCCGTCCAGAATGCGGCCCAGATAGTTGACGCCATTGATAGCGATAGCTGAATTGGCACCGTCACCATTGCCAGCCATTGCTCCATTTGCCTCGCCCGCCAAAGCGCCGCCGCCGAGTGCCAGTTTTTTCTTGGCTTCACTCAAATCACGCTCTAATTGTTTGCGCTCTTTTAATAGCGAACTCACACGATCGGCTAATTCCAGCGGTGATGTTTTCAAACTATCTGCTGCGCGCCGTGCCGACTGCGCATGATTTTCAAGCCAGATCCTCGCTGCCTCACCGGTCGTGGCCTCAACGCGGCGAACACCCGATGCAACCGCCCCTTCACTGATGATTTTAAAAAGGGCAATATCGCCGATGCGCTGCACATGAGTGCCCCCGCACAATTCCACAGAATAAGCTTTGGCTTGATTTTCTTTTACGTCCCCACTTACAGGTATGCCTTCCGGTACTGAGCCCATCGACAACACCCGAACATCTTCATCATATTTCTCACCAAACAAGGCTATGGCACCTGAGTCTACCGCATCATCATAAGACATGATTTTTGTGACCGCTTCGCTATTCTGGCGTATGACGGTATTTACCTGTGCATCAATTTGCGCCAACTCGTCTTCGCTTAGAGCTTGAGGATGAGAAAAATCAAACCGCAATCTTTCATGGGTAACAAGGGAGCCCTTTTGCGCGACGTGATCGCCTAAAATATTGCGTAAAGCCGCATGAAGAAGGTGTGTTGCAGAGTGATTTGCACGGGTTTGATCTCTTCGCGATTTATCAATCTTTAAGCTGACCGTCTGGCCCGTTTTCAAAACGCCTTTTTTGATCTTACCGATATGGGCATGAATGGTGCTTGCGCGTTTTTTCACATCCGAGATATTTATCGAAAGCCCGTCATCATCAATTATCGTACCGCTATCACCCGCCTGACCGCCGGACTCTGCGTAAAATGGTGTTTGATTAACGACAAGTTCAATTTCATCACCCGCTTTTGCGCTATCGACCAGTTCAGAATTTTTATAAATGGCTGTAACGACCCCTTGGCCAATATCGCTCGTATATCCCAAAAACTCTGTGCCACCATTTTTTTCGCGTAAATCAAACCATAAAGCTTCTGTTGCGCTATCGCCTGATCCGGACCAGGCCGCACGGGCAGCTTGCTTTTGGGCCGCCATCGCATCTTCAAAACCTGAGACATCGACGCTTCGTCCTTCACGGCGCAGAGCATCCTGGGTTAAATCCAGTGGAAACCCGTATGTATCATAGAGCTTGAATGCAGCGGTCCCCGGTAGGGCTTCATCCTTGCCAAGCTTCTCTGTTTCCATAGTGAGCAATTTCATACCGCGATCGAGAAGTCCGTGGAATTTTTCTTCCTCACTTTGTAATGTTTGGCCCATTAAGGATTGTGCACGAATTAATTCCGGAAAAGCCGCGCCCATCTCGTCGACAAGTACCGGCGCAAGACGTGCGAGCAATGGATCGCGCGCACCAAGCCCATGGGCATAGCGCATCGCACGGCGCATAATCCGGCGCAGAACATAACCGCGCCCTTCATTGGAGGGCGTCACACCATCAGCAATCAAGAAACAGGAAGCGCGCAAGTGATCTGCAATCACACGGTGCGCCGGCGCATCGTCGCCTTGTGCTTTGCGACCCGTTAACTCAACACTGGCATTTATTAATGTCTGGAACAAATCCACATCATAATTATCATGAACCCCTTGCATAACGGCGGCAATGCGCTCCAATCCCATGCCTGTATCAATCGAGGGTTTTGGTAGTTCGATCTGATCACCATTGGCGTGACGCTCAAATTGCATAAAGACGAGATTCCATATCTCGATAAAGCGATCCCCATCTTCATCGGGAGAACCAGGGGGACCGCCCGGTATATGATCCCCATGATCGAAAAATATCTCCGAGCATGGGCCGCATGGGCCGGTATCTCCCATTGCCCAAAAATTATCATTGGTTGCGATACGGATTATGCGCCGTTCATCAAGTCCGGCAATTTTTCGCCAAAGTTCGAAAGCTTCATCATCGGTATGATAAATCGTAACGAGGAGTTTTTCCTCAGGCAGACCAAATTCCTTGGTAATCAGGCTCCAGGCTGCATTGATTGCATTTTCTTTAAAATAGTCGCCAAAAGAAAAATTGCCGAGCATTTCAAAAAATGTGTGGTGACGGGCGGTGTAACCGACATTATCAAGATCATTGTGCTTGCCGCCTGCCCGGACACATTTTTGCGACGTAGCAGCGCGCTGATAATCGCGGGCTTCCAGTCCGGTAAAGACGTTTTTAAACGGGACCATTCCCGCATTTACAAACATCAAAGTCGGATCATTTTGCGGCACCAAGGGCGCTGAAGGCACAACCGTATGAGCACCAGCGTTATGGTTAGCAAAAAAGTCCAAAAATCCGGATCTAATATCTTTAAGTGACGTCATCAAGCCTGCCCATAGAAGTTCACAGTGGGAGAAGTGTTTTACGCAAAAACCTGCGCATTGGCTCTTTTCTTTATAAGACTATTGGCTTGAAGACAAATTTTTCACGGCGATTCCCGCACTTTTCGTTAGGAAATTAGTCAGTAACTTTCATACAAAAAGTATTTAATTTATTACCATCCAGGTCCCGAAAATAGGCTGCATAAAATCTGCCGCCCCGTACTCCCGGCGCGCCCTCATCGCTACCGCCTAGCTCCAGCGCTTTGTTATAGATTTGATCTACCATTGCTTCGCTATCGGCCTTGAGGGCAATCATCCCTCCATTGCCAACTGTTGCCGGATTACCGTCAAAGGGCTTGATGATTGAAAAACCGGGCGCATTCATATCGGTTCCCCAGGCGATAAAAGTCTCGTCTTCCATCATCCTTTTCGCGCCGAATATCGCCATCAGGCCATCATAAAATTGCGCAGCCTTTGCAACATTATTTGTGCCAAGTGTTATATATCCTATCATATCGCGCTCCCTTCAATGTTAGGAAAGACAAGAGCCACCCGCTTTTTAATAGTCTGTGCAAATGGCTCTATATCTTATTGATCGCGCTTCATTTATGGGTAACCCTAATCAGTGATCCCCAAAACGCTCCTGTTTTTGGATAAATGACACAGGTCATTTATGCCTCGATAGCATCATCCTCTTCACTTGCACCGGCGGGGTCACCGATCAACAATTCCTCGGCTATCAGGCCAGCATTTGCGCGAATTGTGCGTTCTATCTCGTCAGCAACTTCCGGGTTGTCCCTTAGGAATTTCTTGGCATTTTCACGCCCCTGCCCCAAACGTTCGCCTTTATAGGAAAACCAGGATCCCGATTTTTCCACCACATCTGCTTTTACCCCCAAATCAACCAATTCTCCTGTTTTGGAGATGCCCTCCCCATACATAATGTCAAATTCAACTTGCTTGAAGGGCGGTGCCACCTTGTTTTTAACAACCTTGACCCGGGTTTGGTTACCAACCACCTCGTCTTGACTTTTGATTGCGCCAATACGGCGAATATCAAGGCGTACCGAGGAATAAAATTTCAGGGCATTCCCGCCGGTCGTGGTTTCAGGTGACCCAAACATCACCCCGATTTTCATCCGTATCTGGTTTATGAATAAGACCATGCAATTGGATTTTGAAATCGAAGCGGTTAGCTTTCGTAATGCCTGGCTCATCAAACGGGCTTGCAATCCGGGTAAACTATCACCCATATCGCCTTCGAGTTCAGCTCGCGGTGTTAACGCGGCAACACTATCGATAATCAGGAAATCTACGGCACCAGAGCGCACCAATGTATCGGTAATTTCTAAAGCCTGCTCACCCGTATCGGGTTGTGAGATCAACAGATCATCCAGATTAACGCCCAGTTTCTGGGCATAAACCGGGTCCAACGCATGTTCTGCATCGATGAACGCCGCAACGCCGCCGCTCTTTTGAACCTCTGCCGCGCATTGTAGGGCGAGTGTGGTCTTGCCTGAGCTCTCTGGCCCATAAACCTCAATGACCCGGCCTTTGGGAAGTCCCCCAATGCCAAGCGCGATATCCAATCCCAATGAGCCTGTTGAGTAGGCCTCAATATCGATAACATTGCGATCCCCAAGTCGCATGAGCGAGCCTTTCCCAAAAGCTTTGTCTATTTGAGATATTGCCGCCTCTAGGGCCTTTGATCTGTCCACACCATCTTCCTCTACTACCCGTAAGTTCTGTCGTGCCATTTGCCTATCTCCGTTGTTGTACCGCCATTGGGGCTGTGTCAATCATATCGGCTTTGTACACTTTATGTTCCTATTTTGCAAGAGCACTAACATATTGAAAAATAACAATTAAAAAGAAATGTTCTAATCATGTTCCGATTTTTAGCCACACTGTTGCGGAACTCAAACATCATGCCCATAGGGGTGATTCCCCGAACAGCGCCCCAAAATAGGCCCTATGTAAACAACAAGGTCGCCTTGTAAATCAACCACACGGACATAACGATCCCTGATAAATAGGTCCCCAGAGCGCCAACAAATTTCATCCAGTTTGCAGCATAAATCGACTCGCTCGCCAAAACACCCACCGCATGAAGATAGCGAAATCCAACTGCCGCCAGCATCACCCCGGATAAGAAGATAGAGGGCAATGGCGAGCGCAGTCCCAGTGCTAAAATCATCAATGCGAGCATCGGCGCATATTCTATGCAATTGCCGTGAGCGCGCATGGCTTTGCACAGTGCACTTTTTGGATCTGCTTCAGCTTCGTGCTGGGTCAACACCACGGATTTGCGCTTCATCGAAACATTGAAACCCAACAGAGAAATCAATAACCCCAAAAGCCCGACAGACAATAATGCAATCGCCATAAGAAATACCCCTTAAATATTTAAACTCCAGTTCGAGTTGGAAACTATGGTGTTCCGCCAGAAGATGCAATCACGGCCATCATGGTCTCGTCAACCTGTCTTGAAAAACATAGCGGGGTTTTTGAGATCATTGAACCATAGACGAACAAATGACCGGCACTATTTTGCCATATTGGCGCATTAACAAAAGAAAATCGGGAATTGTATTTAAGCGTGGAGGAAGACGATGAAAATCAGACTAGTGGCCAGCCTTTTGAGTGTGGTTGTACTGTCGAGTTGTACAACCAGTGAAGAAGCGCAAATTGCTGAAGGTATAGCAGAGGAAAGCGATTCAATTATTGTTTCAGCTTCCAAGAGCGCACGCTCTTCGAGCGTCGCCCCTTCTATTTATAGCTTCGCCCCCGCAGAACCAGCCAATACAGAGCGTTATGATAATGGCGATCCCAATCCGGTTAAACAAACAAGCCTTGACCCTGTTTCAACTTTCTCTGCCGATGTCGATACTGCGTCTTACTCGGTGATGCGCCGCTATGTACAAAAGAGTAATAGTTTTCCGCCGCCACAATCGGTTAGGGTTGAAGAGTTTTTAAATTACTTTGATTATCAGTACAAAGATGCTGAAACCATCGATGCACCCTTCAGTCCAACCGTTTGGGTAACTCCAACCCCGTGGAATGCTGATACAAAATTAATGCATATTGGCGTTAAAGGGTATGATCAGAAACCTGCCGAACAACCAGCGGCCAATATTGTTTTGCTGATTGATGTTTCCGGCTCGATGCAATCGAGTGCAAAACTACCGCTGGTTAAAGACTCTTTCGAATTACTCATTAATAAAATGGACAAGGACGACACGATCGCGATGGTGGTTTATGCTGGCGCGGCCGGGGTTGTGCTCGAGCCTACAAAAGCATCCAAAAAAACCAAAATTCTCGAAGCGCTCAATAATCTCAAAGCTGGTGGTTCAACCGCTGGCGGCGCAGGGATTTCGCTAGCGTATAAACTTGCAAAAGAAAATTTCTCGGAAGATAAAATCAACCGGATCATTCTGGCCTCGGACGGCGATTTCAATGTTGGCGTTGTTGACGATGAAAGCCTTGAGGGGTTTGTGGCGCGCCAACGGGAATCCGGTATTTTTCTCACCATTCTTGGATTTGGTCAGGGTAATTACAATGATCGCCTCGCCCAAAAGCTCGCACAAGCGGGCAACGGTGTTGCCGCCTATATCGACAATCTGAATGAAGCGCGCAAAGTACTCGTCAATGAGCTTTCCTCCAGCCTGTTTCCGATTGCGAAAGATCTGAAATTTCAGGTGGAGTTTAACCCCGCCGTGGTCGCGGAATATCGCCTGATCGGTTATGAAACCCGCCTTCTCAATGAAGAAGACTTTAATAATGATGCGGTCGACGCAGGCGATATTGGATCAGGCCATACAGTGACAGCTCTATATGAACTGGCTTTGGTTGGCTCAAAAGGCCTTTTGATTGATGAACGTCGCTATGAAATAAATCCTAACATTGATGCTCTGCCCAAAGATGAATATGGCTTTGTGAAATTGCGTTATAAATTGCCCGATAAAGATGAGAGCAATTTAATCAGCCTGCCGGTAAAAGTAGCAGATAACTTTGACAGTTTGGAGAGTGCGCCCGTGGATGCGCGCTTTGCTGGCGCTGTTGCTGCATTTGGTCAAAAGCTGAGTAATGCAAAATTTGCAACCAATATGTCTTATGAAGACATTCTAGATCTTGCTTTAAAGAGCAAAGGCGATGATCCGTATGGGTATCGCGCAGAATTTACCCAATTGGTTCGCGCAGTTTCGCAAACTCCGGATAATATTGGAAATTAGCATTAAGAGCGCTTCTTTTTGCGGATCATCATAAAAAGAAGCGCATTAATCTAAATACCCCGCGCCGCTGCTAAAATTAAGTAAATTGCGATCAAGGTTAGGGTGACTTTAAAAATAGCTCTGAAGCGTTGCTCGGGTAGTTTCGTTAAAAACTTCAAACCTATTTTTGTGCCGATAAAACCAAAACCCAAAGCCGCGATCATGACCGGAAGCCACTGCGCATAGGAAAAGCCTAAAAAGCCAAAGGCAATAATTTTAAAACTATGCTGGATCACCATTGCGCCCCCATGGGTGGCTACAATGGTAAAGCGATCAAGGCCGGTGCGCCCTAACACGCTGGCGACAATTGGCCCGGTAGCGCCAAAAAACAAGGTGAGGAAAGCTCCGACCGCACCGGTGGTGAAAAAAGTTTTGGCACCGGGTTTGGGAATTTTTATTTTTGGCCCCCAAACAGATAAAAGAACAAAAATCGCAACGCCGATCTTTAAGGGGGCTTCAGCTATCTCGACGATAATTTGCGCACCAGAAACCGTCCCTAAAAGCCCCCCAAGGGCGATCCACAAAAGAATCGAGCGATCAACATGACGCCATTGCAAAATGGCGCGCCCTGCATTCGATCCAAGTTGTAAAACCCCGTGAACAGGTATCGCCACGCTTACGGGAAAAAGCGTGGTCATAACCGCAAGTAAAATAAGCCCTCCGCCAATGCCAATGGCCGCGGTTAAAGCAGATGTAAATCCGGCAACGCCGATCAAGATCAAGGCTTGAAACAGTGCCACGTCATCTGGAAGCAGCTCGATCAACCATTCCATAATGATTGGTTTAATGATCATCAATCAAATGGGCAAGGCCAATGGCCCGGCTCCGTTAGATGGGGGTAAACTCTTACAAAGAAAGTATGATATAATTTCAAGGAAAACCGGTTTTGCAAAAAGACGAGATTTAAAACCGGCCTTTGGGTATCAAGGAAGTGGGAGTGTATGGAAAAACAAGAAACATTATATGCACAATGCCATTGCGCAAAGGTGGGTATAAAACTCACCCATCGGCCCGAATACATCAATGATTGTAATTGTTCATTATGTAGAAAAAGCGGCGGGCTATGGGGATATTTCAGCTGCGCCGATGTTACTGTTACCGGGGAAACGCAACCCTATAGCCGAAAAGATCGAGATGAACCTGCGGTACAAATTCATTTTTGCAAATTATGCAGTTCGACCACCCATTGGACCTTAACCCCCGCTTTTTTAAAAACCCACCCCGATGCCGATCGAATGGGGGTAAATATGCGATTATTCGAGCAAGACACGCTTCGGGGCATTGAGCTTCGCTTTCCTGATGGAAAAAACTGGAGCGGCGAAGGGGATTATCGCTACCGCAAAGCCCCCCTGATATTTGGTGATGATGAGGGATCGTTATTCTCGCCGGAATAAGCGCGTTCGCCGCAAAGCGCCTGATTTGCGTCTTGCATCCCTATGGCCAATTGGTTAGCACAAACATGGCCCCCTGAGCGGGCCATTTTGATAAATTATCAACGGACACGCACCCAACGGACACACACTCATGGATTTAACCCTGCACAACAGCATGACGAAAACCAAGCAGGTTTTTACCCCCGCCGATGCCAAGCGGGTGACCATGTATATGTGCGGGCCAACAGTTTATAACCATGCCCATATCGGTAATTTTCGGGCCGCGGTCGCCTTCGATATGGTCTACCGCGTCTTGCGCCATAAATATGGTGCAGACAAAATTGTCTACGCCCGAAATTTTACAGATATTGAAGATAAAATTATCGTAGCGGCGAAAGCCATCAATCAACCCATCGAGGCGATCACCACCAAATATGCGGAAATTTACCGCGCCGAGAGTAAGGCTTTAAATATTCTAAAGCCCGATATCGAGCCGCTCGCAACCGCGCATGTCACCCAGATGATTACCATCATCGACCAATTGCTTGATACAGGGATTGCCTATAGCGAACAAGACCATATTCTTTTTGATATTACACAGTATAAAGAATATGGCGCTCTATCAAATTTAAAAATGGATGACATGATTGCAGGCGCAAGAGTGGAAGTTGCGCCCTATAAACGAAATCCGGCTGACTTTGTTTTGTGGAAACCCTCCAAAGAAGATGAACCGGGTTGGGAAACGCCGAGCGCATGGGGGCTTTCCGGGTCGGGCCGCCCCGGTTGGCATCTGGAATGCTCTGCCATGATCAAGGAAAATCTGGGTACAACAATTGATCTCCATTGCGGCGGTCAGGATTTACGTTTTCCCCATCATGAAAATGAAATTGCACAATCGGTTTGCGCTCACAATGCACCATTGGCTAATTTCTGGTTGCATAACGGGTTTTTGCAAATGGGTAAGGATAAAATGTCCAAATCCGTTGGCAATGTCGCCTTATTGTGTGACTTGCTCGGTGACTGGCAGGGGGAAGTTTTGCGCTGGGCCTTGATATCAGCCCATTATCGCCAGCCCCTTGAATGGAGCGAGGATTTGCTGGTGCAATCGAAAAAACAGCTTGACCGGTTTTATCGTCTGTTTGCAGAGCATAATATTACCGATAGCACCAAAGTAGACACGGCCACTATTCATTCACTCTATGATGATATCAATACGCCCGGTGCAATCGCCAGCCTTCATGCCTTGCGCGATAAAGCGAGCAATGAAACCGACACAGAAAAAACCGGAACTTTGCAGACATTATTAGCCTCCGGGCGATTGATGGGACTTTTCGAGCAAGACCCAGGCCGTTGGTTTCAAGGCGAGAGTCATGACACCAGCGAGAGCGCGAGCGATATTGATGCGTTGGTCGAAGCGCGAACAAATGCAAAAAAATCTCGCGACTTTGCCCGGGCCGATGCTATTCGTGATGAGTTACTTGCCAAGGGAATTGTTTTGGAAGATGGACCCGATGGCACAAGCTGGCGACGGGAATAAACATGGACCTTCAATTAAACGGTAAAAACGCAATCATTGGCGCTTCTAGCGAGGGACTTGGGAAAGCTTGCGCGTTGGAACTTGCCCGTGAGGGATGCAATCTTGTCATTTGTGGACGCCGCGAAGAGGTGTTGCACGCAGCGGCAAAAGAAGTTGAAGCAGCAGGACCGGGCAAGCTCATTACGGTTCTTGCCGACCTTGCCACAATGGAGGGGCAAAACGCCGTTTTGAGCGCTGCCCATGATAATCTTGGTACAGTTGATATATTGATCACCAATACCGGGGGACCGCCGCCGGGCCTTTTTGAAAGCCATGACCCGTCGGCCTGGGATAGCGCTTATCAATTATTACTCGCAAGTGCCGTTACGATGATCAATGGTGTTTTGCCAGGAATGAAAGACCAGAATTGGGGCCGGATCATTGCCATAACATCAATGGCCGTCAAACAACCTGCAAATATGTTGATCCTCTCCAATACTATGCGCGCAGGGGTGACGGGATTGTGCCGAAGTCTTGCCAATGAATTGGGCCCGCACAATATCACCGTCAACAGTGTGCTGCCCGGTTTCACCCGCACGCAACGCTTAATCAGCCTGTTTCCCGGTGATGAAAAGTTTTCTGCGGTTTCAGACCAAATACCAATGGGCCGTGTTGGCGAACCGGAGGAATTTGCAGCGATGGTTGCCTTTCTCGCCAGCCAGCGCGCAAGCTATATCACCGGCACCAGTATTCCGGTTGATGGCGGCGCCATTAAAAGCCTTTTATAAATAAGATTTCATCAGCTCCCGGACATTATCAGCTATCATGCCTTCTTCGCGCATAGCCGCCAATGTTTTTGCCTGATCTCTTTTGGCAAAACGTTTGCCTGCATCATCTGTTAAAAGGGGGTGATGACGGTAGATCGGGGTATTTAAGCCAAGCAGGTTTTGCAGCAATACATGCAAATGGGTGACGGCAAATAAATCTGTCCCGCGAATAATATGTGTTATCCCTTGCAAACCATCATCATGGACGCACGCCATATGATAGCTGGTGCCGGTATCTTTGCGCGCGAGAATAGCATCTCCAAAAATTTCCGGCGTGGCTTTAATGCGCCCTTTCTCGCCATTTGGCCCAGCACCCTCCTCAAAAAAAGAAAGTTTTTCCCAATCATCGTTTAAACTGTCCTTGCATGCTTTCATATTTAAACGCCATGCATAGGGTTTGTTTTGCTCAAGTAAGCCCGCCTCTTCTCTCGCATCCAGAGGCGCTCCAAAAAATGGTTTTTCTCCATAAAGCTCGCCGGCACCGGCATCATGTGGGGCAAGCGCAATCTGGTCGGTGATCTCACGGCGGGTTTTAAAACACCGATAGACCAGATCGCGATCCTGCAAAATTTTGAGCGCCTCCCCATAGGCGTTCAAATGCTGCGATTGACGGCGCACAGGGCTAGGCCAATTGTACCCCAGCCAGAACAAATCCTTCAAAATCATTTCTTCAAATTCAGGTTTGCACCGCGTTTGATCCGTATCTTCGATCCGCAAAAGACATTCGCCCCCCGCCTCGCGCGCAGCTGAAAATGCGCAATAGGCTGAATAAGCATGACCAATATGCAAATGGCCCGTCGGCGAGGGAGCAAAGCGGGTCAGGAAAGAAGAAGTCATCGCGCTATCTTATGGGGGATCGCCAGTGCAGGAAAGTCATCTTTGATCACGGTTCAAATAGGACTAATGACTGACACTATAATTTCTGGCATAATAGGACTTCAAGTTTTGTTGGGCGTCAAATTAAGGGGCTATATGATGTCGGAGAGTCACGCTTTACGCAGCGATCATTCCTATGATGTCGTTATCATCGGGTCAGGTGCAGGAGGGGCAACGATTGCGCAATCTCTGGCGGCGACAGGTAAATCTGTTCTCATTCTTGAACGCGGCGAACATTTGCCCCAGGAAGAAGATAATTGGAACCCACGCGCGGTATTTATTGATCGCAAATATGCCAGCGGCGAGCGATGGAAAGATCGGGACGGTAAAACCATAAAACCGGCAATCCATTATTGGGTCGGGGGCAATACCTCCTTTTACGGCGCGGCTTTGTTCCGGTTTCGAAAGCGCGATTTTGAAGAAACCAAACATTATGACGGCGTTTCTCCGGCTTGGCCGATATCCTATGATGATTTAGCCCCCTATTATACGCGCGCTGAAAAAGCCTGGAAGGTCCACGGGTCACGCAAAAACCCTGAAAGCCTGGACCCGACGGATGATCTGGATGCGCCGGAATATGCCTATCCTCCAATCGAGCACGATCCGGAAGTTTTGACCCTTAAAAACCGGCTGCGCAAGAGCGGCTGGAATGCATTTGATTTGCCCCTTGGTATAGACCGCGATGATACCCAGCCATGGAAGGGTAAATGTATTCGCTGCGATACATGCGGCGGGTTTCCTTGCCGCGTTCTTGGCAAATCCGATGCCCGTCAGGTGATCCATTCCCTTAGCGACAATCAAAATATCACCCTCGCCAGCGGCATGCTTGTAACCCGTCTTGAGACAAGCCCTGACGGTAAAACCATAACGCAAGTGGTTTGCGAGAGCAGCGAAGGCGAGCACCGCTTTAAGGGGGATATTGTCGTACTTGCCGCAGGGGCGATTAATTCTGCAGCGCTTCTTTTAAAATCGGCGAACGGCGCCCATGAAAACGGACTCGCCAATGGCTCCGATCAGGTGGGGCGTAATTACATGTTCCATACATCCTCTGCCGTTGTTTCATTGACACGCCACCGGGTGAATGCGGTCTTCCCGAAAACTTTTGCGATCAATGATTTTTACTGGAACGACCCTGAGGGTGGTTTTGATTATCCCATGGGCCATATTCAATTGCTCGAACATATGAACGGCGATGTTATTCAAGGTCAGGCCCAAGAGCGTATACCCGAATGGCTGGTGCCCAATTTTATGGCAGATGCAATTGCCAGTCGCCTGCTGGCATTTTTGGTAATGTCGGAAGATTTACCCGAACAACGAAACCGGGTGCGCCTCGATAAAAACGGGGAAATTGTTATCGACTATTGGGCCAATAATCTTGTGGGCCATGAACGTCTGGTTAAAAAATTTGAAAAGAAACTCTCCAAGCTGGGGCGCTTGCGAAAATGTTACCGGGATCATCGTTTTCAAATCGATGAACTCTTACCCCTTTACGGGACTGCCCACCAATGTGGAACAGTGCGCATGGGCAATGATCCAAAATCATCTGTCGTCAATGCCCAATGCAAGGCTCATGAGGTGGATAATCTCTATATCGCGGATTCCGGGGTATTTGTGACATCGGCGGCGGTAAACCCGGCGCTTACCGTTGTTGCCAATGCGATGCGCGTTGGCGAGCATATAGTCGGACAGTTATAAGAACGCCCCCTCAATTCCCCCCTAAAAAGGACTGTTTTGGTTAAATTCCCGAAATAGGCGCAAAATGTGCGTTTTTCCTTGACGGCGCACTGGTTGCACTTTATAAGTAATATGACAGATTAATGACAGAATATTATCACTTTTATTACACTCTGGTTGCCTGATCGCCCGGCACCCCATAGTTGAGCGTAAATATCGAGGAATTTATAATGATTGAAAATAATCAGCCCATTCGCCGCCCTGTGCTCTACATTTTTGCTGCAGCCTTAGCGATTGCCGTGGTGGTCCCGCTCGCTATTTCATCAGGTCAGACACAAACCGCTGGCATATTTGATGAATGTTATGAGGTTTCCTGCGATAGCCCTGTTTTACTGGCCGATGCCGGGGAATAGGGGCTTTTCGACCCCTTTTCCGTTTTATGAAATGTAATTTTCGACAGTCCGTGACCCGCAGCCCCCGCTGTCATGCTGGCAGAGCGCCAAGACCCATCAGCGACTTCACACTGACCGATATCAATATTGATTGCGCTGAAGGCTTTTTAAGCCTTCAAACCAAACGCCCTTAACCAGGCGTGATGCGTAAAGATTTATGCGTTAAGCTGTGGTTGTTTTATTGCTTTCAGCAATCACATCGGCAATCCATGAGTCGAGCGCTGATTTTGGCGCCGCGCCAACTTTGGTTGCAACCAGTTCACCATCATTGAAGATCATCAATGTCGGAATACCGCGCACACCAAAACGACCGGGTGTTTCAGGGTTTTCATCAATATTGATTTTGGTGATCACGATTTCGTCGGCTCTGGCATCGGCAATATCTTCCAGCGCAGGGCCAATCTGGCGGCAGGGTCCGCACCATTCAGCCCAGAAATCCACTAAAATTGGTCCGTTCGCTTCAAGAACATCTTTTGCAAATGAAGCGTCAGTAATGGCTTTGGTACCCATGTCATCATCCTTTTAATTTAAGGGGTCCCCACATAGCGGGAGTCATTTTCTGTCCTTAAGATAGGGACATTTTTGTCCCGATCAAGAGTTTTGCTCCGCCCATGGAAAAACAAGGCTGATTATCCTAATCTATTGTTTTTAAATAGTTTATTTTGATAATAGTATAAAATTCTGACGCGCATCACGGTTTCGCGATATATTGGGCAAAAGCGTGATCTAAGATTTCATCCGATAACACCATTAATCGCGCTTCAAAAGTCCAAAGGAGCGCTGTTTTTACCGCTCGATCGGGATAGATTTCCTGAATAAGGGCGCGGTAGGCTGCCATCTGCACAATATAATCATCGGCCACATCGCTCTCGCTTTTTGGGGGTGGTTGATTGGTTTTGTGATCGACGATTAAAACCTCATTGTCAGATATTGCTAGCCGGTCAATTTGACCGTTTATCATAATGTCTTCGCGCGCCCCCTTGGGGGTTCCGCCAATGCTGACTTCAGCGCGCGTGTGCGGCGAGAAAATTGCTGCAAACGCGCTTCCCTGAATTATGGCCAGCACTTCATCGCACCATTTTTCCACCAATTCAGTCTCCAATTCCGGCATGAGCTGGGATAATAATTTCAAACCTAGCGTCTTTTGTTCCGCCTGCGGATAAGTTGGAAGAATTTCCAATAATCGATGCAGAGCACGCCCACGGGCAAAGCGATCTTTGTGCGGGGAGGTACTGGTCGGCACCGACATTTTATCAGTTATAGTTTGGGAGACCTCCTCTTCCATTTGGGCATTTTCTTCAAGGCGATTGGCAATTGTTGATGGCGTCCAGTGCTCATCGGGTTTTTCGGCGGGGCATGAGAGATGCAACCAATCGGGCGCATCGCCCATGCTTTTCCCTATCGACGCTGTCTCTTCTTTGCGGTCAAGTTCACCGCTTTGATTGCAAGCATATCGCCAGCCTTGTTGCTCTGAAGAAAGGGTCCACGGAAGTTTGATCGTTTCAATTGGTTTGCCTTGTTTTTGCAATACCTCTTTTGCATTCATGGCGAGATGATGCCAGACATCCATATTAAAGGGATTATCTGCATTTCCCGATGCCCCTTTTTTGCCCGGCTCAATACCGCAAAAGTAAAGGCGATCCCTTGCCCGGGTTGCCGCCACATAAAAAATACGGCGATATTCTTCATAGGCGAGGTTTTTTTGTTCCTGTACAGCTTCTCTGGCAAGCTCATTTTGTGATGCTTTGTCACCGACCAAGAAAGGAAACCTCAAACCATCACCCTCATGATAAAGAGGGCTTTTAGGGGTTTTGGTATTGGGGGGTAAATGCGCATCAAGCAAAAACACCACATTACCCTCTAACCCCTTTGCGCCGTGCACTGTCATTACACGAACGGCCTGACTTTCCTGATCAAGCTCTCGCTTTATTTCGCCAGCATTATCGTCGAACCAACTTAAAAAGCCCTGTAAATGACGCGGAAAAAGCGCTTCATACTCAAGGGTTTTTTGAATGAATGCATCAAGGGAATCGGCGCAAGAAAACCCAAGACGGGCAAAAAATCGTTGCCTGCCGGTTTCAATACCATTTTCCATGTTCCGGGCTTCCAGTATGTGGGTATAAAAATCATATGCCCCCTGATGCATCGCAATTTTTTGCGTTGCCAACATCTCCTGATAGGCATGTTTCCACTTTTCATTTTCCAAATGACGTTTGCGAAGGCTTTTCCAGAGGCTTGAAGAACGACCATGCGCAAGCGCAAATAAATCATCATCGGTAAATCCAAATAACGGACTTTTTAACACCTCCCCAAGAGAGAGATCATCTTCTGGCATTAACGCCCATTGGCCATAACTTAACAGATCAAGAATTGCGATATCTTCTTTGGGTTTAAACCGGTCAGCACCGGCAACCGGCACGCCTTCGCGGCGCAGGGACTTATCCATTTGATGGAATAAATCTTTGCGTTTTTGCACAAGGATAATAATATCACCTGCGCAAATCGGGCGACCTCGGGCTTGTAGCATTTCCCCTTCATCAAGCCAATTGCGTATGGTTTTTGCAATATGATTACATAAAGTGGCCGTTGGATTGTCCTGACTGTTTACATTATCGGGCGTATCGACTGGCGCATCCCATGGGTTGGGAACTATTTTTTCTGGCTGTGGTACGAGCGGCCAAACCTCGACCAGACCGGCATCTGCATCGCGATGAATTTCATGGCGCATCGGATAAACATCACCCAGCCCCGACATAACACTCCTTGACGCAAAGGCTGCATCAACAAATTCCAGAACCGGCGCGGTCGAGCGAAACGAGAGCGTTAGCGGCACTTCTTTGAAAGTCGATACGACCGACATGTTTTTCCCGATTGTCCCGCGCTTTTCATTAAACAGAGATGTATCAGCTCCCTGAAATGAATAGATGGATTGTTTTTCATCGCCCACCACAAAGAGGGAGCGATGTTTATCGCGCGCGCCCTCACCAGCAAAAAACTCGGCCAAGGGTCGCTCGATAACATCCCATTGAAAGGGGCTCGTATCCTGCGCTTCATCAAGTAGAATATGTTCAAGTCCGTTATCCAATTTATACATAACCCACTGGGTCGCATTGGTCTGGGTTCCCGGTCGCGGATCAAACAAATCTCTGGTGCGCAAAATCAGATCATCAAAATCAAGCGCGCCCGCAGACCATTTCAATTTCTCGTAAATTTCACGCAAATGCATTCCGAAGATAAGCCAGTGGCGGGTGTCGGTCAGTATTTTTAAAGAGTTGAGTTTATCTTGCGCTTTTATAAATTCTTCTCTTATGGCTTCGAGCTGAGCATCGAGAGCTGGATCCTCTTTCTTCACCTTCGCATCGGTTAGTTTGTCTCTGGATTTCCCCTTCGTGGTCATAAAATAACTCATCAGAAGATCATATTTTTCCTGTAAATCAGTTGTTATACGGATTTTATCGAGACTCTCCGCAAAGCCTTGCATTGTTTTAGCCCCCAAATGCAATGTCTTTGCCGCTTTTGCAATTTCTCCGTCAGGAAAATGTGAAAATGCTTCACCAATAATATCTTCACGTGTAATTTCAGGTTTTAGAGAAAATTCTTGCTCCATCCCCTTTATCATCCCATCGGCCGAGCCATAGGATGCAATGCAGGCATCGATCTTGAAGCGCTCGCTAATAAATCTTTTCACTTTCTCCGAAAAAGAATTCGCGCCATAAAGAGCTGCCAGATGATCAAATGACTGTCTGAGCGCGCTATTATTTTGTGTATCGCGAATGGCGGAGCGTATTGCCGTATCAATGAGCAATGCAGTCGCACCATCATCCAATTCCTTAAAACCCGGCGGTATATTGGCCTCTACGGGAAAGCGCCGTAGGACCGAAGCACAAAAAGCGTGAATAGTTTGGATTTTCAATCCGCCCGGCGTCTCTAGTGCGCGAGCAAATAATTGGCGTGCTTTGGAAAGTTGCTCTCCAGTGCGCGGTCGCGCCCCTTCGCCTTCCAGCTCTTGCAGGATTTTTGCAAGAGTTTCATTATCTTTCAAAGCCCAATCACCAAGCAATGAAAATAATCGCTCTGCCATTTCAGCGGCGGCGGCTTTTGTATAGGTGATGCATAATATATGGGAGGGATCAGCCCCTTCGAGCAATAATCTAGCCACCCTATTTGTCAGTACACGTGTTTTCCCAGAACCCGCATTGGCCGCCACCCAAGCCGAGATCAAAGGATTAGCAGCTGCAGTTTGATTTTTGATAGTTTGCGCAAAGGCATCCATCAGCCCTCCCCCTCCTCTTCTTCATCGCTTTCGCTATCAGCCCATTCCTTGCGCCGCGCAAGAAGATCATAATCTCCATAGTCGTTTTTAAACTCGGGGCGTGGTTGAGAGAGATAGGGGGTAGTTTCCAGATCAAACTTTTCAATGAGTGTGACTAGGCCCTCATGGGCATCCTCGATAGCGCTTTCGTTAAAAACGATACTATCTTTTGCGGGACAACCCGGGTCACTGGATTTTCTGCCTAAGGTTTTAACGAAGGCCAGTCGGTTAACTCTGGTTGTATTGATATTTTCAAAGCCATTTCGTTGTGCAATAATTCCGGTAAGGGCAAGCTGCGGGTTAAATTTTTTGCCTTGTTTTTCTGTCGGCAATTGTCCGGTTTTATAATCATATATTGCAAGGCCGGCTGGTTCATCGCCTTGCGCCATGACATCGATCCGGTCAACATAGGCATTGATCGTAAAGCTATGACCCGCCGTTTTGATTTCACAACTCCCTTTCTCCTCCATGACTTTTGCCCGCCCTTCCGTTAGGCGCATCCGATGCCAATCAACAAACCAGTCCATTGACTTGGCAAGGGCTGGTTGCCAAATTTGGCTTATATCATAAGGAATTGAGAGGCTCTCAACTTCTATAGCCATGAGCATTTGCAAATGCGCTAAATCTTCTTCCCGGCTGATGGTGTCATCTTTTGTGGGCCTTTGTTTTGCAAATTTTTCAAACGCTGCATGTACGAGAATACCAACATAGCGATGGCTGAACTCTTCATTGAATTTATCCAGCTTGTACAATTTCAAAATATCGCGCCCATAAATAAAATAGGGATCACGCAGCCATTTCTCGATGCGGGTTACATATAATTCTCGCGGCCTTGCCTCAATTGGAGGCCGTGGGCACGGCTTTTCAATTGGGGGGGTCGGTGTTGGTGTATTGAGGGTTAAAGCATAATGCGCATAAAGCGCAGAGCAATCAACGCTTTCCAAGCCTATGCTAGCGGTCAGAATGTTCTTTAAACGGATAATCCAGCGGGAAGGCTTTGCAGGCGCATTACCGGCGCGCTTGGCGCGGGTAATGGTTACATATTCGCTGGACGCCAGTTGCGAGAAATCATGGGCGGCAAGGCCAATCCGGCGTTCTGGTGAGGGAAGACCAATTTTCTCACGCATATCCCGCGATAAAAACCCGTCAAGATTTGCCTCCCCGGGCCACACACCCTCATTAAGCCCGCCCAAAATAATGTGATCGCCCGTTTGCAAGCGGGCCTCCAAGGGGCCAAGAATTGTAACACGCGGATGGGTCGCGCGGTGACGACGTACGGTCTCCCCGCTAATCAAGCTTGAAAAAATCTCCGCATAATAATCCGATGTATTCACCAGATGCCCGCACTCCTTAAGGGAAGACAAAATCGATGCCGTCTCAACGCCGTCCTCCCCGCGCCAGAGAATGGACTGATCCTGATCTGTATCTTTTGAGGGAACCACAGCAATTGTCAGAGCTTCAGAGATTTCAATATGCAAGCGCAGCATATCTGCAAAAGAGATCGCCTCACTTGAAGCTTTCGTAAACGAGGTCAAAACGCCATCAAGCCACTCCATAAGAGGAGTGAGTTTCGCGATATCTTTTTCATGGCGATAATTGGCTAGTTTACTCTTTATACCGCTCAAACCGGGGGGAGGCTTTAATCCTCTTAAGGCTTTATCCAGAATCGCCAATGCGTCTTTAGGGAACAAATCCCCCGTTTGCGGGTTACATAAAGGATGTCGCAACACCGATAACAACAATACCGGATCTGATATATCGTCCATCCAGCGGGCAACCAATTGCAAAAATGTCCCGCGTTCGCAGTTCGCAAAAGGAATACCCGCAGAATCATCAATATCGATATCCCAGCGTTTGCACTTGGAGATAACCCGCCGTGTTAAGTCACGATCTGGGGTAACCAGCATTATTTTTTTGTCTGGTGCATTGAGCGCCTCGCGAATAACAATAGCAATTGCACTGGCCTCGCCTTCTTCGTCATCAGCCTCAATCAGAGATAGACTATCGGTTGCCAATTCCCAGTCATTTTGTGCAATGTCTTTTATTTTCACCAACCAGTCATCAGTTGTTTCTGCCGGCCGCAAGGCAAGCGATAGTAACATTTGCCGCGCAGTATTTGTTTGCCGGGCAGCAAGGTTTGAAAACGGGTAAATATTCGCGCGTTCCAGCCCGGATTTATTGATCAGCGCATAAAGTCCGGCCTGCGGGTGGGCATCATTGATATTGTCCCATGCACGTTCATCAAGAGCCAGATCAACGCCCGGCAAAATCACGCAACCCTTTGGTAGATTAGCCGTGATTTTCATGAGCCGCGCAACAGCGGGGGTGGAGCCGGTCGAACCGGCAATGATAACGGGGTGTTGCGGCGGTGATTTCTCCCATTGATCAGCCGCGCGGTGAATAAGAGCAATGCGCCGCGCCGTCGGGTCCATCTTCTTGCACTCGGCAAGATAAGCGGGCCAACTATCTGTTACTATTTTCAGAAAATCGCGCGAAATCTCCCAGTGGCTGGCAAGATCGAGTGTTTCAAACGAGATCTTATCCAGCGCATCAAAGGGAATATCTTCTGTATAAAAAGAATCGAGAATTTTCTCCAGCTCTCGCGCTGCGCCCAATGCGGCAATCCAGTTTTTTGACCCCGCAAATTTTTCATTTTGGCGGGCCGTCAGGTGGGCAAGGGTGAGGCGTCTCTCCATCGTTGAAATAGCGGGAAGCAGTTCAGCGCTATCAAAGGGCGTGCCTTCATCATTTAAAGAAACAATATCATCATCAAGAGCACCAATTGCCTGAATGCGCGGTAAAAGACTGGCCTTACCATCGGCTTGCCTGATAAAGGCGGTCGCAAGATTACGCATTGCCCGGCGTGTGGGCAGATAAATTTCTATCTGCGCCAAGGCTAAAGGATCAAAATCCACACTTTCCATTGAAGCTTTTGCAAGACTGTCTAAAAAATCCTGCCCGGCATCGATTGAAAAATAGCGCGGCATTTGATGATCAAAAAGCGATTTACCCATGGGTGATTATCAATCTTGCGGTTTTGGTGAGCAGGTTTATTCTTTTAGACTATGAAGCTTTTCCTCGGCCAACTCAATGCCTTTAGGGGTTCCGACATGGAGCCAGTGATGGGGATAAACGAGGCCATAAAGAGTGCCGCGCTCAGCTGCTTTTTTCCAAAAGACACGCGAGGAAAAAGGGCCTTCCGGCGCGTTCTCAATCAAGCGGGGGTGTAATATTTGCAGACCCGTAAAAGCAAAGGGAGTCTCTTCATCGCCCGCCTTTTCTAGGCTTCCATCTGTGTAAAGATGAAAATCACCATTACCGTCAAAGCCGCAGCTGCGCTCTAAGGGGACAAGCAATAATAATGCCTCCATATCGCTGCGCCAGCCCTCGCGCAATTGCCGCGTTGCAGCCCCCACCGGGCCTCCTGCGAAAAAGGCATCGGTATTGGTTGAAAAAAACGGTGCATCACCGATTTTTTCTTTGGCCTGAACAATGGCGCCGCCGGTTTCCATTAAGAGAGTGCGCTCATCGGAGTAATCGATAGTAATATTAGTGCGAGCCTTAAGATGGGCTTCAATCTGTTCGGGAAAATAATGGAGATTGACAATCGCATCGCCAACCCCGCCGGCAATCAATTCATCAAGAACATAGTCGAGCAAAGCTTTGCCATTGACCTCTACCAAAGGTTTTGGGCGTTTGGCTGTAAGAGGCATCATTCGCGTACCAAGACCCGCAGAAAGCACGATTGCCCGGTTGAGCTTTGAAGTTTCATTGATCATTATACAAATAATTCCGGGAAATGGATATTAAAAAACTGTTTTAAGGGTTCAAGCCCCGGCGCGGTGAGATTGTTTCTAAAATGGCCCTCCACACGAGGCATAAGATCGAGATAACGCATTTTTCCATCACGGCGCGCCAGCCGCACAAAGATGCCAAGAATTTTTGCATTTCGTTGCGCCCCCAAAAGGGCATATTCAAATTCAAATTGCTCTCTCATAGAGCCATCCATTGCAAGGGCATCGCAATAGAAATTTAAAATATGAGGCACTAAATCCGGCGTTACATCGCGGCGGGCATCTTCGAGTAGGGAGACCAGATCATAGGGTTTGTGACCGATTAAACCATCTTGAAAATCAATCAAACCGGTACGCGCGGCCCCCTTTCTATCTGGCAACCACAATAAATTTTCCGCATGATAATCGCGCAACACCAATACGCTAGGGCTTGATAGCTGGCGCAAAAGCCCCTGCCATAGCGAATTATATTCTTCCATAATCGCTTGCGATAAGGGCGTACTATTTTTCTCGGGCCAGTAATACTCCGCTAAAAGATGAACTTCAGCCATCATAGCAGTTTCATCATAGGTCAGTATTTCATAGGGTTTTTCCGGAATAATATTTTGTTTGGCAATGTGCGCTAAGGCCAGAGCGGCATTTTCATAGAGCGTTTTTTCAGTGCAAGGTGTCTGCTTTAGGTGCTCTGCATAAAGATCATCCCCTAAATCCTCAATGAGGGCAAACCCCTCGCTGGCATTCATGTCATAGATGATTGGCGCAGAAAGGCCGTGGGCGGTTAATCCAGCGGCTATGGCTTTAAAGGCGATCATATCCGAGCCAGCCAATCTTGCGCTGGCATTATAGCCAAGGGCTTTTCGCTCATCGGGGGTCGCATGGGGCGGGCACAGCGCGGATTCCAGATTTTGCGGTGCATTCATCAAGAGAGCGGTTTTACCGTTCAGCTCAACGCGCTCATAAGAACGCGTTGACGCATCTGCGGTCAGGGCTTGGCGTTTAGCGTCGCCCCATCCGGCATTTTGCAAAAACTGAGTTGCTAATTTCGCTCGCATAATCTTATCTGAGTGACCTGATTCTTGAGTGGTGTTCATCTAAATTACTCTTGCTGATCGTTTTTAAGGTTGGGCGCAAATTGGGCGTTGGTCATTTAACGGGGGGTCATTTAGCGGGGGGCTTGAAGTTGGCCGTGTTCATTCCAGCATCCATTATCCGGGTCTCCCATGAGTGGTCACCGATAAAATTGATAGTTCGGGCACTTACGACCGGATTTCCCGTTTCATCATAGACCGGATTAATGGAGATGATCAGGCAGTTCGGGGGCAATAGCTCGGCAATGCGCTCGGCCCACTCTATCAAACAAATATCATTTTCCATTGCCTCTTCTATACGCAATTCATAAACATCACTCGCCTTTTCAAGGCGATAAAGATCATAATGGTGAATGGGCGCGCGATCACCATCATAACTTTCTACGAGGGTAAAGGTTGGGCTTGGGATATCGCTCGGGGGTTTGAGCGTGCAAGCCGCTTGAATGGCGGCCCTGCATAGGGTCGATTTTCCCGCCCCTAATGGCCCGGCGAGGCAGATAATATCACCGCCCTTGAGTATGGTGCCAAGGCGCGCGCCAACCGCCTTACTTTCGGCTTCCTCAGATATTGTCAGAGTTAAAGTCATATCTAGGCTTTACGCCATTTCTTGCCGGAATCAATGAGGCGGGACACTTTGCGCTGGCGTAAAAGATTGGGTTTTTTAGCCATGCCCTCTTGCGATCAACGCCAAGAGGCTTAAATACCTCACTGCAGCTTATTATTTCTACCAAGCTGCCCAACCCATAAGAGCGAGCGATTTATGCCTAAAATTATCTATGTTGAACACAACGGAACCCGTCATGAATTTGAGGGTGAAAAAGGCCTGAGCGTGATGGAGGTGGGTGTAAAAAACATGGTGCCGGGCATTGATGCAGATTGCGGCGGGGCGTGCGCCTGCGCGACCTGTCATGTTTATGTGGATGATGCATGGGTTGCAAAAACCGGAAAACCTGAGGCCATGGAGGAATCCATGCTCGATTTTGCCTCGGAGCCCAAAGAGACCTCACGCCTTTCCTGTCAGATTACCGTCAAAGACGAGCTTGATGGCCTGATCGTGCATTTACCCGAATTCCAAGGATAAGACGGGTTAAGGGGTAAGCGTATCTCAAGTCTATAAGGCTTGAGCTCACTCTTTCACATTTCCGGCTAAAAAATGAGGGCAATCGCTGATCGGTCGCAGCCCTCTTGATTTTAAAATGTTCTCATGGTTTCATGAACAAATGAAGAACATGCCTGCACTTTTCGATCAACCCCCTCAGATTTTCACCCAAGAGACTAATCCGGGCGAAAATGTAAAAAGGGAGTATCTCTCTGCTGGTAAAGCGAGCGCGCCAAACCTCTCTGGCGACCGGCCACAAACCACACAACTGATCACAAGGGGCACATATCGCTTTTTAAGCGGCCTTGATTATACGCCTCTTTGTGAATTTAAACTCGCATCTGGCCGCCGCGCCGATTTGGTCGCCATTAACGCCAAGGGCCATATTATCATGGTTGAGGTTAAATCCTGCACTGCAGATTTTTCCGTGGACCAAAAGTGGACCGACTATATAGGGTTTTGCGATGCATTTTATTTTGCTGTTGCCCCTGATTTTCCCGTTGATCTTCTCCCCGCATCTCATGGTTTGATCATCGCTGATGCCTATGGAGCTATGATCAAGCGCCCTGCAACAGAGTGCAAGCTTGTCGCCGCGCGGCGCAAGGCCGTCACTTTGCGTATCGCACGTCAATCATTGTCGCGGTTACAGGCCCTTAGCATGATGTAAAGAACGCAAATATATCGGGCGTGCCTTGCTTATACCTTAGTTAGTGATAAAATAATGGTCACAAAATATTGTTAGGCCACACATTCAACCGATTGATATAATGAAGCTTTCAAAAATATATATCCTGATGCTGATTATATTTCTATCCGCGGGGAGTCCTTTTGCGAGTGCGCTGCAATTAGAAGAATTTGTAAAACGCCAGAACAATCTTGTTAGCCTTTCCGGAGTTTTTGGTGAATTGCATCATATTCGCCGTACCTGTGTTCCCGCTTTAGAGAGCACAATTTGGCGAGATCGAATGCAGAATTTAGTATCGCTGGAAGAGCCGGACAGTGAAACGCATTTGAAAATGGTTACAGCTTTTAACGATGGGTTTCAAAAATCCAAATCGCGTTTTTCCCAGTGCACCAAGTCCGCTCAGGAAGAAGGGAAAAACCTGGCCTTTCGCGGTGCCACGCTTGTGAGGGATCTCACCGACCCCCTGGAAGAGAGTATTGCAACGCCAGCCTTGCAGACATTTTAAAAAAATTTACAAAATAAAAGTTTATGCAGGCATCGTATCTTGAAAGCGTACCGGCTCGCCAATAGGCTCGCCAATTAAACTATCATCCCACATAACTTTTTGCCCGCGAATGATTGTACCAATCGCTTTGCCTGTCACATCCATCCCGTCAAACGGGGTCCATCCGGATTTAGTGGCCATATCTTCATGACGCAATGTATAGGTCTTTTTCAGATCGACAATTGTAAAATCTGCATCATATCCAATAGCAATGCGCCCTTTACAGGCAATGTTAAATACGCGGTTTGGTCCGTGGGCGGTTAAATCTACAAACCGGGTCAAAGATAAACGCCCTTGGGCAACATGATTTAGCATCACCGACACCAGCGTTTGCACGCCCGGCATTCCCGAAGGAGAGGCAGGATAAGGTTTTTCTTTTTCTTCTCTTGTATGGGGCGCGTGATCTGTACCGATGACATCAAAAACCCCTTGATGCAACCCATGCCAAAGACCCATACGGTGATGGGCGCTGCGCACAGGTGGATTTTGCTGTGCCATTCCGCCAAGGCGCTCATAACAATCAGGCGCCTCCAAGGTGAGGTGTTGCGGTGTAATTTCAGCGGTTGCAATATCCTTATTTGCGGCAAGAAGGGGAATCTCTTCTGCTGTGGATACATGAAGAACATGAACCCGGCGGCCCGTTTCTCTGGCGAGACGCAATAAGCGATTGGTGCATTTTAACGCCGCGGCGTCGCTGCGCACTTCCGGATGGGAGGTCCAATCGCCGGGGCGGATTTTCTCTGTTCCCGCACGGAGTAATTCTTCATCTTCGGAATGAATTGCAACGCGCCTTCGCCCATGAGCAAGAATTTCGCGCACGCCTGCATCATCTTCCACAAGCAAATCACCAGTAGATGCCCCCATAAATATTTTAACCCCGCACACACCCGGCAAGGTTTCCAGTTCCGCGAGCTCACGCGGATTATGATGGGTCGCGCCTACATAGAAAGCATGATCGCACCCCATACGCCCTTTGGCCCGCGATAATTTATCTTCAATGGCTTCCTTGGTGATGGTCAGCGGATTGGTGTTAGGCATTTCAAAAACAGTTGTCACGCCGCCCAATATGGCTGCCCGCCCGCCGCTGGCCAGATCCTCTTTATAATCGAGGCCGGGCTCGCGAAAATGCACTTGTGTGTCAATGACACCGGGAAGTATATGCAATCCGGTACAGTCAATCACCTGATCGCCATGCGCATCAGCAGGCACATCCAGCATCACAATCTTTCCGTCACGCACGCCTAGATTGCGAGTCCCCTCTCCGTCATGATTGACGACAATACCATTTTTCAAAATCATATCGAAGGTTTCGGCCATGCTATGTCCTCGGGGGCTAGGGGAGTGAATTTCACATCGGTTATAAAAATGATTTGGACCAACTGCAAGGATATCGGCCCGCATCCGTAAAATGGTGCCTTTTTGAATATGAACCGACCATTTTGACGAGGATTTTTACAAATTTTGCGGATAAGACCTTTCAGGGTCTTCACAAACTGTTTTTGTGCGCTTAACTGACAATTATGACCGATCAACAAGATAATCCGAATTCTTGCTTTATCCCCCTTAATGACCGTGCTTTTATTTTAACGCAAGGGGATGATGTCCGAGACTTTCTGCAAAATCTCATCTCCAATGATATCGATAGCGTTAAGAAGGACGGCCTTGGGTTTACAACCCTTTTGAGCCCACAAGGGAAAATAGCCTATGAGTTTTTCCTGCTTCCCGCGCGCGATGGTTTTATCATCGATTGTCATACGGATTTTCTGGAAACCCTGTTAAAACGCCTCAAGCTCTATAAATTACGGGCAAAAGTGAGCTTAACGGATGTAAGTGATGAATGGGGCGTTTATGCCGATATTGCCAACAAATTTGGCGGTCATGACGATATAATATCGCTGCCCGATCCGCGCCTTAACGCGCTTGGCACACGCCATTACGCTACAAAAAACATTTTAGAGAGTGCGTTTTCCGGGCAATGTCTAAATGACCTTTCCACTTATCATGCAATAGAATTGCTCAATGGTGTCCCTGCGCTCGGCGTGACCTTTCAACCGGAAAAAATGTTCATTCTCGATTTGAATTATGATGCGCTGAGCGGTGTGTGTTATAAAAAAGGGTGTTTCGTTGGGCAGGAAGTCACGAGCCGCATGAAACGCAAAGGCGAAATTCGCAAGCGAACCATGATTGTCCATAGTGATGAATTACTGGAAGAAGGCGCCGATATATTAAGCGGTGATACCAAGATCGGCTCTGTCATGGGTTCCGCTATGATCTCAAATGATATTTGCCCAACAACAAAATACGCATC
>CAYMPJ010000001.1:138946-287769 GCA_964392325.1 uncultured Caulobacterales bacterium
TCATGGGTTCCGCTATGATCTCAAATGATATTTGCCCAACAACAAAATACGCATCTTTGGCGCTTATTCGATTGGACAGGTTGGAAACTGCGGATCAGAGCGCTCTCCTATCTGGAGAGCAGAAAATTATGATTACCCGGCCCAACTATCTTTGAGCAGTAGGCCAGAGCTGAATTATAGAAATTCCCATCATAAAGGCTCAATAAACATCAATTTTTTGAGACCGGACAGGAGCTTTTGTTTTAACGCTTTCTTGCATCTGTGTATTATTTGCAGATAGCGTGTTTTCCGCTCCAGCTCCGACAATCAGTACTAGCAACATAGCTGCTGCACACATTAATCTGATCTTCATTAGTATTAGCCCGTCCCATTTAATTCCCCCAACTAACTCCCCCTTTCAAGTTACCCTATCGACAATAGTTTAATAGCAATTTATCAAGTTAGGTTAACAAGACCTAAATTTTACCACCTAAATGAAAGACTATCATGACGAAACCCATCACCCCATATTGCGCTTGGGCCCCCATTGATGATGAGCTTTATCGCCATTATCACGATACCGAGTGGGGTATTCCGATCTATGATGATCAGCTTCTGTTTGAAAAATTAATTCTGGACGGTTTTCAGGCTGGTCTGTCGTGGCGTACTATTCTTTATAAGCGCGAGGCTTTTCGCAAAGCCTTTGATAATTTTGACCCAGTTAAAATTGCCCGGTACACAGATAAAAAAGTTGAGCGCTTATTGAATGATTCCGCTATTGTGCGATCAAACACAAAAATTCGCGCAACCATTGGCAACGCGCAAGCATGGTTAAAGATTATGGAAGAGGGGGAAGGCGCCTTTTCCAAATTCCTTTGGGATTTTGTCGACGGGAAACCCTTGGTAAACAAGCACAAAAATTTTCGCGATGCCCCCGTTAAATCGCCTGAAAGCGAAGCCATGTCGAAGGCACTGAAAAAACACGGGTTTAAATTTTGTGGCCCCGTTATTGTCTATGCTTTTATGCAGGCGGTTGGGATGATTAACGATCATGAACTGGCGTGTCCCAGACATAAAGCCGTTCAGAGAGTTTAAAGCGCGGTCATTTCGTCTAAATATTTTATGAATTTTTACTAGGTATACTGATAAACCCGCTATAGGGAGAAATTTTTGATGTGCCAGGCTCGCATCCCCCGACATGAAGGGCCGGCTTGGGGATAGCCAAGGACAGGTCTAAAGGTTTATCCGTTAAGTTAAATACGCATGTGCGTATTTCACCGTCAAAATTTCTTTTAAAAATTAGAAGGTCTGGATGACTGTCTAAAATCTCTATACTGCCCATGCGCAAAGCAGGGCTTGCTTGGCGCAACGCAATGATATGTCGATAGAATTGCAAGAGTGAATCTTGTGCTGTGTTTTGCGTTTCAATGCTCAAAGACCGGTGCCGTGGGTCGATAGGCAACCAGGGTTTGACGGTTGAAAAACCGGCATACGCACCCTCAAATTTCCATGGGATTGGTGTGCGCGCACCGTCGCGGCCCAGAGTTTCAGGCCAATTGGCGATGGCCTCAGGATCCTTTAAATCTTCAAAAGATATTTCCGCTTGGGGAAGGCCCAATTCTTCTCCCTGATAAAGAAAAATATTTCCCCGCAAAGACATAAGCAACAGCGCAATTAGCCGTGCATAATGCTCGCGGTCGCACTCCCCGCGCCAACGACTAACCACGCGCGGCGCATCATGATTGGAAAATGCCCATGAAGGCCACCCCTCTCCCTTTGCGCCGGGCCAGTCAGCGATAGAAGATTTCACCAATTGCGCTGTAAGGCTATTTGCATATAAAAAATCAAACCCATAGGCGGTATTTAAATGCGTTTCATCCTTGGTGTAGTCTTTCATTTGACTAAGGGGAAAAGGTCCGGCAATTTCTGCGACAGTAAATCGATCAGGGTATTGATCAATAAATTTTCGAATACGTTTGACGAATGTCAGCATGGCTGGTTGCGACATATTATCGGTATGGCGTTGAAAATCAAATGGCCGCGTGGGGGGATATTTAAAATTTGTTTCAACCGGATTGTCTTTCAGATGCGTGTCATGCATACCGAAATTTAAGGCGTCGAGGCGGAAGCCATCAACGCCGCGCTCTAACCAGAAGCGCGTTACATCCAAGATGGCATCTTGGACGTCTTTATTATGCAAATTTAAATCTGGTTGTTGGCGCAAAAAATTATGGAAATAATATTGACCCCGCCTGGCATCCCACTCCCAAGCTCCCATCCCGAAAACGCTTTGCCAATTATTTGGCGGCGTGCCATCAACTTTTGCATCGGCCCAGACATACCAGTCGGATTTTTCATTTGTCCGGCTTTGGCGACTTTCCTGAAACCATGGATGTTGATCGGAGCTATGGGAATAAACCTGATCGATGATCACCTTTAACTTTAGATCATGCGCCTTTTCTATCAAGCCATCAAAATCATCCATGGACCCGAAAACCGGATCAACATCACAAAAGTCTGAAATATCATAGCCAAAATCGGCAAGCGGGGATTTAAAAAAGGGCGATAACCAGATCCCGTCTACACCCAATGACGCAACATGGTCCAGCGCGCTGGTTATACCGGGCAAATCGCCAATGCCATCCCCATTGCTATCTTTAAAACTGGCAGGATAAATCTGATAAAAAATAGCCCCCCTCCACCACTCTATTTTTCCAGAGTTAAGGTCTCCGGCTAAGGGAGAATGTTGCTTTTTATCAGGGGGCTGCATGATATGATCCCAATGGAAGCTGGAATTAAAGTCTTTATACCTTCTAACGTTTCCATGGAAACAAGAACAGTCAAATAGCAGAAAGGTTTGCATTCATGCGCGCGCGAAAAGCAGAAATATAAAGCGTGTCTATATTTTAGTTACCACGCCTTGATCACAATCATCCGCCCACTCAGAGTGTGGACGGGTTTTATCAATTCCGGCTTCTTACTGGAAAGCTATTGGCACGCTAAACATTCGTCATAATCTGTACTTGCAGCAGCGGCCATCATTTCCGACATCGGGCTTTGCCCGTCTTCGCTATTGGCCGCTTTTTCAGATCCGGCATAGGCTGTCCGCTGAACACTTTTAGAGCGACAATAGTAAAGAGACTTCACGCCTTTTTCCCATGCAGTCCAGTGGAGCATGTGCAGATCCCATTTATTGACATCACCGGGGATAAAGACATTCACCGATTGTCCCTGACAAATATAGGGCGCGCGATCAGCAGCGAGCTCAATCACCCAGCGCTGGTCAATTTCAAATGCAGTTTTGAAAATATCTTTTTCTTCGGCGCTTAAACAATCAAGTTGTTGCACGCTGCCTTCATGTTCAATGATGCTATTCCAAATTGCCTCATCTTCATCGAGACCTTTTTCGCGCAGTAATTCTTCCAGTGCCTGATTTTTGACGGTGAAAGAACCGGACAAGGTTTTATGCGTGTATACATTAGCCGGGATTGGCTCGATACACGGGCTAGCGCCGCCGCAAATAATGGAAATGGATGCGGTCGGGGCAATCGCCATTTTGTGGGAGAAACGTTGCTTGATACCCGCATCAGCAGCGTCAGGACATGGACCACGCTCCTCTGCGAGCTTTACAGAGGCCGCATCAGCACCCATGCGAATATGCTTAAACAAACGCATGTTCCATGATTTGGCCATAGCACTTTCAAACGGAATGCCTTTTGATTGCATGAATGAATGAAAGCCCATCAGCCCAAGACCAACCGAGCGCTCACGCATGGCGGAATATTTCGCATGCTTCATAGTGTCCGGTGCTTCGTCGATGAATTCTTGCAATACATTATCAAGGAAGCGCATGATATCTTCGATAAAGCCCTCCTCGTTTTTCCACTCTTCATATTTTTCGGCATTGACCGATGATAGACAGCACACGGCTGTGCGTTCATTACCCAGATGATCTTCACCCGTGTGAAGCATGATTTCAGAACAAAGATTAGAGGTTGAAACCTTTAGGCCCAAATCGCGCTGATGTTTTGCCATCTGTTTATTGACGGTGTCAGAGAACAGGAGATAAGGCTCGCCAGTTTGCAGGCGGATTTCCAAAATCTTCTGCCACAATTTACGGGCATTAATGGTGCGCAGGACCTCATCATCTTTCGGACTACGCAAGGCAAACTCTTCGTCAGCAGCAACGGCTTCCATAAATTCGTCGGTAATATTGATGCCGTGATGGAGATTCAGGCTTTTGCGATTGAAATCACCCGATGGTTTGCGAATCTCAAGAAACTCTTCAATCTCCGGATGGTGAACATCGAGATAACAGGCGGCTGATCCCCGCCGAAGCGAGCCTTGGGAAATTGCAAGAGTGAGCGAATCCATCACGCGGATAAAGGGAATAATCCCGGAAGTTGCGCCCGCTCCCTTAACCTTTTCACCGATCGAGCGCACACCGCCCCAATAGGTGCCAATGCCGCCGCCATTAGAGGCAAGAGAAACATTTTCATTCCACGTGCCCACAATACCGTCGAGACTGTCTCTCACTCCGTTTAAAAAACAGGAGATAGGCAGACCGCGCTCTGCGCCGCCATTGGAGAGAATCGGTGTTGCCGGCATGAACCATAATTTGGAAATATAATCATATATGCGCTGGGCATGATGGGCATCATCGGCGTAAGTGCGTGCAACCCGCGCAAACATATCCTGAAAACTCTCCCCTTCAAGGAGATAGCGATCTTCCATCGTGGTTTTGCCAAAAGCGGTCAGAAGCGCGTCGCGACTCCGATCAATTTTGATTTCCCGCACGACTTTAAGAGCCGGTTTCTCGGAATGGATTTCAGCTTGATTGGCACCGTGATTCGCATGATCTTGACCGCCGATAGAAATATTTTCAACTGTTTGTGCCGCATCCATTAACGCCATAATAGTCCCTCTAAGTTTTCTTATTCTGGAGCCCCTTGGGCTTTTTTACTCGATGATACACGCCGCAACTGGGGTTTCATGGAGATTTCACCAGAAAAGCGGGCATAAAAATCTTATGGCCGGAAGACGTACATTCTTGCCCTCCTGCGCGCTCACTCGCCTGGATATGTCTGTTATTCCATGAAGCGTCGAACCACCCTCAATCAGCCATTCGACACAACATATAGTGATAGACCCCGCCCCGAACGTCAATATGAAGTTATGACCAGAATGTCATTTTTTTGTTAACAAGATATTAACAGGGCGCAATAAGTGCGCAAATTCAGTTAAGAGAAAATTCCGGTTTTAGAGAAAAACGGCGCAAAACTTGATATGTTTCGGGGGCGAGTTGGACTTGGCTGAAATCAAAAAAAAATTCAGAAAAGGGGAAAAAATTTTGTCGCCCAGCGTGTCGCGCGAAAGTGGATACCGGTTTCGCTGCAAGACACGCTCAGCTAAAAAGCCTGTCGCGCAGAAGTGGGCACCGGTTCTGTTGTTTACATAGCCTGACAAGAAAACAGAGAATCACAGAGGGTTATTTTTTCTTTATTCCTGAAGAAACGCCCTTTTGCTCCCCATAACGCCCCTTATCAAGGGCAAATGGTTCGGGGCTTGCCTGAAATCCTGTCTCGACGAATCGCGCCTTGCCGTCGCGATTGCGCCCGCCTTTGCGCCAGGCCAAATCACTAGCCTCATCCTCCGTCGCTTTACGATCAGCATATTCTTGTTGTGCTACCGAGCCGGTTAGCCCGCTATGGCTGGTCGCATTGGTTTTCTGGCCTCGTCTTAGGGAATCGAGGCGCGCTTGAAAGGCTGACATGGATTCTTCGACCCGCCTGATAACATCGACAAACCGCGGGGCATTGTCTGCTGTATAAGCACTGCGCAGGGAATCAAGGGTATCATCGAGAGCTTTGCGGCGTATACCGCCAAAGAACGGGATTAAAAAATCACTCACCAATCCCGCAAACACATAAGTAAGACCGCCAATGATCAGGGTAAAAAACAGGCCCGGATAGCGCATAATATCAGGCACATTAGCCGGGCTTCCTGTTACCGGGCCGGTTGGCTTGGCGCCAAACAGCACGAATGAGACTATCGCTCCAAGGACGAGACCGCCAAAGAAAATAATGGGGGCAGGAGCTGACCCACCGGAGCCGCCGCCGCGCAGAAAGCGCGCCAATTCGCGAAGCGCTTCCTCGCGCGGTTCTGCATGGAGAAATTTTAAGCGGCGAAAGAAAATCTGTGCCTCCAGCGCCGCCATATGCGCACGGGAGATATTTTCAACTGCTTTGCCCGCATATTGATCCTTATTAACATCACCGAGCAAGCTGGTGAGTTTTTCATCAAATTCCCGCGCCACATGGGCGATATGCAAGCCGAGATTTTCTGCGGTCTGGCGGACACGGCGATTGGTACCGGCAGATTGATTGATATAAGCGCCGGCCACCATCGCAAAAAGACACGCTGGCACAGCGGCTATCAAGAATAATATGGCTAATGAGCTTGCATGGGCATCAGGAATTTTCGTCAAAATACCCTTTCCATTTGCAAACATAAGGGCCGCAGCGATCAACAGCCATATGATTCCGATTGTCAATCGCAGCCCCTGGGCGGCCAATCTGGCCTCACCAGAAAGACGCTCCGAGATGGCGCTGCGCACCTGCTTGATTTTCACCCCTAACTCACCCTGATTTCTCTCAATCGAGTGTGAGCACAACAATAATTCAGAGCCGAGGGCAGATGTGGCCACATCCGCAAGCCCGCCCTCCGGCTGAGCAAGACCATCCAACATGGGGCCTCGTATATCACTAAATTGGGTCTTTTCCGGGGTCAGTGGTGAGGACTGCGCCGGCTTGCCTGTTTCCGGGGTGTTTTTCCCCAATGACGAGAAATGGCCCTGTTTAAAAGGCCCATTTGTGGAACCAGACAAAGTGGGTTGCCCTCTCTTGGTGGAGGATTTTTTTGTAAAATATTTCAACATAGTCCCTCCTATTTCTAAGCCTGATAAAACTTGGCGCGGTTGACTGTTTACTGCCCGCCCACCGCTTAAAAAACCAAGGCGCATCTATTCTGGCCTTTAGTTTACCCAAAAATAGCCAAAACACCAAACATTGCATTTTGTGGTGAATATGACTGGCATACACAGTGCGAACTGGGCGGGATGGAAGAAATTTTGTCCGGAACAAACAGGATTAAAAAGAATACTCAGGAAAATGGAATTCAATATATTCGCTATAAGGACGATATAGAAAAAACTTGGCGCGCAATCCAGGGGTCTTCCTGACCAAATTTGGCAAACCCCTGCCCAATGATTTGATAATCTAATTTAATGGCATGTTCTTGACATAAATTTTTAGCGACATTGTCGGCATTAATAAACCGGCGGTAATGATCGCCATAGATCTTATTCAGACCCTCATCTCGCGATTCACGATACTCAAAATAAATTTTTGAAAACCTGGAGGCAACCTGTTTAATATTGGATAGAAAATGATGTTCATGCTCTTCCTGAATAGCATGTAGAAAAAATCTTGAGTAAAGAACGATTGGAAGACCCGAAAAGGGTTCGAGGACTTTGGATTGAAAAATAGTTTCCAAATCATCCTCACCGACCGTAAATTGTCTAAATTCAAGATGCTCAAGATTTTTTTCCCGAGCATCACCCTCGTTGGATTTAATCGCAGTTTTCGAGGCATCGAACCCGATACTACTATGCCCGTTCTGTACGAAGAAGAATGAATCGCGACCATTTCCGCATCCAAAATCCAGAATCAAATGAGGTGTTTTTAAATCACTTGCAACAAAGGCTGCAAATTGGGAGGGTATCCGCTTGGATTTCTTTTTGTAAAATTCATCCCAGTAATCAAAAATTTTATCTCCAGACGAAGTTTGATTATTATGTGTGCTATTTTTTGTCATCGTGCTCTACGCGCTGATCATACACACCTTGGGCAAAATCATTCATGTGCTCTTTAGACGATTGCGAAGGTTGCCATTGAAAATGCGGATCTGGAACAGTCCATTTCTCGCCATATATACCTTCAAGAATTTTTTCAGGATTAGCAGGGACGCAAACACTAATGCCGCACAGTTCTTGTTTGGAGACAGGCAAGAGATCACTCATATTACCGTCAAAACTGCACATATAGCTGGAAAGAATGGCTCCATCACTCCAGCATCCGAAAATATCCAGCATTATATTATTTGACATAACCCAGTGAAAATTTCCCCCGGGAAAAACGTTAACAATATTTTGCCCCGCATCTTTTAAAGTTTGGGCGATTCCAAATAATTCCCTTCCAGCGTCATAGCCGTTTTGGGCATCGAGTAAAAACATAGCGTCCACATCATCATCGTGTCCGATCAAATCATTTTCTCGCACCAAACCCAATAACGTTCCGTATGCTATAAATAAATCTTTACTGAAAATATCCCTGAAAATTTCTTCAGCTTCAACTTGCGCTTCAAGCGCTACCTTTTTCCAGCCCGGCCGCGAGGCGATGGTTTTAATAATCAACCCACTCTTAGCGAGCAGGGAGCTGCCCGACTGCAAAATGCGCGCGAGCTCCCCCTTATCGACATCTTCAAATCCCCTCAGGGTGCACTCAAAGCCATCATTGATATCAAGAGGGGTGCCATCGGGGAAATAGGCTTCAACCTGATTGGCTAAAGGAAGTCGCTTTAACAATGTCTCGTGAACATTTAAATGAAAACCGTGTTTGCCGTTAACTGGATTAGTAACCGCAAGATTGGCATGAACCTTTGTGGCTTCAGTTCCATTTATCACCAATGTTATGATAGGGGCGCCTTTTCCGGAACCATCCGTGGCCCAGCCAGATATTTCCTGATTATTCGCAATACACAATTCACCGCTATATCGCGAACTATTATCTTGAAGGGGATGTTCGGAGGGCATAACCGTTAAATGGTTCACTGGTTTACAGGTAAAAAGTCTGATTAATAATGATAAATTCTGAAGTCAAGAAGGAGCAGTATTTATGCCCCTTCTCAAGACAGATATAGATTATCGTGTACAATTTACCTTACCGCTCGACCGTTGCCGCTTGCGCAAGGGCGTGACGATATTGGGTGTTATCTGCAAGAATCTCCAAAGCCCGTTCAAGCTGACAATCGCGAATTGTGTCTGGCTCAGCCTCTTTTGGTTCGCACAAAAACGGCTCTATAGCAGGCTCTTTGCTTTCGGCTTCGTCCTCTGAATTTGCGGCTACCGCGTCTGTGTCTGCCGCTTCTTCATTTGCTTCAGCCGTCGCAGGAGCTGGCGTCTCTTCAGCTACTTCAGCCGCTTCTTCGGCTCCCTCTTCAACTGTTGCGTTAGCCACATCAAGAGCGCCGGGAAGATCAGCCTCGCTGCGCCGTTGAGCGGGTGCATCCTGTCCGGGATAAATTACCGGGAAGGGAAGATCAGGGTCGATGCCCTGCGCCTGAATAGAGCGCCCTGAAGGCGTGTAATAGCGTGCAGTTGTAAGGCGAAGTGCGCCTTGTATACCATTTTGTAGCGGGATAACTGTCTGTACGCTTCCCTTACCAAAGCTCTTGGTACCAAGGATCAATGCCCGGTTACGGTCTTGCAAGGCACCTGCAACAATCTCTGATGCGGAAGCCGACCCACCATTAATCAGGACAATGACGGGTTTGCCGGACAATTTATCACCGCGCGTTCCAAGCTCGCGTAATGTGTCGCGGGCGCGGCGTCCACGGGTAGAGACGATCTCGCCACCATCCAGAAAAAGATCAGAAATATTGACAGCCTGATCGAGAAGCCCGCCGGGATTGGAACGCAGATCCAGTACCAGACCGCGCATGCCGCCGGAAATATCTTTTTCGAGCTCTTCCAGGCCCTCTTTTACGCTTTTTGCAGCGCGCTGGGAAAAAGTTGAGACACGGATATAACCAAAATCTCCCTCAGCTCTAACGGTTACCGGATTTACCCGAACAATATCGCGCACGAGGGGAACTTTGAAAGAAGGTTCTTCCCGGTCCCGCACAACCGATAGCTCGACTTTTGTGCCGCGCTCGCCTTTCATAAGAGCAATCGCTTCATCAATGGTTTTGCCTTGTACGCGCTCGCCATCAATTTCCACGATCAGATCATTGGTTTTCAATCCGGCACGCGCTGCTGGTGTATCATCAATCGGGGCAACAATCAGGACAAAGCCCTTGTCTGGGCCTTCGTTTGGCATTTGAACCTGAATACCAAGACCGGCAAAACTTCCCTGAGTTTGCTCTTGCATGGTTTTGAATCCGTCAGGGTCCAGATAGCTTGAATGGGGATCAAGGGTGGAAAGCATGCCATCGACGGCACCCTTTATTAGTTCCTTGTCTTCTGGCGGGCTGACATAATTTTCGTGGACTTCTTCATAAATGCGACCAAACAAATTGATGTTTGTAAAATATTCTGCGGAGAATTTTGGACGCGCAAAACCAGAGCTCAACATGGCACCGGTAATCAGAGCCACGCCCATCAGGCACGCTGTGTGACCGGGCGAAAATTGTAGACGCTGACGCCTTTTGGAACCTCTATTTGTGAGTCCCTCGATTTGGGCATCCTGCCCTCTCGTGATGCTAGGCTTACGGGAGTTATTGCGAGGAGCAGTCAAATTTTGATCGTTCATCAATATCGCTTTCAAATATTACGTCTACTTGGTCGTCACTTTATAGCCATTGGGCAGTCATATCGCAGTTTGATAGTCTTTGCCGTCTATATCTACTCATTTTACAGCTTCTGGGCAATGCTCGCATAGCGTCTTTGACGTGATTGTGTGAAACACCGTCCATTTAATCTTCTTATCTCAAACCTATCACAAAGGGGTTCACGAGATATTTAGCGAGGATCACGCCAAATCCTTAATGAGCCCTTAAAAAGCAGACTCTTCAACATCTCTTGGTCCAAGCCAAGGGGCCGGATTGATGGGTTCACCGTTTTTACGGATCTGGATATCGAGGATATTGGCTTGGGCGGTCATCTCGGCGAGAGGTTCGCCAGCATTGACGACCTGACCTGCATCGACCAGAAATTTACCAACCCCCATTAAAAGCACATGATAGCCACTGCCAACATCGAGCACGAGCATATTGCCAATCGTACCCCACCATTGTGCAAACACAATTCTCGACTCATAGGGTGCGGTGACGATAGAGCGATCGCGGGTTTGAAGACGAATGCCGTCTAGTCGCTCGCCATCAATCTCTTGTCCGAATTTGCCAGCCAGCCGCCCGACCACGGGGGAGCGCAGAGACCCTTTTGCGGAAATGAAAGTGCGTGCAGGCTGGAACGGGGCATTAGCGGGAACTTGTGAAATTGCAGGGGTTTTGCCGGTGTTGAGCCCCTCCCCGTCTGGAATAATCCGGGCGATTGTACCAGCCTCAGCGCCGTCAATGATTTCAATACCCGTGGCTTTTCCGGCATTTGATGGGTCCGGTGTTTCCGGCGATTTAGGAGCTATCGCTGCTAATGATCGCGGCGGTTTAATGCGCGGCGTCACGGCATGGGCAAGGCGTTGCAGGCGCGAGACGACCCCTTTTAGGGATGTGGCCCTTGCGGCGAGGGAAGCGGTTTCTTTTTGGGCGGCGGCGGCGAGCCGCGCAGCCACATCGCGCTCATCTTCCTTGCGCTGGAGCAGTTCAGACAAGACTTCCCGCCGGGCAACTAGCGACGAGGCGGTGCGTTCATAATTGTTTTGCTGATCAATCAGACCCTGACGACTATCGCTGAGCCTTTTGACGAGATCTCGCAAGGTTTTGGCCTTCTCGGATAAGGCGGGGGCCGCCTCGGATAATAACATTGCCGCCCGCGCCGCACGATTAGCATCATCTGGCGAGACCAAAAGAGCAGGAGGCCGGGAGAGCTCAAAAGCCTGCAATGCGGCGAGAACTTCCGACAAAGACCCGTCTTCTGCCGCCAGTTTCTGCGTAACATCCGCTTCCTCGCGGGCCAACCGTTCGAGCTCCCGCTCTATGCGCGAGATTTCGCGCTCACTATCCTGAATAGAATTTGCGGTTTCAATCAGCCTATAGCGCAGATTGGTGATTTCCTTGGCACGCTCTTCTGCGGTTTTTATAAGCTCGGCTTCCTCGCGCTCTTTATTTTTAAGGCGCTCTTCCAGAGCTTCCAGCTCAACTGGCAAATTAGGTTCGGCGCTTGACGATTGTGCATTATTGGCCTCTTCAGGCGCACCCTGCTGGGCTTGAGCGAGCCCTGCGGGATAAAGAGACACCAAACCCACCGCGCCAAGGATGAAAACCCCACGGACTCCCACTTTATTGGCCGCCATTTTGTCGGTCGCTGCCTTCCTGATCAATGTAGAACGTATCAAAGCCATGAGACACCATAGGGCCACCCGCAAATCCGGGGCAATAGCTATTTTTTAGGGTATTATACAACCGGAAGATTAATCTTGTGGTCCAAAATCGTAAGGACCGGCTTTTTTCAGGGCTGCGAGGTAAGCAGGCCGGGCATGAATTGTTGCCAGAAAGCGTTTGAGATTGGGGCGGCCTTGCGCAGCCCCTGCCCGCGCAGCAGCAGCCTCAAGGGGAAAGCTCATCAAAATATCCGCGCCGGTTAAATGATTTCCGACCATATAATCATGGCCTTCCAGCGATTTTTCGACGAAATCCAGTTGGGTTTGGATATTGCGGTCAATCACAGCGCCGCGCACCCGTTGAACAATGCCATTGGCGATTGGCTTGGCAAAGAAAGGCATTTTGGCTTCGCTGACCTTGCTCATCACCAGAGACATCACCAAAGGGGGCATTGCCGTGCCTTCGGCAAAATGGATCCAGTGTAAATAATCAACTTCCTCGCGGCTTCCCCGTTCCGGGCGCATTGGAGCCCCGATCTGGCCCTGATCATATTTCCCGATCAGATATTCAACGATTGCTCCGGTTTCGGGTAGGGTAATATCACCATCCTCAATGATAGGAGACTTGCCAAGGGGGTGGACTTGTAAAAGCTCCGGCGGGGCAAGAGATGTCACCGGATCGCGTTGATAATGCTTGATTTGATAGGGAGTTCCCAGCTCTTCAAGAAGCCATAGAATACGCATGGAGCGCGATTGCTCAAGGTGATGGATGGTAATCATAAAAATTCCTGAGTGAGGTTTTATAAATTATCTTACGCACTTTGTAGGGTATTGGGGGCAATAAAAGCGATAGTTTTTATCAGATTTACTGTTTTTGCCAAACGATCCTACTCAAATCATCAGTCTCACCGGATAATCGCAAATGTTTTCGGGGGAATATCGCCCGTAAACGGGCCTCATAAATGTCGGCTGTCTTTGACTGAAAACCCGATAGTCGAATTTAGATTGTTGAGTCAGGGTCTAAGGCACGATAGAAGACCGGAATGAAATTCCTTGATCGCACAAAAATCTATGTCCAGAGCGGAAAAGGGGGCAATGGCTGCCTTTCTTTTCGACGGGAGAAGTTTGTTCAGTTTGGCGGGCCCAATGGCGGCGATGGCGGACGGGGCGGTCATGTCTTTGCAGAGGCCGTAGAAAATTTAAATACGCTGATTGATTTTCGCTATCAGCAGCATTTCAAGGCCAAACCCGGCAATCCCGGTGAGGGGTCCAATCGCACAGGTGCCGATGGTCAGGATCGCATTATCAAAATCCCGGTTGGCACCCAGATTTTTGAAGAAGATGAAGAAACCCTTGTTGCCGATCTCGATGAGGTTGGCGAGCGGGTTTTATTGGCCCAAGGGGGCAATGGCGGGTTTGGCAATGCGCGGTTTAAAACCGCAACCAATCAGGCCCCGCGCCGGGCCAATCCCGGCCTCGATGGCGAAAACCGCACCCTATGGCTACGCCTTAAACTGATTGCCGATATCGGATTGGTCGGCTTGCCCAATGCCGGCAAATCAACATTTTTAGGGGCGGCCTCTGCGGCCAAGCCAAAAATTGCTGATTATCCCTTTACCACCTTACATCCGGGTCTTGGGGTTGTGCGTCTTGCAGATGGGGCGAGTTTTGTCCTTGCCGATATTCCCGGCCTGATTGAAGGTGCCCATGAAGGGGCTGGGATCGGGGACCGGTTTCTCGGCCATGTTGAACGCTGCGCGGCCATCATTCATCTGGTCGATGGGTCCAGCGATAATGTGGTGGAAACGTACGACATTATTCGTCAGGAATTGGCTGCATACGGAAATGATCTGGACACTAAGGAGGAAGTTGTCGCCCTCACCAAAGCCGATATTGTTGATGAAGATGAGATGATGGCAAAAAAACACGCTCTTGAAGCCCATTGCGGCTCTGAGGTTGCTGTGATTTCTGCGGTGCGCCAGGACGGAATGCGCCCTTTACTCTTCAAGCTTTTTGATATTTCTACCAAGACCAGAAACCCAGAGACATTGGAAGAAGAGACCGGTTGGGCTCCCCTTGATGCCTGACACCCAATATTAATAGAGTTTACACTCGGGAGTTAAGACCTATTTCTTCTTCAACACATTCTCTTCAAAACGCGGGCCAAAGCGCGGGCGTGAAAACCCGCAAGATCGGGCTGCTTGGCGGATCATTTAATCCGGCACATATCGGACATCGCGAGCTTTCCCTCATAGCCCTTGAACATTTGGATATTGATGAAGTCTGGTGGCTTGTAACCCCCGGCAATCCCCTTAAAGAGGCAAGCCTGTATGCTGCTTATGAAAAACGTTGCGCGCGCGCTTTAAAAATTGCCGATCACCCAAAAATAAAAATCAACACTTATGAAGCGCGCAAAGGATTAACCTATAGCGATGATACAATTAGTGCGCTCAAACAGGATTATCCCGGCGACAATTTTGTCTGGCTCATGGGGGCTGACAGCGCCCAGACTTTTCACCTATGGCGCAATTGGGAAGGCATATTGCAAAAAATACCCATCGCAATTTTTAACCGCCCCGACTATGAGATGGGAAATACTGAAATAGCAAAAAATTACGCCAAAAATAAAATTCCCTTTGAGAAAGTGCGCTCTCTAACACTCGCGCCGCCGCCAGCGTGGAGCTTTATTCCCTATCCTGACAATTCAATTTCCTCGACCAAAATAAGGGCGCAAAACAAGAAAAAGAAAACCGTTACCAAAATGGCGCTTTCAGAGGATAAAAACGAAAAGAAAACAAACAATATGCTCCCTAAAGATCACTCTGTATTAAAACATTTTCTTGATTTTAAACCAGCCCAAGGTGATTTCGCAGCCGATGTGTTGGCCGGACTTGATCTTGAGCAAAAATCTTTGTCGCCAAAATATTTCTATGATGAAAAAGGCTCGCAGCTATTTTCAAAAATCACGCTCACAAAAGATTATTATCCAACCCGCACCGAACTTGCCCTAATGACCGAGAATATTGAAGATATCAAGGTCGCCCTTGGAGAAGCGCCGGCAATTTTTGAGTATGGCTCCGGCACAAGTAAAAAAATTCGCCTACTGATTGAAAAACTGGAGGGCATGACCACATATACGGCAATGGATATCTCGCGGGATTTTTTACTTAAAAGCGCAATGACTTTGGCGAGCGACTATCCAGCGCTTGAAGTTTCTGCTGTGTGCGGGGACTTTCAAAGTGAAATAATTCTCCCAGATGATTTTCATCCGGAAATAAAATCATGGACAGGATATTTTCCCGGCTCAACGATCGGCAATTTCCCGCCCGGAACCGTAAAAGCTTTTTTAAAACGCGTCAGCAATACGCTGGGCGATAATGCAAAATTCCTGATGGGCTTTGATCTGATTAAAGATAAAGCCATTCTGGACCGCGCTTACAACGATGATGAAGGAGTGACAGCGGCATTTAATCTTAATCTTTTGACCCGGATGAAGAGAGAGCTTGGCGCGCAATTATCACGGAAAGATTTTGATCATTATGCGTTCTACAATAGCGAGCAATGTCGCATCGAGATGCATTTGCGCGCAAATAAACCGACAAAGATCATTATCGGTGAGCATGAATTTTCTTTTGCACAAGACGAAACACTCCTAACGGAATATTCCTATAAATACACAAAAGAAAGCATGGAGGAGATGATAGAGGGAACCCCATGGACCATGTCCCATTATTGGACAGATAAGCGGCAATGGTTCGCAACGTGCCTTTTGCGCAACAGTTAAGAGCCAGATTGGGGCTTGGCGCAGGGCAAAATCGCGCTTATATTAAACATGATATTGGTTTTGACGTAAGCCTTGCTGATACCTTATCAGAAGTCACCATGGAGAACACAACTGACACCCCCATCTGGAAATGGCCCTAACGGAACTGGCCCATCCGATTTCAGACACAAGCACGACCCATTAAATGAGACCGGGGATGCATCTGGATTAGAAAATGGATCATACGATCCCACCACGCACGAGGTTGAAACTGGCTCTATTGCCGATACCTCCAATGATAATTCCGCTACTGATAATTTAGTTTACGATGGTTCGGGTGAATCAGTTATTGATGAAGATCACTCTATGAATAACACTGATAATGTGACGTCTCTGGCGTTGATGGCAAACGCCGCCAGCAAAAAGGCGTCAAAATTGCCTGCCTTTCCTGAAAATCTCACCGGTGATGAACGCGCAATAGCTTTGCGCGACTATATTCATGATTGTCTGGATGATGAAAAGGCAGAAGATATTGTGATGATTGATTTAGAAGGCAAGTCTGAAATTGCCGACGTCATGATCATCGCTTCCGGGCGCTCTGCACGGCATGTATCCGCGATTGCAAGCAAGGTTCAACAAGCCTTCAAAAAGGCCGGTGCAACCGAAAGTAAAATTGAGGGCCAGCCAGCATGCGACTGGGTTCTTGTCGATGCAGGTGATATTATTGTTCATCTATTTCGCCCCGAAGTGCGTGATTTTTATAATCTTGAGCGCATCTGGTCTGAAGCGGCTAGAGCCCCCATTGGTAGTGATGCGGGTGTTACCTCTCATTAAGAGGGGCAACGGTTTTGCGATTCTAATTAAGCCATATGGAACTTCATCATGCGCTTATTACTAGCTGCCGTTGGGAAGCTGCGAAGCAATGATCCAATCGCGAACCTTATTGATGATTATGCAACCCGCATTGAAAAGACCGGTAAAGGTCTTGGGTTCACCAGGTTTGAAATAAAAAGTTTTGAAGCACCGCGCGGCCTTAGCGGCCCGGCCTGTCAGGCCCGTGAGAGCGAACTTCTTCTCAATGCAATCCCGGAAAAGGCGTTTCTCATTTTACTCGATGAGAAGGGTGATAATCTCACCAGTACAAAATTTGCCCGTAAGCTGGAGAGCGTGCGCGATAGCGGCTCGGGTGTGATTGCTTTTGCCATTGGCGGCGCTGATGGCCATGGCGATATGATCCGCCAGCGCGCCAATGCAAGTCTTGCATTTGGCCCGGCGACCTGGCCCCATATGATGGCGCGGCTAATGGTATGCGAGCAAATTTATAGAGCCATGACAATCCTGTCTGGCCACCCCTATCACCGGGAATAAAGCCAATAGCCTAATTTCTGCCATATACTCACCTTTCTTTAACCAGCGCAGAGGTTTATGGTTATTGTAACGCTCACCTCAAACACCCAAGATGATGATGCCTTTAGAAATGCTCACTGGATTGACCGCCCTTATTGCCGCAACAGCACTATCCACTCAGACGGATGAAGGGGTACCCCTTACCACGCCCCCGCCTATTGAGGCGGAGATACCAGCAGAAATTCCAATTGAGGCGCAAGATATTGTAGCCAGCCCGTCCGTCAAATCTGCAAATGATCTAGAGGCAGACGGCGCACCCTTAGAGGCCAGGCCGCTTGTTTTCACCGATAAAAGCGACGCGGAAGTGACGCAAGTTTTTGTGGACTATCTTGAGGGTATCAGCACCCTACAAGGTAAATTCTATCAGCAATCGCCATCGGGAAAATTTTCATCGGGAAAATTCTATATCAAACGCCCTGGCTTGCTAAGATTTGAATATGAACCGGATCAGCAATTGGTCATTCTTGCCAATGGGGGCTTGGTTTATGTTCACGAGCCCGCCCTAAAGCAAGCGCCGGATTCCTACCCTCTATCCAAAACACCATTGAAATTTTTGTTACGTAAAAAGATTGATTTACGGAAGGCCAATATCGCCGGGATTGAACGCGGCGTTGATGCGGCGGCCATTACCCTTACCGCCAAGGACGATGAGACCGTAGGGGATATCACCCTCGTTTTTGGGGTGCACCAAGCCGCTTCCCCTGATGCTCCCGCAGAAGAAGTAGAGCTTATTCGCTGGGTCGTAACCGACGGTCGAGGCGGCAAAAACATCGTCGATCTTGATGATGTGGTCACAGACGCAAAGCTTAACAATAATCTGTTTCGCGTACCGGAAAGCCGCTCGCCTTTCTTGAAGGACTAGAAGCACTAAGGCTAACGGCGATTTGCTTGGAGCGGGTTTTCAAAACCAGCACAGTAGTTACGAGAATTGCACGGCCTTAACAGCCACCTTCCCTCTTTTATGCCTATCAGTGCCTGTTTTTCAGGTTTAAACGCCTGCATTTTACAAACCCCAGCATAAAATCAAGGTGCATTACCAAAAATCCATGCTCTTTTTTGCAACAAGCAAGTATTTTTTTAGTGCTTTTGGTTGAAAAAATAAATTTGATGCCTTATAGTAACACCTATAAGGTCGCTTACTTATGGCCAGCATTGCCCCCTGCTTGCAGGCCATTATTGAGTTGGTGATTTTGCCGGATATCCCCTCCGGCGCGCGCGTGTTAGCGCATCCCCTGGCGTCCAATTCGCCTTGCCCAGGCTAGAGTTGGACGCCATTTTATTTCATAGAGTTTCACAACCAAACAACATTTGATCACACTGACAAAACTTATCGGTCAGACTGGTGTAAATCTGCGTGCGAATGTGTATGACGGGTTTTATGTGAGACTGACTTTATTGCGGGAAAAGACCAAAATGCACGATGACAACTATGATGGGGAGGACGCTGGCGAGCATTCCAAGAGCGCACCTATCGATGATATCACACTGGAAGAGCTGGAGCGTGAATTGCCGGGGCTTTCTATTCTCAGCCGGTTTGCGCGCAATCTTGAAAATATTCCATGGTTTGCAAATCTTGGTGAACCGCTAACGCCGGGGGCCCGTGCGATTGCCCAGCATTATGTGGATGCGCTGGGATTTCCCGATGCGGATATTGCCATTTTGGTGGATTGGGAGGATGCAGCCGACGCCGCCGAGAGCCAGGACTGGCATAGTCCGGCTTGGGAGTCGGAGGAATTATTGCGCGCCGACCTAACCGGACGCGCGCTAGAGGTTTTATCCGAAGAGGCTTTGAAAATTGGCATGACCCTGATCGGGGAAAAGATTACACCGCCCGCAAAAGAGGCGATGGAACAGGCTTCTTTTATCTGGGATATGGAGGATGAGGCCTCGCAAAGGCTGGCAATTGGCGCCGCGGTACAGGCCGCTAATAATGCCGCCCTTGCATTGATTGCCGCAAATGATCCTGAATTCGAGAGCGAGGCCCATCCCTTGGCGGCTAAATTCCAGCTTTTCGAATTTGGCCGCTGGCCCGTTGGCATTATGGGTCGCTCTTTTAATTTGTTTTAGGCCCTCTTTTCAAGAAAACCCTATCCGGTTTTCCGGGCGAGCGACTGCCAGATTTTTAAGCCATTAAATTCCGACAAACCCGGCCAATGGCTCCCCGAGCAAGGCTCCATTTCGGGCGTTGGTGTCGATTTTTTTGCCAGCCCTTGACGAGCATGCGGAACATCACTAGAACGTATCTGTTTTGTTCTTACTCAAGGAATGCTATATGCTCACCCGCAAGCAACATGAACTGCTGATTTTTATCAATGACCGCATCACCCAGACGGGCATTTCGCCCTCTTTTGACGAGATGAAAGAAGCGTTGGATTTACGCTCCAAGTCGGGAATTCACCGCTTGATCACGGCGCTTGAAGAGCGTGGCTTCATCCGTCGCTTGGCCCACCGGGCGCGAGCGCTGGAAGTTTTACGGATGCCCGATGAAGCCAGTTTTGATAGCAGCACGCAATCACGTAAGAATGTAACCCCTATCTCCGCAGGAGAGCGCAAAGGATTTTCGCCCTCGGTTATAAAAGGCTCCTTTGGTCAGAAAAATGATGATGGGCTTGATACAGGACCATCGGGGCAGATGGCGTCAAATTCTGGCGATCCGGAAGATAGTCTATCCTTACCAATTCTAGGGCGCATCGCGGCAGGGACACCGATTGAGGCGATACAGCATGAAGTAGACCGCTTTCCGGCACCCGCTGCTATGCTAAAGGGGGGCGAGCATTATATCTTACATGTACAAGGCGAATCGATGATCGAGGCCGGGATCAATGATGGCGATATGGCCGTTATTCAACGCTGTAATGATGCATCGAGCGGCGAAATCGTCGTGGCTCTTGTCGATGATCAAGAAGCAACCTTGAAACGATTACGCAAAAAGGGCGCTTCCATCGCTCTTGAAGCGGCAAATCCGGACTTTGAAACCAGAATTTATGGCCCGGACCGCGTCAATGTGCAGGGCCGTCTTGTTGGCCTGATGCGGGTTTATTAGGCTCAATTTAAAAAACCCCGGTCCCCGGTTTCCAATGAAATTGCATAACCAAGCTACGGCCTAGGCCCCTTTGAGAGTCTCGAAGAGGCCCTCAAGAAAATTGTGCTTGAAAAGCGGCAATAAATTTCTCGACGTCACCGACGGGAAGTTTGTTGATCCCGGCTGCTGCCGCGCGTCCACCGCCCGTTTCAAATTGCAAGCATAACGTATCTGCACCCTCCCGGCGATCAATGGGTGCGCGCACACTAACCACGAAGGCGCCATCTTGATGGGTCAAGATTGCATGGGCGCGATGGGGAAATTTTTGCGCCAGTTCATTCCCGTAAACTCCGGAGACCCGGCGCGATGAAGCGCTATCTTCCAGCGCCAATATCAACCCCGTCTCAGACTCATTGACAATTTTTGCAGATCTTGCAATCCGCATATCATCAGTATACCCCTCTTTGAGGCGATCAAAGACATCGCGGCCCTCATTCAAAAACGCCATTGGTGTCTCATAGGGCAATAAATGACGATACAGATCAGCGGGATGAAAATGCAAATCTTCAACACTCGCGCCGTAGCCATTATAGTTGACCAGAATGCCAAGCTCTTCCAGTTGATCCAGAGGAAGATCCAGCCCGGCTGCTTTTTCGCGCGCCAGTTTTGGAAAATTATCACCAAAGGCTGCCGCGACCGCCCACGCACGATACGCACCGTCCAGATAGTTATCGACAATCATAGCCGTGCATGTCTCAGGTGATGGATCGATTAATGCGGTTAAGGCATTGCTGGCTGGAATATCCCCCGCATGATGGTGATCGGCATAAAAAACCTTCGCCCCATCATTTAACAGTCTCACCAGATCTTCTTTGTTGGCATGCATCGAAATATCAAGAACGGTGAGATTTTTACCCGCACCGTTTTCAATTTTTTTGAGCAAAGTAATATCACGCTTGCGTCCAGTAATGAGTTCAGCATCACGCGGCGCAGCAAGACGCAATTGGATCAATGACAAAATTCCGTCAGCATCTCCATTAAAAATATCAAAATCAGTCACCAGAATCGCTTCCACTTAAATAATGATTATCCTGCAGATATTTCACAATCAGCTCCGCAGCATCTTCCGCTGAAGTTTTAACCGTTTCAATTCTGATTTCCGGATTTTGCGGTCGTTCATATTCTGAATCAATGCCGGTAAAGTTTTTGATTTCGCCTCGCCGCGCTTTGGCATAAAGCCCCTTAACATCACGTGACTCGCACACCTCTAAAGGCGTATCAACAAAAATCTCTACAAACTCGCCCTCTTCCAGAAGATCCCGCGCCATTTGCCGCTCTGCTTTAAAGGGCGAAATAAAGGAGGTTAAGGTGATTAAGCCGGAATCCACCATAAGCCTTGCGACTTCACCAATGCGGCGAATATTCTCGATACGGTCGGCATTGGTAAATCCCAGATCCTTATTGAGACCATGACGCAAATTATCACCGTCGAGCGTATAAGTATGACGCCCCAGATCGAGGAGACGTTTTTCAACCATATTGGCAATGGTTGATTTGCCGCACCCCGAGAGCCCGGTAAACCACAAGGTAACCGCTTTCTGGTTTTTTTGCTCAGCTCTGGCAGATTTATTTACATCAAGATCCTGCCATACAACGTTGCGGGCCCGGCGCAACGCAAAATCCAACATGCCCACGCCAATCGTTGCATTACTTTGACGATCAACAATTATAAAGCTACCCGTATGACGATTGTCTGTATAAGCATCATATGCAATTGGACGGGCTAGAGACATAGTGCATATGCCTACCTCGTTCAATGAGAGAATTTTTGCCGCCTCTTCCGACAAATCATTTACATTAACAGTATGTTTGAGCGTTGGAATTGAACCCGGAACCGTTTTATTGTTGAACTTGAACAAATATTGCCGGCCCGGAAACATTTCCTGTTCACTCATCCATAAAATGTGAGCCTGAAACTGATCTGCTTGAGCAATCGGCGCATCTTTATGACAAATCACATCACCGCGTGAAATATCGATCTCGTCTTTTAAGGTCAGCGTAATCGCTTGATCCTTGCCGGCCTTTTCAAGATTGCCATTGTGAGTAACAATTTCTTTAACGCTTGAGCGTTTACCCGACGGTATAACAATGACATCATCGCCGACATTAATCTGGCCCGATGCGATTGTACCGGCAAAACCCCTAAAATCGAGATTGGGACGATTTACCCATTGCACTGGCAAACGGAAGGGCTCTTCATTCTTGCGAGGCGTAACGTCAACCTCTTCGAGATATTCCAAGAGAGCCGGGCCGCGATACCAGTCAGCACGATCTGATTTTTGAGAAACATTATCGCCGTCCAAAGCCGACATCGGGATACAGGTAATATCGTTAAAACCCAAACCCTTTGCAAAATCCCTGAATTCAACTTCAATATTATTATACGTACCTTGATCAAAATCCATTAAGTCCATTTTATTGATGGCAACAACAACATTTTTTATACCGAGTAGCGAGACAATATAGGCATGACGACGGGTTTGCACCTGCACACCGTGACGCGCATCAATCAGTAAAATTGCAACATCGGCTGTAGACGCACCCGTTGCCATATTGCGTGTATATTGTTCATGGCCGGGCGTATCAGCAACAATGAATTTACGCCGGTCCGTTGAGAAAAAGCGATATGCAACATCAATAGTTATGCCCTGCTCGCGTTCTGCGGCGAGGCCATCAACGAGAAGCGCTAAATCAATTTTCTCGCCTTGTGTGCCGGATTTTTTGCTATCTTTTTCAATAGCCGCCAATTGATCTTCATAGATTAGCTTACTGTCATACAGCAAACGCCCGATCAGGGTGGACTTACCATCGTCAACAGATCCGCACGTAATAAATCGAAGAAAGCTTTTGCTTTCCTGGGCTTTAAGATAACCAAGAATATCGGTTTCAATAAGGGCATCGAGATGTGACATTATTAAAAATACCCTTCTTCTTTTTTCTGTTCCATCGAAGCACCAGCATCTGAATCGATGATGCGGCCCTGACGCTCAGAAGTTTTGGTCAAAAGCATTTCCTGAATGACCTCAGGAAGCGTGGTTGCTTCGCTTTCAACCGCCCCCGTTAACGGATAACAACCCAGCGTTCTAAAGCGCACCATTTTTTCCATCGGCACTTCACCAGGCTCCAGCGGCAAACGGTCATCATCCACCATGACTAAAACACCATCGCGCTCCACAACAGGACGCATTTTGGATAGATAGAGTTCGGGAATTTCTATATTTTCCTTATAGATATATTGCCATATATCCAACTCGGTCCAATTAGAGAGCGGAAATACGCGCATGCTCTCTCCTTTATGAACTCTTGTATTATAGACATTCCATAATTCAGGGCGTTGATTTTTTGCATCCCAGCGATGTTGCTCCGTACGGAAAGAAAATATTCTCTCCTTCGCGCGAGCCTTTTCTTCGTCGCGGCGCGCGCCGCCAAAAGCGGCATCGAATTTATACTTATCAAGAGCCTGTTTTAACCCTTGAGTTTTCATTATATCCGTATGCACAGCAGAGCCATGGGAGAAAGGCCCTACCCCCTGCTCGACACCCTCCTGATTGATATGGACAATTAATTCCATGCCGACATCTTTTGCGCGCTTGTCGCGAAACTTGATCATCTCGGAAAATTTCCATGTGGTATCCACATGCATAAGCGGAAAAGGCGGCGGAGAGGGATAAAAAGCCTTCTGGGCCAAGTGCAACATAACCGAACTATCTTTGCCGACCGAATAAAGCATCACCGGGTTTTCACACGCCGCAGCAACCTCGCGCATGATATGGATGCTCTCCGCTTCAAGGCGGTCGAGATGCGTCATCGCTATGTCAGTATTTTTTAGATCCGCTTCCATCTCGTCTAGCCGCTGATTGGCATCCTCAAGGGTTTTTAAAGTACATTGCCCGCCAGCCTTCAAGCGAGCGAGGCCCTTGCCATCTTTCAAGGCTTTACGGGATATTGTAGAAAGCGACTGCCCGGTTTCATTGGCCAGAGCTTCAGCGCGGGATAGGAGATCAGCGATTGTTGACATAATATAAATGGGACAAATCCCATCTTTCGAGTTATTTTGAGGAAAAAAGCACAAAATAAAGGGGATGGGAAGGCCTTATTGGCAAGAATTATACATATTTTATGATTTAATCCCACGACTTATGATTATATCCGGGTTTTCCCGCCCCACCCCCCTTAAAACGCAGGCTACGCCGATGATCAAATCACTGGCCACCACCAAATTTTGCTATAGCGGGGCCAGTCGGGCTATATGAGAGACCAAGCATGAGTGAAACCCTTCTCGAACACCAAACCTTGATACGTGGCTGCGTCTTTTTTGGCGTGCTCACCGCCATGTCTATTTTGGAAGCAGTTTTCCCGAAAAAGAAACGCACACAAACCCGCCAGAAGCGCTGGCCAACCAATCTCGGTATTATTATACTTGATACGATTTTAAGCCGCTTTGCTAGCCCCTTCGTGGCGCTTGCAATCGCCCCCTTTGCGGGCACTCAAAATTGGGGCCTGTTTAATATAATCAGCCTACCCATCGCTCTTGAAATCCTTTTCTGCATGGCCTTACTTGATATGGCGATTTACTGGCAGCATGTTGCCTTTCATAAAATACCCGTGCTTTGGGCTTTGCATAAAGTCCATCATGTTGATCGCGATATTGATGCGAGTACCGGGGTGCGCTTTCACCCTATCGAGATTGTTCTCTCAATGATTTACAAGGCTCTTATTATTCTCATTTTAGGCGCACCCTTGATTGCTGTTTTTCTGTTTGAAATTATTTTAAACGCAAGCGCGATGTTCAATCATGCCAATTTAAAACTCCCCAAAAGCGTAGATAAATTTGTACGTTTTCTCTTCGTCACCCCTGACATGCACCGGGTTCACCACTCGATCATAAAGCGGGAGACCAATTCGAACTACGGATTTAACCTCTCGCTCTGGGATCGTATTTTTCAAAGCTATATCCCTCAACCGCAAATGGGGCACACGGACATGGTCATCGGACTGGAAACATATCAATCTGATAAACCCTCATCCCTGTGGTGGAGTTTGACGTTACCATTTCACAAAACCGAACATAAAAATGAAGATTGAGAAGATATGACCGGTATAAAATTTTTTCTGCGCCGAGAATTTTTTATAATTGCAGTCATGATTGGCTCACTTCTAGCTATAGGGCCGGGGTGCAGCAGCGCGGGCGAATCGCGATCACTTAATCCCTCGCACCGCGATGCAATTATCAAAGTTAGCGAAACTATAAAAGTTGATAGAGGAGAAATATTTGACGGCGGCGGGGCTCTCTATGATTGGGTAGGCGCGGGAGACTGTTCCCAAACAGAGGGCATGGCGCCAATGTTCAAACTGTCGGAAAATTCCACCCTAAAAAATCTTCGCATGAGAAATGCGCCGGACGGCATCCATATTAAAGGGTCGAATGTTACCATCGATAATATTGTCAATGTCGATGTTTGCGAGGATGCAATTTCAATTAAACTAGATCGAAACAAAAAAATTCCAACCAATATTAGAATCTATAATTCAAAATTTTTCGACTGCGAAGACAAAGCCATTCAAATAACGCGGGGCAATGGTCTCCTTATCAAAAACAACGAATTTCGCAGATGCGCAAAGCCCGTTCGTGTTAAAGAACTCGCCAAAGAGATTCGCTTTGAAGACAATAAAATTTACTCTGCCAAAGTCGCCATCAAAGTGACTGGCGGCGAAATTTGGGCAGCCAGAAATACAATTGATGGTGCAAAAATCGGATTCTGGGCCGAACAAGGCGGCATCATTACAAATGGTGGCGGCAATAATTTATCTGACGTTATCCACCCGACAAAAGAAACAGAAGGCGGGCAGATCATTGTCGGAAAAAATTAGATAATTTTATTACCAACCAACATCGTGCTTACAGGCATTCTTCCGGGTTGACGCTTTCAATGCCCAGTGCCTCACCCACGGCAGCATTTGTCAGTTTTCCCTCGCACACATTAAGGCCTTCCAATAAATTTCGATCGTCCTTCATCGCATCGCGCCAACCAAGTCGCGCAATTTTTGAAGCATGATGAAGCGTTGCAGCATTAAGCGCATAGGTCGAAGTTCGCGAGACCGCGCCCGGCATATTCGCCACACAATAATGGAGGACGCCATCAACCTCATAGATTGGATCATCATGGGTTGTGGGCCGGGATGTCTCGAAACACCCGCCCTGATCTATCGCAACATCAACCAACACGCTTCCTTTGCGCATATTTGAAAGCATATCGCGCGTAATTAATTTTGGCGCGGCAGCTCCCGGTATCAACACCGCACCAACAACCATATCTGCGCGGGCCAACAAACTATCCAGAACAGCAGGAGTGGAGCGTACCACTTTTGCAGAGGCACCAAAATAATTTGACAATCTCTCCATCACTTCATTATTCCGCTCAAGGATGGTTACATCTGCCTGCAGGCCTACCGCCATTTGCGCCGCATTAAACCCGACATCTCCGCCGCCAATGACAACAACATTTGCTGGCGCAACACCGGGTACACCGCCCAGCAAAACCCCGCGACCACCGGCGTTTTTCTGCAAAGCACCAGCACCAACCTGAATAGCTAACCGGCCAGCCACCTGACTCATCGGTTTCAGTAAAGGTAAATCACCATTGTCATCAGTCACTGTTTCATAAGCAATACACACCGCGCCAGACTTGATGAGATCATGAGTTTGTTCCGGATCGGGGGCTAAATGTAGGTAAGTGTACAGAATTTGCCCCGGGCGCAACATTGCGCGCTCTTGGGGTTGTGGCTCTTTCACTTTGACAACCATTTCCGCGCGAGCAAAAATTTCTTCCGCATGCCCAACAATCTCCGCGCCGGATGCTTTATAGGCATCATCCTCTGCGCCAATCCCTAACCCGGCACCGCTCTCCACAATAAGCTGGTGACCTTTCCTAACCAGTTCATTCACACTCTCTGGCGTTAGGCCAACACGATATTCATGATTTTTGATTTCTTTGGGGACACCTATCAACATGGGGATTCTCCTTTTCGCCCTCAAAGTGAGGCTTGGAATTGGGTTCATTATTATTAATACGCACCCAAATCCTATCCAAGGATCATTCGAAAAACCTCGCAAACTTGTTTTGTGTTTTTGAAATATTTGGTATATTTTCCTGAAATATGCATTAATATTAGAAATATTTACAATGATAGACGCCATAGACAAAAAAATTCTTGCCGCCCTTCAAGAGGATAGCCGCCAATCCATTGCTGAAATATCGCAAATTGCCGGGCTATCAATATCAGCCTGTCATCGGCGCATTGGGCTTCTGGAGAAAAACGGCATTATCGAAAATTACAGCGCCCGCCTGAATGGCGTCGCATTGGGTTATCTCGTGATGTTTTTTGTAGAAATATCTCTGGAGAGTCAGTCAGATGCCGTTCTTTCCGCATTTGAGAAGGCCGCACAAAGACAAGAAGAGGTCCTGGAATGCCACCTAATGACCGGTTCCGCAGACTATCTTTTGAAAATAGCGGCACAAGACACTCAAAATTATGAAAAAATCTACCGCCGTGTTATCGCCTCCCTACCCCATGTTAGCAAAATCCAAAGCTCACTCGTTATGAAAACCATAAAAGCCTGGAACGGTTACCCGCTTTCAACAGTCAGATAACCAACTAAACCTTTGCAGTCGTAAACTGTAATGTATATGGTGCGGCAACGAAGCAGATTACGAGCATTATACGTCCTAATAATTAGAATAATATCATGACGAAAAAAAACGAAACAGACCCTTTGCTCAACCCGGAAGAGCCCAAAAAAAAGACCCGTATTACTCTAAAAAATGAAGAGAAAATACTTAATGCTGCCGAGATTATCATAGCAGAATATGGTTTTCACGGCACCACAATTGATCTAATTGCGGAACAAGCACAAATTTCAAAACCGAACCTGCTTTATTATTTTCGCACCAAACAGGATCTTTATATTGCAGTTTTGAAACGAACGATCGACGTTTGGGTTAGCGCGCTTACCCAGCTTGATCCTGATGGCGACCCCCGTATTGAATTAGGAAAATATATCGCCGATAAAATTGATATGTCGCGCGACCGGCCTCTGGAATCACGCATTTTTGCAAATGAAATTTTGCGCGGCGCCCCGCTTCTAAAACACTATCTGTCCACTGAGTTAAAGAATATTGTTGATGAGAAAGCAAAAACCATCAAGCACTGGATTGAGTTGGGCAAAATAGCGCCCGTTGAGCCCATTCATTTATTATTTTTGATATGGGCTGCCACGCAACATTATGCGGATTTTTCTGTACAGGTGAGCGCATTAACCGGGAAAAATGAAGGCCCGGATCATAATGACTTTGAAACCATAAAGGCGTCCCTCAATCACATTATCCTCTCGGGTATATTGACCAGAAAAGACTAAATTTTCGATATTATAAAAGGACCGCAGACTTAATATAAGTCTTAAAAAGAAAGGCATTTAATTCGTGCGCTCTTTTAAACACCGTCTGTGTCAAGACCGATATCAGCTGCATTAACATTGCTCTGATTAACGTCGCCCAGATTGAAATCACCCAAACCAGCAGCCACTAATGTATCGACGGTGACAATATCAAAGCCACGCAATTGCGCAGATGCCAACCACGGGCCTATCACCTCAATGGTGCTATCATAAGGATGGGCTATAGCGATTGCATAGCCGGTCCGCCGGGCAATTTCTTCCACCTGCGCTAATTGGCGCTTAACCTCAATTGCGCTAGCTTCAGAATCCAGAAAAACATCACGGCGCAGCAATACCGTGCCTGTCTCGCGCGCCGCGCTTTGCGCTCTTGAGTTTGGACCCGTCACACTGTCGACAAAATATAAATCGCGCTTTTTGAGTGCAAGCAAAACCCTCGCCATACGGGATTGGTCAGCAGTAAATTTTGATCCCATATGATTATTCACCCCGGTGAAACCGATAAAGCGGTTTAGGTTCCATGTGAGGTCTTTATCCAGTTTGCGCTGGGAAGCTTCTACTCTCAAGGCATGTGGCCCGGGATTTTGAGTTCCAACAGGCTCCATTGGAAGATGCAACATAACCCCGCTCCCTTGCTCTTTGACCTGATCAACCATCGGTTGAACATTATCTGCGTAGGGAAGAAATGAATAAGTTACAGGCCCCGGCAGATCAATTAACTGATCGAAAACCCTGCGATCAAGCCCGACATCATCAATAATAATGGCAACTTTCGCTCGCGATTTCGTACCATCCAGCACCGGTATTGGAAACGAGGAGACATCAATATTTCCCGATCGCAAAACCTCCTCGACGATTTTTTGGCGCACCACGCCTTCACGTAAAATGAGCTGACCGTTTCCACTTCGCAGAATATGCGCCTCAAAATTAGACGAATTGTTTTGCTCCCACCTGAGTGCGGGGCGTAGCCTGTCACCCGACTGATTGCGATTCCCGTCTTGCACCCCTTCCACAAAGGGCTCCTCGCTCTCGATTTCAAAACCCTTGATAGTTGAGAACCCGGAATATCGGGCTTCAACTTTATTGCTTTGGCCAGCAATATAAGAAACACTTGCGCCAAGGATGATCCCTAAAAAGGCCAACCCAATCGAGACAAGAACACCTGCGCGTCCGGCCCCGTTGCCGACAATCTCCGCGCGTACCCGTATAATTTCAGCTGAATGCAACGGCATCACCGGTGTAAGTTGATTGCTGCTTGAAATATCGGTTTTATACAAAGACATGAGCTAGATTGAGTTACGATCAATTTAATTGACGGGCACGACAGATTGGTTTTGATGGGCTCCATTTATAAACCGAATCACCTGTGACATGATTCAGGGTGTTTTGTCTTGACCTCAAAGCCACACCAACCAGAAAATCTTACCTCGATGCTCTCATGACCCAACTTAGACCCTATTCAGCTTAGGCTCTGCCCAGTTTCGCCAGCAAAAACGCATCGCGATTGGCTTTATTTTCCCCTACAGCTAGTCTAATCAGAATAAATACCGGGCCCTTGATCAAACCGAACAATTGGGCACCGGTTTTCTCTTTGGATCAGATTGATGATATTGCTGATTGATAATTACGATAGTTTTACCTGGAATTTAGTGCACTTGATCGGCGCGAAAGGCTATGAGGTGCGCACTATCCGCAATGATGCGATTTCCGCCGAAGAAGCTATAAAGCTGGAACCTGAAGCAATTGTCCTTTCACCCGGTCCCTGCACGCCCGATCAGGCCGGTATCTGCCTTGAGCTCGTTAATGCCTGCGCAGCCCATCATGTTCCTTTATTTGGGGTCTGTCTCGGCCTTCAATCGATGGCGCAAGCTTTTGGCGGTAAAATTATCCGCGCCAATAAGTTGATGCATGGAAAAGTCTCGACGATCACCCATAGCGGTTCAGGGTTTCTAAAACCCCTACCCCGATCTTTTTTAGCGACGCGATATCACTCGCTCGTGGCAGAAGAGGGCTCCCTTCCTAGCAGTTTTACGATCACAGCCCGCTCTGATGATGATCAGGAAATAATGGCCATTGAACATCAAAGCAAACCCATAGCCGCCGTTCAGTTTCACCCGGAAAGCATTGCCTCCGACCATGGCGGCGCTCTTTTTAGCGGTTTCATGAAATGGTCAGTGGAGCAAAGAGCGCGCCATGCCCCCAACTAACCCGGCTAAAGCAACATCAGACTTTCATCCATTTCTACAATTGGCGTCCACCGGCAAGCCCCTGAAGCGCGATGAGATGACAAAGGCCATGGGCTTATTGCTTGAGGGCACTGTCAGCGATATCGAGGCTGCTGGTTTTCTGATGGCACTTCGCGCGCGCGGCGAAAGCATCGAAGAGATCACCGCAGCAGCAAGCGCAATGCGCACAAAAGCGCTCAAAATTCAGCTGCCCGGCAAAGTTACCGAAAAATTGATTGATACAGCCGGCACAGGCGGCGATGGCGCTGGCACTTATAATATTTCCACAGCCGCTGCCCTAATTGCCGCTGGTGCGGGGGCCAAGGTAGCAAAACATGGCAACCGCGCCGCGACCTCCCTTTCCGGCTCTTCTGATGTTTTATCGGCGCTTGGGGTCAATCTCGAGGCGACACCGGAGACAATTGCCTCATGCATTACCACTGCCAATGTCGGATTTATGTTTGCCGCCTATCACCATAAAGCCACCGCCAATGTCGCCGCCATTCGAAAATCTCTTGGTGTGCGAACTATTTTCAATATGCTTGGCCCCCTTACCAATCCAGCCGGGGCAAGGCGTCAGCTGATGGGGGTTTACGATCCATCACTATGCCGCCCTATTGCAAATGCACTAAAAACCCTTGGCGCTAAAAAAGCATGGGTGGTGCACGGCAGGGATGGTCTCGATGAGTTGACCACAACCACTTCTACATTCGTTTGCGCGCTGGAAGACGGGGAAATATCAGAATTTGAAGTCCACCCGAAAGATGCCGGTTTAAAAACAAGCGATCCAAAATCTCTGCAAGGGGGAACCAGCCAAGACAATGCAGTCGCCTTGCGCGCCATTCTCACCGAGAAATCTTTAAATAATCAGCATAATGCGTATCGCGATATTGCTGTATTCAATGCCGCAGTGGCCTTAATTGTTGCTGATCTTGCGAACACCCTTAAAGAAGGTGTAGATTTGGCGCATACGGCAATTGAGAATGGCAGCGCTGCAAATGCACTCGCTCAGCTCGTTGAGCTTTCAAATACGACACGGTAAATTATGACTATTTTAGATAGCATTATCGCTTATAAAAAAACTGAAATTGCGGCCAGTAAAAAAAACGCACCACTCGCGAGCCTTGATGCGCTGGCAAAAGAATCCGCTCTCCCCCGTGGGTTTGCCCGCGCCCTACAAAAAAAAGCGAGTGATGGATTTGCGTTAATTGCGGAAATCAAGAAAGCGAGCCCGTCAAAAGGATTAATACGTGAGCACTTCATGCCGGAAGAACATGCACGCGATTATCAAGCTGGCGGCGCAACATGTTTGTCTGTTTTAACCGATAAGCCCAGCTTTATGGGCGATGGTAAATTTCTGAGAGTTGTCAAAGCTGCAACCAAATTACCGGTATTGCGCAAGGACTTCATGATTGACCCCTATCAATGCGTTGAGGCGCGCGCCTGGGGTGCAGATTGTATTTTATTGATCATGGCGTGCCTTGATGATAGTCAGGCAAAAGAGCTTGAACAAACAGCACAACACTATGGTATGGATATCCTGATTGAAATACATGATGAAAAAGAGTTGGAGCGAGCCTTAAAACTCTCCAGCCCCTTGTTGGGGATCAATAATAGAAACCTGAATACATTTGAAACAAGTTTACAAACCACCGCTTCCCTCGCACAGCTTTGCCCCAATGACCGGTTCCTGGTTTCCGAGAGCGGCATTCAAAACCATGATGATCTTATAACATTACAAGGATATGGCGCTAAGGCTTTTCTTGTTGGGGAAACCCTTATGCGCCAACCCAATATTGAAGCTGCAACGAGAGAATTACTCTCCCCAGCGCCTTTAATGGCCTAAACCTCACAAACTGACGAAAACCTTGCCAAAAGCCCTGTTTGTAACAGGATTGGATGAAACGCCGACTTAACAATGTTCTAGTCTATCCCTATACGAGACCAGTCAACACAATTGATGGAAGCGGGTTAACTAATTTTATTTATTTTTTCTTATGGATATGTTTTTATTTTTAAGACTTGATTTTGTGTGCGTTAATCCACTGATATAAATCTTTATAAACAAATATTCATTAGGTTATACTCTATGGTGCATTAGCCTCGACCCAACGTAAGGGATATCTTCTATCATATTCAGGCAAGTAAGTTAGAGCATCCCTAAATCAAATTACCTAAGAGAAAAACGCTAACCTCAATTAAATCACGAATAACAAATTACCCTGACACTGAGCCTTCAAAAGTTAAATCATAAGCTCAATGCTCAGTTAGAATATTAAATCCGCAAACCGATAGGACAGGAATACTATTATGTTTACTGTAAATTTTCTGGAAACCGCAGGCTTGTCTTCCACAATCATCAACAGCGTTGAGGAGGCCACATTAGCCGCCGCCAATTATTGGACGCGCTATCTCAATATTGGCAATACAAATATCGAGATTGATATCGACTTTGATGAATTTCGCAATGCCCAAGGCATACCGACTAATACTCTTGCGAGTGCCGGACCAGATATTTTCCCATTCCTGGAATTTGATAATGGCAATCCTGTTTTTGAGGCCTCTACGCTGCGCGAAATTAGAACCGGTGTAGATACGAATGGTGCTGCAGGAGATATTGAAATCACGCTTAACTCCCTTGAATTAACCAATGGGGGTTTCTTTTTAGGAAATTTTTCCAATGGTAACTTGTTAGCCTCAGTTCCGTTTTCCCAAATCGACTTGTTTACCGTGCTCGCTCATGAAATTGGTCACGGTTTGGGTTTTATCTCTTTCGTCGATGACCCCAGCAGCTTCTCATCCACCTCAAATTTATCGACTTTCGATCAACTAATTTCATTTCAAACCATCAATAATGGTCAAGACCTGCAGGGCGAAATTGTCAGTCCAAATGCAGTTGCAGTTTTTGGGGATAACATCCCTCTGGATGTGAACGATGCCGGGCACCTTTCACGGACCGACCCTAGAATTGATGACCTGCTGGAAGCAATATTAAGCCCTGGTCAAAGACAATTTGTTAGCCCTTTGGCTATTGCCGTATTTCAGGATCTTGGTGTACCCGTTTTCAGTGCTACAAATAATTCTGATACTTTATTTGGTTTTGATACAGATGATTTTGCCAATTTATTTAACGGTAATGATCGCTATGAAGCTTTTTTAGGGAATGACACTGTTTTTGGTGCCACGGGTAATGACACAATTTTAGGGGAATCCGGGAATGATTTTCTTCGGGGCAATGCCGGCTTTGATGATCTCATTGGTGGCGATGGCAATGATATCCTGTTTGGCGATTTCAATGCTGATAATTTATTTGGCGATGCTGGCGCAGATTTCCTCGATGGCGGATTTGGCCCTGACAGACTATTTGGCGGGGCAGGCAATGATAACTTAAATGGCGGCGCATCAGGCAATGATGCTCTCCATGGCGGTCTCGGCAACGATATTTTGAATGGCGGTAATGACAATGATGTGCTGCGCGGCAATGCCGGCTTTGACACGCTCAATGGCGGGACAGGTAATGATAGCTTGTTTGGCGATTTTAATGCTGATCTTTTGTCCGGCGATGACGGTGCTGATTTCCTCGATGGCGGGTTTGGACCCGACAGACTATTTGGCGGGGCGGGAAATGATATCTTAAATGGCGGCGCATCAGGCAATGATACTCTCAATGGCGGTCTCGGCAATGATATTTTGAATGGCGGCAATGACAATGATGTGCTGCGCGGCAATGCCGGCTTTGACACGCTCAACGGTGGGACAGGAAATGATATATTGCAGGGTGATTTTAATGCAGATACATTTTTGTTCGAAAATAATTTTGGCCAGGATGTGATCCTTGACTTTGATCAGGCCAATGCATTCGAAGCCATTAATCTATCAGCTGTTAGCAATATCACCAGCTTTAGTGACTTGGTTACTTCGCATCTCATTCAAAATGGCAATGGTGACGCTGTTATATTTGATGGCGGCAACTCCATCACTCTAGTCGGTGTCAGTGTTAGTAGCCTAAATGCTGGCGATTTTATTTTCTAGAGTGCGTTTATAAAAAAACGGCTGATGAAAAAATTCATCAGCCGCATCAAATTACTTTATCTGGTATTTATTAAGCGAGTGCTGGCTCAAGCTTCATGCAAGACTCAACGAGCTCTTCAACGGCAGCTACCGAGTGATCGAACATTTTTTGCTCTTCTTTATTCAGAGAAACCTCAACAACCCGTTCGCAACCGCCAGCTCCAAGAACCATGGGTATACCAACATAGCGATCCTTTACGCCATATTCGCCGCGCAAGAAGGCTGCACACGGAATAACAAGTTTTTTATCTTTCAAATAACACTCGGCCATTTGAATAGCAGAGGCAGCAGGAGCGTAATACGCGGACCCTGTTTTTAAGAGCGCAACAATTTCGCCGCCGCCTTTTCGCGTACGATCAACAATTGCATCGATCTTATCTTGCGTGGTCCACCCCATGGCAACCATATCAGGAAGGGGAATACCTGCAACCGTGGAATAGCGCGTCAATGGAACCATGGTGTCGCCATGACCACCAAGAACGAAAGCGGTCACGCTCTCAACGGACACATTGAATTCATCTGCCAGAAAATGACGGAACCGTGCACTGTCGAGGATACCAGCCATGCCTATAACTTTGTTGTGGGGCAGGCCGGAAAATTTTTGTAAAGCCCAAACCATCGCATCAAGCGGGTTAGTAATACAGATCACCAATGCATTCGGAGCATGGGCAGCGATACCTTCTCCAACAGATTTCATCACTTTTAGATTGATACCAACAAGATCATCCCGGCTCATACCAGGTTTACGCGCCACACCAGCGGTGACAATACACACATCCGCGTCCGCAATATCTGCATAATCTTGCGTACCCTTTAAGTTACTATCATAACCATCAACCGGTGCACTCTCAGCAATATCGAGAGCTTTACCTTCCGGAATTCCTTCCGCAATATCAAACAAAACAACATCGCCGAGTTCTTTTTGTGCGGCGATATGGGCAAGCGTGCCGCCAATCATACCTGCTCCAATTAGAGCAATTTTTTTACGCGCCATGAAATATATCTCCTGCTAAAAAATTAGAGGCTGTATGATTATACGCCCACCCAGCCAAATACTGGCCTTCATTTAGCGCACAAATGATATCTATGAAAGGGAGTGTTTCCACAATTTTGCGCGAGATATAGCGCACCTCACCACAAACCAAGCCTGAACATGTCAGGAATTTGCGCTTATTGAATGCGGGTCACGCTATACCCGCCAGAACGCAGCATATCCACCACGCTGCCCTCACCGACCAGATGGCCAGCCCCCACCGCCACAAAATAATCCCCCTCGCCCTCCATCAGGGCGGTAAGGGTGCGCGTCCAGTCATTGTTACGATCAATAAACAAAATCTGGTACGTCGCAGGCGACGCATCGCGGACGGCGAGTGTAATTTCTGCCTCGATCGCATCAACATCACCTGTTTGCCAAGCCTCGAGCAAGCGTAATATTTGGGGGCTAGGGTCAATAAGCTGCGAAATGCCATCATCGAATGAAGCAAATTCATCCTGCTCTTCTACGCTGGCAAAAGCAGCAATCTGATCCGCTCCATTTTCCAGATAAGCGAGACGATCATTTTGGCTTTTCGCCAACTCCTGAATGACTGTCTCCGCGCCTGCACCAGGTGCAAAACCTAATTGGCTATACGCCGTCAAAGTCACCTGCAAAGAGGCAAGCCACGGGCGCATCGTCTCCAGGCTTTCCATTGGAATCCCGTACCCTTCAGCGATTGTTGCAAAGCGCGCAGCTCTAACATCTCCCAGCAATGAGGAAAGGGTTACCCCCGGAGGATTAACGCCATGCTCCAAGATTGCCGCCTGAAGTTCCCGGCTTGCTCGCTCGCTCGTTGTGTCAGCTTCAAAATAAGTAACATTGGTAGCTGCCATCGCCGCGCGCATTGCCGGTGATATCCAGTCCAGTCCCTCCGGTAAAAGGTGGAAGGTACCGAAGAGATATATTTGGGTATCGGCATCACTCACGCGCCACATGGCAGGATATTGCTGACCCTGTAAGGGCGTGGCCGCACTATCGCTAACTGGTGCTTGGTCTTGCCCAGCTTGTTGGGCGCTGACACAAGCGGTCAGTGCAATTAAACAACCCAGTAATAGGGCTTGGTAACCCGCCCATAGAGTACGCAAATGAGTGGACCTCATAATTACTTAGCTTTCAGATCGGCAAAATAGTCTTTGGTCATTTTGGCGACCAACGGGGAGAGCACCAATAGTGCAACCAGATTTGGTGCAGCCATCAAGCCGGTTAAAGTGTCAGCGACCGCCCAAAAGATACTGACAACATCTGTAACAGCACCATTTTCCTCGAGCATTAACACAGAAGCGCCAAACATAACCAAGGCAATCCAGCTAAGGCGAAATGGGAAAATACTCTTTTCGCCGAAAAGATAAGCGCAGCTGCGCTCACCATAGTAAGACCAGCCTAAAATGGTTGTGAAACCAAACACCACCAAGCCAATCGCCACAATATGGGTGCCAATCGGCTTACCAAAGACCTCCCAGGATAGCGTGTTGCCAAATGCCTGAACGGTTAGGGGTGCACTGGTTTCACACCCGGCAGGTAAGGATAGTAAGTCAGGCCGTACAAATGGCGCACATTCCGGTGCAATGATCCCCGCAGTCAAGATCACCAATGCGGTAATTGTACAAACCACGATTGTATCAATAAAAGTACCCAGCATGGCGACAATACCCTGATTAACAGGATTATCGTTTTTAGCCGCAGCATGGGCAATCGGCGCTGAGCCTTGGCCCGCTTCATTTGAAAAGATACCGCGCGCGACCCCCTTTTGCATGGAAAGCAAAAGCAATCCGCCAATAAAGCCACCCTTGGCCGCATCATATCCAAATGCTGACGAAAATATCGCGGCAAATGCGGATGGCACCGCATCAACATTCATAAAAACGACGATCAGACCAGCTACAAGGTATGAGATCGCCATAGCCGGCACCAATTTGCTGGCTACCGTGGCAATACGTTTAATGCCGCCCAAAATCACGGCAGCTGCGCCCGCAGACAAAACCAATCCGCTAAGCCAGGGGGTTATGCCATAATTGGAATTCAAGGCATCGGCTATTGCATTTGCCTGAATAGAGGCGCCCGTGCCCCAAGATGCAAATACGCCAAAAAATGCAAAAATGCCTGCAAGCCACAACCATTTATTCCCCATGCCGTTTTTGATGTAATACATTGGACCGCCAACATGATTGCCGAGGGCATCAGTCTCTCTGAATTTGATCGCCAAGACCCCTTCGGCAAATTTGGACGCCATGCCAACAAATGCAGTCACCCACATCCAGAACACTGCGCCCGGCCCGCCAATGGCGATCGCCGCGGCAACACCGGCAATATTACCGGTACCAATGGTGGAAGACAGCGCCGTCATAAGCGCGCCGAATGGGGAAACATCTCCCTTACCAGCATTGGGGTCGCGTTTTTTAAACAGCTCGCCAAAAGCGTATGGCAATTTGAAAATCGGCATAAAACGAAGGCGGATCGTCAAATAAAGGCCCGTGCCGAGCAGTAAAAGAAGGACCGGTGGATAAGGAATCGTATCGGAGCCCCAAACCAGACCATTAGTAAAATCAATAAACTCTTTCACGGATTTATCCCTCATTTAGCCAAATATATTAAGGCAATCGATTAAGCAGCAAACACACAAGCGCTAAACCTTAAGGGGCAATGGCGGCGGCGTCTAGCTTTTAGACACTATTGAATTGACCGAATGACATTTTCAAACCGGAAAACCGGCCATATCAGAAGCGGAGATTACTTAATAATCCCAGACCGTTCCATCTTCCAATCTGACCACTGGATGCGAGCCACGTTTATAGCTGTACTGCTTGGCTTCCTTTTCATCAAAATCCACCCCTAGTCCCGGTGCATCACTGACGTGAAACATGCCATCTTTATAAAAATGGCCTGACGGGAACAATGCATCACATTCAGGCGTACCCAATACCAAATATTCCTGAATACCAAAATTTGGCGCCCACGCATTCAAATGCGCCTGAGCCGCCATAGAGATCGGTGAATGGCTTGGCGCGCCATGAAAACCGGTACGCACATGATGTAAACCGGCCAAATCAACAATACGTTTTACATGGGTTATACCGCCGGCATAGGTGGCCGAGACGCGAATAAAATCGATCAGCTCCTGCTCGATCATCTCTTTGCAATCCCAGATCGAGTTAAATACTTCTCCGATAGCAATCGGTGTCGTAGAATGTTGGCGAATGAGTTTTATCGCATTTTGATCATCGGCAGGTGTGGGGTCCTCCAACCAAAACAGATTATATTTTTCAACTTCACGCGCAAAAGCCGCCGCCTCGCGCGGACGAAGACGATGATGGACATCGTGCAGAATTTTTAGATCAGCGCCAAAGCGATCCCTGATTTTTTCGAAAACACTTGGCATGAATTTCAGATATTTTTCCGTATCCCAAATCTCTATCTTGGGCAGTCCGGAAAAATCAGTGATGTAATGTTTTGAGTCTTCATCCTTGCTCGATACCGCGTAACCGTCCGGCATACCGGGAATTGCGCATTGTACGCGCACGGCCTTATAGCCCTGCGTTTGATAGTGCTCGATTGTATCAAGAAGGTCCTCAACATCCGATCCCGTCGCATGGGCATAAACCAGTGCACCATGCCTGCTCTTTCCGCCCAGTAACTGATAGACCGGCAAACCGGCAATCTTTCCTTTAATATCCCAAAGCGCCATATCAATCGCGCCTATTGCTGCCATGGTTACCGGACCGCGCCGAAAATAAGCGCCCTTATAAAAATACTGCCAGATGTCTTCACTGTTGCGCGGATCCATTCCGATCAAGCAGGGAATTAGATAATCCTTTAAATAAATCGCTGGCATCGTTTCGCGCGTGTTGATTGTCGCATCGCCCAATCCATAAACACCCGTAACCGTCATAATCTTCAAAGTGACGTAATTTTTGCCAGGACCGCCAACAAAAACTTCTGCGCCTGTGATTTTCATGAGACCATTCCTTTTATATCGTAAAATATTGACCGGAGAAAAACTCTTTCCGCTTAATAAACTGGCTCAATATCTAACAATATTTTATCGAGCTACCCAACCCTATCAACAAAACATCTATTCGTTTAAAAACACACTAAAATTATCAACCTCTTCGCGTGTAGTCCGCAATTTATTCACTTTTGCAGTTTCGTCAGCATAACCAAGAGCCATACCGCAATATAATTGTTCCCGGTCCGGCATTTGCAAAAATTTAGATACCAGTCCGGCATGCACGCACCAGGATTCCTGCATACAGGAAGCCAGCCCCCGCGCTGTTGCAACCAATGCAACTGATTGCATAAACATACCCAAATGCGCCCATTGGTTTTTTTCAAAGCGACGATCAATCGAAAAAAACATCCCCACTGGCGCGCCGAAAAACTCATAATTGCGCATCAAGTAAGCAAGTCTTGCCATTTTATCCGTCCGGGGAATATCAAGTTGCGCATACATCGCCTCCCCAACCTCATAACGGCGACTACGCCAAGGGTCTTCCAGTTTTGGTGGATAAATAGAAAGCTCGGAGCTGCTTGCCATGGCATTTGCGGCCAATGTTTCTTTCACATTTTTGATTAGCCTTTCACGCGCAGCCCCCATAACCACATAAACTTTCCAAGGTTGGAGATTGCCCCCCGACGGGGACCAGCGCGCATCATCCAGAATATCACGCACTTGCCTCTCTTCTACCGGTTTATCAGTAAAAGCACGAATGCTTGTACGCCGTTTTAGCGCCTCTAGCGTGTCCATAAATAGTATCCAGATTACTGATTAAAGCTCGTCAAAAAGAATAGTTGATAAATATCGCTCGGCAAAGGAGGGAACAATCACAACCACCATTTTACCGGCCATTTCCTCGCGCCGCGCCACTTCCAAACCGGCTGTAAAAGCCGCGCCCGAAGAAATACCGCAAGGAATGCCCTCACTGCGGGCCAGAGCACGGGCATTTTTTAGCGCGTCTTCATTATTCACCTTCACCACTTCGTCGATCAGGGAAACATCCATATTATCCGGAACAAAGCCTGCACCAATCCCTTGAATTACATGAGGGCCCGGCTCGCCGCCAGATAGAACCGGGCTCGCCTCGGGTTCCACTGCAATCATTTTCAAAGAAGGTTTCATTGGTTTCAACACGCGCCCACAGCCTGTAAAAGTTCCCCCCGTTCCAACACCCGAAATGATCGCATCAACCTTGCCATCACTATCACGCCAAATTTCTTGGGCGGTGGTAGCGGCATGAATATCGGGATTGGCGGGATTATCGAACTGACTTGGAATAACAGAACCCGTAATCTCGCTTTGCAGCTCATTGGCTTTGGCAATTGCGCCGCCCATGCCTTTTTCTTTCGGAGTCAAATACAATTCGGCGCCCATTAATTTCAACATTTTTCGTCGCTCGACAGACATGGATTCTGGCATGACGAGGATTAATCGATATCCTCGCGCGGCAGCAACAAAAGCAAGACCAATCCCGGTATTGCCAGAAGTCGGTTCAATCAAAACAGTATCAGCCTTGATTGTACCGTTTTTCTCCAAAGTCGTTATCATACCCAGTGCAATTCTATCTTTTACGGATGCAACCGGATTAAAAAATTCAAGCTTTAATACAAGATCAGCTTTCAACCCTTCTTGAGCGCTGAGCTTTGGCACACGCACCATTGGTGTATTACCAATTGTCTCTAAAATTGAGTCGTAAACGCGCCCTCTCCCCGGCTCATCCAACATTACTCCATTATAGTCGGTTGTATTTTTCATGAAATGTTACCTCTAAATTTAAAAATTTTATACTAACCGGCAGGTTTTTTATTGAGCCGTATACGGTGTAAATTGTCGCATTACCACTACCTTACCAAGCACGGGCATCATAAATCAATGGTAACGACGCCATCCTTTGCCGCGGCCCTTGATTGACACAAAATGATTGTTTTTTCCCGTTGGGCTTTTGACAATACAAAATCACGATGCTCAACATCACCGCCAACCAGCCCGCATTGACAAACCCCGCAAATTCCATCGGAGCATTTAATATCAATTTTATAACCCTTTTTCTCCAAGGCCTCAGCGCCGCTCTCCTGATCGTTAACCAGAATTTCCTCGCCCGATTTTGCAAGCTTAAGAGTAAAGGGATGATTTATATAATCGGGTACTTCAGGGACTGAAAAATATTCAAGGTGGCACGCCTCGTCAGGAAATCCTCCCTTTTGAGAAGCCTCAATAACACTTTTCATATAACGATCCGGACCGCAGGTATAAACATGATATCCCGGCTGATAGTCTCTCAAAATTTCATCCAAATCAGCGCGCGACCCATCATCAGAAAAATGATACGTTAACTTGTCTGCCCACGGAAACTTATTCAGATCGTTCAAAAAACCCGCACCATCGCGCGAGCCGGCACTATAATGCATTTCAAAATCTGCACCTAACGCATGAAGGCGGTGAGCAAAGGCAATCATCGGCGTGATCCCGATACCGCCGCCCATCAAATAACTTTTTTCCGCATCCTCTCTCAGCGGAAAATGATTTATCGGTTTAGAAACAAAAACCTTTCGGCCTTCAGAAAAAATCCGGTGCATCAACAGAGAACCGCCACGCCCTTTATCCTCGCGCAAGACACCAATTTGATATTTCGATCTATTTTCCGGATCGCCAGACATGGAAAATTGTCGCAAAAACTCAGGCGCAACTACAACATCAAGATGGGCCCCTGCGGACCATTCCGGCAGCATAGAACCATCTACGGAACTTAACTCATACTTGGTGACGTCCTCACTAATTTTTTCAATTTTAGAGACAATCACAGGGATTACGGGGCTTTCCCCATCATTGCTATAGATATGGAAAAGATCATCAGTATTCCCCTTATCTAGGCGAGACTTATATGTTTCAGCCGTCACCATGGCCTGATAGGCCTCAATTCCTTTTTCGCGGTCCATATGAAACGGGTAGGGATAGGGATGGGGCGCGAGCGGGGCGGGATAGACCGCCAATGTCTGGTCTTCATATTTAAGATCGAGATCTTTTTGCAGGCCCCGGGCATTAATCGGTTTATCAGTTGGTCGATACCCCCCATCCTCCTGAAGTTCCAGATCCCACCACCATTTTTTTATCGGGTTAATATCACCGTGCCCCGCCATATCATCGAGCTTGGCTAAAGTGCGCGCAGCTTTCGGGACATTCATCGCGGCCCAACGAAACGGCGTTTGCGTAAATAAACCTTCCAGATTCCACGGACAGGTTTTCATACAGCGCCCACACATTGCACCGCCCGGTGTTGTCATTCGGTAGGTCGCACATTTCTGGCTATCCGACTTCCAGATTTCATAGCCATTAAACATCAATTTCGGGCCTGCGGTAATTGCACCAGCGGGACACTCGCGGGCGCATTTGTTGCAGGACTGACAAAAAGATTGCAACCCAAAATCGATTGGCTTGTCATGGGCCATAGGCAGGCTTGTTGTGACAACACCAGATTTTAGTCTTGGCCCCAAATAAGGATTTAAAATCACCTCGCCAATACGGCTTACCTCGCCAAGTCCCGATAAAAGAAGAAGGGGGGGCTGTAATACTTCGCCATCAATTACCGTATGGGCTCTGGCACTATAACCCAAATTGCGGATTTGTTGAGCGAGCAAACCGCCAATAAGGGAAAACCGCAAATAGGCGCGCATGGATTGCGCTACAGAAATCCAGTCATCGCCCGATGCCCCCTCCATCGAGTCATATCCCTGATCAATAATTATCGAAATCGCCTGATCATGATACGGATTAATTACATCACCAGAAGCATTATGGGAATAATAAGCCCAGTCAGGACATGCAGAAACGCCGACCGCATCAGCCCCTAAAAAATATGCCGTTGCTTTGACAAGGTCGTTAGCCTCTTGGGGATCAATCTCAACTTTTTGCGCCGCTGGTTCACCATTTTGAATGACCGTAAACGCGCCAAGCGTGCGCCGCTGCGCCATAGAGGGTACGGATTTTCGCACATAATGCCCGCCCTTCGCGGCCTCTTGGGTTTTCTTACCCATATCCCCAAACAAAGCCCGCGCAAACATATCCGAACGCTTTGGCACCCTCGCAACACGAGGCTCGTCAATATAGGTTGTTGGCTTTTCAACCCGTTTTAATTTTTCAAACGGATAAAGACCGTCAACAAATCGGCGCCCTTTATAGAGCTGGGCATTTGATGAACTCTTCTCAATACCCTTACCTAATTTCCAGGCAAGGCCATAGGCGCCGCTTTTTTCCTGATCATGTCTTGGGGCAAGGGGGCGATCTAGCGCGAGAGCAAAATTTGTTGTTACCGCTGCAACTTCGAAACGATCTTCTATATACGGATTAACGAGCCCTCGAACACCATTGCTGGTCTCTAATGAGGCTAGCCCGGCAGCAACCGCCAATTGATTTAAGTCAACATCCGTTGTGGCTCCGCTATGGGCGCGCGCCTCATACCCTAACAGGCGTAGATAAGTTGCAATCACACAGGCAGTCTCGGTACTGCGCAAACAGGCGCGCTGTCGCTGCGCCTGATCAATCCAGCCACACCCCGCCTCATCTACTTGCGGGTCGCGGGGATATTCATTTAAAATTACAATTGAATGCGTGTGCCCATCTATCGATCCCAAGGGCGTTTCAAGGGATTCTCGCAAATCGGCCATAACCGCATCGATCCCCGAGGCCAAAGAATGGGTCTGCCGCTCCTTCAATGTTTTTGCCAAAACTTCTATATCGGGGTTCACATACCCCTTATCCAAATGGCTCTCTTTGGGGGTTTTACAAATACCAACCATGGAGGCATCAGAAAAATAACCAAATCCTTTCAGGTTTTCCGCACGCTCCGTGAGATCATCAGGGCACTCAGCGCGGGCTTTATTGACCGGGCCATCACGGATGACATCCATCATGGCTTGATATTCACCCATCGCATTGACAATGGATTGCGGCGCATCGGGCCGATTAAAGCGTACGGGCTCAAACTTGGGAACCTTGGACAAATCAGGCATCACACCCGTACAGGCAAGTCGCTCCAACGGGAATGGCCCCATATGAACCGGTCGATCCTTTGTTGAGAATAAACGCATCAAACCTCTGACTTAAATAATTCCGTTAGACATATTTAACACGCTTGGCGTTTTATCATAGATCAATCAACAATTTTGATAATGTCCCCGCACTTCGCCGTCCCTGACATTAGGACGCGGTTACATTGGACACACAATGAAATCCGGTTACACATAAAGTTTGTTTCCATAATCACGGATAATCATGACCTTTATTCAACCCCTTCTCGGTCTCGCCGGTTTGATCGCAATCGCCTGGAGCTTGAGCGAGAACAGAAAAGTTTTTCCCTGGCGATGGGTTCTTATTGCTGTGGGGTTTCAAATTGGACTTGCGATCCTTTTTCTTCGTATCCCCTTTTTACAAAAGGGCCTCGCCGGGGCGGGCGCGGGCGTGAGCGCATTAGAGCGCGCCAGCCGGGCCGGGTCTTCTTTTATGTTTGGTCATTTGGGCGGTGCGCCGGTTCCATATGAGACCGAGCTGGGTGCAAACACGCTTATTATCGCCTTTCAGATTTTGCCTATTATCATGGTAACCGCAGCCCTCGCCGCCCTGTTATGGCATTGGCGCATCCTCCCTCTGCTCATTAAAGGCTTAAGCCTTACACTAGAAAAAAGCCTCTCGATCGGGGGCGCAACATCCCTTGGAACAGCTGCGAATTTTTTTATGGGGGTGGTAGAGAGCCCGCTGATTATTCGCACCTATCTGGCCACAATGAGCCGCTCGGAAATTTTCATTATAATGGTCGCGGGCCTTGCGACGGTTTCTGGCTCCGTGCTGGTTTTATATGCGAGTATATTGGAGGGCATTATTTCGGATGCGACGGGACATATTCTCACCGCCTCTTTGATCTCGCTCCCCGCTTCCCTTTTATTTGGGCGCATTATGGTGCCGGGCGATACCAACACCGACAAAACGATCGATACAAATTTTGAAACCTCTATCCAATATGGCTCCACACTGGATGCGCTGGTGCGCGGGGTGGAAGACGGGTTGAAAGTCTTTCTCTCAGTGATGGCAATGCTGATTGTTGTGATTGCATTGGTCCATCTGGCCAATGAAATTTTGACCTTGCTCCCTGAGTTTGGCGGCGCGCCCCTTAGCGTTGCGCGTATTTTTGGCTGGCTTTTTGCCCCTATTGTTTGGCTTTTTGGAATCCCCCTCAGCGAGGCCATCACAGCGGGACAATTGATGGGCACGAAATCAATCTTAAATGAATTTCTCGCTTTTCAACAATTGGCCAGCCTGTCGGAGGGCGCTTTGTCGCCGCGCTCCAGCATTATCATGACATATGCCCTTTGTGGTTTCGCCAATTTGGGCAGTGTCGGTTTGCAACTGGCGACATTTTCAACCTTGGTTCCCCCACGGCGAGAGGAAATAAGTGCGCTGGCTTGGCGTGCCTGGATCGCTGGTAACCTCGCTACGGGTACAACGGCAGCGGTTGCGGCACTCGTTATTTAAACCGCTTGATTAATTTTGATATTTCTATAATTATGGAATAATGGAAATTAATGATTTTTCAACAATGCTAGCCAGCCTTGGGCAGGAAACGCGTCTGGAAATTTTTCGCACCCTAATTAGGGCCGGAAGCAATGGCCTAAGCGCCGGCGAACTCTCTAGCGCGCTCAATATCGCGCCCCCGACCCAGTCATTTCACCTCAAAGCCATGGTGCATGCCGGATTGATTGCCCAGCGACGCGAAGGGCGGCAACTCCTTTATGCGCCAGATTATGGCGCAACCAGACAAATGATTGACTTTTTACTCACCGATTGCTGCGATGGCGATAAGCGGTTATGTGGTCCATATATTGTAGAGACGAAAACAGCATAATCTATTGTCGGAGTTTTTTTAATGGTTTCCACCCTCAAGCGATATCAGGACCTCATCAAAAGCGGTGACTTAAACCCTGATCCTGCACAAGAAGAGGCAATTTATCGGCTCACAGCCATTGGCAAAGCCCTAAAATCCTACAATCCAAACGATAAACCCCTCCGGTCGCGGCTTTTTGGTGGCCGGGAAACCCCGCCGCCTAAAGGGCTTTATATGTGGGGCGGCGTTGGGCGCGGCAAAACCATGTTGATGGATTTATTCTTTAACAATACCAGTTTCACGCCCAAACGCCGGGTGCATTTTCATGAATTCATGCTGGAAACCCATGATGAAATTGCAAAATGGCGCAGAATGGATGAGCGCAACCGCAAGAAAAAACCCTATTACATCAAGAGCGCCGGGGATGATCCGATTGCCCCGATTGCCAGAAAAATCGCAAATAATGCCAAGCTGCTCTGTTTTGATGAATTCCAAGTCAGCGATATTGCCGATGCCATGATTTTAGGTCGCTTGTTTGAAGCGCTGTTTCGTGAAGGGGTTGTGGTCATTTCTACCTCGAACCGCGTGCCTGATGATCTCTATAAAGATGGATTAAATCGCCAATTATTTCTGCCCTTTATTGAGACCTTGAAAAATACACTTGATATCCTCGAACTCCAATCGGCGCGCGATTATCGCCTTGAGCGCCTATCTGGTGCTCCTGTCTATTATCACCCACTCGGTGAGACAGCAAAAACAGCTATGGATGAGGCTTGGGCACGCCTTATGGCTGGCGCAAATCCGCGCTCTGAAGAAATGACCGTCAGTGGGCACACTCTTTTTGTGCCTTGCACTGCGCGCGGGGCCGCCCGGTTTACCTTCGATGAGTTATGCAACAGGCCGCTAGGGGCTGCTGATTATCTGGCGCTCTCAAGGCGATATTCCACCCTTTTTATCGATGATATTCCTATTATGACGCCGGAAAATCGCAATGAAGCCAAGCGTTTTGTTACCTTGATTGATGCTATTTATGATTCATTTGGTAAGCTGGTTTGCTCTGCGGATGCGTTGCCGCAAAATCTCTATCAAAGCGGTGATGGGGCATTTGAATTTGAACGCACTGCCTCGCGATTAATGGAAATGCAATCCCATGACTATATTGCCAGCGAACATTGCCCCCAATGCGTGACCAGTGAGTAAGAGCGTCAAATCTTCCCCCGTAAGACGCCTGTAAAATATAATGCATGCCGCCTCAGGGCGAGGGTGCCTCTGCTTTTTTGGGCATTATACTGATCAACCATTCTATAAGGCAGGCAGATTCCCATCAAAGGGCCGGGACAATCTTGAAACACTTTTCGCAAATCAGGCAACTTTTCCTGCACGAACCCGGATATCGCCTCAGAGGATAGATGCGGGGCCAAACGCGCGCCATCGCGCGCCAGCGTCAATAATGCGCGGGCCTCGATGACCTTTTGTATATCTATTTCATGACCCGTAAAATCCGGTTGTCCAAGGGTCAGTTTCAAGCCAATCCCGTCGATCGCCCCATCACTGGTTTTAGCCCAGTTAAATAAATCCGCCACATCCTCGAAGGGCGCTTCATAAAACAAACGCCCTCTGGCATCGATGGCGTGGTTGATTTTTTCTTCGGCCAGCCCCCGAAATTCTAAATCACCGGATTTTGTCAAAACCAGCGCCAATGCCTCGACCACAGGATGGGCCCGAACAGGCGCCCGGCCCAGGGCTTCTTGCAGGGCTTCGCGCCACCATTGCAGGCGAATTTCGCCAAGGGGCGGGGTTTTCACTTTATAAACCAGCTGGCTCAGCTCAATGTGCAACGCATAAAAGGGTAAAAGCGCGCTGCGTATTGTGCTCGGCGCAAACCGGAGCGCATACCAGCGATCAGGGTCTTTTGTCTTGAGCATTGCCTCGCAAATCTCAAGATTTTCCTCTGGTTGCGTTTGTACCATTGCGCCTTTATTCCGTTAGGCTATTGTGTCGCAAATGATGATGCGCCATTTGGCGATCCCATTTTACTTTTATTGACACATTGACTTTAATCGAACAACAAAAGGTTTGCACATGGCTGTTGAATTACCCGCTCTCCCTTATGCCCGCGACGCACTCTCCCCACATATCTCTGAAGAGACCCTGAATTACCATTATGGCAAACACCATCAGGCCTATGTGGATAATCTCAATAAAATGATTGATGGCACCCCTCACGCCAGCGCCTCACTGGAAGATATTATCCACGCAAGCGCTGGAGATGCCTCCAAGGCAGGTGTCTTTAACAATGCCGCTCAAATCTGGAACCATACCTTTTACTGGCATTCCATGAGCCCCAATGGCGGCGGCGCACCAAACGGCGCAGTTGCCAGCGCAATCAATGACAGCTTTGGAAGCTATGATGCGTTTAAAGAACAATTTGCAGCAGCTGGCGCTACCCAGTTTGGTTCTGGTTGGGCATGGCTCGTTCAGGTCGGCGGAAAATTAGAGATTCGCAAAACCGCAAACGCCGAAACCCCTTTGACTGATAAGGGCTGCACACCGCTTCTCACCATGGATGTTTGGGAACATGCTTATTATCTCGATTTCCAAAACAAGCGACCAGCCTATATCACCGCCTTCCTTGATGGTCTGGTGAACTGGGATTTTGCAAATCAGAATATGAAATAAATTTTCAGTTTAAATGGCCCCGCCAAATATCGGGGCCATTTTTTATCTGGAGTTAAGATCAATGACCAATCAAGAAAATAGCCCCCAAGCATTGATTATGATTGATTGGCAAATCGGATTTGGCAATGACGCCCTTTGGGGCGGTAATCGCAATAATCCCCAAGCGGAAGCAAATGCACTCAAATTGCTTGACCATTGGCGGGAGAATGATCTCCCGATTTTCCATTGCATTCATGATAGCCAAGACCCGCAAAGCCCGTTGCGCCGCGAAAAACCCGGCGGCGAATTTATTGAAATGCTAAAACCGCGCGCTAAAGAGCCGGTTTTATATAAAAATGTGAATAGCGCATTTATCGGGACGGACCTTGAAGCAAGGCTTAAAAAAGCAAATATCGAAAAACTGGTCATTTGCGGACTAACAACCAATCATTGCGTATCAACAACAACGCGCATGGCTGGAAATTTGGGATTTGACGTCACATTGGTCGGGGATGCATGCGCGACCTTCGATCGGAAGGGGACGAATGGGGAAACCCATCCGGCTGATCTTGTTCACGAGGTTAGTCTGGCAAGTCTTCACGAAGAGTTTTGTATTGTGCGCAATACAAGCGATCTTCTCTAAATCTGATACTCTTTATATCTGAAGCCTTTGACCTGCTCACGCCTCTGCGGTGGTCGCAACTTCATTTTTGCTCCAGTCCCGCTTAACGCCAATCGCAAGCAATAAGGGTGAGGCAACAAATATCGAGGAATAGGTTCCAACCAATACGCCTAAAATCATTGCAAATGTAAATCCACTCAAGACCGTTCCGCCAAAGAAGTATAGAATTACCAAGACTAGCAATGTGGTTACCGATGTCATCATCGTTCGCGATAAGGTGTCATTGATGGAGAGATCGAGCACTTCGCCCAGATCGCGTTTTTTGAACTTGCGCAAATTCTCACGCACGCGGTCATACACAACCACTGTGTCATTCATAGAATAACCAACAATCGTCAGAATGGCGGCGATAATAGGTAGATTAAAATCAATCTGTGTAAGCGCAAAAACACCTAATGTGAGCGTAACGTCATGAGCCAGTGCCAAGATGGCGCCTAAAGAAAACTGCCACTCGAAGCGGAACCAGATATAGAGCAACATCATGCCAATGGCCAACACAACCGCTGTAATGCCGCCGCGCAAGAGTTCGCCGGAAACTGTTGGTCCAACCACGTCCTGACGCAAGAATTCATGGCCATCACCCAGAAGCTCTGAAAGAGCCTGTTTTACTTTAACGGCCGCAAAACCTTGAGCACTCTCATTTGCATCTTTTGTTGGGTCGACCACCTGCTCGGCAACTTCACTTGCAGCACTGTCATCCACAACCTGTTGTTCAAGGGTGACAATCACGCTGCTCAACGCACCTGTTGCAGGATCTTTAACCCCTTGAACTTTTACATCGCCAAGAGCCAGATCCAAAACCGCCGCCCGAATTTCTCCGGTATTTAAAGGCTCGTTATCGCTCAATTCAATCTCGACACCGCCGCGAAAATCAATCCCGAGATTTAGCCCGCGTGTCACCACCAGAAAGACAGAGGCAACAAGCAGCAAAGCCGACATTAAAAACGCCATCATCCGCCAACGTGTAAACGGGATTTCAGTCTGATCGGGAACAAGTTTGAAATACATGATATTAATCCGTTTACGGCTGATTAAAGTTTAAGTGTTTTGGGGCGCTTTGAGAGTAAATATTGCCCTGCAAAGAAGCGTGTTAGAACATAAGCAGTGAACACAGACGTCACAACACCAATTGCCAACGTCACCGCAAATCCACGTACCGGACCGGCGCCCAAAAAGAACATGATAAAGGCAGCTAGGAATGTTGTGATATTGGCATCGATAATGGCAGAGCGCGCCCGTTGAAATCCGGTTTCGGTTGCACCAATCGGCGGCTTGCCATTGCGCAGCTCTTCGCGAATACGTTCAAAAATGAGCACATTCGCATCCACCGCCATACCAATTGTCAGCACAATCCCGGCAATGCCTGGTAGGGTCAATGTTGAGCCAAACAAGGATAATGCCCCGGCGATTAGAACAATATTCGCGATCAAGGCAAGATTGGCATAAAGACCGAAACGACCATAGGAAATAAACATATAAACAATAACGGCAATAAAGCCGATAATGATTGCAAGGCGTCCGGCATCAATTGAGTCCTGACCCAGGCTCGCATTTACGGTGCGCTGTTCTATGGTCTGCAACGGTGCTGGCAATGCGCCCGAGCGGATCAAGGTTGCAACCCGAACCGCTTCATCAACGGAGAAATCCCCGGTTATCCGGCCAGAACCGCCCGTAATAGCCGACTGGATACGCGGCGCAGAAATAATTTTACAATCCAGAACAATCGCAAACAACTGGCCAATATTCTCGCGGGTATAATCAGCAAAACGACGCGCGCCAATATTGTCATAGACGAAATTAATTTGAAAACCTGCGCCATCACTATTGGGGCTGGCGCTTGCCGAATTAACATTCGTTCCTGAGATAACCGGATCGCGCTCCAAAACCATTGTCTGGCCAATGGCTCCGTCTTCGACCAATTCGCGCACCATCCGCCCGGGTGGCAACGCACCCACTTCGCGGCAGCCCGTATCTTCATTAAATGAAATGTTTTCCCAATCATCAATAACAGGGCCGGGGATCGCCAGATCGACCGGATGAAAACTTAATTGGCCGGTACGATTGATAAGTTCTTTTAACGCTTCAGGATCATCATCCCCTGGCACCTGCACAACAATACGGTCCGTGCCTTGAGGCTGGATCGAAACTTCCTTATTACCGCCCGGATCAAGACGGCGACGCACAACTTCAATAGAATCGGAGACCGCCTCGGTTGAATAGCGTATTTGCGCATTGCTCGTCATCGCCACTCTGATGGTATCATCATTATTACCCGAGACTTCATAATCTTGCTGGGCACCAAGGCCCAATCCGCCGCCAACGCCAAGACCGCCGCCGCTTCCGCGCGCAAGGGAGCGCAACCTTTTGATTGCCTCATTATATTGCGCCGCATCGCGTAATTCGACCGTCACCACCCGCTCATCTTTATCAAGAACAACTGGATTGGTCCGGATTCTCTCACGCCCTTGGGCTCGCCGGGGGCGCAAGGTTGATTGCACCTCTTTGCGAAAGGCTGTGAGGCGATCATCAAGGACCTTGTCAGTGTCGACTTTCAATAGGAGGTGGGAGCCCCCTTGCAAATCGAGCCCGAGATTAACGGTGGTTTTTGGCATAAACCCGGGCAGGCTCTGGCGCTGTGTCTCGCTCAAGAAATTGGGGAGGGCAAACAAAAGAGCCAAAAAAACCAGTCCGAAGGCTGCGATCACAGAGGCACGAGAAAATTTCAACATGATTAAGGGATTTCCCAAACGTACAAGGGGTAAAGATCACTATCTAATACGCCCAAAATTTCATTTGTTAAGTGGCAAATTTTAACAGGGTATATCTGCATATTCGCCCAAGTTTGTTATCGTTATTGACTTTATTTATTATCGTTTGCCGGCTCTGGCTTTGTGCGCACATCACTTAAGGTCGCTTTGACCACCTTCACAGCAACATCATTCGCCAGTTCAACCATCACCTCATCACCTTCAAGCACTTTGGTAACTTTACCAACAATTCCGCCCGCTGTAACAACCACATCGCCACGGCGCACATTAGAGACCATTTCCATATGGCGTTTACGGGCCTGATTTTGAGGGCGAATAAGCAGAAAATAAAAAATCACCATGATCATCATGATGGGTAAAAACTGCACCAAGGGGTTTGGCGCTGCCGGATCAACAGCTTGGGCAAAAGCCGGGGTCTGTGCAAAGGCTGGGGATATCCACATGAAAGGGCTCCGTAAGGCAAATATGCTAAAACTGGAATAGGCGCGTCAGGAGGTATGAACCGCCAGGCCGGTGATTTCCAACTCTCCCAAATTGCCCGTTTTATTGTCGAACTTAAATTTAATGTGTCGCAGCCGGGTCAAGAAAACCCGCCATACTTACCCCTTCAAAACAGGGCTTCGCGATATATAGCGATCCCGGCCCTAGATGCAATGATTTCATAACAATTGTCGTTTGAAAGAATGTTTTTCTTCAGATTAATAATTGATAGGGCTCAAAGACTGTCTTCCCCAAGGGGAGCCTCAATATTGGCTGCTTCCAAAGCCAAAATTGCCTTTTTGCGGCCCGCGCCCCAGCGATAATTATGCACCGCGCCGGAGGAGAGGATCACCCGGTGACAAGGAATCAAGAGGGATATAGAATTCGCCCCTACCGCCGTTCCCACCGCCCGTGAGGCCTTTGGCTTATCGATAAACCTTGCCAGATCACCATAGGTAACGAGCCCGCCATAAGGAATTTTGAGCAAAGCCTCCCAGACTTTTAGTTGAAAATTTGTGCCGCTCAGGTGCAGACCCAATGCGGCTTGTTTTCCTCCCCTTTGGCGCTTGGGGTTCTTATCTCCTCTCGCAAAGGCAAAAGCCTGCTCTGCCAGCGGCTTAATAAAATCCAGGTCGTTCTCAAACGTCGCACCCGGCCAGTCTTCACACATTTCGTCAAACCCTGACCGAGCCGCGCCGCGCTCAAAACTAAGCCAGCAAATGCCCTTATCCGTCGCCCCGATCAGCGCCTCGCCAAACGGGCTGGGAAACGCGCCATAGCGAATACACTCTCCCGCGCCTTTTTTGCGTAAACAACCGGGCGTCATCGCATCAGCCACAATAACAAGGTCGTGCAGCCGCGAGGGACCAGATAGTCCAGCAGCAAAACTTGCCTCCAATACGGATTGCCCCTCCCGCAGAGCATCTCTCGCTCGGCCTAACGACAAATATTGCAAAAAGCGCTTAGGGGATACTCCGGCGCCAGCTTTGAATACGCGTTGAAAATAATGAGGTGAAAGCCCCACATGATGTGCCGTCTCTTCGAGAGTCGGCTGGTCCTCACCATGGGTGACAAGATAATCTATGGCAGTTGCAACTTTTGCATATGCCTCATCGGGCACAATCGGGCTTGAACGTTTGCCGTCATTGCTGCCGCGAGGACTATTAGAGGATTTTGCGCCAGAAAGTTTTGAATTTGGAGCTAATAAATTTTTCATTGCAACAATCTAGCAAGCTCGTTCAATCCTAACCACCCGATAATTGCTGCATGTAAAAATATCGCTTTTAAAAATGCCCCCAAGCCCTCTACACGGTCAAAGATGGGTCAAGCGGTCGGAGCCCGCTCGACCCATGAAATGAACGCGTTTCTAGTTCGCAGTTGCCACGCGATAATTTTCCAGCGCTTTAGAAGAAAACCGGATCTTCTTGGGTGTCTGTTTAAACACCGCTTTCAAAGCAGGGATTTTAGCACCATGAACACTTGATTTAACTGTCCGGCTAATACATTTGCGCTCCATATAAGTTTCGGGGCGCGCGGCGTTACCGTTAAAGTAACTACGGTGACACATCTCGGTCGCAACATTAACAATACGTAGATAGAGTGCTGAAACCTCACCCCGGTTATTCATATCGATATGACTGATTTTAATGTGCACGTCCTTCATTTGCTCGGCGTCCTTTGCAAGCCAAGAGCCTTTCGCGTAACCGGGCCCCATACCAAAACTCAAACAAAACAATATAGTGACTGCCGTGAAGGCAGTTTTCAATTTTTTACTCATTTCTCGTCCCCTATATTAGGTTATTAAAATCTCAATTTTTTAAATGTCTCGAAACCAACCTATACGGTCAAAATTAGGCCAAGCGGCTAAGCCTCTTGGCCCATATAATGAACCTTACTCGCTAGTTAGCAGTTGCTACGCGATAACTTTCCAACGCCTTGGAAGAAAATCGGACTTTTCTGGGTGTCTGTTTATACACAGCTTTCAACGCTGGTATTTTAGCTCCTTGAACACTTGAAATAACCGTCCGGCGAACACATTTGCGCTTCATATAAGCTGCGGGCATACGCTCGGCGATACCGTTAAAATAATTATGGTGACATATCTCGGTCGCAGCCCTAACAATACGTGCATAGAGTGCTGTAACCTCAACCCGGTTATTCATATCAATATTACTGATTTTGATGTGTACGTCCTTTGCGTATCCAGAACCCATGCCGAAACTCAAACAAAACAATACAGTGACTGCCGTAAATGCAGTTTTCAATTTTTTACTCATTTCTGGTCTCCTGCTAAATCATGCTTTTAAATTACACAAAAAATTACGCGACACGGTCACGCAAATCCCCCCAGTAAGCTAGAAGCAGCTACCAGGCATCAAGAAATTTGTGATGGCTATTAAAAACAGACCCCCACGGAATATCTCAACGCGGACTACTTACAAGGCAGCTTTTGATTCCAAAAGTCCCTAAATCTGGGTACAAACATCCTTAACGGCTAAAAGCATTTAAGCATCTGTTTTTACTGTATTTATCCAGGCCTCCAATGCTTGGGAGGGACAAATTCGGCATAAAAAATGGGGTTGGTGTGCGGAAATAAAGTTGGCGCATTACTTTAAACTATAGAGCTCCAAAGATATTTTTTATGGTCTGTTTTTTCAGATTTCCTTAACCCCGCCTTAACCATAAAGCGCTTTTATGTCCCAAACGGAGACATATTATGGAAGATCTATCCTATATAATTGGCCTTGGCTTTTCTGGCACTGACGTCTGGCGGGCTATTATTATTTCCTTTTTTGCCGCCATGTTGGTGCGTAAAAGGAAGGATATGGTGCGCATGACATTGCTCGCACTCGTCTTTGATAGAACCATATGGCCCTTGACAGATATGGCGTTTAGCGGTGCCACTCAGGCCTCTATTATGGGCGCGTTCTCAGCTATAATAGAGACCTTTCCCACAGAGCTTGGATTATATGTTGTGCGTTATGCCGGACTTTATGTCTTGATAACTATGTTCATGTTGTTGCGTCGGCGCATTCATACGCCCGCACTTGAGAAGAAAAAAGCAAAAGCCCCAAGACCTGCATATTCCTGAACTAGAGTTACTGGTGCGAAGGCGGGGCCCATAAAACAGGCCCTTCTCCTTATGGGCTCTGAAAAGCCAGCACTGCATTTTGCCCGCCAAAGGCAAATGAATTTGAAAGCGCCAAATCAATCTTACGCTCTTGGGCCTTATTGCCAGCATAGTTTAAATCGCAGGCCGGGTCCGGTTCTTCCAGATTAAGAGTGGGCGGCACGATATTATTTTGCAAAGCCAAAATTGCAGCAACGGCTTCTACCCCACCAGCTGCACCCAATAAATGTCCATGCATGGATTTTGTCGACGAAACAATTAATTCATCCGCATCGCCACCAAAAACAGAGCGGATCGCTTTTGTCTCTGTAGGATCATTGAGTAATGTACCCGTACCATGGGCATTGATATAAATATTTTCCGCAGCAGGCACATCGCATTTTTCCAATGCCATTTGCATGGCGTTTTTTGCACCATCAGTAGACGGATTAATCATATCCTTGCCGTCAGCATTCATGCCGTAGCCGGCCAATACCGCATAAATTTGCGCGCCCCGCGCTTTGGCGTGGCTCTCCTCTTCTAAAACCAGAATGCCAGAGCCCTCGCCAATCACCAGGCCATTGCGATTTTTAGAAAACGGGCGACATGTCTCGCTCGCCAGAATATGCATCCCCTTCCACGCGGTCAGCGCCCCGAAGGAGAGACATTTTTCACTGGCCCCGGTAATACCGACGTCGCACATGCCCGACTTGATCAATTCGGCGCAAACCCCGATAGAGTGGGCCGCCGATGCGCACGCACTCGCAATGGCAAAGGAAGGGCCAAACAACCCATGGCGGATAGAAACATGGCTGGCGGCTGCGTTGGGGATTGTGCGCAAAATGCTCAAGGGATGAGGTTTGCGTTTGCGCACCAGCATATCGTAGTGGCAATCATCACTTGATTGTTGCCCGCCAATTCCGGTGCCAATTATCGTCGCGGTTCGAAGCCCCAGTGCCTCGTCAAATTCCAGTCCGGACGAGGCAATGGCCGCATCAGCGGCAGCAACCGCAAATTGGGAATAGGGGTCGGCGCGTAAAAGATCGCGGCCTAATCCTTCGATAATATCCGGCCCCTCCTCAATGGGAGCGACAGGGACGGTGATTGTAAAGTCTTCCTCGTAGGTGTAAGTGCCCGGCTTGATCGCGCATTCCCCGCCAAAAAGCCGGCTCTTGAATGTTTGGAGATCAACCCCGAGCGGGGAGAAAACACCCATTCCGGTAACGACAACGCGTCTGCTCATAGATACACCTGATTAATAAGCTTGAGAAAGGCAGTCCCCTATCTTCAGCCCCAAAACCCCTGAAAGCAATGGCTTTAAGGCCAATCTTATTTTTTGACAGCAATTTTTTCCAGAGCATCAATCATATCGCCAACGGTCTTCATATCCTCAAAAGGGTTCTCGTTAGCGTTGAAGGGAATTTCCACTTTCAGCTGTTCTTCAACTTCATAAATAATCTCGACCACTGAAAAACTGTCAATACCAAGGTCCGAGATCAAGGTTTCACGGCTTGGCTCCCCGGTAAAGCCACTCATATGGCTTTTTACAATCTCCAGCAATGCGGTTTCCATTTCTGACATATCGAAATCCCTCTCTTTGGATATGTTTTGACACAAACCAGATAGACAACGCAAGAGCCTTTAACGATAGAAAAAATAACACTTTTTTCGTAAGAGCGGGTTTTTAAACCCTCATTTCCCCACAATATTTTGAAGCCAGCTACGCCGGAAGCACATTAATCGCGGAAATTTTGATACTGCATGGGTTGCTCTAATCCCATCGCCTTTACAAAAGCGATGACTGCCTGAAGATCATCACGTTTTTTGCCGGTAACCCGCAATTCATCGCCTTGTATCGCGACTTGTACTTTTAATTTCTCGCTCTTGATCGCTTTGGTGATTTTCTTGGCAAGCTCTTTATCGATGCCTTCTTTGAGCAAAACGTTCTGGCGTACTGATTGACCTGCAGCCTGTTCGACTTTTTGATAATCTAGCGAGCCCGCCTCAATGCCGCGTTTTTGCATATTGCCTTGCAAGATTTCATGGAGCTGGCGCAATTTCAAATCATCATCTGCGTGGATTGTAATAACTTTGTCTTTCATCTCGACTTTGGAATTGGAGCCTTTAAAATCATAGCGCGTCTCGACCTCGCGCGTGACATTGGCGATCGCATTCTCGGCTTCGGCGAAATCAACTTCAGAGACAATATCAAAAGATGGCATTAGGGACTCCGGTCATATTTTGTTACGGGGTAAAAGGTCTATTACCTTTTTCTTTATGAATTCACACACAAGTTTGGTCAACTTATTAGTCCAGCACAAAATCAATCTATCCAGACATTCTCATCAGAAGAGCACGGCGCATTGCTATGAAAATTTATAGCCACTATGTTTGAAATTATATCTGGACCGCGACTGATGCAGATCAGTTCAAGCCGATACATACGCCTCAATAAATGCTTTGGGCATCCGCACAGCCTTGCCCGACGCCATATCAATAGTAATAAAAAAAGTCTGCCCCCGGAAAACCAGCTTACCGCTATTTGCAAGGCGCATTTCATAATCGCGGGTCATGCGAAGGCGCTTATCATTGGCAGAAATCCACGTCGCCACCAGAACCTCATCCCCCTCTAAAACGGCACCTTTATAGTCAAATTCATGGCGGGCAATGACAAAACCAATGCCCCCTTCCTTGATTTTTGAAAATGGAAAGCCCAGCAGGGTTGAATGATGCCATGCCGCCTCCAATGCCCATTGGGGATAGACCAGATTATTCACATGATTAAACTCGTCAATGTGCCCGGCTTTGGCGGTAACGCGACCAACATAGCCCGGCAAAACGGGCCAACCCTGCTCTAAAGCGGGGTCGACGCCTATTAGTTGGCTGGGCGGGACAAGCGAGCTTGAAGGGGTTCGGGGTTGATTGGACATTTGACAGGATCATTTCTGAAAAGGCTGATAAAGCGGGGTCGCTAAAAGCCCCTTTTAGATAAGTTTCTCCCCTGTTGCATTAACTAATAAAGCTGCATCGACGAATCGCTGGAATTGCTATAGCCAATTTCATATGACCATTGAGAGTACACCCCCCCAAACCGGTACCCCCGCGCAGCTCAAGCAGCGCGATGATTTTCGCCGCAATGTTTGGTGTCTTATGGGAATCCCGATTGACGCGGTTACCATCAATGAGTCTGCAAGCCTCGTGCGCGCCGCCGCCAAAAACCGCGAGCGGCTATCTTTTGTGACCCCGAATGTTAACTGGCTGGTCAGCACCTGGAAAAACCCCGAAATGCGCCGGCTGGTAATTGATGCGGATTTAAGCGTTATCGATGGGGCCCCGCTGGTGGCAATGGCCAAGCGGCTTGGTCTGCCCATTACTGAGCGCGTTGCCGGCTCTGATCTCTATGAACATCTGGAACAAAGCGAGGAGGAACCTTTAACAGTTTTCTTCTTTGGGGGCCGCGAAGGGGCCGCCAAAGCCGCCCATGAAAAAACCCTTCAAGATGAAACCAGAGCCCTGCGCTCTGTTGGTTGGTTAAACCCCGGCTTTGGCGATATTGCCGCCATGAGTACTCCCGACAAGATCAGCGCAATAAACAAAGCTGCCCCGCAATTTATTGTTGTAGCATTGGGCGCGGCAAAGGGGCAAAAATGGATTGATCACAATGCGGAACATTTAAACGCACCGGCAATTGCCCATTTGGGCGCGGTTGTTGATTTTACCGCTGGCACCGTCAAACGCACGCCCCCATGGATCGCAAAAGCTGGCTTTGAATGGTTGTGGCGTATTTTTGCAGAACCTAGTCTGTGGAAACGCTATGCCAAAGACGCCATGTCTCTGGCGGGATTACTGAGTTTTAAATTTTTACCGCAAAAATTAAACAACCCGCAAAAATCTCTGCCCGATGCAAAGACCTTCAGTTTTGCAATGTGTACCGGCCTAAAGAATGACCCGTGCGTGATTAAACTTAAAGGCACCCTCATTTATAACCATCTGCATCCGGTTCGCGCGCAATTTCGCAAAGCTGCAAATCTTGGCGAGGATGTCATTCTTGACTTTAAGGACGTCATCCATATTGATCTGGCTTTTCTTGGCCAGTGCTTGATGCTGGAAAAACATCTCACCCGTCACGGCAAATCGATACGATTGCAAAATATTACACCGGCAATGCGAAAAAATTTTCTACGCAACCAAATGGACTATAAAATCATCTAAAACCCCTGCAATGTGTTGAATAATGGGAAAAACAATAATTGCGCCACCAGCAAACCCGGCTAAGATTATCATATTCGTTTGAAAGTAATGCTCTCCTATGGCTCCCGCAAAAAAGAAAACCACAAAAAAAGCTCCCGCAAAATCCCGCGCTAAAAAAAGCGCAACGGGTGATTTATTTTCTGACGGAGCAAGCAGTAAAGGCGGGGGCGGCGATTACACCGCAAAAGATATCGAGGTTCTTGAAGGCCTTGAACCGGTGCGCAAGCGCCCGGGCATGTATATTGGCGGCACAGACGAAAAAGCGATGCACCATCTTTTTGCAGAGGTGCTCGATAATTCCATGGATGAGGCCGTTGCCGGACATGCAAGCCGCATCGAGGTTGAGCTTCATGCAAACGGCCATTTAACCGTTACAGATAATGGGCGCGGCATCCCGATTGATCCGCATCCAAAGTTTAAACCCAAAACCGCTTTGGAAGTTATTCTAACCACGCTTCACTCAGGGGGTAAATTTGGCGGCAAAGCCTATCAGACCTCAGGGGGACTTCATGGTGTGGGAATATCTGTTGTCAATGCGCTCTCTGATGAGTTGACCGTTGAGGTTGCGCGCAATCGCACCCTCTATCGACAAACCTATTCACGGGGCAAGCCAAAATCAAAGCTGAAAAAGGTAGGCGATGCCCATAATCGCCGGGGTACCTTTATCACTTTTAATCCGGATCCGGATATTTTTGGCAAAAAACTGGCTTTCAAACCGGCGCGGCTTTTCAAAATGGCCCGCTCCAAAGCCTATCTGTTTGGCGGCGTTGAAATTCGCTGGAAGTGCGCAAAGAGCCTTATCAAAGATAACACCCCCGAAGAAGATGTGTTTCATTTCAAGGCCGGTCTGAGCGATTATCTCGCCTCTATCGTCGCTGAACGCCCGACCGTAACCGACGAAATTTTCGCCGGAAAAATCGAGCGCGATGAAAATGGCGGCGCGGTCGAATGGGCGATCACTTGGGGTCAGGCCGGATTTGGCGCGAAGGGCGACATGGCGGACGGATTTTGCCACTCCTATTGTAATACAATCCCCACACCGGAGGGGGGCACGCATGAGGCGGGCTTGCGCGCGGCGCTTTCTAAAGGGCTTCGCGCCTATGCGGACCTCGCAGGCAATAAAAAAGCGGCCAATATTACCCAAGAAGATATTATGGGGACCAGCGGCGCATTGCTGTCTGTATTTGTTGCCAATCCGGAATTTCAGGGTCAGACGAAAGATAAACTCGCCACCGCAGAGGCCGCGCGCCTCGCCGAAGCCGCCATTCGCCCCGCCTTCGATCACTGGCTGGCCTCGCACACAAAACAGGCCGACGCGCTTTTGCAATGGGTGATTGACCGCGCCGATGAACGCCAAAGACGGCGCAAAGAAAAAGAAGTCAGCCGCGCCTCGGCCATGAAAAAACTGCGCCTGCCTGGCAAGCTTTCCGATTGCACTCAGCAAGCAGCTGAGGGCACAGAAATTTTTCTGGTTGAGGGCGACAGCGCCGGAGGATCGGCCAAACAAGCGCGCGACCGCAAGACCCAAGCGATCCTGCCCCTGCGCGGTAAAATCTTAAATGTCGCCAGCGCAACCCGGGATAAAATTCTCGCCAATAACGAAGTCAGCGACATGGTAATGGCTCTTGGCACGGGGCTTGGGGCAAAATTCGATGTTGAAGATCTGCGCTATGAAAAAGTCATCATCATGTGCGACGCGGACGTTGACGGCGCCCATATTGCGGCATTGCTGATTACTTTCTTCTATCAGGAAATGCGCCCCCTGATTGATAGCGGTCACCTCTATATGGCGCAGCCCCCCCTCTATCGATTATCCGCAGGCGGAAAAACCGTCTATGCGATGGATGATGAAGAGCGCGATGCCAAACTGGCAAGCGAGTTTAAATCCAACCAGAAGGTTGATGTGGGTCGCTTTAAGGGGCTTGGCGAAATGAACCCCGGCCAGCTGAAAGAAACCACCATGAACCGCGAGACAAGAGCCCTCGCCCGTGTGGTTATGCCTGAAGACCGGTTGCCCGATATAGCCTCCCTCGTTGATCAGCTCATGGGTAAAAAACCAGAAGCAAGATTTGATTATATTCAAGCCAATGCCGCCTTTGTCGGCGCTGAACTAGATGTTTGAGGGATGGTTTGGGGATATCCCCCGATATCATTCCCGCGGTTGATGGATGGGAAACCAGAATGACACTGGCTCAAAATAAAACCCGTCGCATATACATAAAATTCACGTCTCAATTTGGCACATAATGAACCCGCGCCCGCACGCGCTATCCGTCAAAATTGCACGCCTTCTCTTACAAAATATTAATGCCAATTGCCTATAGTGCGGCAAAACTATGGAGAAGCTTCGCGATGACGGGCGGGGATATTACTTTAAATCAGAAATCATCTGTGGCGCTCGCGGCTGGCTCGTGGAACCGCGCGGAAGTTATTGCTCAGCTCAGCACCGCCCTTGACCTAACCAATGGCGAAGCCACGGGACAATCCGTACGTACCTGTTGGATCGGAATGCAAATCGGCCTCGAGATTGGCCTTGATAAGCAGGCCCTCTCAGACCTTTATTATTGCCTCTTACTAAAAGAGATTGGCGCAAGCGCCGCCTCCCCTGAAATTTATGAAACTTACCAGACCGATGATCTTGCTTTTCAACGGGACTTTAAAACCATCGAGGAAGGTTTTCTTGGCATCGTCAATTTTCTAATCGCCAAGACCGGTATTAAAAGCGATTTGGGTCAGCGATTTAGCAAGCTCGCGAAACTATTTACGGGCGATAAAATTTTCTCGGGCGAATTTATCAGTACACGGGCCCGCCGGGGAGAAATTATTGCCAAAGACCTAGGCTTTCCCGATGGGGTTGGCGAAGCCATCGCATCTATTGAGGAACATTGGGATGGCAAAGGCTACCCCAATGGCTTGAAGGGCGACGATATTCCGTTAAATGCGCGCATTGCCTTACTTGCCCAAATCATTGAGGCTTTCTACACCAAAGGCGACCGCAAAAGTGCTATTCAGGAAGCCTTGAATCGCTCAGGGCGATGGTTTGACCCGCGTCTTGTCTCGGCATTTATACGGGTTTCGAAGAATGTTGATTTCTGGATTAATCTTTGCTCGAAAGATTTAATCAAGCGCATTCACCTAACCGCCCCTTCTTCACTGGAAACCCCTCTTTGTGATAACGGATTTGATAATATTGCCCGCCGCTTTGGTGAGATTGTGGATGCCAAAAGCAATTTCACCCATGGGCACAGCGCGCGCGTTGCTTATTATTCGGAATTGATGGGCAGTTATTTCGGACTAAAACAAGGAGAGCGACGCTGGTTGCGCCGCGCCGCATTGCTCCATGATCTGGGTAAACTTGGAATCAGTAATATGATCCTCGACAAGCCTGACCAATTGAATGACGAAGAACGCGAGGCCATGCGCGTTCATGGATTAATCGCCCACCCTGCGCTGACGACTATAGACGTGCTCAACCCCATGATTTCCCATAACGCAACTCTTGAAGGCAAAGCCATTGATCAAACGCGCCTTACCGATCGGATAATCAGGATTGCCGATGCCTTTGATGCCCTTACAACCGACCGCCCATGGCGACCGGCAATGAATGTTGAAACTGCGCTGGAGACAATCGAAAGTGAAATTGGCGAAACTGTCGACCATCAATGTGTTGCTGCATTGCAGGCAGTAATTGGCCCGCTCGAGAGTTTTCATGAACGTTTTGGCGAGATCTTTGGCCCCCTATCAAGCCAGCCCTCTCGCGAGGTCGAGATTGCGCTCTCTGTTGCCCACAAATCACGCAATATTGTCAGCGGATTATAGGCCCCTTAACGGCACAGCGAACTGGCATTCTCGCCTCACCTGATATAGGCTTCCCCCATAAATCTGGTGTCTATCCTCGATAGACCTCTTATCGAATTTGGCGGACTGTTCTATGCATAAACTTACTCTATCCACTTCAGCTACATCACAATCAAATCGCAAAGCCTTGCGCGCTAATGGCTCGAGCCCCTTGCATGCCCCAAAATTGACGGGCGTGCTCGCTATAATACTCGGCGCAGCTCTTATAAGTGCTTGCTCAAGTGAGAATGAAAATCCGGCCCCTCAAGCAGAACCGGCGAAAGAACTCAAAATGCAAAATGATAATGCTTTGCTTGCCCCCTGGACCGGGCCCTATAGCGGCGTCCCGGCATTTAACACAATGGCGCTGGACGATTTGAAGCCGGCATTAGAATTTGGCATGCAGCAAAATTTAGCTGAAATAGACGCAATTACTGCTAACAGCGAACCGGCAAGTTTCGAGAACACAATCGAGGCTTTGGAGAAAACCGGCGCTGATCTTGATCGTACCTTTACCTATTGGGGCATTTGGCGCTCCAACCTGTCTTCGCCGGAGTTCCGGGCCATTCAGGGTGAAATGGTCCCGAAGCTATCAGCGTTCAATTCCAAGGTTACGCAAAATGATGCACTGTTCCAGCGCGTGAAGGCGGTTTATGAAAGTGAGACCACAAAATCTCTGCGTCCAGATCAACAACGTCTGGTGAAGTTGACCTATGATCGTTTTGCGCGCAATGGCGCAACATTGGGCACTGAAGAAAAAGCCCGCTACGCAGAACTTAATCAACGCCTTGCAGAGCTTCATACTAAATTCGCCAATAACGTCCTTGCGGATGAAGAAAAATACGTCCTCTATCTAAATGAAGACCAGTTAGGCGGGCTGCCCCAATCCTATATTGCTGCTGCAGCCAGAGCCGCAAGCGAGCGCGGTAAAGAGGGAATGTATGCCGTTACCAATACCCGCTCTTCCATGTCTCCGTTTCTTACATTCTCCACAGAACGCGAGTCCCGGCGTAAAGTATGGGAGACATATTATTCTCGCGGCGATAATGGTGATGAACATGACAACAACGCCCTTATTTCGGAAATTTTGAAATTACGTCATGAACGCGTGCAATTGCTCGGCTATGAAAATTATGCAAGCTGGAGACTTGAAAACCGGATGGCCGGAACACCGGCCCGCGCCCTGGAGCTCCTTGAGGCCGTATGGCCAGCAGCCACCGCCCGGGTGGCCGAGGAAGTCGCCGATATGCAAGCCGTCGCCGATGCGCAAAACGATAACATTAAAATAGAGCCTTGGGATTATCGTTTCTATGCGGAAAAAGTTCGGCAGGCAAAATATAATCTCGATTCCGATGAAGTGAAACAATATTTACAACTCGATAAATTGCGCGAAGCCATGTTTTTTGTCGCTGGCGAGTTATTTAATTTTAATTTCGGTCCGGTGCCAGCCGGCTCTGTACCTGTTTTTCACGAGGATGTCGGTGTATGGGAAGTCACAGACAAAGATAGCGGCGCGCATATTGGCTTATGGTATCTCGACCCATTTGCAAGACAGGGAAAGCGTTCGGGCGCATGGGCCACAAGCTATCGCAGTTTTGAAACCTTTAACGGAAAAAAGACAGTACTCTCATCCAATAATTCGAACTTCGTTAAAGGGGCACCAAATGAACCTGTACTGATTTCCTGGGATGATGCCAATACATTCTTCCATGAGTTTGGTCATGCCCTGCATTCATTATCTTCAAATGCTGCTTATCCAACTTTAAATGGCGGTGTGCGCGATTATACAGAGTTTCAATCACAGCTATTAGAGCGCTGGCTCTCAACGGATGAAGTCATCAACAAGTTTCTGGTACATTATGAAACCGGCGAACCTATCCCTGCAGAGCTGGTCAAAAAGATAAAAACGGCAGCAACCTTCAATCAGGGATTTGCCACTACGGAGTATTTAGCCTCTGCCCTTGTTGATTTGCGCTATCACACTGTCGACCCTGAAGGTATTGATCCGGACAGTTTCGAACGCGAGACCCTCAATAGTCTGGGCATGCCCTCTGAAATTGTTATGCGTCATCGCTCTCCGCATTTTGGGCATATTTTTTCCGGTGAAGGCTACTCTGCGGGCTATTACGGATATATGTGGGCTGATGTCCTGACCTCTGACGCCGCCGAAGCATTCACCCAATCACCAGGTGGGTTTTATGACAAACAGGTTGCTAAAAGTCTGGTTGATAATTTGTTTGCTCCGCGCAATAGCATTGACCCGGCTGAAGCCTATCGCAATTTCCGGGGCCGTGATGCAAAAATCGGTGCATTGATGAGAGATCGCGGATTTCCAGTTAAGGAATAGCCAGAGCAGCAAGCCGGACAAAATTAAAGTCCGGCTTCGCACAGCTTGCTAGTTTTTTGCACTTAGCTGTTTGCGATTCAAAGCTTCAAACATGGGATGGAAAGCCGGGCGTTTAATATAACGCCCCTTTCCTTTTTGTGCCCGTAGCTCGCCATTTGCGTAGGCGACAACGCCTTGACTAATTGTATGCGATGCAAGTCCGGTGACCTCCATCCCTTCAAAAATATTAAAATCAATATTTTGATGATGGGTCTTTTTCGAGATTGTTTTTGTAGCCGTCGGATCCCACACCACAATATCTGCATCAGCGCCCACGCGCACCGCACCTTTACGAGGATAGATATTGAATATTTTTGCGGTGTTAGTGGATGTCACCGAAACGAATTCTTCTTCTGTCAAGCGACCCGTACGCACGCCGCTGGTCCACAGGACACTCAACCGATCCTCAACACCGGCGGTTCCATTAGGTATTTGCGTAAAATCATCTTTACCCATTGCTTTTTGGTCATGACAAAAACAACAATGGTCCGTAGCTGTTGTTTGCAAGGTTCCAGATTGCAACCCTTTCCACAATGCATCTTGATGCTCTTTAGGCCGAAAAGGAGGCGACATCACATGAGCGGCAGCAAAACCCCAATCGGGATTTTCATAAACACTATCATCTATCAATAAATGGCCCGCAAGCACTTCGCCAAAAACCCGGCTACCCTCTGCTTGCGCCGCTGCAATATGTCCAAGCGCCTCTTTTGTCGAGACATGAACCAGATAAACCGGTACGCCAATAACTTCGGCAAATTTAATGACGCGGTGCGCCGCCTCCCCTTCCACTTTTGGTGGCCGTGACATTGGATGTCCCTCGGGTCCCGTGATCCCGCGCTCCAACATTTCTTTTTGCAATTGAAATACAAGCTCGCCATTTTCAGCATGGACAGTCGTAATTGCACCAAGCTCCAATGCGCGTTTAAAACTGTGATAAATCGTTTCATCGGTGGCCATGATCGCATCTTTATAGGCCATAAAATGTTTAAAGCTGTTTATCCCCTCTTCTTCCACGAGGGTTTTCATATCGGCCTTTACGCTATCGTCCCACCACGTAATTGCCACATGAAAACTATAGTCAGCTGCAGATTTTTCCGCCCAGCCACGCCATGTTTTATACGCTTCCATAATGGACTCTTGCGGGCCGGGGATCACAAAATCAATAATCATGGTTGTCCCGCCACCAAGCCCCGCAGCCGTACCAGTGAAAAAATCCTCTGAGGCCACCGTTCCCATAAAGGGAAGTTGCATGTGGGTGTGAGGATCAATTCCGCCGGGCATGACATATTGATCATGAGCATCGACTATTTCAGCAGATGCGGGGACTTCCAAATTAGTACCGACAGCAATGATTTTACCGTTTTCGCAATAGACATCCGCGCGTTCGCGGCCATCTGCATTTATAACAGTACCGCCTTTAATCAATAGGGACATAGGAATTTCTCCTTATTCGAATTAAATTTTATTCGCGAGTAACCGATAGATCAATGCCGCAATAATAAAACCCACAAACCACGCATAAGTGTAGAGAGTGACAAAGAAAGGCCCAACATTTTGCAAGGCTCCCGCGGCATTTAAAAAGCCCGGCAAATTGGGAAGCACACCCAGACCAAAAGCAATCAGACCCGCCCGGTTCCAGCCATTACTGGCCTTATAAATTCCGGTGGACTGAAACAAAGCGTCCACATCAAGTTTTGTTTTCCGGATTAAAAAATAATCAGCCATGAGAATACCGGCAATGGGCCCAAGCAATGCCGAATAACCAACCAGCCATGTAAAGATAAACGCACCGGCATCTTCAACCAGACGCCAAGGGAAAATTGCAACACCGATAGCGGCCGTAATATAGCCGCCCATCTTGAATGAAATCCTTGACGGCGCGAGATTGGAAAACCCGTAAGCAGGAGCCACCACATTAGCAGCAATATTTGTTGTAAGGCTGGCCACAATAAGCGCCGCTAACGCAACGACAATCCCGGCGCCGCCCATTCGCGCAGCAATATCAACCGGGTTCCATATGGCTTCACCATATATAACGATTGTCGCAGACGTAACCGCAACTGAGACAAAGGCAAATAACGCCATCGGGAGCGGCAAGCCAATTGCCTGCCCCAGGATTTGGGAGCGCTGATCCTTAGCGAAACGCGTAAAATCAGGAATATTAAGAGCCATGGTTGCCCAAAAACCAACCATACCAGTTAGAGAGATAAAAAACGTTCCCCAGAATTGCCCTTCTTTTGGCCTGCCCACCTCAAACTGCGATGGCGCCGAGAGCATTTGCCCAAAGCCTCCAGCTGTTAGATAAGCCCAAATGAGGAGCGCCAATGCCATTGCCAATAAAAACGGGGCTGCTAACACTTCCAGCCATTTAATCGAATCTGTCCCCTTACGGATAAAATAAAGATGCATGATCCAAAATATAAAGAATGCGAGCAATTGGGCAAAATTAATGCCCAGAATCGGGAGATCACCACTTACAAATGCATCATTTGAGAGAGTATTTGCGATCACATAAATCGCCGAGCCTCCCACCCACGTATTAATTCCAAACCAGCCACACGCAACAAGGGCGCGGGCAATCGCTGGAATCTTCGCACCATGATGACCAAATGATGATCTTAACAAAACCGGAAACGGTATTCCGTATTTAGCGCCCATATGGCCAACGCCAATCATCGGTCCGAGAATAAAAATATTACCAAGAAGCACGGTAAAAACAGCTTGAGACCAATTCATTCCAGTCGCAATTAATCCGCCTGCCAAAAGATAGGTTGGCACACATGCCACCATCGCAACCCACAGCGCAGCAAAAGCTTTAACATCCCATGTGCGTTGATCCGTGCGCACCGGTGCCAAGTCTTCATTCCATAATCCTGCCTCATATCCTGGTGGCACTTGAACCTGATGCTGGCTTGAAGATGTATTCATGGATTTTCTTTCACGAAAAACGTTATTTTATTCAACCGTCGTTAATGGACCATAGGTCTCTGGGCGTCGATCACGGAAAAACTGCCAAGTATCGCGCACCTTGCGTACAAGTTCCATATCCATATCGTGGATAATCAATTCATCTTTATCGCGGCTCGCTTCTTTTTCTATTTCCCCGCGCGGATTAACAAAATAGCTCTGCCCATAAAATTCGCCGATTGACCAAGGCTCTTCAACACCGATGCGATTAATAGCGCCGATCCAACATCCATTCGCGACCGCAGCGGCTGGTTGTTCAAGTTTCCATAAATATTCAGAAAGCCCCGCAACCGTTGCCGATGGGTTAACGATATATTCAGCGCCATTGAGCGCAAGCGCACGCCAGCCTTCCGGGAAATGACGGTCATAACAAATATAAACGCCAAGCTTGCAATAAGCGGTTTGAAAAACCGGCCAGTTTGATGCACCGGGTTTGAAGAAAAACTTTTCCCAGAAGCCGGCAACTTGCGGAATATGGGTTTTACGATATTTCCCAAGATAGCTGCCATCAGCGTCAATCACTGCCGCTGTATTATAATAAATGCCGGTAACTTCTGTTGCTTCATAAATTGGCACAACGATTACCATTTTGTATTTTTTAGCGTAATCCTGCATCAACCGCGTTGTGGGTCCATCAGGGATATGCTCAGCAGCAGCATACCATTTGGAATCCTGACTTGGACAAAAATAGGGCTGCGTGAAGACTTCCTGAAAAGAGAGAACTTGCACGCCTTGTTTGCCCGCCTCATCAATCATGACCAAATGCGCTTCTATCATCGCCTTGGTGATATTTTCCGGTGTATCCTCGGTGGAGCCTTTTAACGCCATTTGAATGAGGCCGCCGCGTAATTTTGTCATTGTCCCTATCCTGATTGCTTGATCTTATCCATCAACTCATGGATGGAAATTTAAATTCTGCACCGGAGCGAATGCCTGTTGGCCAGCGCGTTGTGACTGTCTTTAGTCTTGTATAAAAATGAATCGCTTCTGTTCCATACATACCATGACTACCAAAAATTGAACGCTTCCACCCGCCAAAACTGTGATATCCAACCGGAACCGGAATGGGGACATTCACACCAACCATGCCGACCTCGATACGCGAGGCGAAATCACGCGCTGCATCACCGTCGCGGGTAAAAATGGAAGTTCCATTGGCATACGGATTATTATTGATATATCCTACCGCTTCTTCATAATTTGCAGCCCGTGCAATAGAGAGAACCGGTCCGAATATTTCCTCATCGTAGACCTTCATGCCCGGCTTAACATGGTCGATTAACGAGCCCCCCATCCAAAACCCACCTTCCAGGCCCTGCATTTCCAAATCACGACCATCAACGACCAATTGCGCGCCCTCTTCTGCGCCGCTCGCAACCAAACCCGCAACCCGGTCGCGATGGGCCTTGGTAATCAATGGCCCCATATCTGCATCTTTATCAGTAGATGGCCCGATTTTCATATCCCGCACTCTTGGTGCAAGTTTTGAAACCAATGCATCTGCGGTTTCATCGCCAACCGGTACCGCCACGGAAATAGCCATACAACGCTCACCAGCAGACCCGAAACCTGCTCCAAGTAAGGCATCGGCGGCTTGATCCAGATCAGCATCGGGCAAGACAATCATATGATTTTTTGCACCGCCCAAGGCCTGAACCCGCTTTCCTGCTGCGCACCCCCGCGTATATACATGTTCTGCAATCGGCGTTGATCCGACAAAACTAACCGCTGCGATCCCGCGATTATCAAGAATTGCATTAACAGCTTCTGGTCCACCATGAACAACATTCAATACACCGTCCGGAACCCCGGCTTGCGTAAAAATTTCGTGGATCAAATTAGCCGTCGAAGGATCACGCTCCGAGGGTTTTAGAATAAAGGCATTCCCGCAAACCAGAGCCATGGGGATTAACCAGACAGGCACCATAAAGGGAAAATTAAAGGGCGTTATCCCGGCAACAACCCCCACTGGCTCACGTTCAGAATAAGTATCAACCCCGTTGGCCACTGCACGGGAAAAACTTCCTTTCAAAAGATGGGGAGCGCCGGTTGAAAAATCAACAACTTCCAAACCGCGCGCCACCTCCCCTAGTGCATCACCATGTGTTTTCCCATGCTCTGCGCTAATCGTTTTGGCAATTTCCTCTGCACGCTGATTCATTATTTCACGCACACGAAACATGATTTCAGCGCGTTTTACTGGCGGCGTTGCCGCCCAACCGATTTGCGCCTCCTTTGCAGAATTAACTGCCAGCTGCACATGCTCAGCCCCTGCCAAACACACATCACTTGTGTGCTCTCCAGTAGCTGGATTAAAAATCTGTCCCGTCGGCTCAGAGCTTGTTTTTTGACCTGCGATTATATGCTCAATTAGCGCCATTAATTATCTCCAATAAATAAACCAACATACTAAACTCAACTCTCAAAACGCAAAGTTGGCAACTTATCCCATGACCCATTGATGGGCGGCTATTGCTGCCTGCTTACCGTCTTCGACTGCCTGCACTGTTAAATCTTCTCCGGTTGCAACACAATCACCGCCAGCATAAATACCCGACAAAGATGTCTCATAACTATCGTTAACTGAAATCTTATTGCCGCGCATTTCCAACGCCGAGAGCGCTGGACATTCATACAATTGGCCAATCGCTTTTAAAACCATGTCAGCCGGGATTGCGATCTGTTCTTTTGTCACCTCCAACTTACCATCTACCAGTTTTGTACGGGCAAAATGTGCAATCTTTACCCGGGAATGCTCGTCCCCTTCAAAGGAATGAGGCGCTGCCCATGGAATAATCCTGACCCCATTGGCCGTCGCTAATTCGCACTCCCAACCCGTTGCGCTCATATCTTCATGGCCGCGACGATAGACAAGGGTGACATTCTTTGAGCCAAGACATCGCGCCTGCACCGCAGCATCAATCGCCGTATTGCCGCCGCCAATCACCATCACATTATCCCCAACATTCACAGCTGATTTTATTTCCGCCTGTCGCAATTGCGCAATGAAGTCTGTAGCATTTTGAATACCTTTAAGATCAGCACCAGCAATATCGAGACTTCTATTATCGCCAAGACCAACACCGATAAACACACCATCAAATTCAGATTGTAATTTTTCAAGGGTGAGCTCATCGCCCAAGGCTTGATCATATGCGATTTCAATACCGCCAATAGCGAGTAAAAACTCTGTTTCCCGGCGAGCAAAATCGTCAGCCATTTTATATTCGGCCAGACCATACTCATTCAGGCCGCCAGGTTTTGATTTGGCTTCAAAAATTTTGACATCATGCCCAAACATCGCGGCCCGATGGGCAAATGAGAGCCCGGCTGGTCCGGCACCGATAACGGCAAAGGTTTTACCCGTTTTAGCTTCCCGCTCAAATGGATGCTTTTCATCTTTCGCCATCAAAGCATCAACAGCATAGCGTTGTAACTCACCAATTTTTACGGGCGCACCATGTGTGTGGTGAACAACGCAAACTTGCTCACACAATTCTTCTGTTGGGCACGCCCGCGCGCAAGTTCCCCCCATAATATTTTCCGAGAGAATTGTAATGGCCGCATCTTCGGGTTTTTCGGTTTGGATTTGTTTTATGAATTTTGGGATATCAATCGCTGTTGGACAAGCGGTTTGACAGGGCGCTTCATAACAATAGAGGCACTTAGCAGCTTCTATGATCGCATTTGAATTATCGAGGCGCGGATGTAAATCAGCAAAATTCGCTTCAACACTCTGGCTATCTATCTCTTGCCCGAAAGAAGATGTTTTGAAAATTTTCATCAAAATTTACTCGGCCTGACCAGCATTCATCGGATTCGATGGATGCGAATTCCAATCAAGAATATCATTCGATATCTTTTTCTTCGTACGAAGATCAGTTCCTTCGACTATTTGCTCCATAGTAATGCATTCTTCTACAGGACAAACACTCACACACAAATTGCATCCCACACATTCCTCGTCAATGACTTCAAAATGGCGATTCCCGTCTTTTACAGCCGTGATAGCCTGATGGGATGTATCCTCGCAGGCAATATAGCACCGTCCACATTTAATGCAGGCATCCTGATCAATTACAGCCTTTGCGATATAATTAAGATTTAAATATTGCCAGTCCGTGACATTGGGAACTGCCCGTCCGGTGACTTCTTCTATGGAAGAGTAACCTGCTTCATCCATCCAGCTTGATAGTCCCTGCGCCATTTCACGAACGATCCGAAAGCCGTAAACCATTGCTGCTGTGCAAACTTGTACATTGCCTGCACCAAGCGCCAAAAATTCAGCTGCATCGCGCCATGTCTCAATACCACCAATTCCTGAAATTGGCATCCCCGCTGTCTCCGGGTCTCGCGCAATTTCCGCAACCATATTCATGGCAATCGGCTTTACCGCAGGGCCGCAATAGCCCCCATGAGTACCTTTGCCTCCAACCGTTGGTTCTGGGGCCATCTGGTCCAAATCCACTCTGATAATCGAGTTGATGGTGTTAATCAGCGATACCGCATCTGCCCCGCCAGCTTTTGCGGCTCTTGCAGGGTAGCGCACATCGGTTATGTTTGGGGTCAATTTTACGATGACGGGCATTCGCGTATATTGCTTACACCAACGTGTAACCATCTCGATATATTCTGGAACCTGTCCGACGGCCGAGCCCATGCCACGTTCTGACATGCCATGAGGGCACCCAAAATTTAACTCAATACCATCAGCGCCCGTATCTTCGACAAGAGGCAAAATATCTCTCCAGGATTGTTCTTCACACGGAACCATTAAAGACACAACCATGGCACGGTCAGGCCAATCGCGTTTTACCTTTTTGATTTCTTGCAAATTTACATTTAGCGGGCGATCCGAGATCAATTCAATATTGTTAAAACCGATCAGGCGGCGGTCATGGCCATGTAGTGCCCCGTAGCGCGGGCCATTGACATTAACGATTGGCGGATCTTCGCCAAGCGTTTTCCAGACGACCCCGCCCCATCCCTCTTTGAAGGCGCGTACCACATTATAGTCTTTGTCAGTAGGCGGCGCAGAAGCTAGCCAGAAGGGATTTGGTGATTTTATCCCAACAAAGTTAGATCTTAAATCAGCCATTCATTCACCATTGCGCTTAACTTATTGTGCGTAGCTTTGTGTATAGGAACATTTCCACCCAAATACTATATCTACAGGGGTTGCGCTATTATGTGTTCATCTACATGTTTATGTCCGCCGCGACGTTAGTCTAAATTGTTAGATTTAGTACGCTATTTTTTATAACACCCCTTACTCGCTCCATAACTTTGGAAAAGTCAGCCTAACAGTTTTTTATCATTCGGTCAATTTTAAGCAAGGTACGCATCTGGATATTACAAACCAAGCATCGATAACACCTGCAGCCGCCAGATAGATATCTGAAATCAATTCGACGGACACGCTTTGATAACCCTGTATAGGCAGGGCAGCCCATGACGCTTTTGCCAATGACTGCACGTCAATTATTTTATTCATTGATCAAATTTGTTTCTTCCTTACTGTAACTTGTACTAATGCGTAGGTTGTAATACTGCGTATTAAGCAACAAGCCGAAATGGCATTTTCGCAATAAAGAGAATTTTATGTTGAGAAACAGCGATTTATTCACACGTCAGAAAGCCGTTTTACCCAATTGGGCGCCGGTCTATTACGAAAACCCCATTGAACTTGTACGCGGTGAAGGCTGCCGGGTGTGGGACCGGGAAGACAATGAATATATCGATTTTTTTGGCGGCATCCTAACCACTATGGCGGGTTATAATATTCCCGAGATCGTAGATGCCATCAAAGATCAGGCCGGTAAGATGATTCACTCATCAACCCTCTATCTGATAGAGGCTCAAATCGAGTTGGCCGAGAAAATTGCCGAGCTTTCAGGAATTGAAGATGCCAAAGTGTTTTTTGTCAATTCCGGTAGCGAAGCCAATGACGCGGCCTTGATGATTGCAACCGCCTATCGGCGCTCTAATCAGATTTTAGCCATGCGCCACAGCTATCATGGGCGCTCTTTTGCAACCGTTCCTGTTACCGGTCAAAAAAGCTGGTCACCCTCTTCTCTTTCCCCTTTTGCAGTTCATTATATTCACGGTTCCTACCGTTATCGCAGTCCCTTTAAAGACATGTCCGATGCCGATTACACAAAGGCATGTGTAGAGGATCTTGATAATATGCTGGCGGTTGCGACGAGCGGTGATGTGGCATGCCTAATCGCAGAGCCGATACTTGGAGTGGGTGGTTTTTCTGCGCCCCCTGACGGATTTTTCGGGTCGATAAAAGAACGCCTCGACCAAGATGGTATTTTATTTATCAGTGACGAAGTGCAAACCGGCTGGGGGCGCACCGGCGAACATTTCTGGGGGTATCAAGCGCACTCGATTACACCAGACATTATCACTTTCGCGAAAGGGATTGGCAATGGCCTACCCATGGGCGGCGTGATCGCCAGCGCGAAAATCATGGATTGTTTTAACGCCGTTTCTATCTCGACATTTGGTGGCAATCCACTGGTATCGCGGGGCGCACTCGCAACATTGAATTATGTGGTTGATCATAACCTTCAGGAAAATGCCCATCGCCAAGGTGCACTTATGCGCGACAGGCTTAATAAACTCCGTGAAAAATATGAGTTTATCGGCGAAGTACGCGGCAAAGGCTTGGCGCTGGCAATAGAAATTGTAAAAAGTAAAACCGATATTACTCCAGACCCGGCAAAAACCGTTTCCATTCTCGAGGCTTCTAAAGCCTCAAAACTATTGGTTGGCAAAGGCGGATTTTATGGCAATGTCATTCGCTTTGCACCGCCCATGAGTATCTCAAAAGATGAAATGAATGAAGGTCTCGACCGTCTGGAAAGTGCGTTTGCCAATATTAATGGCTAACGTTTGTGTTTTTAAACAATCGAGGAAAGCGAACTGTAGCGCAGCATTGCTTGCCGCCTGCATGGCTTTTATCATTGATCAATCTAATCCACACAAATCCAACCCACTGGGTCAAAAATGACTGACGCTAAGCTTGCAGAAATTGACGTATTCTTTTCTTTCAGAAGCCCATTTTCCTATCTGGCAACACCAGGAATGATTAATCTTGGTAGGGATTATAAAGTCAACCTCAATCTTCGAGCCGTTCTCCCCCTTGCCATACGGGAACCCAATTTTTTCAGCCCCGATAACCTAAAGCGTGCCCGCTATATCATGATCGATTTCCCGCGCCGCGCTGATTTTCTTGGCATGAAGAAAAATTGGCCAAACCCGGACCCTATCGTACAGGATTTAGCGACGTTAAAAATTGCTTCAGAACAACCCTATATCCATCGCCTTACGCGATTAGGGATCGAAGCACAAAGACGCGGACAGGGTATAGAGTTTGCTTACGAAGTCTCGCATCTCTTATTTGGCGGCACCATAGATTGGGATAAGGAAGACCATTTAGCCAAAGCGAGCGAACGCGCCGGGCTTGATCTCGAGGCCATGGAAAGCGTGCTCGATGACAGCCATGATCAGGATATTGAAAAAAATCAAAAAGCCTTGGAAGCTGCGAACCATTGGGGCGTTCCTACATTCGTTTTTGAGGGGGAACCTTTCTTTGGGGAAGATCGTATTGATACTCTTCGCTGGCGCCTGGATCAAAAAGGAATAAAGCGGTAGAGAGGCGGAAGGAAAAATTCTGCACAATTACTGCTAGCTTTATAGCTTCACCGTTTGAAACGGGATCACTCCCCTTAATCAACCACTCTCATTTGATATAAAAAAAAGCAGCGCCGCCTTACGAAAAGGCGGCGCTGCCCGGGATATCGTCGGCGGGGGAGATGCCGACGATTCTTTTTGTGAAAGACATTATCCTTATGCGGATAGGTTTCACGAAACTATCTGTATTTTAGTCAAGGTTAAATCTACATCTTAAGATATTTCTACAGCATGATCTGAATTTAACCAAATCTTACCTTATCAAAGCTCAATATAAAACTCTGATCAAAAATACCTCTAATATTGCGCTTTAAAATATGATCAGCAAATGCCCTTGCTTTTCACCCTGACTAAAACGACCTAATCTCAGTTACACAAACCCGCTGAGTCAGTCAAGCGCCAGACCTATTTTATAAGTTATTTTCTGGGGGCCCCGGGCTCTGGTAAAGCCATATTCATCGCAAAAAATGCTTTCAAAAAGATAGATCTCCATCAGTGTAATTTATGCAAACTGACAGCTTTACGTTTTTCGATGGCCAAAAAGTGTTGGTTAATATATTACACCAAATTCAACACCCCACTGCTCCCGCTCCACTCGAGGAGCCTTTATCTTGAGATATCATGGCGAATATAGCACAAAGCATTAACAATGCCGTTGAACCTGCCAGTGTTGCGATCAGCAACATCATTTTCTATAAAATCACCTTATTCGATGTTGCCATACCCGTTGTGGTCTTATGGCTAATATTAGCGGCTCTTATACTGACTGTTTCCCTACGGTTTATAAATATACGCAGCTTCGGCCATGCTTGGCATTTAACCTTTCATAGAGAGCCAACGAACCCAAATACAAAAGGGGAGATTTCTCACTTTCAGGCCCTTACCTCTGCCCTATCGGGAACGGTTGGACTGGGCAATATTGCATCTGTCCCTATTGCGATCGTTCTTGGCGGGCCTGGCGCTTTATTCTGGATGGTCCTTGCCGGGATACTCGGCATGAGTTCGAAATTTGCTGAATGTGCACTAGCGGTAAAATATCGCCGTACCGATCAAGATGGCCGAGTGCATGGTGGTCCTATGTATTATATAGAGGATATCGTTACCAAACGTGCAGGTAAACTACACGCCGGTTTTGGAAAGGGCCTTGGAAAATTTAGCGCTATCTTTTTTGCCGTTATGACAATGGGGGCTTCGATCAGCGTCTTTCAGGTCAACCAAGCTCATTCTCTTTTTGCAGATGTTACAGGGCATTCAATACCGCTCACTTTTGGAATTATCATGGCAAGCGGCGTGGCTATCGTGATCGTGAGCGGCATTAAGACAATTGGCCGGGTTACCTCAATTCTGGTTCCCCTTATGGGTGCGATCTATCTTAGCGCAGGCCTAACCATCATCTTTGCCAATATTTCAGCAGTACCCGGCGCAATATTGCTCATTTTGAAAGGCGCGTTCGGACTAGAGGCTGCTGGCGGCGGCTTGGTGGGCGCGCTTATAATTGGCATTCAAAGGGCAACCTATTCGAGCGAGGCGGGCGTAGGGTCGGCTGCGATTGCCCATGCTGCTGTGTGCACCGATAATCCTCTCACGGAGGGCTATGTGGCTCTATTGGAACCTTTTATTGATACAGTCGTTATTTGCACTGTTACCGCATTGGTGATCATCGTAACGGGGGTATATGAACCCTTTGTCGGTCAGGATAATTTACAAGGGATTGTTATGACGTCGGCCGCTTTTGAATCCATGTTCAGCTGGTATCCGGTTATTTTGTTGATTTCCGTAATCCTGTTTGCGTTCTCGACGCTTATCGCCTGGGCCTATTACGGCGCAGAAGCAGCCGCTTATTTGTTCGGCACCACCAAGCACGTTGACATCATTTTCAAATTATTACTTTGCCTTGCTCTATCCACAGGCGCGGCTATCCAGCTTTCAGCCATTGTCAATTTTATTGACGCCATGCTGTTTGGCATGTGCATCCCCAATATCATTGCGTTGTATTTATTGCTTCCCGAGCTCAAGAGCGATGTACGCGCCTATGAGGCGGCAAGAAAATAGCAGTAGCGGGCCATCCCGGCCCACCATTGCAAAATGACGTACGTTTAATTCAAAGCGTCTTTTAGGCCTTTACCGGCAGTAAATTTTGGCTGCATGCTGGCTTTAATCTGAATGGTTTCACCAGTGCGCGGATTGCGCCCTTCACGGGCTTCACGTTTTTTTGCTGAAAATGTGCCAAAGCCCACTAACCGCACATCATCCCCTTTTCTCAAAGCTTCCGTAATCGCATCAAACACAGCGTCTACCGCACGGCCCGCTTCAGCTTTGTTCATGTCTGCAAAATCTGCGACGCGGTCGATAAATTCATTTTTATTCATGTTCTCACCTTAAGGTTGGCTAGTTTTCAGCGTGCCAGCATCATGCCTTACGCTGTTTAGTAATTATGGCGTGTACGCAGTGCTTGATGTAAGCCCCTCAGGCACAAAAAGCGCAACAATCTTTCAAAATAGGCTTAACTCATTGAAAAATATAAACAATATATTTCTATAGTACAAGCACTGCAATCAGCAAAATATGCGTATTTGCAGCGCAACATTCCTCAAAATGCGCTATTTCTTGTCCTGCGATTCGTTTTTGAGGCCAGTCTTTCTAAAAATTAGCGCTCCAGCCAAAGCAATTTCACGCTTCACCCCTAACGGATAATGTCGCTAAACACCCTATATTCCCACGCTGATTATGCCGATCAATCTTTGCGGAAGACTTTTTAACCGCCTACCGCAAGTCACATTAATGCTTAATAACAGAACCGGTATCACTATTTTCACCTGCCGCTACCACAGGCTCAATCCATTCGATTGGTGTTAAAGACGAAACCAATGCGTGACTTAGCACTTGATCAACAGTTTCCACGGGAATGATTTCAAGAGTATCTTTAACATTGTCGGGAATATCAGCGAGATCTTTTTCATTTTCTTCCGGTATCAAAACTTTCTTGACCCCGGCGCGCACAGCCGCGAGTAATTTTTCTTTCAGCCCGCCAATGGCCAATACCCGGCCTCGCAAAGAAATTTCGCCGGTCATCGCAATATCCTTATGGATCGGAATACCTGTCAGCACAGAGACTATTGCCGTCGCCATGGCAACCCCGGCAGAAGGACCGTCTTTCGGCGTTGCCCCTTCGGGAACATGAACATGAATATCGGTTTTTTCAAATAAAGGCGGCTCGATACCAAAATTTTCTGCCCGCGAACGCACATAAGAAGACGCAGCAGAGACAGACTCTTTCATAACCTCTTTCAGATTTCCGGTAGGTGTCATGCGACCTTTTCCGGGCATCTGCACCGCTTCAATGGTCAAAATATCTCCGCCCACTGAGGTCCAGGCAAGGCCGGTCACAACGCCCACTTTGTCTTCGCCCTCAATTTCACCAAAACGGAATTTCGGCACGCCAGAATATTCATCCAGATTTTTTGCCGTTACCAGAACAGTTTCCGCGTCACCGCTCTCGAGGACACGTACGGCTTTTCGTGCAAGACGCGCGATTTCCCGCTCCAGATTACGCACACCAGCTTCACGGGTATACAGACGTATTAGGTTTTGCAGGCCCTCATCATTGATTGACCATTCTTCTTCTTTCAATCCATGGTTTTCAAGCTGTTTGGGGATTAAGTGACGGCGAGAAATTTCAACTTTCTCATCCTCCGTGTACCCGGGAATACGAATAATTTCCATTCGATCCATCAGCGGCTGCGGCATGTTAAGGCTATTGGCCGTGGTAACAAACATGACATCCGACAAATCATAATCAACTTCGAGATAATGATCTGCAAATGTTGCATTCTGCTCCGGATCCAGCACTTCCAAAAGCGCCGAAGCGGGATCACCGCGAAAATCCTGTCCCATCTTATCGATTTCATCAAGCAGGAACATCGGATTTGATGTCTTGGCTTTTTTCATCGACTGAATGATTTTGCCAGGCATAGACCCGATATAGGTACGTCGATGCCCTCGAATTTCAGCTTCATCGCGCACACCGCCCAAGGAGACTCGCACAAAATCACGCCCTGTTGCCTTGGCGATGGACTTGCCCAAAGATGTCTTACCAACGCCGGGAGGACCAACCAGACACAAAATCGGGCCTTTGAGTTTATTGGTTCGTTTTTGAACCGCCAGATATTCGAGAATGCGCTCTTTAACTTTTTCCAGACCATAATGATCCTCATCAAGGATGGTCTGCGATTTATCCATATTGAGTTTTATTTTGGCTTTATTATTCCACGGGATTGATAGCATCCAATCAAGATAATTACGGACAACCGTTGATTCGGCTGACATTGGTGACATTTGACGTAATTTCTTGACCTCTGCCTCCGCCTTGGTACGCGCCTCTTTAGAAAACTTCGCCTTCTTTATGCGCTCTTCTAATTCGCTGATTTCATCTTTGCCATCTTCGGTTTCACCGAGCTCTTTTTGAATAGCCTTCATCTGCTCATTCAAATAATATTCGCGCTGGGTTTTCTCCATCTGGCGTTTAACGCGGTTACGGATTTTTTTCTCGACTTGCAGGACACTCATCTCGCCTTCCATAAAGGCATAGACACGCTCAAGACGTTTTCCTACCGATACAATTTCTAACAGTTCCTGTTTTTCTGATAGCTTTATATTAAGGTGCGAAGCGACCGTATCTGCAAGCTTTGCAGGTTCATCGATTTGGTTGATCGAGACAATAACTTCAGGGGGGATGCGTTTGTTGAGTTTAACGTAACTTTCAAATTGAGAACCAACGGAGCGCATTAGCGCTGTCACTTCTTCTTCCTCACCAAGATCTTGCTCAATGGGGGTTACGCTCGCCTCAAAATATTCATCTGTACGTGTATAATCTTCAATCGTCGCACGCCACTCGCCCTCGACCAGAACCTTAACGGTGCCATCGGGTAATTTCAGGAGCTGTATAATGGTTGCCACCACCCCCATATTATAAATATTTTCCGGGGACGGGTCGTCATCATTGGCGTCTTTTTGTGAGACAAGAAGGATCTTTCGGTCATTCTCAATGACATTTTCAAGGGCTTTGACCGATTTTTCCCGGCCCACAAAGAGGGGGACAATCATGTTAGGAAATACCACAATATCGCGTAGCGGTAATACCGGGTAGATTGTAGCGTCACTCATAAAAAGCTCCTTGGCGGTCATTACAAACTTAATGTGAGCAATGCCGAAATTTGGTGTGAGGCTGTATAACCTCTCGAATAGCAATCAATACCGAATAATCATTCAAATCGATCTGCTTGCTTTAAGATGCCCTGTTCCTAGCCACTCATCAAGTGGGGGACTAAAGCAGGACCCAAGCATTTTTGCACATTCTGGTTACCAGCGGTTTAGCAAACTGATCTTTTTTATTTTGGGCCACCGGTTTGCTTTTTCAAGCACACGGTAAAAAAAATTGCACATGATTTACACACAAAACGGAGAGGTGACCCTCAAACACCATATATTGCGCTTCTTTTGCAATTTACTGCACAAAACTTATTCACAGAGCGCATAAATATGCGGAAAGCGTTCTAAAATTGGAAAAGCCCCTCAAGAGGGGCTAATATTAGGGATTGATATTCCGGCCACCCTTTATCAATGGCCGGAACAAAATTCTTGTGAATTTTAAGCGCTTGCGTCGGCTTCGACTTTTTCACTTGCCCGATCATCATAAATCGAGAGTGGCTGGGCTTTACCTTCGACCACTTCAGCATTGACCACGACCTCGGAAACACCTTCCATAGTCGGTAGATCAAACATCGTATCGAGAAGAATACCCTCCATAATCGAGCGCAGACCACGTGCACCGGTTTTGCGAGCAATCGCTCTACGGGCAATCGCGGAACGGGCATCATCGGTGAAGGTTAGTTTGACGTCTTCCATCTCGAATAAGCGTTGATACTGCTTGATCAAGGCATTTTTCGGATTGGACAAAATCTGGATTAATGCGTCTTCATCGAGATCTTCAAGGGTAGCAATCACAGGTAGACGGCCTACAAATTCCGGGATCAAGCCGAATTTCAGAAGATCTTCTGGCTCAACTTCGCGCAGGATATCACCCACACGACGCTCATCAGCCTCCTTAACCTTGGCACCAAAGCCAATGGAGGCACCCTCACCGCGATTCGCAATTACTTTTTCCAAGCCAGCAAATGCGCCGCCTACGATGAAAAGGATATTGGTTGTATCAACCTGCAAAAATTCTTGTTGCGGGTGCTTGCGTCCACCTTGCGGAGGCACAGAAGCAACCGTACCCTCCATAATTTTCAGCAATGCTTGTTGCACGCCTTCACCGGAAACATCCCGGGTTATTGACGGATTATCGGATTTACGGCTGATCTTGTCGACTTCGTCGATATAAACGATCCCGCGTTGGGCGCGCTCAACATTATAATCAGCTGCCTGTAATAGCTTGAGAATGATATTTTCCACATCCTCGCCCACATAACCGGCTTCGGTCAGGGTTGTGGCATCGGCCATTGTGAATGGCACATCGAGAATACGGGCCAAAGTTTGGGCAAGAAGGGTTTTACCACAACCGGTGGGGCCGACGAGCAAGATATTTGATTTTGCCAGTTCGACATCATTATTTTTACCGTCGTGATTAAGGCGTTTGAAGTGATTGTGCACCGCAACCGCAAGCACGCGCTTGGCATGTGCCTGGCCGATCACATAATCATCGAGAACTTTGCTGATTTGAAGAGGGGCAGGAACACCGTCACCGACTTTTACAAGTGACGATTTCGATTCTTCGCGAATGATATCCATGCATAATTCAACGCATTCATCGCAAATAAATACTGTTGGTCCGGCAATCAGCTTTCGGACTTCATGCTGACTTTTCCCGCAAAAAGAACAGTACAACGTATTTTTACCGTCTCCGCCGCCGCTTTTTCCACCAACTTTGCTCACAACTGCACTCCTAAATAAACCTTAATCAGGTTCTAAACTATTTTCCGGGCATAGAGAAATGACCTCAAATCCTGTCAATTCCTAACCCTTGGCCGTCTCCAAAACTTACCGTTTCATTCAATTCTACAGGACTTTTCTATAGAATTTCGAGACTCTCGCACTATCAGAACTAAGTATACGAGACACCCAAAACGGTTATCATCCAAACCGGGAAACGATTTAAATCAAAAACAGCAATACCCGTTTTGACACCTTATACACGATCACAGCCGAACATCATACGCTTCTGCACGAAAAGTGCCAACCCGCTAATATTTATTATCCGACAGTCTAGTCCACATTCCATCATTTAATCAAATATTCAGGCCAAACCCTAATTGGCTCAATACACTAATCTATAGACCAGTAATCTATAACAAATGTCTTATAATCATTGTTAAATTAGTCTTCATTCGCTTCAGGATTGCGCTCCGTCAACACTTTGTCAATGAGACCAAAGTTAACAGCCTCTTCAGGTGTCATAAAATGATCACGATCGAGGGTATTTTCAATCACATCATAGGGTTGGCCGGTGTGGTGCACGTAGATTTCATTAAGTCGGCGTTTCAATTCGACAATATCCTTCGCGTGGCGCTCAATATCGGATGCCTGCCCCTGAAAACCACCTGAGGGCTGGTGCACCATAATACGCGAATTTGGTAGAGAAAACCGCATATCCTTGTTGCCAGCCGTTAACAATAAGGAGCCCATAGAGGCCGCCATGCCGGTAACCATGGTTGATACGGCCGGGCGGATATAACGCATTGTATCATATATCGCCAACCCTGAAGAAACCGAGCCGCCGGGCGAGTTAATATAGAGATTGATCTCTTTCTTGGGGTTTTCCGCTTCCAGAAACAAAAGCTGCGCCACAACACTGGTCGCCATAGCATCATTTACCGGTCCGGCAATAAAGATAATATGCTCTTTTAGAAGACGCGAATAAATATCATAAGAACGTTCACCACGGCTGGTTTGTTCTACCACCATTGGCGTGAGATAATTTTCGTAAGTAGCAATAGGGTCTCTCATAGGTCCTCTTTGGTAAAACCGGTTAAAAATGGGCACTCAAGCTCAAAACGGAGATAACACCTTATCCCTGTTCATTTGAAAATCTACTATGACGCCATCGAGTTAACAAACAATGGGCATGGCAAGCAAACTGCGGGTTAGATGCACACAAGATTGAATGATTCAGCAGCACCTTGCATGTTTCCTGACATCGTTTTCCCACTGTATCAAATGGTGTATCAAGATGACACGCTTTTTCTTATCAGACCATGATATGGGTCTTTACAATTGGCAAGTCCAGTCCCAGTTCAAATTCATCCCTCTATTCCTTCCATGCGCCGCTAAACAGGCGGTGCACCTGTCGCGGAATTGCGTTTAATTAAAAACAAAAGCCGCCCCCCCAAAAGCACAGACGCAACAACCAAGCTCACCAAAAGCCCCCACCAGACGCCTTTAGCGCCCAAAGATGTCCCAAGGCCAAGCCACGCCGCTAATGGAAAGCCGACAACCCAATAACTAATACCGGTGAATACCATTGGCGCGCGCACATCCTTTATCCCGCGCAAACACTGATTGGCGGCGACCTGAACCCCGTCAAACATCATGAAGGCCCCCGCTATTGGTAAAAATGACGCAACCAGAGCCAAAACATTTGCGTTAGCCGGATCATCGAGCTCCAGATAGAGACCCGCAAGGGCTTGCGGAACGCTCGTCACCAGAATTCCGAACATCGTCATGATGAGGGCCGACGAGATGATTGTCGCGCCGCAGGCCCGCAGCACACCGTCCCAGTCCCGCGCGCCGGCAGCGAGCCCGACCCGGACACTCCCCCCCATAGATAATCCCAAGGGCACCATAAATGCCAAAGCTGACAAATTCAGGGCGATCTGAAAAGCGGCGACTTCCTCGACCCCAATACGACCGGTCAACAAGATTGCCGCATTAAACAACATACCTTCAAAAGCAGAGGTCACACTGATTGGCCAGCCAAGCTTGACCAATTCGCGCAATCGAGGCCAATCAATCTGAAACACACGTTTAAAGATCTCGAATTTACGGGCATTCTTATGGTACCGGGAATAAATCACTAACAGCGCAAAGCCGAGCATATGGGAAAGCGACGATGCAATCCCGGCGCCGACGAGCTCGAGCCTTGGCAATCCCCAATTACCGTAAATCAAAAGCCAATTCATAAACGCATTAAAAAAAGTTGTTATAATGATCAGCACCAAGGGTATGCGCGTCAGCCCTAATGCAGCGAGAAAGTTGCGCAAAATGACAACCCCAAGCGCGAACGGCAATCCCGGTGCGAGAGCCAACACATAGGGGCCAGCAAGACGTGCTGCCGTCTCAGGTTGACCCAGAAGCAAAGTGATTGGCGTCGTAAACATCATAATAAGTAATGCGGCGGGGAACCCCATGGCGATCACCCACAATCCGGTTCTCACTGACCGGCGAACATCCGCAAAGTTTTCTTTATTCTCGCCCAATGCCTGCGATACCATTGGCGATACCGCCATCGCCGGGCCGATCCCCACCAGAAAGAGGCCGAAAAAAACCACCAGCCCGATAGAAGAAGCGGCAAGGGGTTCAGGACCAAGACGCCCGACCATCAGCACATCAATTGAATTGATTGAAAATTGCACCAATTGGGTCAATGCCATTGGCCCGCCCAGAATAAGCAGGGCTTTAAATTCCGAACGCCACAAGCCCGGCTTTCCGGGCGGAATTTTTTTTATCATGTCACCAGAAATATTGGTCACGGGGTTTTCTTTCAAATGGACTTATTGGAAACAGAGCGAAACAGCCCCAAGAATAGTCTTGAAGGTTGTCAGGCTTGATAAAAAATAGAAATTATTAAGAAATCAGCGAGCAACCTTTAAGGAATGGCTTTGTCAGACACGTAAAAAGAATCGAACGCGTCTTATCACCGGTACACGTCCCAAAGAGCGTGGCGGCGGTGCCAGTTTGCAAAACCAGAGTGAGATATTGATTACTCATCTTAGCGCTCTATCAAGTGTACGGCCTTACAAAAAAGGGCCAAAAAATTGCTAAACCCTGCTTATCTGCTGGTCATCTCGCTGTCAACCAACGACCCAGATCACCTGCTAACCCATGTGCTTTCAATGTCACAGGTTTTTACACTGATCTTCTTTTCAAAATCGCTCGCATCTCTCACTTTACAGAAAACGGTGTAAAATTCGTCTCTGCATCAAAAATATCGACCCCTTCGGCTTTTTTCGAACGCCCGATTATTACGTACGTAACAGGGGTTAGAAAAATTTCCCAAATCACCTTTAGAGCGTAGTTGGTTAGCAAGACAGTAATTATCTGCTCGGCTGACCATATTCCCAAGAAAGCCACTGGGTAAAAAATAAGACTGTCCACGCCCTGACCCACTACCGTGGAACCAATGGTTCGTGTCCAGAGTTTTTTACCCTTGGTCAGTATTTTCATTCGGGCCATAACAAAAGCGTTGGAGAATTCACCGGCCCAGAAAGCCACCATCGATGCGAAAACGATGCGCGGTGCAATCCCGAAAACCGCTTCATATGCCTCTTGTCCGCCCCAACCCGGTGCGGGCGGCAGCGCGACAACCACAAAAGACATAAACGCCATAAACGCAACTGCCGCAAATCCTGCCCAGACCACACGCCGGGTTCTCGCATAGCCATAAACTTCCGTTAGCACATCACCCAAAACATAGGAAAGCGGGAAGAATAAAATTCCGGCGCCGAATATTCCGACCTTAAAGCCAAAAATTTCTGTTTCAAAAAACTGGACAAGCTTTGCCGCCCCAATCAAGTTGGAACAGATCAGCACAGCAACAAATGCCGCCATGGCAAAGTCATAATATTTAAATTGGTGATTTTTTAAATCAGATGCAACTGATTGTACGACTACATCATTATTCTGGTCGGCATCTGACATTATAGTATCTTCTTGCTTGGGGCTTCATTTTTCCGCACAGCTTGTGCATCACCAAATTCGAACGCGATCTTCTGGAGCCAGATAAAGCCCATCACCGGGCTTTACGTCAAATGCTTTATACCATGCATCCATATTGCGTATAACGCCGTTCACCCGCAACGCCATCGGGCTATGAGGCGCTGCCAGAACACGGCGACGTAGCGCTGCCTCTGTGCGTTTAAATCGTCGCCCCTGAGCGCGGCCCAGAAAAAATCTTTGTGACCCCGTAAAGGACTCCCCGTCCCTGCCCTTCAGAATATTTGCAGGCTTTCCTTGAAGCGATAAAATATAGGCATCATGAGCGACTATCATGCCCGCGAGATCGCCAATATTCTCACCAAGGGTTTGACGACCGTTTACATGCAAACCATCAAGCACTTCATATTGATCAAATTGTGCTGCTAATTTATCCCCCAGCTTATCAAAGGCAAGGCGGTCATCGTCCCGCCACCAGCTTCTCAATTTTCCATCCGCATCATATTTAGATCCCTGATCATCAAAGGCGTGGCCAATTTCATGACCGATGATAGCACCAATCGCTCCATAATTCAGGGCAGAGTCTGCAGCAGGATCAAACAGGGGCGATTGAATATAACCGGCGGGAACGAAGACCTCATTGCGCGCCGGATTATAAAATGCATTTACAGTTTGCGGCCCGCGATCCCATTCACTCTTGTTTACCTTCGACCCAAGACGCGTTAAATCCCGGCGAAAATCATCCCGGCGAATACTTTTTATATTGCCAAACAAATCATTACGACGAATACGCACCCTCGAATAATCCCGCCAAATCTCCGGATAGCCAATAGTCGCGCGAATTTTTGACAGTTTAAAAAGCGCCTCTTTTTTAGTATCGGCAGACATCCAGCTTAAATTTTCTATTCTTGTTTTGTATGCAGAACGGATTTTTTCAAACATATCCAGCATCAACGTTCTGGATTCTTCTGGAAAAAATGCTTCCACATAGAAGCGGCCAAGGCTTTGGGCAAATGCCTGATCGACAAGCCCTAGCGCTCTCTTGTCGCGCTGGCGCTGCGCGGTTCTACCGGAAATAGCGCGGTCAAAAAAAGAAAACCGCAATTGCGCGATTTTTTCAGGCATATATTCAGCATTGGCAGAAATATAATGTACAAAGATATAGTCCCGCCAAACCTCAATGGGTGTCTGCGCAAAGAGTTCGGCAAGGTTTGGAAAAGATGAACTTTCGCGCACAATCAGGGTTGTATCGGTTTTCGCGCCATAAGGCTTTAAAAACTCCCCCCACGGAAAATCGGGAGCGAGGGCTTCCAGCTCCCCTCTTGTCATCGGGTTATATGTAAGCGTTGCGTCCCGGCGCCGTGCACGGGTCCAGTGTAATTCGGCAATCTTTTTTTCAAGCGTAAAAAGCGCATCAACCCGCTGATCAAGATCACCAATCTGTTGACCAATATTTTTTTCTAACGCCCCCTCATTCGAACGCGAAACACGTCTGATAATTTTTCGATTTTTTGGATCGCTAATAAATTCAAAGATCAAAAGTTTATAAATATAATCCTTAAAAGCACTGCGTATTACCTCCAACTCTTTATCGGCGCGCAAATAATAAGAACGGTCCGGCATGGATAACCCATCATGAGCGATGGCTAATGCATAATGATCTGGATTTTGGACATCTATCGTGACGGAAGATCGGAAAGGCCCGGCAAGTCCCAGTTCTGATTTGGCCAATATCGCCGCAACCTGTTTGTGCGTTTCAAGCAATCTAATTTGTTCGAAATCACCTGCAAAGGGTTTCAAGCCAAGGCGTTCAACGCGGCCTCCATTCATATAGGAGAGATAAAGGTCGCGAATTTTTTGCCTATCACTTCCCCGTGGATAACGCGTGTTCAACAGGTTTTGCATGATACTGCTTAACCGCGCCTCGACGCGCTCAGACATATCAATGGAAAAACCGATGCCGGAGCGTATTGCAGGAATTGGATTGCTATCTAACCAACCGCCATTGGCATAACGGTAGAAATCATCCTGCGCTCTGGTTTTGGTATCAAAGGCAGACAATGGATACCCCCATGGTTTCAAGAGGGGAGCGACCGGGGGAGACCCCCCTTCGGCCTTATCTTGACCTACAATTTCAGTAGCGCCGTCATGAATTTCTTCCAATTGCTCGACAGGGCCGCCATTGGCTAACGCGCTAGACTGAAACGCCAAGGAAGGGGCACCATTCCATTCCAAAGAGGTAAAAATCACCACCCAAAACAGGAGGGTGCCGGACCCAAACTTTTTAAATAACGCATGAATGTTTATGAGTGGGGGTGGTTTTGGCAGCATTGATTGTCTCGACATTTTATTACTCTATCTACGCCTTACTCGGAAATTCCTACGCAAGATGGCTATAATGGCCCCTTTTTTGCAAATCTTCAAACCCATGAAGATCATACTTGGTAAAATCGCACACAGAGTAGCTGGGGTGAAACCTGGAAGGAACGAGAAAATGACCATTAAGGGGCGTTACATGTCACAAAGTAAACCAGCTCGTCGAGCAACGACATCTATGCTGTCTTCCATTTTAGGGGCATCCTTTTTGGGGGCATGTCTTTTTTCTGCACCTCTAACAAGCATTGCGCAAGAGACGCCAGAACAATACCAGCTCAATGTCCATATATGGCAAGATAATGCCCTTCTGAGCGCACCCAAAATGATCGCTTATGAGAATGAGACTTCCGAGCTGATTGTAAGTGATCCTGACACACTCAAGCTAGCGCTTCGCTTGCACTCCGGGCCAGCCGAGCAGGAAACCATTAAAATCAACAGTCAGGTGTTTCTTCCACGCACATCAAACACAAATGAAGTGCCCGCAGATGACCCATTGTGGGAAGAAATCGCGACCCCTAAGGTGATCGCCACCCCAGGGGCGCGTTCCAGTATGGAAATTGATGTTAAAAATCGCGGCCTGAAGCATATAGATGGTCGCCCTGTTGAAACACTAAAGGTGAGTGTTCAGGTTAACACAGCCGCGAAAAAACGCTAAGCTGTCGGGTATCCGTATTTTGGCCACCAATTCGGGGTCACTTACGAACCTATATCCGTGTTAACCCAAACCCAGTCGCTAGTTATCCGCCAGATCTTATCCACCGGCTCTTATATAGTGTGAGATGTTGTCCTTAGGGTATTTTCGCATCCGGCTGGGGTTTCAATGAGAATTTTATGCCTATTCCATTTCGCAATAGCGTAACGAACTTCATGACGGCAGGAGCGATATTTTGCACCTGCATATTTCTACTCGCCTCATGCTCCCATGCTGAAGACGAAAAGGATGGGCACATTGCACCTAGTGAAATCAATGCGGGAGATCATGGATCTACCAAAGCAGCCACCGGGGAAGCCCTTAAACCGAAAAACCTCAAAGGGGATATCAAACCCATCAAAACCACAGGTCTCTCGGACCGGTATTTATTTGCAACATCCCAACAGGCCATTGATATTCTGATTAGCGAAGACGATTATACCGCGCAATTACAACCCATTGAGATCGGCATAAAAAACCGCAATAGCGAAAATCTGACATTTCGAAGCTTACAGGAAAATTATTCTGGCGGTGTTCTACCGTGGAGTGATAATGAAAAAACCGCTCTCGTTCACGCCATAAACAGTATACAGACAAACTTAACTCCCTATGAACGACACTTGCCGCAAACAATCCTGATGGCAAAAACTTCCCAGGCAATAGAAGGGGGATTGCCCCATACACGCGCAAATTTGATCCTTTTTTCACAAGACGCGATAGATCAATATTTTCTAACCGCGCTAGAAGACAAGAAAAAGGCGCTGGATGGTCTCGCCAATTTATTTCTTCATGAATTACATCACATCCTTTCACGCCATAACGATAAACAACAGGATGCGTATTTTTCTTTGATTGGCTTTAAGCCATGCAATTTTATCGAGCCCGAAACCTTACGCGCACAGAGATTAACCAATCCAGATGCGCCTGTTTACAAACATTTTGTTCCCATACGCCCCATTAAAAATACGAACGCAAACGGCGTTATCCCCTTTTTAAGGGTGACCGGACCCTATGATAATCTAGAAAAGGGAAGTCTGGGAGATTATTTTGATTTTTCTCTTCTGGCCATTGAGGAGAGCGAGGGGACATGCAGACTAGCAAAAAACGAAAACAAGCCTGACGGTCAACCCGTTTTTTTAAGCGGCGGCGCTGTGCCTGATTTTTTTAAAGCTATAGGCTCTAACACACAATATATCATTCACCCTGAAGAAATTTTGGCGGAAAATTTTATTTTTGCCGTGCGCGGGCGCAAAGACCTGCCTAACCCTGATATTCCTGAAAAAATTTCAACCTTCTGGAATAGCCTAGATTAAATTTTTCTACGCCCCCCCAATTATTTTGCCCGTGCTCTACGCGCTTTTACCACGCTAGCGGGGGCCACTAGATTTTTTATCTAACTGAGGAACAGGCTTGCTAGAGCGCTGTGTGTGGGAGAGAATAAAGAAAAACGGATCATTACTTTCCTTGTCTGACCAAGACCCTATTACATACTTTATACGGAGTAAAAACGATAAATATGTCCCCCTTGAATATCGCCACCCCCGCCTGGAAAACCGATGAACTCTTCCTATTCGAAGAAGAAGTAGGAAAATTTTTCACCAGAGAACTCGCACCCCATGTTGAGAAATGGCGCGAGCAGGGAATCGTTGATCGCTGGGTATGGGAGCGCGCTGGGGAGGCGGGTATTTTGTGTGCTTCTATGCCAGAGGAATATGGCGGTGCTGGAGGTAATTTTGCCTATGAACAAATCATCATAGAACAACAAGCCAAATGCGGCATTGAGGGATTTGGCATTTCCTTACACAATGGAATAATTGCGCCTTATTTTTTAAATTACGGGAGTGAGGAACAAAAACAAAAATGGTTACCCGGCATGGCCTCCGGCGCTTATGTAGGCGCTATAGCGATGACAGAACCTGGCACTGGTTCAGACCTTCAAGCTGTCCGCGCTACCGCTGTGCGCGATGGAGATGAATTCGTAATCAATGGCCAAAAAACGTTTATCACCAATGGCCAAACCGCAAACCTCATCATCATTGTTGCGAAAACAGACCCGAGCGAAGGAGCGACAGGTATATCTTTGATCGTGGTCGATACCGATAAAGCAGAGGGCTTTACCCGCGGGAGAAATTTAAAAAAATTAGGCCATAAAGCGCAAGATACCTCAGAATTATTCTTTGACGATGTACGCGTTCCCGCGGCCAATTTACTTGGTCCCAAAGAAGGTATGGGCTTTATTCAACTCATGGAACAACTCCCCCAGGAACGCCATATCATCGGTGTACAGGGGATTGCAGCCATTGAGGCCGCTCTTGCCCTAACCCTTGATTACACAAAAGAGCGCAAAGCATTTGGACGACCGATTTTTAACTTTCAAAATACACAATTCACCCTCGCTGAAGTGAAAGCCAAAGCGACTATGGCGCGAGTTTTTGTTGATTATTGTACGGCGCAATTATTAGAGGGTAAGCTTGATCCAATCACCGGCTCCATGTCGAAGCTTTTACTATCGGAGCTCGAAAACGAAGTCATGGATGAATGCCTGCAACTCTTTGGTGGGTACGGTTATATGGATGAATATCCGATAAGCCGTATGTATGCTGATGCACGGGTTCAGCGCATCTATGGCGGCACCAATGAAATTATGAAATTACTGATTGCACGTTCAATGTAATCGCATCTTGGTGGCGCACAAAAAAAGGCCGCTCTCATGGAGCGGCCTTTTCTTTGTTTCATTGAATTATTGATTTATTTCAATTTATCTAATTGCTTTGCGGCCCAATCTTTACCGCCAAGACCAAAGGCAATACCGCCGGCCAATGCCATACCGATCAGAATAATCTGGGCTGCATTGAGGATAAAGTCGCCAGATGGGTCGAGCCCCATGCGGGAAATACCAAGGATCACTGATAGAATAATTATGATAGAGCGCACCAGTTTGGCTGCAAAATCGCCAGCGCCGCCGCTTGTCGCAGCCATTGCCTTGGCAACAATCCCGGAGATGAGGACACCCGCAAAGATTATGATTGATCCAAACATGATCTGTGAACCCATTGAGAGCACAACATTTAGCGCTTCTGAAAGTGGTTCAAAGCCTAATGTTTTCATTCCCTGAATGAGTCCAAGCAACAAGATAATTAGACCCGCCAATTTCGCGACTATGCCAGATGCAGAAACACCAGCATCCGCACCTTGCAATAGACCCAAACCTTTGACCGTGCCGTCAAGGCCGGTGTTTGGCAGGGTTTTACCAAGAATATCCGAGACAAAACGGGCAATGACCGCAAACAATCCAATGATAACCATTGAGACAGCAATATTTGGAATTGAGTCCATCACCTTATTGAGCATATTCACAGCCGGGGTCGTAATCGCATCAATATCGAGAACCTGAAGCGCTGCAATACCGCCCGGGATAATAATTAAGGCAAAAAGAATGGTACCGAGCGTACTTGAGATGCCAATCGGATTAGCTGTCATGCCAAAGCGTTGCGGCATTGTATCGACCTGAGCTGCGTTCAATGTCGCCGTCGCCGCTTGTTTTGCGACCCGTGCTACAATCGAGAACACAAAGAAAGTAATGATCGCTCCAATAATTTGCGGCAGAAAGGCAAATATCTGGTCGAGGGTTGCCCGAATTGAATTTGAGACATTCGTCATGCCCAATTGCTCAAGTGCCGAGACAAGACCAATTAAGATGATGACCCAAAATCCTGCGGAGCCGATACTTGCACCAACAGTCTGCCCATTAGGAGCACTGGCATTCGCATCGTTAAAAAACGGTATTTTATTAATTGCCGCCGCGCAGATCATTCTCACAATATGCGCAACAATAAATGCAATAACTAAAGTGATGACTGCGGCTAGAATTTTGGGGCCGTACGCTTCAACTGATTGAGTAATATTTTGTATAATATTTTCCATATCTTTATCCCTTAAACCTCTCGGTAATGAACTTCTGAATACAACTGACATGATTTGGTTGTAAAAGTAAAACTATTCTCAACTACAAGCATGTTCTTGTGATCCTTAACCGAAAAAAATCGGGTTGGCGAATCATGCTCGTGATATTATATCGTTGTGTAAAAGAGAGGCTAACCCTTCGAATGGTACTATTTGAAAACTTCTAGATTTTTAGAAGCTATCGTGATCACTTATGACGTTGGCTGAGGAAAAATGTCAGCATCGCCGCCCCGATTAAACTTGCACTGAAGATAAAAGCACTGCCGGGAAAATAGACACCATTGTCATCACTATAGAGGGCAAAAATCTGGGTCATCAAAATGGGGCCGATGATCGAGCTAACACTAAAGATACTTGAATTGGCACCCTGTAATTCACCTTGCGCATTCTCAGGCGTACTTTTTGTCATCAAGGCCTGCAAAGCGGGCTGCGCAAATACGCCGAGCGAACCCATAAAGATCATCAAATAGATAGCAAGCCCACTGCGCGAGAACCCCAAAGCAATAAATGTTATAATACCAACCGTCTGGCTCAAATAAACCGCACGCACTTCGCCAAGACGCTTCACAACGACCCCCGTAAGGCCGCCCTGCATCACGGCTAGCATAACACCATAAAAGGCCACAGAATTAGCAATCTCCCGCGGTGACCAGCCGACAACCTCAATCGTAAAAAACGACCAGATCACAATATAAGACTGGTTGGCAAGATAGATAAAAAACATCGTCGCCAATATTGGCAAGACCAAAGTTTTGCCATCACTCGTGCGCGAAATCGCCCACAGACTCCCCAGCGGGTTAGCTCTAGCGAGGCTAAAGCGTCGCCGGTTTTCCAATGCTAAGGTCTCTGGTAAGGCAAAATATCCGTACACACATGTCGCCAGAGAAATCAGCCCCGCCGCCAGAAAAGGCAGGCGCGCACTATATTCAGCCAGATACCCCCCTAAAATTGGCCCCGCCAATAAACCGATGCCGCTCGCCGCCCCCATAATTCCAAAAGAGCGCGCCCGATTTTCAGCACTTGTACAATCGACCAGCGCAGCATTTGCGGCAGTATATGTAGCCCCCAAAATTCCCGACACAAACCGTGCGATAAACAAGAAGATCAAACTAGGTGCTAAAGCCATAATAAAATAATCAATTGCAAACCCCAGCAAGGCCAACAACAAAATAGGTCTGCGCCCAAACTGATCACTCAATCCACCTAGCAAGGGCCCTGCAAAAAACTGCATAGCTGCATATGTAAAAACCAGATAACCACTAATTTGTGCCGCATTCGCATTAGGAAGAGCCGTTAATTCGCTGAGCAAGGAAGGCATGACGGGAATAACAAGCCCCACCCCCATTGCATCAAGAAATACAACAAGCGCCAGAAACACAAGAGTGGAACCGCGCGGTTTTGGCGGCGTCATGGCATTACTCCTAATAGAGGAAAATGATGCGTTCTCACTATCCTAGCGAATGAAAAAAACGCTATCTCAAGCAAGAGCTGTCAGGAATTTATTACACAACTAATTATCAGAAAAATAAGCAGCGGCGTATAGTATCCCCACGCAACTACTCAGATCGTTTTTTAGAAAATCCATCAGCTGCGCCTTAACAGCCATTCATCAGATTATTTGCGATAGGGCTTTTATGATCACCCATTGGTTTCAAATGTTACCTCAAAGATGCGCGTTGTTCCGCTCACCTCATTGCCGACAATCAATAGAGGAACATTTGTTGGACTATTTGCAGCCGAAACAAAAACAATACCTTCAGGGCCCAGATCGCCAACAGCGCTGTTCGTGGAGCCATCAGTATTTTGCGCAGGGACATCAAAGTTCCGGACATTTACATAAGACTGGAACACCGGAGCAGAAGGATTAGTGATATCATAAATCATAATCCCGCCAACGCGTTCTAACGCGATAAAGGCAAATACCTGGTTCTGTATCTGCCCTAAAACAACGCCTTCTGGTTCGGGACCGGAATTGTCAGAACGACTATCAAAAGAATTATTTTGATCATTATCGCTATTAAAATCCAAGGGGAGCTGGGCTGCTATTATGTCCTCAAAATCGGAACCCGAGTCATAAACCAATTCCCCAACACTTGTGAAAATAGAAAATGATCGCGAACCAAAACTGAATAATTGATCAAAGTCACCATCGCCATCAATATCCCCATCAACGTTGGATACTTGCAAGCGGCCAAGGTTTGAACCCAATTGTAACTCCGCCGCATTCGGGAAGGCAGTTGGATCAAGGGTCAAATCTTCCACGCGCGATACGTCAGAGAAGGTATTAAATTCACGCGAGTCGCCTTCATTGGCGGTAACAAGAAAAGTAACACCCGCTACAGTAAAAGTTGCAATCGCGTCTGGCATCAAGAAACCTGATACAGGCTGATTGCCGATATTAATGCCGCCATCAATATCACTAACATCCAGCTCATTGCCTGCAAGGTTATGATCTACGCTACCCAGAGAAATAAGGTTTGTAATAGCAGGTGTTAGAATATCAATCACCGCAATGGCATTATTTTCCTGTAAAGTGACAAAGGCCGTTAAGCCATTAGCACTAAAAGTAATAAACTCTGGTTCAAAACCTTGGGCGGGTGTCGCGCCCGGGGTTGTGACTCTGGCATTTTCCAACATTTGCTGTAATGCCTCTTGAGTATCGGTCAGCTCTTCACCCTCAGCTAGGTCAGGTGGGTTGAAATCAGTAAATTCGACAGATAAAACGTCGGGGCTCACAAAACTATTCGAGACATTGATAATCGTCACGCTGCCATTCGGATCTACGTTCAGATCATCACTGGGCTCGCCTTCGTTTGCAACCAGAACAAAATTACCGCCATTGGGAGAAAAGGCGACCATATCGGGTTGCGCGCCAACTGTGATCGTATTGATAAGATCAAATGTATCGGCATTGTAAAAAGCAAGCGTGCCGGGATCTTGCGGGACAAAAGCTTCAATGACAACCGCGACAACATTGTTTGCTACAGCAACTGAATTAACAGCCCCGCCCATCCCGCTTGCATCAATGGACGTCACCAGTGCCGGATTAACAGGGTTTGAAATGTCGAGTACATCAACTCTTGTTGCAGCAGAATTTACAACGAAAACCTGATCATTTGTTGCATCGAAAGCAACAATCTCAGCTGCACCGCTATCAAAAATACCCGTCTCGAAAACACCAATCGGATTGAGACTTACATTCGAGGCTACGATCACCACCGGCGCTTCTTCATTTTCGTCGACAACTGGCGGAGGCGACAAATTTATGCCGTCTTCACACGCCGTGAGTGCCAACAGGCTTAGCACTAAAAATGCTTTGATAAAATTTGCACCCAAATTTGCTTTTGGCGTTCGACACATTGTTTTACTCATCGCCTGGAGTCTCCTACTCGGTTCCCAAGGAAAATGACGCACTACAAACATAGTTTCAATCAAAATCTGAAATTATTACCCCCAAGAAGCGTAAAACAACCGGCCCTATTGGTGTTTATGACAAAACCAGCCCATTACGGCGGCAATAATTGATAGATTCCACGATATCTCAGTACCGCTCAAGAAAGTTGCTATTTTGTTCGCCTCTTCATAAAATACGCGTCATAGCATATCCCGAAGCGATTCGAGTGAAGGAACCGGCCCCATGTTTCAAGACCCCATACACAATAGCGACGATGAGATGCATGAATATCTGGCTAGCAATGACGCTCAAGAGGCCATGCGTCTTGAATTACTGGTTGAAGATAGAGACCTCGTTGAAATTCTGGACGCAAAAAAACCTGGCCGGGAGCGCACCAGCTATGGATTGGCAGCATTAAGGATCGGACTGCTTGCGCTGGAAAATGCCAATAACCGCATTGATGCCGAAAAAATTCGTAGTGAAGGCGACCGACTGCTTGAAACAATGAACGCAGCCCTTGGCGCACACCGCGCGGACGTAACAAAAGAAATCGCAAAATCACTTGCTGATTATTTCGACCCCACCTCTGGTCGCCTCTCACAACGGGTGGAGCAATTGATCAAAAAAGATGGCGATCTGGAAAAAACCATCCGCTCACAGATTGAAGGGGAAGGGTCAGCAATGGCCAATACCCTGAAAACCCATTTGGGCCATGACAGCCCCCTTTTGAGCCTGCTTGATCCGCAATCCAAAAATGGACTTGCCTCGAACCTTACCCGCAATCTCGATGAAATTGCCCGGGATCAACGCGATAACATTTTGAAGGAATTTTCACTGGACAATCAAGACGGTGCCCTGTCGCGCACTTTGCGCGAACTAAAACAGCGCCACGGCGAAGCGGGCGAGGCGATTGAGAAACAAATAAACACCTTCACTGCAGAACTCTCCCTCGATAATGATGATAGCGCTTTATCTAAACTGGTAGCCCGCGTTGACCGGACACAACGCACTTTAAGTGATGAATTTTCTCTTGATAAGGATGATTCAGCCCTCGCTCGTATGCGCAAGGAAATTTTTGATCAGATCAACGCCCTTATTGACATGCAAAAAGACTTTCAAGGAGAAGTAAAAAAGCAACTGGGCGAAATGGTTGTGCGCAAAGCCGAAAGCTTAAAATCCACCACCCATGGGATTGATTTTGAAAGCGCACTTTTCACCGAAATTCAAAACCGCAGCCAACCGCGCGGAGACATTGCTGAAAAAACGGGTAACAATGCCGGCAGGATAAAAAATTGTAAGGTTGGCGATATTGTTGTTGAGCTGGGTCCGGATCACCATTGTGCGGGTACAAAAATCGTAATCGAGGCAAAACAGAACAAATCAATCAAGCTCAATGAAGCGCGCAATGAAATCGAGCTCGCACGGCGCAATCGCGATGCGCAGGTGGGCGTTTTTGTATATTCAGCCCGCAGTGCACCAGAGGGATTATCAAAATTTAACCGTCTTGGTAATGATATCTTTGTTGTTTGGGATCAAGAGGATCCTTCTACAGATCTCGTGCTGGATGCAACACTATCCCTTGCCAGCGCAATGATTATGCAAGGCGTTAGTGAGTCCGCTGAATTTTCTGGCGATTTTGAAACCATTGATCGCGCCCTCTTATCGATCCAAAAGCAAATTGAAGGTCTTGATGAATTTGACAAAACGTCAGACACAATCACACTATCAGCAAATAAAATTCGCGAGAGAACGCGCAAGATGCGAAACCATCTCACTCGGGAACTCAAAAATCTCAATGAAACAATTGCTGGCGTAAAAAACAGTCTTGAGGGATGAATACATTTGGCGGTCATATCGCGTGCCAAAGCGCTCGCTCGCTGGGCATCGCCTCGACAGGCCGCCAAGCCCGGGTATAAATGTGCGAAAGCAATAAATCGCGTACTTGCTGATATTAGGGGACGAAAACCCGGCCTGTCGGGATGTCTAGCAGAAAGATCCATAGGACAAAATATCAGGCCATCATTGGACTTGCCTATTGTTAATTGCTTTGTCTTATACTTAAGACTAATAAGTTGGCGCAAACGGAAAAAATCCTATTATGGTTCCACTTCGCATAGCGCTCATATTTGCTCGTCAATTTTATCAGTGATACCGGCCAGACGACCATATTGGGTCGAGAAAAGGAAAGTCATGACTACTCCCCATCTGCTTGTCCATAGCCGCAAAGACAATGTCGGCGTTGTCGTTGTCGAAGGCCTAACCTCTGGCACAAAAATGTTATGCGTGGTCACTGAAGACAATAGCGACTTTGAAATGACCTCCGAACAAGATGTCCCGATCGGACACAAAATTGCCCTAAGCGATATCAGCAAAGGGGATACCATCATTAAATATGGCGAGGATATCGGGCGCATGATCCAAGATGCAGCCAAAGGGAGCCATATCCATGTCCACAATCTCAAAACAAAACGCTGGTAGGTGAAAGCATGACACAAGAAAGTTTCCGAGGATATCGCCGCGAGAATGGCCGGGTCGGGGTTCGCAATCATGTTGTAATCTTGCCTGTTGATGACATCTCGAATGCAGCTGCCGAAGCCGTTGCCTCTAACATTAAAGGTACGCTTGCCCTTCCACACGCATACGGACGTTTGCAATTTGGCGAAGATCTTGATCTGTTTTTCCAGACAATCATCGGAACTGGCGCTAATCCCAATGTAGCAGCGTGTATCGTCATTGGTATTGAACCGGGCTGGACGGGTAAAGTCGTCGATGGCATTGCCGCAACGGGTAAACCCGTAACTGGCTTTTCAATCGAAAAAAATGGCGATATCGCCACCATCGCCGCCGCCTCACGTCAAGCCAAAGACTATCTTCACTGGGCTTCAGAGCTATATCGAGAGGAATGCGAAATTGCAGATCTCTGGGTATCAACGAAATGCGGGGAATCCGATACCACATCGGGATGCGGCGCAAATCCTACGGTCGGTAATATGTATGACAAGCTGATCCCAAAAGGAATTTACGGTGTATTTGGAGAAACTTCTGAACTAACGGGCGCGGAACATCTGTGTAAAGAACGTGCAGCAACCCCCGAAGCGGGCGATAAATTTCTCAAAATTTTTCAAGCCTATCAAGATGAAGTTATTGAGGCCCATAAAACAACGGACCTTGCCGATAGCCAACCGACAAAAGGAAATATAGAAGGCGGGCTATCTACAATCGAAGAAAAGGCGATGGGCAATTTGGAAAAAATTGGCCGCGAAACACAATATATTGATGCACTGGGCCCCGCCGAAGCACCCGCCAAAGGACCCGGCATGTATTTTATGGATTCCTCCTCCGCAGCCGCAGAATGTGTAACCCTCATGGCCGCAGCTGGATTTTCCGTACACACTTTTCCTACCGGACAAGGGAATATTATTGGTCACCCCATCATCCCGGTCATCAAGCTGACCGCAAATCCGCGCACTGTACGTACCATGGGCGAGCATATTGATTTGGACGTTTCCGGACTATTACGCCGCGACCTTACGATGGATGGTGCGGGAGATGCATTGATCGATATGGTGGTTCGCACCGCCAATGGCCGCGTGACAGCTGCAGAAGCTTTGGGGCATCGTGAATTCGTTATGACGAAACTTTATCGTAGTGCGTAACAAGCCCGTCTGAACCGCATAAAATATCGGGCTCACACAAAATTTTCTTTGATATAGAAATTATGGCGACAAAAAAACTAGAGCTTGATGAAGTCATAACGCTTGTTACCAGAGCGCTGGAAAAATCCGGCGCTACAAGCACGAACGCAGCATCGACTGCACGTGCACTGATATATGCCGAACGTGATGGCCAGAAAGGTCATGGTCTCTTAAGAGTAGCCTCATATTGCGGCCAGGTCGTCACTGGAAAAATCAACGGCGCGGCAATACCCGCTCTCAAAGAAATATCTGCGTCTTCTATCTGCGTGAACGCCAATTACGGATTTGCATATCCGTCAATTGATTTAGCTATTGATGAACTCATAAAAAGGAGCAAATCAGAAGCCGTTTGTTTGGCGGCCATCGCCCACTCCCATCATTTTGGGCAAGCTGGAGCCCATGTTGAACGACTGGCTGAACAAGGTTTGATTGCTCTTGCTTTTAGCAATTCACCTGCAGGAATTGCATTTTGGGGATCACCGAAACCGGCCATGGGGACCAATCCAATTGCATTTGCCTCGCCGCTTCCCGGTCAAGAGCCGTTAGTGATTGATCTTGCCGTCTCGGTTGCCGCAAGGGGAAAAATCGTCAATGCACAAAAGAACGGTGCTTCAATCCCGTTAGATTGGGCTCTTGATGGGCAAGGCAATCCCACCAGCAATCCGGATGAAGCGCTAAAAGGATCAATGACACCAATGGGCGGGGCAAAGGGCGCGGCCTTGGCGATGATGATTGAAATCCTGACCGCAGGCTTAACCGGTAGTCATTTCGGATTTGAGGCCTCCTCATTTTTTGAAGCTGAGGGTGATGCGCCCAACATTGCTCACACAATGATCGCCATTAATCCAACTGCAATATCTGGCGATTTATTCATGCAACGCATGGCGGTTTTAATTGATGCGATTGACGATGCAGAACATGCGCGGCTGCCTGGCACTTCAAGGCTCACACATCGAAAAAATACAACGCGCTCTGGCCTCGAAATCCCAGAAAGTCTTTACAAAGATATTTTAAATCTCACCTAAAACAATAATGCGCGTAACACGCATTATTGCCAAATCAGAACATTGACGAAGCTTTAAATTTGATCTGGACCAACCCGGACCACCGCTTTGCCGAAATTGTCCCCTTTAAATAGGCCCAAGAATGCCTCTGGTGCCTGATTCAATCCTTCATAAACAGATTCACGGAAGGTAACTTTGCCTGATGCGAGAAGAGGGCCCACCTCCTCAAAGAATTTCATTGTGAGATGAGTATAATTGGAGACAATAAAGCCTTGGGCCATAACGCCGCGACCAATCATATTAATCAGATTGGAAGGACCAGGCGCGGGCGCGGTATTATTATATTGAGAAATCATACCGCAAAAAGCCATGCGTCCGCCAAAGGCCACACAATTAAGCGCCGCTTCCAGATGGTCCCCGCCAACATTTTCAAAATAGCAATCAACGCCTTTTGGTGCTGCCTGTGCAAGCGCTTTGGTGAGCGCGGCGGAATTTGGATAATCTTTATAGTTTAGGGCAACATCACACCCACCCTCGCTTACCAGCCAATCGCACTTTTCTTTTGAACCCGCAGACCCAATCACGCGCATTCCTTTTTCCCGGCCAAGCTGACACACTAATGACCCCACCGCACCGGCTGCACCGGAGACAAATAAAGTCTCCCCTTCTTTGGGGGTTAAAATCTGCGTTAGCCCGGACCAAGCGGTAAGCCCCGGCATACCCAAGACCCCCAGATAAGCAGATAGCGGAGCCATAGCAGGATCCACCTTTTGCAAGGTCTCTCCCTTCGCAACATGATATTCTTGCCACCCACCGCTAAACGCAACCACATAATCGCCAGCAGCAAGCCCCGAATGATGGGACTCAACAACTTGACTCACAGCCCCGCCATTAAGGGGCTCATCAAGAGAAAAGGCCGGGATATAGCTCTTAACATCCGGGTTCATCCGGCCTCGCATATATGGATCAACAGACATCCAGACCGTACGAAGAAGCACTTCTCCTTCTCCCGGTGAGTTAACATCTATCTCGCGTATTTCAAACTCGGAAGATTTGGGTGTTCCTTGCGGGTAGGCTTTAAGAAAAATGGCTTTGCTTTTAGTGGTCATGGTTATCTTCATTCCTTGGGTTAGCAAGTTTTCTCAAACCCCTTGCGATTTGAAAAAACAGTGATTGGTTTTCATCTTGTTATCACGCCACGCAACTAACGGCTCGAATTATTTACAGTTAAAAGACAACTATTAGCAGGCATGTTTCAAAGAAAAGGGCAGACCAAAACGGCCTGCCCTAAATATATTGATTGGTTTATTTTCTTTGGCTGTATCCGGCAGCACACTCCACTCGATGATTAGTCGAGCAATTTAGTGATTTGATCCATAATACCGCCAAGAGTAGAATTCATACCGCCAATGGTTTTTACAAACTCTCCAGCACTTCGAGATAAGGTATCAAGGGTTTCTGGTTCTAAAATAAAATCAAGCCCATCAGCATTTGCCTTATCAAGACCTGTTTTAACGGTGCTTTCAATCAGCGTTTTAAACTCATCGAGCATGGTATTAACACCGCCTGTATCAAATTTTGAAAGCTGATCAAACACAGCACTAAACATTTCATTATCCGCAAGGCTTTCAAAATTTCTGGCAAAATCTGGAAGCTGCGGAAGAGCCGGTATAGCCAGCACCGCTGCTACGATTTTTCCCGCGAGCTCTTTATCACCGGTGACGCGGCTTACGGCGTCCGCCGCAATATCAGCAACAGCTGAGTGCTCACCAGAATCATCGGGTTTCACATCGAGACCAGTTGGCAAGTCCACATCCACATGTTCAGGAGCGTCAGGTGTTTTTGGAGCAATCATCTCTAAAATACCGGCAAAGCCACTTTCGGTCTCTCCCATGCCATTGCGGAATTGCTCAAGAGACTCAACCAATGTGCGCGCCTCACCAAGCATTGCACCACTGAGCAAAGACCGCGCGTCAATCCGCTCTTTTATCAAACCAATTACACCGCCAGTAAAAGCGCCAGCACTGGTTAACCCCAAAATTGTTGTTAGATTATCTTTAATCAAATCAATCATAATTTTCCCACACGATTAGTAAAATTTCAAAACTGCCCCCGAGCCGCAAGTTCCTGAAAGTTACGGAATAATGCTCAGCCAGCAAGGACCAAAGAGGACGGCAAAATTCAGCTGACTTTATAGCGTGCTAAACGTTCAGAAATGGAAGAGAGACCGGCACGCAATTTCTGGTTTTGATCTTTTAAATATTCCGCTCGTCTATAGCTAAGCTGTATGCCTTCACGGATTAAGTCACCGGCATTATCAAAAGTACCTGTGCTTAGGCATTCTTTCAAACGCATCTGGTCTTCTTCAGTCAGTGTAATGTAAAATTTATCACTCATCGCTTTGAGTCCCCACTCTATTAATTTTACCAGTTTTGCCCTCATTGCCCTGAAAATTTATAAGGCCCAACAAAAATGGTTCTTGTTTTCAATCACCCTGAGATCTCTTTTAGATCTTATCCTTTTGATCCTATCAGCAAGAGAAAGTCAGGCGCCCACCTATAATTCGATATTATTCAACAGTCGTAATTTGCCCGATTAATTAGGCTCGTTTTAGTCGGTTCTTTTCAAATTTTTCGTGTCTTATTGGATTGCCCCTAGAACGGCGCAAATACACGCAATATTGAGCCATAATGATACAAAAAAGTCCATCGCAAAATATCCAGCACAAGAATTATACTATGATATGTGACTTGAAAGAACCTATGTCGGGTCACAAAAATCCTTAAGGTCCCCTGCATCATCCAGCGCTTTCATAGTCGCTTTATACCCCTCTTCGACGGCCAGATCATATTCCCCCCAAGAGCGCAAACCTACGCCCTGCACCGCCGGCGTGATCATGATATCAGCGGGATTATAAAGCATGGTGCTTTCTCGCCGGGTTGTCGCCGATCGCAGCAAAATCCCTACAATTGGCGGAGCCTCCTTAAAGCCATAGCGACGCACCCAACCCAAAAAGCCCGGTATATTTTTATAATCTGCCGGCTCAATTGTCGAACGGCGCGCGACATCGATTCCGATATTCATGCCCCTATGGGTCGATGACATAATATCGGTAGGAAAATTATTAATCAGTCCACCATCAACGAGGATGCGCTGATCGTTGACAATCGGCGGCAATATACCCGGCAACGAGATTGAGGCCCGTAATGCCTCGCGTAATAGGCCAAAACGGTGGACATAGGGGACACCTTTGGTGAGATCCGTGGAGACACAAAAATACGGTTTTTGTATTTCCTCGATCAAAACATCACCAAAATGATCTTTCAAACGCCCCTCGACAACACCGCCGCCCGTTAGGGAGACCACGGGAAAACGCAAATCCGATAGAGGGTTACTATGCACAAAAGCCTTTTTCACCCTGTAATCCATCTCGTCATCGCTCCAGCCGAGCGCCACACCAGCGGCAATAATCCCGCCCATGCTCGTGCCGCAGGTAAAGTCGATATGCACACCCTTTTCCCGCATAGCGCGCACGGCACCAATATGGGCATAAGCACGCGCACCGCCGCCAGATAAGACAATGCCGACTGAACGCCCCGATACCATACGGGCAATAAGATCAACCGAGGCTTGATCATGCCAACTAAAAATGCGTTGCGCATCAATAGCCTCGCACCATTCGCGCACCGAATTGGATTTACTGCCCTCTTCAATCATCACCAAATCAACGAGCCGAAACCGCCGCGCGGAACTTGTTCGGTCATTTGCAATAGGGGTTAAGGGGAAGGGTTTGGCAGGATGCGCATCGCGGCGGGCAAAAACCAGAAACCTGTCTGCATGACGCAAAACAAACCGATACCAAGATGAGTCCCCCACCCGCGCGCTCAATATGATGATATCGTGATTAAATTCCTCATTATCGAAAAGGATATTATCGGGCGCCTCTTCGCGCTCTTTCATACACTCCACTTCTAACCCAGTTGCAGAGACAGCCCGGCATAGCTTTGTTGCTAGACCATCAATATCGATTGAAGGCGATGTACCGATTAAAGCAAAGACTTTAGGTGATGATTTGGCATGTGCGATGGGCGTCTGGCGGGAGCGCCGCAAAATAAAACGCGAGAGTTCAGCGGCGAGATCAACATGGGTATCATGGAGACGATCAAAATCTTCGTGGCTAATCGCTAAAAGCTCTGTATCACGCAGCGCATATACGCTCGCTGTATGATTTTCATCCAACAGGAGGGACATCTCGCCCACCGGCTCTCCAGTCCCGATATATCCCAGGATCGTTGGCCCATCTTCCCCTTTGCGGGCAACAATCAAGCGCCCCGACAAGACAAAATAGAGATTTTCTGACGGCGTATCCTGCTCGTAAAGCGTGCGCCCACCGGCCAAAGAAAACCAGCTCCCGGCGCCCGCCACAGCTTTGCGGGTTTCCTCGGATAGGTTCCTAAAAAAAACCAGTCGATCCAGTCGGGGAAGAAGTTCATCCATAGGCATTCCGCTTATTATGTGTCGACTTGAGAGGCAACCAATGGTCAGATCACCTTAAATGGTCAAATCACCATATACAAATTTTGTATGCAATGTGCTTTTAACTTCATATGAAGGACAATATGGGTGCTCATCAGGAACAATACATCCTCGGTTGGGAAGAATGGCTCTCCCTTCCAGATATTGGTCTGCCCGCGATCAAAGCAAAAATCGATACAGGCGCGCGTACATCAGCCCTCCATGCGACCGTAATTGAACCCTTTGGCCCGGCCGAGCGCCCGCAAGTGCGGTTTTTATTGCGCCCTAACCCGGAAGACCCGGCGCTGGAAGTGACTTGCTCGGCGCGCGTGATTGATCGGCGCACTATCACAAGCTCAAACGGCGAGAGCGAGCTGCGTTATGTGATCGCTACAACCGCCAATATGGGCACCCGCAGCTGGCCCATTGAGCTAACCCTGACCAATCGCAGTTCGATGGCGTATCGCATGTTACTGGGGCGTACGGCCATAGCTGACGATATGATCGTTGATCCTAACAGCTCTTTCGCACAACCCCTGCTCTCTTATGAGCTATACAAGAACATTCCCCGCAAGCGCTCGGTCAAGCGTCCTTTAATGATTGCGCCGTTAACCCGTGAACCAAATAATTATTCCTCACGCAGATTAATCGAAGCGGCCAATGCCCGCGATCATGATGTGCGTGTAATTGATACAAAGCGTTGTTATATGCGCATGGGCGGACTTAGCCCCGAGATTCATTATGATGGTAAAGCGCTGCCAAAATTTGATGCGGTAATTCCGCGTATTGGTGCATCCATCACCTCTTATGGAATGGCAGTCTTGCGTCAGTTCGCCAGTACCGGCGCATTATGTTTAAACAATGCGGAGGCAATTGGCGCAACCCGCGATAAATTACTGGCCCACCAACTCTTATCACGCGCCAAGATCGGCATGCCGGTTACCGCATTTGCAAACTCCCCCAAGGACACAAAGGATCTGATTTCTCTTCTTGGTAGCGTCCCCATGGTGGTTAAGCTCAGCGAGTCCACTCAGGGGCGCGGGGTCGTTCTGGCGGAGACAAGTAAAGCGGCGGAAAGTCTGGTTGATGAATTTCGCGATCTTGATGCCAATTTTATCGTGCAAGCTTTTATTGAAGAAGCCGCCGGCACAAGCATAAGATGTTTTGTTGTCGGTAATAAAGTTGTTGGTGCGATGGGCAGGCAAGCCCAAGAGGGGGAGTTCCGCGCCAACCTTCATCGCGGCGGCCGTGCCATGCGCATTCAACTCACCAAGGATGAACGTACCATCGCAAGGCGCGCCGTGCGCGAATTAGGATTAGCTGTTGGCGGCGTTGATATTTTGCGATCCGATGAAGGCCCCAAAGTTTTAGACGTCAGTTCATCGCCCGGCCTTGAAGGTATTGAAAACACAACAGGCCTCGATATCGCAACATTGATGATCGAATATCTGGAACGCCGGGTGAGACCATTATCGCGGGTGCGGGAGAAGAAGTAGTGCGAGCAAACATTTTTAGTTTCGCTGCATTCATCGGGCGCGCTAATTCAGCTTTTTCTTTTCCGTCTTCTTAATCACTTCAGCGACTTTTTTTGATGGCACCGGAGCAACATTCACGCCCTCATCGATCAAATCTTCGACTTCCTCGCGGGTAGCTTCGCCATAAATTGCACGCTCATCTGCTTCGCCATAATGCATTTGACGGGCCTGTTCCGGAAACTCGTCCCCGACATAATCGAAATTCTTCTCGACATATTCGCGGGCCCGCTCGGCAGCCGCAACAATATCGGCGCGAATTTTTTCCAATTTGGCATGATCGCGGGTGACCACAGGATTGCTTGATGCCGGGACGGGCAAGCCTTTGGGCTCTGCTTCAGCTTGCGCCGAGCCAGCACGGGCATTTGCCTTTTTGGGAATAGCCGGTGCCATTATGGCTTTAGTTACATCTTCTGATCCACAAACAGGACAGGAGAGATAGCCATTATCTGACTGCTCATCAAAATCCGCACTGTTTCTAAACCAACCCTGAAATTCATGAAGCTGGGCACATTTGAGTTGATACTTAATCATAAGACCTATGTGAGTACTGTGTAGGGGCATTCAAGGTCAAGACTAGGAATGCGCTCTCGTGCTTTTTTGACCTCATCAAGGTCTATTTCAGCAAGAATAATGCCGGGATGATCGTCTTTCTTCTCGGCCAAAATCTCCCCCCAAGGGCTGATGATCATGGAATGCCCCCAAGTCTCGCGCCCATCTTCGTGATCACCGCCCTGAGCAGGGGCGATCACAAAGCTCATGCACTCAATCGCCCGGGCCCGCAATAATGTCTCCCAATGGGCGCGCCCGGTTTGGCGAGTAAAGGCAGCGGGCACACACAAAATCTGCGCCCCTTTTGCTGCCATTTGCCGATAGAGCGCGGGAAAACGAACGTCATAGCAAATACTTAATCCCAGTTTCGCAAAGGGCGTAGGGACCACAAGGGCCTCTTCGCCGGGTTTATAAATTGCCGATTCCTGCCAAGTCTCCCCGCCAGGCAATCTCACGTCAAACATATGAATTTTATCGTACCGAGCAACTATCTGACCATTGGGCCCAAACAGGAATGCGCGATTATATGCCCGGCTCCGGCCATTTTCACCCGGACCTTCAACCTTCACGGCCATAGACCCGATCAATAGCCAAATCCCCAACCGATCAGCAAGATTGGCGAAAGCATCAACTTCAACAAGACCCTCGATGGTTGGTAAATTTGAAAATAAACGGTCAGGCTTGCGATCAACCACATTGGTCATTTCCGGCGTCGCGATAAAGCGCGCGCCTTGACCAGCGGCCTCTTCAATCAAAGCCGTTGCCGCTATAATATTTTGCTGGCGATCAATGCCTGATCGCATCTGCACACATGCAAGCTTGATCTTTTGATCCGATTGAGTGTGTGCGCTCATCGTATTCTACGCAGCTAACAGGCTATCGAGCTCGCCAGCACGCTCCAGAGCTTGCAAATCGTCATTACCACCAACATGGGTCTCACCAATAAATATCTGCGGGTAAGTGCGTTTACCATTACTTTTTGCCAACATCTCTTCGCGCTTGGCCTTATCGTAAGCCGCAGAAATCTCGACAACCTTCGCCCCTTTTTTCTTCAAAAGGCTGAGGGCCCGAAAGCAATATGGACAAAGGGGTTTGGTATAAACTGTTACGGTTTGCATTATGAATTCCTTATCTGATCTCACTAACCTATATGGCCTGTCTTGGGCTTTTGACAACCCGCGCCAACACTAAACCATCGACACTTTTCGCGCCTCCCGCCATAATTGCCCGTGCACACGCGGTCAATGTCGATCCGGTTGTAAAAACATCATCAATCAAAACAATATCGCGCCCTGCAAATTGGGTGCGCCCTGTCTCATTAACCCGAAACGCCCCGGCAACATTGCGATAGCGCCCACTCGCCGAGAGATCTTTTTGTGGCAAGGTCGCGCGATGACGCTCTACCCCGTCAACACTGAACGGCACCCCCACAATTCGAGACAATTCTTTTGCAAGCAAAGCAGACTGATTATACCGCCGGGCAATAAGGCGGTCCCGGTGCAGGGGAACGGGAACCAGCACACTATCAGGCGTCAACAGAGGCGGTGCAATGCGAGCCAATAGGCGTGCAAGCAAAGGCGCTAGATCGGTTCTGTCTTTGTGCTTAAATGGCACAATCAATGATCTTGCTGCTTCATCATAAGCAAGAGCACTACGCACCCGCCGGAAACCGGGACTGTCCTCACTGCACCCTGCACACAATATCTCAGGGCCATGATCCGTTACAAATGGCAATGAACATCGCGCACAAAAAGGCCGGTCAATAAATTGCAAGCTAGCCCAGCCTCGCCCGCTAAGCTGACTGGTCCTTTCAACCCTCTCATCACTGACGGGACATTTTGCCGGGATCAATAAATCCAATAGTGGGCGCAGCACATCTTCTTGAATGGCTTGGCTCAATCTATTGCAGTGCGCTTTTAAATTTTGTTTTTGCAGGAGCTCATTTACGACCCGCTTCAGACGATTAGTTTCCTGATAAAAATGCGCCCCAAAATCAGGGGGCGATTTTTCATCCTGCACGCTTTCACTATTTGAGGGAGGGACCGTGGGGGCGTCTATGTGCATATTTTTAGTATAAATGTTCAACGCATGATGGCAAGCATTCCGAGCGCCGCCCTGACAAGTAAGAAAAATGCATTATAGTGGGGTAGGTGTTACCCTAAAATATCTGCTCAAAGTTTATTTACCCTCATGATGAAACCGCCCGGCGATTTGCCAAAAATTTTTGATCGAAGCCTATCGCGCAAACGCCGTGAACGCGGGGCCGCCCGTTTTCACAAACATGACTTTCTGCATCGGCGCGCTATGGAAGACATTGTTGACCGTCTCGAAACGGTCACACGATCGTTCCCGCAAACGCTTTTTTACGGTACCGGGGAATATACAAATTTATTAACGCCAGACTGTAAAGTTGATAATATTCTGTATGCTGATTGCGTGGAAGGGCGACTTTCCACAGCGGAACCAGCCCGCGAAGAACATCGACAAACTCTCTTGTTTGAAGAAGAGTTCCAACCGCTGACTCCTGCCAGCCTTGATTTAATTGTAAGCCTGCTAACCCTTCACAACGCGAACGACCTCATCGGTGCGCTTAGTCAATACCGCAATGCTTTAAAACCGAATGGATTGTTTATCGCCGCCCTATTTGGCGGAGATACATTATCCGGTTTTCGCCGCGCCTTGATGAACGCCGAGCTTGAAGATTCCGGCGGCGCCGCCGCGCGCATTCATCCGTTTGCAGATATAAAAGATATCGGCAATGCCTTAACGCGTGCAGGATTTTCTCTGCCGGTAACGGATGTTGATAAGGTGGAGGTTCGGTATCGCAACCCAATGGGACTTATTGAAGATTTACGCGCCATGGGTGAGACAAATTCATTGGCAGGGCCAACCAACCCGCTTTCACGCAAAAGCATGGCCAAAACGCTCAGCGCAATGGTCGACATGGATCATAGTTTTGAAATTATTTTTTGCACCGCATGGGCCCCCCACCCCGATCAACCCAAGCCAGCAAAAAGGGGAAGCGGTACAATCTCTCTTGAACAAGCGCTCAAGAAAGACTTTTGATTAGGGATTTACAACACCATCAACGGCGGTTGAAATCTCGGTATATTTTTGATTTTGACCGTCCATGACCATTCTAACGCTTCCAACGACCGCAAGAAAAATCAAACCAGCGATCAATGAATATTCAATCGCCGTAGCTCCTGACTGATTTTTTCCAAATTGTCTGGCTTTTTTTCTTATTTTACCGGAGACAAAAGCTCCCTTAGCTGCGAGGCCAACGGTCGGTCGGCTTGCGGCATCTGAATAGTCATTATATCTGTTGATTTGACCCATTTTAAACTCTGTCCTTCCCGACCCGTTGGTATACCATGCCATTTTCGGCACACATAAAGTAGCATCAAAAGATGAACGTCCTCTAAACCTGAGCGCTCTTGCAGTGACCCGGAATAAAAACCCAGAGGTGCTAAACACGACTCAATCGTTTCTATACCAAGCTCCTCACGAACCTCACGCACCAATGCTGTTTCGGGATTTTCTTCCGGATTGATTTTTCCACCCGGAAACTCCCATAAACCAGCAAGGGGCTTGCCTTTTGGCCTTTGCGCCATAAGAACGCGTCCATCAGGATCGACCAATGCTATTGCAACCACATCTAGTCTTCTTGTCATCTTTATGCCTTTTTTACGCCCAACACATTTACACCTCGTTAAGAGATATGGTTAATCCGTATAGAATTGAAAAATAGAATTTCAATTTTTTGGTTAATTTCTGCTAACCGAATTGATAGATCAAAAAAACTGAGAGCATTTCACAGATAAATGTTTGTGCTTAACTTTAGGGGCGAACCAATTTCTGACTTATGGGCTTTTAATGCTGTCAGAATGTCCCGACGGACTTTTAAAACATCAATTCACATCATTCAAAGACAATTCGGATTCTTCTTGGATAAAACCATCTTCATAGATTACGACTTCATGTTCTTTTTTCAACTCGGCAATTTTTCTTGTAATGGTTCTCGATGCAAGAAATTCCTTTAAATCGTCTTTTATATCGTCAAATGAAATACTGTCCGTATTTCTTCTCTCCAAAATTTGCACGAGATTCCATCCGTCATCAGTTTGAAAAGGCGGCGTAATACTTCCCGGTTCATAAGAAAATGCATTTTTAGCAAATTTTTCTGATACCATATCGCGTGTGATATAGCCTGTATCGCCGCCATGAGGCGCCGTACCCCGGTCAATCGACCGCCTTTTGGCAAGGCTCGCGAAATCCGCTCCCTTATCAATAACCGCCAATATCCGCAGTGCTTCTGCACGGGTTTTCACCAATATATGCCGCCCGCGCAGCTCTTCCCCCAGGGTCGCAATATCGGCCTGCGATTCATAAAATGTGCGCAATTGTTCTTGTGTGATTTGGGCATCGACAATTTTTTCAACATAGCTTGCCGCCAGAAGCCGGTCTTGACCTGCACTCATTCTTGATAGGATAGCCGGATCACGGGTCAACCCGGCATCGTGCGCGGCCTTTACCAAAATATGCTGATCAATAAAGCTCTCAATCAATTCGCGGGTGAATTGTGTTTCGAGAGATAAGGTTTCGTCTTTTCCGATAGTCCCGGCATTTCGTGCTGCCACTTCTATTTCGCTAAGGCGCAAATAATGACCATCGATACGGGCGACAACCGGATCCACAGAAAACGGGTTCGGGTTCATCTTGCCTGCTTTCTCGCGGGCAACATCGTTAAGCAACCTTTCTTGAGCTGATTTGAGATCAACGCTCACCAGATGGATCGAATTAGAAACCCAAAGGACTGCGATAATGGCAATAATCGAAAAGAAGGCGCAATAGGCAAGCCCCGCCGGTGTTGGAAGCCAGCGCACAAAAGCGGTGCTACCATCAATTATCCAATCTGTGAGGAGCTTCACACCGGAATAAACATAGTGCCAAAAGCGTTTTAAAGCACGCCATAACAATCCATCAATGCTCTCTGCCGTACTCCAGATTTGGGCTCCTGCACCATAGATTGCGCGCCCGACCTTCTTCAGCCCCGCTAATATTTTACTGGCAAAAGGGTTACTCATTAAGGCGTTGTGCTCGTTAGAGCGCGAGGCGCGCCCAGATTTTTTGACGGTATTCCCGGCTTCATCTTCGAAATCAGGTGAGATTTTGATTCCGTGCTTAAACCGAACAGATCGCTCCCCCTGCTTTTTACTTCCCGTCCCATTATTTGTTGCCTTGTTTTTGCTGGTTTTAATGCCATTTGAAGGCGTCTTTCGAACAGTCATATAATATCCTGCTTAAAAACAGCTTACCCGGGGGTCACTCACCCACCCTTGATTGGATTTAAATTCCATTTGCCTTATTGGTAGGCAAAATTGAACCCATCACAGCACCAAAAGCTCAAAAATACTGGATTTGGGCTACCGGCGCTAAATAACTCTGGATAGTAAAAGAAAATTTATAAACTGAGCTCACCAATACGACAATGGCTCCCAAACAAAAGCCCGAGCCATTCGTTGACACATATAGTGTGCGGTCTTATCTGTCCCTCTAGCATTTAATTCCCCTCACTAGACCATTCTCGGTTTAACGGTAGACAAGATCATAAGGACTTAAGCCCATGGCGCTTGGCGGCATTGCAAAGAAAATTTTCGGATCGTCTAATGATCGACGCCTGAAACCCATGTGGAAGCGGGTTGCAAGAATCAACGCATTTGAGGACGAAATTGCGGCCCTGAGCGATTCTGAGCTGGTTGCCCAGACTCAAAAATTCCGCGATCGCCTCGAGAATGGTGAAAAGCTGGATGATCTACTCGAAGAGGCCTTTGCCACGGTGCGAGAAGGGGCAAAACGCGCCCTCGGGCAGCGTCATTATGATGTGCAGCTGGTAGGCGGCATGGTCCTCAACCAAGGCGATATTTCAGAGATGAAAACAGGGGAAGGCAAAACCCTTGTGGCGACCTTGCCGGTTTATCTGAATGCATTGACGGGTAATGGCGTTCACGTCATCACCGTAAATGATTACCTCGCCAGCCGAGACGCTGAGTGGATGGGCCGGGTCTATGAGCGTCTTGGTATGACCTGCGGATGCGTCGTGCATGGTCTTGACGATATGCAACGACGTGAAGCCTATGGCTGTGATATTACCTATGGCACCAATAATGAGCTTGGGTTTGATTATCTGCGCGATAATATGAAATCCTCCCTTGATCAGATGGTCCAGCGTGGTCACTCCTTTGCGATTGTAGATGAAGTCGATTCAATCCTGATCGATGAAGCCCGCACGCCCCTGATTATTTCCGGCCCAACAGACGATAAATCTGATCTCTATATCGCCATTGATGCCTATATCCCTAAACTCACAGAAGAACATTTTGAGCTGGATGAAAAAGCACGTTCCGTCACCCTGACTGAAGAAGGTCACGAGTTCATGGAAGAGCTTTTGACCGAGTCTGGTCTTCTGCAGGGGGAAAGTCTCTACGACGCAGCCAATGTCTCGATTGTGCACCACATCAATAATGCCCTACGCGCCCACAAAGTTTTCCAACGCGATAAAGACTATATTGTCCGCGACAATCAAGTCATGATTATTGATGAATTTACCGGACGCATGATGGAGGGTCGTCGCTGGTCTGATGGATTACATCAAGCGGTTGAAGCAAAAGAAAACGCCGACATCCAGCCAGAAAATCGAACCCTGGCCTCGATCACTTTCCAAAATTATTTCCGTCTCTACGAAAAACTCGCAGGCATGACCGGGACCGCCCTTACCGAAGAAGCAGAATTTGCTGATATCTATTCTCTAAACGTCTACGAAATTCCCACCAATAAACCCATCGCCCGAGATGACCTTGATGACGAACTCTATATGACGTCGCAGGAGAAATATAAATCTATTGTTCTGCAGATCGCCGACTGCGTAAAACGTGGGCAACCTGTTTTGGTAGGCACGGTTTCGATTGAAAATTCAGAATTGCTATCCAAACTTTTAGGAGACAAAAATCTCTTTAAGAGTGTCGCCAGTGATCTCACAAATCGGGCCAATGTTTTAAAAAACAAAGAAGCCGAGCTGAAAGCAGAAATGCTGGAGCTTGCTGATTATCTCAAAGAAATTGCTTCTCGAAAAATCCCTATACCCCATAATGTTTTGAATGCCAGATTTCATGAACAAGAAGCTGAAATCATCGCACAAGCTGGTGTCCCGGGCGCGGTGACCATCGCCACCAATATGGCGGGCCGCGGAACGGACATTCAACTTGGTGGCTCGGTTGAACTGGAAGTTGTTAAATCCCTGGCCGAAGACGACGATGAAGCCAAAATTGCACAAAAACGCGTTGAGGCAGAAAAGGCTGTCGCCGATTTAAAACAACAAGCTCTGGATGCAGGCGGGTTATTTGTTCTCGCAACCGAGCGTCACGAAAGCCGGCGAATTGATAATCAGTTACGCGGACGCTCCGGTCGTCAAGGTGATCCGGGGACAACTAAATTCTTCCTCTCTCTCGAAGATGATCTCATGCGGATTTTTGGTTCCGGCATGGAAAAAATGCTCAAGCGTTTTGGTATCCAACCCGACGAATCCATCGAACATCCTTGGTTTACGAAAGCCGTCGAAACGGCCCAGAAAAAAGTTGAGCAGCGCAATTTTGATATTCGAAAAAACGTTCTCAAATTCGATGACGTGAAAAACGATCAGCGTAAGGCAATTTTTGATCAACGCATTGAGTTTATGTCTGCCGATACCGTTGATGAAATTATCGATGAAATGCGCGAACAATTGATCGAAGATCAGGTCGCACAGTTTATTCCTGCCAAATCCTATGCAGAGCAGTGGGATATGGATGGCCTCACCTCGGAACTAGAAGAAATTTACGGTCAGTCCTTTAATATTAAATCGCGGGCCGAAGAAGAAGGCGTTGCCGATACAGAAATTATTGAGCATCTCACAGAAGAGGTCAAAAAAATCGCCGCTACCAAAGCAGCCGAAGTTGGCCCCGATACGATGCGCCAAGCGGAAAAGGCCATACTGCTTCATGTCCTCGACACCAATTGGCGAGAACATTTGCAACAACTTGATCATTTGCAATCTGTGGTTGGCTTGCGCGGTTATGGCCAGCGCGATCCGGTAAACGAGTTTAAAACCGAAGCATTTGCCCTTTTTGAAACCCTCCTCAACACGTTGCGCCGTGATGTGGTTCAAATGTTAACCCGGGCGCAATTTAGAAGCCCGGAAGAAATGGTTCCCGAACGCCCCGACATTCCCATGACGGAAATGCATGAAAACCCGTTGACCGGTGAAAACGAGATGGAAGACCGTCGTCTCAATCCTATCGCACAAGAATCAGCGGGTCATTCCACCTTGCGAGGGCGCAGAAGCTCTCAGGAAATCAATCCAAATGATCCATCAAGCTGGGGCCGGGTATCTCGCAACGCGCCATGCCCTTGCGGATCGGGACGAAAATACAAACATTGCCACGGAACGATTTAAAAACCGGGTCGGTGAACCGGTAGTTCTATCTGTTAGCCCTTCCCTTCTACCCGATGGCCCTATACCTGATGACACTCATCTGATTTCAAATGGCTGAATGGGAGCACTCGGTGCAATCCAGTATTGCCCTCAACAGTGCTTACGCAGAAATATCGATTTCACCAAATCGTCCGTCATCGAACCAAATCTCTTCTAGGTTTTCTCCCTTGCCCTCGCGATCAACCACCAGAAAATCTTGAGAATTTATTACAAGCAGTGGGTGATGCCAAACATTTTTATGATATTGCAATCCTTGATCGCCGCGCACTAAAAATGCCTTTAGAGTATCTGCAGATGGCTTGGCCGCTGGCGAAACCACTGCGATCCATTGTTCCTGACCCAAAGGCATAAAAGCCTGGCTTCCTAATGGGTGGCGCTCCATCATTTTAAGAGCAATCGGATGCGCCCGCGGATTTGCTCGAAAAATCGAGATGATCGCCTCCCCTCCCAAATCACTAACATCTGCTGTGCACAAACTATCAAATCGTTTTGTCGTTCCTTCATTGATATCGATCGGTGCCCTATCCCCGGTATCAATAACATATCCATAAGGCGCGAAAGCTTTGCTCGTTAAGGGCACTAGATTTATCTTAACCGGATATTTCATACGCCGCGCCCAAAAACACGAAAACGACTGACACCGCCATCAGGAAAGATGTTAAGCTTTACATGGGTCACAGGTTTGTCCAGTTTTATATCAGCTTTCTCAAAAACATGAATATGATCTGCACTGAGCTTTGTTCTTGGCAAAAGCGCCCCCCAATCAGCCGATTGCGCCTCAAGGTCAGCACTTCGCGAGTCGCAAAACCCCGCATCAACGCGCGCGCTTTCAGGAAAATTTCCCTTAAAATGCGCAGTATCAATTTCAATGCGCTCTACAATACCCGGCTTACCCAGCGCAATAATCATCCAGTCATTTCCGGGCTCGCGGCGACGACGCGTCTCCCAACCATCCCCCATCGTCACCCCCCGCCCTTCAGACAAAAGCGCCCAAATATCCCCATAATGGGCATCATTATAATCTAGAATCCGACCACCATTTTTAAGTGCAGATAATTCAATAACACCCTCATTGGATTCAGTATCGATTATAGGTGCCACGACGCCGTATATTTTTAACCGCGCAACACCTCCATCGGGGTAAATATTAAATCGTAGCTGGCGCCATGGATCAGCCGCATTGACCGGAAAAAAATGTTTTTTATCTCCATTTAAATCCACTTTCGGTAAAATCACTGTCCACGGATCATTTTCACTAATGCGCGCCTCAAGCATAGCCCCGGGCGGATAATTACCGGTAAAATGGGCTGTATCAATTTCCACCCCATGAATATAGCCCGCAACCCCCAGCTCAATGATGGACCAGTCATGCCCGCCATCGCGCCGACGACGGCTCTCCCATCCATCCATCCATTTCCCGTGATCGTCATATTTATCCGGAATAAAAACAGGAGGCTTATCCGATAGCATGCGCTCTTTTGCGCCAAAAAAATCATCGGATGTGTCAAGGACTTTGGTGCCAAATTTGGGCGAGGCAAGGTTAGGATAGGCCTTTGCAAATTCAGGAATAGAAACGAAATCAGATGGCATAACTCAACCTTGGTTTTTACGAATGGCACTCAACCGGATATGTGCAATTTTATGAACTTGCTCCAGCGCCGTTTTAAACTCTTGTGTTTTTGAATTTTCAAGACGCACACGAAAATTATCCAGTATCGCGCTACGATTTAATCCGCTTACTGCTAGAATAAAAGGGAAAGCGTTTTGCGCTAAATATTGTTTGTTTAAATTTTGAAAATCTTCATATTCTTGGGGACTACACTGATCAAGCCCAGCAGAGCGTTGCTCGGCACTTGAGGATGGCGTGAGCTCTCCCGCCAAGGCGATACGTCCTGCAAGATCAGGGTGGGCCCTTAGAAGGTCCAGCTTTTTTTGATCACTGGCATTATCAACAATAGTTTTCATAGCGGCGGCGAGTGTTTCCAGGTTGGCGGCATCAAGACCGGCAAATAACGGATATGCTGCACGCGCAATCCAGGGCGAATGTTCATACACCCCGCCAAAACAATCTACAAAAGCTTCTTCTTTGTCTGGCAAAACAAGCTTGTATTTATCGTCTACGCTCATATAGCACAGCCTTTAAAGGGGTGGGTATTGCGCCAATGTTCCGCAATATCAATGCGCCGACAAACCCATACCTTGTCATGGGAAAGTATATAGTCTAGCAAACGCTCAAGGGCAGCAAAGCGCGCCGGTCTTCCGATAAGGCGGCTATGAAGACCTATTGATAACATTTTTGGCGTGGTCTCCCCTTCTTTATAAAGCACATCAAAAGCATCACGCACATAATTTTCAAAATGGGCCCCAATATTAAATCCTTGCGCCGTTGCAAAACGCATATCATTGGTATCGAGCGTATACGGTACGATCAGGTGGGGCCTATCTGTAACCTTGCTCCAGAATGGCAAATCATCGGAATAATCATCTGCATCATAAACAAATCCCCCATGTTCAGCGACGAGACGGCGGGTATTTTCACTGGTGCGCCCTGTATACCAGCCCTTTGGTTTTTCCCCGCAAAGGCCCTGCAGAATTTCAACCGATTTTTCCAGATGCTCACGCTCAATATCTTCCGCAATCTGGCTATAATCAATCCAGCGAAGACCATGAGAGGCAATCTCATGTCCGTCTTTTAGAGCTTGCTCAATGATTTTTGGATTTTTTTGTGCGGCCAGCGCGATGGTAAAAAGGGTCATCGCTGCCCCACGAGAGCGAAACAGATCGAGAATTCGCCATACACCGGCTCTTGAACCATATTCATACAAGGATTCCATCGACATATGACGCTTACCGATAAAAGGTTGAGCTCCGACAATCTCTGAAAGAAACGCTTCGGACTCACCGTCCCCGTTCAGTACACAGCGCTCACCGCCCTCTTCCACGTTTAGAACAAACTGCACCGCAATACGCGCGCCCTCCGGCCACGCCGCTTGAGGCTGCTTATTCCCGTAGCCAGAAAAATCACGCTCTAGTGTCATTTTCATCCAATCTGTTTTATTTCCACATAAGAGTATAAATGCTCTTTATGGATCAACCATACTGTTTTTTTTGATGAATTTTGCGCAAATGACAGGTGAGTTACAAAGCGTTGTCGGTTATGATCCTTATTTCGAGTCAAAAATAGAGGATGAATATGGATATTCAGCTTGAATCCTGGGCAAGCCTCATCTTTCGATGGGCCCATATCGTTGCGGGAATTGGCTGGATTGGCGCTTCATTTTATTTCATGGCGCTCGATTATGCACTAAAGCGCCGAGAAGGCATGGATGAGCGCGTCAAAGGGGAAAACTGGCAAGTCCATGGCGGGGGGTTTTACCATATCCAAAAATACATGGTGGCTCCTGAACAAATGCCCAATGATCTAAAGTGGTTTCAATGGGATTCCTACGCGACCTGGTTAACCGGCTTTGCATTAATGGCAGTCCTCTATTACTGGCAAGCCGATATATACCTGATTGACCGTAGTGTTTTGGCACTTTCAAAGCCACAAGCGATCCTCATCTCGGTTGCAACCCTCACAGCCAGTTGGTTGATCTATGATGGATTATGCAGATCCCCTCTCAGACATAATTCGCCAGCAATGTTTGCCTGCCTTTTTGTTTTGCTTATCGCCGCTGCGTGGGGATTAGGACAAGTTTTTTCACCCCGCGCTGCATTTCTACATGTCGGCGCGATGATTGGCACCATCATGACGGGCAATGTGTTTTTTATCATCATTCCCAACCAAAGAATCGTTGTGCAAGATCTCAAAGCCGGACGCATTCCCGATGCCAAGTTTGGAATCATTGCAAAGCTCCGCTCCACCCATAATAATTATCTCACCCTACCCGTTCTCTTTTTAATGATCTCAAATCATTATCCCATGACGTTCGGACATCCCATGGCTTGGGCGGTAATCGCCTTCATACTGCCAATTGGCGCCATCATTCGCGACTATTTTAATGCCCATGATCGCGGCGAGCACGGAAAACGGTTGGCATGGCAATGGCCATCGGCAGCGTTATTGTTGTTGGCTTTAATGATTTTTGTCTCATGGCGCCCCGCGCCTACGCCTACGATTGCTTCAACCACCAAGAATGAAATTAAAACAAAACCAAGCGAGAAAACATCAACAACCAGCGCTCTGGAAAATGCAGCCCTTAAAGTTGTGCAAGCCCGCTGTAGTGTTTGTCACTCGGCTAACCCAACTGATTTTGTCGATGCGCCCCCATCGGGCGTATTATTAGAAACGTCCGCGCATATGCGCCAATATGCTTCAAAAATTCACCAACAAACCATAGCGGCGAACATTATGCCGCCGGGTAACCTCACAGATATGACACAAGAAGAACGCGCCATATTGGCTTCATGGCTAGAAAGTATCGGGAACAAATAAGAGGGAAAACTATATCACATTTACGCCGCTTATATAGGTTGCCCGCACACAACGATCATCTCCGCCCATAATGAACGCCATCAGCAACTCATCAATATTATTGTTGCGCGAAGTCATCCGCGATAAAAGCGGGGTAGAAAGAGGATCAAGCACTACAAAATCTGCATCTGATCCTGGTTGTAAAGCACCAATAATATCGTGCGCACACAGAGCTTTCGCAGCGCCTTGTGTCGCCATGTAAAACAATTGTGCAGGTTCAATATGAATTTCGTGATAGCGACCAGCAAAATAAGCTGCCTGCATGGTTGCAAAGGGTGAAAAACTGGTTCCCCCTCCTACATCTGAAGCAAGCGAAACCGGAATTGAAGGGGTCGCTTCACGCATATCGCCCAAATCAAAAACCCCAGACCCTAAAAATGCATTGGAAGTGGGGCAATGCGCTACAGTTGCTCCGCACGCCGCCATGGCGCTACGTTCACGTTCATCAAGATGTATACAATGGCCATAAATACCGCCCGGTTTGGCTAAGCCAGTGGTTTCGTACACATCAAAATAATCTTTAAAGTCCGGGTGCAATTCGCGAACCCCAGAAATTTCTTCACGTGTTTCAGCCAAATGTGTTTGCATAAGAACATCTGGATATTCGCCCCATAAAGCGCCCAAATTTTCCAATTGTTCCCGGGTAGAGCTAAGGGCAAATCTTGGCGTAATGGCATATCGGGCACGTCCCTTCTTATGCCATTTATCGATCAATATTTTTGACTGGTCGTATGCGCTTTTCGCACTATCCAGAAGCGCCGGCGGCGCGCCTCTATCCATGCATACTTTTCCAGCCACCATAAAAGCATTATAGGCACTCGCTTTTTCAAAAAACGTATTTACTGACTCTGGGTGTACAGAACAATATACCGAAGCAGAGGTCACGCCATTGCGAAATAATATTTTCAGAAATTCTTCGGCTGCCTCGCTGGCAATATCTTCGTTTTCAAAAGCCATTTCAGCTGGAAATGCATGACGATCAAGCCAATCGATCAAACCATGATTATGGGCACCTATAATATCCATCTGCGGATAATGAATATGGGTATCAATAAACCCTGCAGAAATCAAACATCCTGATAAATCAACGATCGGGGTACTTTTATTCTTTTCGATAATTTGCGTCGCTTCACCGCTCAAACTTATTTTTCCATCACTAACCAGGAGCGCACCGTCCTCGATATAACGCAATGCCTTATCGCTCGGAGCAACGAATGGATCATCGATAAAATCAATAATCATCCCGCGATAAATCGTAGGTTCCAGAATATCACCCTCAGAACTCTTCACACTATCCTCATTAACAAGTTTCAATTCTTTTCGTCTAATGACATTAATTGTGCAACCACAGAAAGCGCGACAAGCGAGGGATCTTTTCCTGCGATAGTGTCCAACCCTATCGGACACTGCATCTTCTGGATATCATCTGGCATTATACCAAGCTCGAGTAAACGCTTTTCGAACTTGGTGCGCTTGGTTTTTGAGCCGATCAGGCCTAAATATTTAAAACGCCCACGTTTTAAAATATTGTACACGATGTCCAGATCGAGCGCATGAGAATAAGTCATGATCAGATGGCAGGTATCGGTGGGGGCAGTCTCTATCACTTTAGAGGGCTCGGGAATGGCCAAGCGGTGAGTATTATTAGCAATGGTGCCGGGAAAACGTTCCAGAGCTGTATCGACCCAAACGACCTTAGCGGGCATTGTCGACATAATACGAACAATCTCCCGCCCGACATGACCAGCACCATATAGATAGAGACATAAAGCTTTCTGACGCAAAGATGATACAAGCCACTGCTTTTTCGTTTCTTTGCAGATAATTTTTCCCACAGATTTATCATTCTCAATAACCCCATCTATTGCGCTTATTAATGAAGGGTTGAGGGAAGGTTGTGCGGGATCAGCTTCCCTATTGTCATTTAGGAATATTGGCGCCGCGCCGCTCTGATAAGGGCGCACCAGCCAATATCCGTTTTTAAGCCCCGAGATCAGTGCCCCGTAATTCTCCTCTGAAAATTTTTCAAAAAATATCTGCACATGCCCGCCGCAACATTGCCCAAGACTAGGGCCAAGGGGATAATCTTTTTGTGCGCGAAGCCATTCACCCTCTTCACTTATAAAATTACGGGCTTTTTCGATTGCATCATATTCAAGAGCCCCCCCGCCAATTGTACCGACAGTTTCATTATTAGTGACGAGCATAGCCGCGCCCGCTTCTCGCGGCGTAGAGCCCGTTGCGCCAACAATAGTGACCAATATAAAACCACTACCAACATTGATATTTTCTAATGCGCTTATTTCTTTATCAGAAAACATCTATGAGCCATCGCTATTCATAGCCATCAGTATACGTTCTGGTGTTGCTGGCGCATGCAACGGCTTGCAATTTTTTTTATCTTTAATACAGGCATTCTTCATTGCGTTAGAAAGAGCAAAAAAGACTGACATACCCAACATTAAAGGAGGCTCTCCGACAGCTTTTGATCGCAAAACTGTTTCCTCGCGATTTATACCCTCGCGCCACATATTTATCCGCATGTCTAAGGGGCGATCCGACGCTGTCGGGATTTTATAAGTTGAGGGGGCATGGGTCTTCAAACGCCCTTCCCCATCCCACCAAAGCTCTTCCGTTGTAAGCCATCCAACCCCTTGAATAAATCCCCCTTCAATTTGCCCAAGATCAATGGCTGGATTGAGTGATTTACCGCAATCATGGAGTATATCAGTACGCAGCAAACGATACTCGCCTGTTAGGCGATCGATAACAACTTCGCTGCACGCTGCTCCATAGGCGAAATAATAAAAGGGACGGCCACGCCCTGCACTTCGATCCCAAGAAATTTTAGGCGTTTTATAAAACCCATTTGCAGACAGGGAAACTCTGGCCATATAAGCCCGCAATATAAAATTTTCAAATTCTATCTTCTGATCACCGATTTCTATGCACCCTTGTGCAAAGCGCACCTTATCTTCATCCAAGCCTGCTTTTTCAGCCGCAAATTCAATAAGCCGTTTTTTTATTTTCTTGCATGCATCTAGCGCCGCCATGCCATTGATATCAGTACCCGATGAAGCTGCTGTCGGGGATGTATTGGGCACTTTACCGGTATGGGCTGCCGTTATTTTTACCTTTTCAATGCCAACATGAAATTCATCAGCAACCAATTGGGCAATTTTGATATATAAACCCTGCCCCATTTCCGTGCCGCCATGATTAAGATGTATTGAACCATCTTTATAAATATGAACCAGAGCGCCGGCTTGATTGAGGTGAGTTGCGGTAAAAGAAATACCGAATTTCAAAGGCGTTAGAGAAATACCGCGATAAAGAATTTGTTGTTTTTCATTCCAATCGGCAATTTCGCGTTTTCTATTATAATAGTCTGATGATTTAGTAAGAGTACCGACTATTTCTTCAATAACACAATCATCAACCTTCATATGATAGGGAGTGATATTTCTTCCCGTATTCACATTTTCTGGATCATAAAAATTTATCCGGCGCACCTCCAACGGGTCTATCTTTAAGTGGCAGGCTATATCCTCAATCACCCGCTCCATGGCCATCATACCTTGTGGTCCTCCAAACCCCCTAAAGGCAGTATTGGATACCGTATTGGTTTTACATCGGAAGGACTCGATATCCACATGAGGAAGATAATAGCAATTATCCGCATGAAACATTGCCCGGTCGCAAATCGATAATGAAAGATCTGCCGTCCACCCGCATAATGCGGCTTGTTTTATGGAAATTGCGTGTATGCGCCCATCATCATGAAACGCCACATCATACCATATCTTAAAATCATGGCGTTTACCGGTCATGATAATATCATCATCACGGTCATATCGCACCTTTGCAGCGCGTCCATATCGATTCGCGGCGATCGCAGCGACTACCGCTGGTAAATTTCCATTGGTTTCCTTACCGCCAAACCCCCCACCCATACGGCGCACCTGAACGGTCACACTATTATGCATCACGCCCAGCGCATCCGCTACCTTATGTTGTATTTCACTTGGGTGCTGGGAGGAACAATAGATCTCGACATCGCCATCCTCACCCGGAATGGCAAGTGCGGCCTGACCTTCCAGATAAAAATGTTCCTGACCACCAATTTCAATATCGCCGTTTAAACGATGGGACACTTTTGAAAGTTCAGTTTTTGCATCACCACGAGACATATGTTGGGGAGGCTCTAGAAATGACTGAGCAGATAAAGCATCATCAATTGTTAAAATTGCGGGTAAATCTTCGTATTCAATTTTAGCTAATCTGCCGGCGCGCCGCGCCGCTTCAAAACTTGTAGCGACAACGGCAAAAAGGCTCTGTCCATAACATTCAACCCTCTCATTTTTTGCGCCAACAGCGAAAAGTAATTCATCGTGAAAAACAGCGCCTACATCGTTTTCACCGGGAATATCTTTAGCCGTCAATACACCTATAACACCGGGCGCATTTCGAACTGCATCCAAATTTACGGAGAGAATTTTTGCATGGGCGCGCTCGCTATAAGCTATATAAATATGCGTGCACTCTTCTGGCACACGAATATCGTCTACATAATCAGCGCTACCTGAAACATGTTTATAAGCGCTATCATGGGCCGCACTTTTACCCGGCGTCATTTTAATGTCGTCATTATCAACAGAATTTTTGACGTCAGGGGTGTTCATCAAAACACACTTTTATATCCCACAATTCGGCTAGAGTCTGGTTGCGATTTTCGCTCTAGAAAATACTTCAATAATAAATTCTTGGCTGTCTGTAGGCGATATTCCGCACTCGCCCTTACATCCGTGAGGGGTTGGAAATCTATGTCCATGGCCTTCATCGCGGCATGAATGGTTCTTTCTTCCCATGGTTTTGAGAGCAAGGCCTTTTCTGTTGCACTAGCCCGTTTTGGAATGCCCGCCATTCCCCCAAACGCAATTCGCGACTCAACAACTATCCCCTTGTCGATGCGGATATTAAAACAACCCACCAAGGCAGAAATATCCTGATCAAAACGTTTGGAAATTTTATAACAACCCAGCATATCCTCGCTTCCCGGATTAGGAATTTGAATAGATTCAAGAAACTCTCCCGGGGCGCGGTCTTGTTTTCCATATTCAATATAGAAATCTTCTATCGGTATGGTTCGCCGCGCAGAATCATTGCGCAAAACAAGCTCTGCTCCTAACGCAATCAATGCTGGCGGTGTATCCCCGATTGGAGACCCATTGGCAATATTCCCGCCAATCGTCCCTGCATTGCGCACCTGCTCGGAACCAATACGCCTGATCAATTCGCCAAAATCTGGATATAGATCAGCAATTACTTTGTGGGCATCTGCATAACTTACACCCGCTCCAAGCGTTAGAGCCTCGCCGCTTTTCTCAATCGTCATGAGCTCAGCAACCTTACCCAGAAAAATTACAACCGGTAAGTCCCGCAACTGCTTGGTCACCCACAAGCCAACATCGGTCGCCCCTGCAATCAATGTAGCCTCTGGATGCGAGTGATAGAGCGTAGCAAGCTCATCAATACTGCGCGGCACATATGCGCGATGCCCGGCATATTTAACGGTGAGGCTATTATCTTGCCTCAGTTCCGCTAATGCCAATTGCTCACTTTCATCAAGGGCCTCTTGTTCTGCTTTTTGATCAACACTTTGAGCTTGTATTCCAATATTTTCAGCCGCTTTTAAAATTGGCCCGTATCCGGTACACCGGCACAAATTTCCTGCCAATAAATCACACGCATCCCGATAGCGCAGCGAGGCACGATTACGATAGCCTGTATAGAGAGACATAATAAAGCCGGGGGTACAAAACCCACATTGAGATCCGTGAGACTCTATCATGGATTGCTGAACGAGATGGGCATTTTTCCTGTTGGCACTCAAAGCCTCAACCGTCGTCACGGCAGCGCCATCCAGACTTGGTAAAAAACGAATACAGGAATTAATGGCTTCGCGTTTAACCGCGCCGTCACGGCTCAAAGAAGACACCATCACAGTACAAGCACCACAATCTCCCTCAGCACACCCCTCTTTAGTACCGCAAAGTAACTCATCCTCACGTAAAAATTGCAGCAGAGTTTTTGTTGGCGAAACGGCCTCGAGAGTTTTTTTCTCACCGTTCAAAAGGAAAGTGATAGCCTGATCACTCATCTTAGCTCCCACGGTAGGTAGAATAACCAAAAGGCGAAACCAGTAAGGGCACATGATAATGATCATCGCGATTGGATAATCCCACCCTTAAAATTACGGTATTTAAAAATGGAAATGATTGGTCTTTTTCGCCGGGAGATTTAAAATAAGCGCCGATATCGAACTCGAATTCGTAATTCCCCTCAACAAACTCATCTCCCTCCATTAGCGGCTTACCGCATCTGCCATCCTCATTGGTCACCGCCTCAACCACAAGAGTTCGCTTTTGGCCATCACCGTCATGAATTTCATCAAGACGATAGAGCGCAATACCTACCCCCTTTGCAGGTACCCCCCGGCTTGTATCGAGAATGTGGGTCGTTACTTTCCCCATGATAACCTACCCCCTATTTTTGAGTCATTTTTGCTATGAGAATTTGTATCAATAGTTCTTTTCATATTTACCAACCAGTAAAATAATTTACGCCAGAAAACGCGTCGATACAAAGGTAACAAATTGATACTTCGTCAAAGTGATTTATATCTCTATTTCGCCTGGATAAACTATACTAGAATGATGGAATTCAGCAGTTCAGCCATGCAATTCGTCTTCCGGGAACCAACGGCGCCGGGTCAGGAAGACACCTACCCCTCAAAGATAAAGATAAACGCTAAAGCTTTGACTGGAATCGTGATTTTATTTTATTGGGCGGCTTTGCCAATAAAAAACTAGGAATAATGCAATTGTTGCATTGCAGCAACTTGCCTAGCTACAAAAGAAGTGTAAAACGATTTTTTTCTATCCAAGATCCATCGGGGTTTACGGTAGAAATTTTATTGGACACATATCCGGGCGACGGCGTGTTAAAAATAATTTCGACTTTTTTTCGGTTCGAGGAAAACGGAACCAGTCTTCGCCGCGAGATTGTTGCCGGATTCACGACATTCCTAACCATGTCCTATATTATTTTCGTCAATCCTGCGATTTTGAAAGACGCTGGCATGGATGAAGGCGCGGTTTTCGTCGCGACCTGCCTGGCGGCGGCATTTGGCACGATGATTATGGCACTCTATGCCAACCTGCCAATAGCAATGGCGCCGGGCATGGGTATGAATGCCTTTTTCACTTATAGCATTGTCCTTGGTCTTCAGGTTCCCTGGCAAACCGCATTGGGCGCTGTATTTTTATCCGGTGTTGGCTTCGTCACCCTTAGCCTAACCCCGGCGCGAAAATGGATCATAGATGCCATACCCAAAGATATTAAATTTGCTATGGCCACAGGAATTGGCCTTTTCCTGATAATCATTGGGCTGACAAGCACCGGAATTGTTGTCGATAATCCGGCAACTCTTGTTGGTGTTGGAGATTTGACTAAAACACCGGTCTTGCTGGCCATTATTTGTTTTATTTTAATAGCCGCCTTTGATGCCCGAAAGATACCCGGTGCGATTTTACTGGGTATTCTGGCCGTCACCCTTCTTGGAAATTTTATGGGAGTCTCAAAATTTGATGGTATTGTCTCGCTCCCCCCTTCAATTGCACCAACCTTTCTCGCCCTTAACATAATCGAGGCTTTCGATATTGCTCTCATATCGGTCATTATCAGCCTATTATTTATTGATCTGTTTGACTCAACGGGCACCCTTGTCGGCGTTGCCCAGCCCGCCGGTCTGGTGGATGAACAGGGCCGGGTCAAAAATCTCTCCCGTGCGCTAACAGCCGACTCTTTGGCGACCGTTGCGGGGGCGGGCTTTGGTACATCTTCAACAACCAGTTTTGTAGAAAGCGTTGCGGGCGTAAATGCAGGTGGTCGCACCGGCATGACCGCATTTGTCGTGGCTATACTTTTTATATTTAGCCTTTTTCTCGCTCCTCTTGCCGGTTCAATCCAGACTTACGCAACTGGCGCGGCTCTGGTTTATGCTGGCAGTAAAATGACCGCTAGTCTCTCCAATATTGATTGGCATGAGCCGACAACATACATTCCGTCAATCATGACCGCTGTGACAATGCCGTTGACCTATTCGATTGCAACAGGCATCGGATTTGGTTTTATCACTTATGCCGCTATGAAAATTCTTGCTGGGAAATTTGATCGCTCAACAATTGGCATCACTCTTTTAGCAATTTTATTTCTCGCCAAGTTCGCATTTATCGGTTGAGAAAAAATAGTCAAAATTTAACTTAAGGAAATTGAGAGTTTTAATATGGTTTGCCAAATGCAGCGATTTTGTAGTTTTATTCTGTTGAGCGGTATATCGCTTCTCGCAATCACAAATAATGCCACAGCACAAGATGATCAAATTTTTGACGAGATCATCGTCTCCGCTGAAAAGCGTGATGAAAATTTACAGGAATTATCACAATCAGTATCCGTTCTAACCGAACGTACACTTGATGTTAAAAATGTTCGCAGCTTCGTTGATTTGAGCGCCCTCTCACCAGGATTGACCGTCAACACCAGCGAATCTTTTAAACCTGTAATTTCCATCCGGGGTCTTGGAAATGAGGGCAACCAAAACAATATCGTAAATCCATCGGTTTCTTTCCATTTGGACGGCGTTTATATTGCCTCGCAATTTGCTCTGAAAACAGATTTTCTTGATGTCGAACAGGTTGAAGTTTTGCGCGGACCACAGGGCACGCTTTTTGGGCAAAACTCAATTGGCGGTGCAATTAATGTTACGACCAAACCCCCAAGCTTTGATGAATTCGAAGGGGCTGCCGATATTGCTTATGGTAGCTTTGACCACGTTAATGTCCGTGCAACGCTCAATATTCCCCTCAGCAAAAATTTAGCGCTTCGCGGATCTATTAATTTTGTCAATCAGGATGGAACAGCGACCAACGTCACGACAACGGCAAATAATCTGAATTTTGCAGAATTTACGAACGTCATTGGCTTTGAAGAATTTGCGTTTCTCGGCGATATATCCCCCATCGGACAAGAGTTTGATGATCTTGATAATTTTTCATGGCGCGCGAGATTGCGTTGGCAACCCACCGAAAATTTTGAACTCAATTTAACCGCTCAACAATTTGACCAAAACACAAGCGGCGCAGCGCAGTTTGGTCTTACTGATCCTACACCGTTACGCGATCAAAATGGTGATCGGCAATTAGCACAAGACTCTCCCAGTAATTTTGAACTGGATTCAGATATTTATAGTGCTGTGGCAACTTATGAATTACCGGCATTCACTATCAAAGCGCTTGGTAGCTATCAATATAATGATATTGCACAAGCGGTAGATAATGACAGAAGCAACAATGCATTTGTCTCAAGTTTTATTCTTGATAATGGCTCATTGGTTGAATCAATTGTTGGGGAGATAAATCTCGTTTCAAATGAATCCTTATTCGGCAAACTCGACTGGGTTGTTGGTGCCTTCTACTTTCAGGAAGATGTCGATTTCACTTTCTTCGAGCTCCTTGATCTGGTTGGTGAAAATGGCAATCCGGCGACGCTACCGAATGGTATTTTTGACCCATTCGATACCAATGATCCAACTTTCCTCTTTGGGTTTGCGCCTGCAGGAACAGATTTAGGGTTTCAATCAGAAGCCTTTCTTTCTCGTGAAAGTTTCTCCTTCTACGGACAAGGCACATATCGCATTACGGATAGCCTGAGCTTCATCGGCGGTGTGCGTTATTCAAATGATAGCGTTGATAGCGAGACCTTCAATTTCTTCACCCTTCCAAACGGTGTGGATGGTTTTGTGACCGAGCAAAATGATACGGCCTTTACTGGCCGCGCCGCGATCGAGTACCTCACCGAAAATGGGACTCTTTTTTATGCATCCTATACGCGCGGCAACAAGCCCGGCGGTGCTAATCTTACATTTGGTCTGGAAGGAGATGCGGCCCCTGCGGTTGTTCAACCGACTTTTGGGGAAGAATCCGTGAACGCTTTTGAGGTTGGTCTTAAGGGTGATTTTGTTGGGGGGCGGGTACGATCCAATCTAGCTGCTTTCTACTATGATTATTCAAATTTGCAGTTTCAAGCCACTGACCCGAATGTATTTCAGGGCGGTGTAGACTCGATTCCCGAAAGTGAGATTTATGGCGCAGAAGCTGAGTTTCTTGTCGCGCTTACCGAGAACTTAAGAATTGAAGCAAACGTTGCCTACACGGAAGCTGAAATTACCGACGATTTCTTCGCTCTTGATAATGTCAATGCGAATAATGCGACCAACGCCCTCTTGGGACAGGGAGAATTCCTGTTCGGACCGGTTATTGAAGCTGCTCGTTTCGCTCAATTAGAAAATGTTAATGGCAACCAGTTGGCCAAGACACCGCGTTTTACAAACTCGGTTTCACTAAATTACACATTGCCCCTAACACGGGGTGAAGCCTTTGGGTCTTTCCAATGGGTAAGACGCGGCGCATTTGAACAGCGCATATTCAACAATCCAATCACAGATGATGTTCCGGCCTATAACCAGCTCAATCTTTTTGTCTCATATGATGATGACAAAACGGGATTCGGCGTAGAGTTTGCAGTTCGCAATCTAACCGATAATGATGGTGTAAATGCCCGCTTCACCGATGTTTTTGGCGTTGGCGCATCTGCTGATATTTTAATCCCACCGCGTCAATTTATTGGCAGAGTTAAATATCGCTTCTAATGTAAAAGTCCTTTAGTGGGCATACCTACTAAAGGACACATTCATCAATCTGCAATAGCAATTTGGTTTTTCTATTCTCATCCATGTAAGAACCTAAAATGCTATTGCGGGCCAAAACCTTTAAGTCCTCCCCTGTCAGCAAGAGTGCATCTGTAACTGCTCGAAAATTATCGGCCAGATAGCCACCAAAATAGGACGGGTCGTCAGAATTAACCGTCACTTTTAAACCCAAATCCAGCATTTTTTTTAAGGGATGTTGTTTTAAACTATCAACCACGCATAGCTTTAGGTTGGATAGGGGACAAACAGTTAAAACCATCTCTTCTTCAACCAACCGCGTTATTAGGCCATCATCTTCCAATGATCTATTGCCATGATCGAGGCGGTCTATTTTCAATAAGTCGAGTGCTTCTTTAACATAGTCGGGCGGCCCTTCTTCGCCGCCATGGGCAAATGACTTCAACCCTTTTTGCCTGGCTGCCGTAAAGACCCGTTCGAATTTTGAAGGAGGATGACCGAGCTCGGATGAGTCGAGACCTACGCCTAAAATTCGATCAAGATAGGGGGTTGCCTGATGCAACGTTTCAAATGCGCTTTCTTCCGAGAGATGTCTGAGGAACGATAAAATCAGTTCACTGCTAATGCCAAATTCTTTTTCACTATCCTCAAGCCCACGCAAAATTCCTTCGATAACGGGCTCGAATGCGACGCCGCGTTCGGTATGGCCTTGCGGGTCAAAAAATATCTCGGCATGAACACAGCCATCTTGTGCAACGCGCTTCATATACGCTTTTGTTAGCTCGTAAAAATCTTCTTCATTCTGAAGAACGCTCATTCCCTGATAATAAATGTCGAGAAATTCTTGAAGATTATTAAACGCGTAGGCTTTTTGCACTTCATCTACGGTTTTAAAAGGGATTTCAACTTTATTGCGCTCGGCAAAAGCCAGAAGCTGAGTGGGCTCAAGGCTGCCTTCGATATGTAAATGTAATTCCGCTTTGGGTAGAGCACGGATGAAACCATCAGATATTAACGACATGACATATCTCCAATCTATGCAGAATTGCTGATTGGGCAGATCATACTTCGCTAATGAGCATTTACCAAACTATGAAACATCAAATACACAGTTCGGAATTATAGGGATTTTTGCAACTCTTCGAGGCACTCAATATTCTGTTGAGCCCCTAGTGATTTTTCTGCATTATCACCAGCTTCGCTTAACTCTTCACGGGCTCTGGAGAGATGCCCATCAATGGAGGATTTATCAAGCTCGGTAACTGGTGTTGCCTCTTCCGCAAGAACCGTCAACCCGGCTGGTGTGACTTCAGCAAACCCACCACGCACAAGGAATTTTTCTTGCTCATTACCATTTTTCAAAATGACAATACCCGGCGCCAGAATTGTCATGAAGGGCGCATGGTTTGGTAAAATCCCGAGCAAGCCCTCAACGCCAGGAATATCAACCGCGTCGACTTCTTTCGAGACAAGCTCGCGCTCGGGTGAAACGAGGGAAAAATGAAGTTTATCTGCCATAAACCTGACTTACGCCGCTTCCGCTGCCAATTTGGCCGCTTTTTCCATTGCTTCATCCATATTGCCGACCATATAAAAGGCAGCTTCTGGTAAGTGATCATAATCACCGGCAACGAGGCCTTTAAAGCCTTTAATGGTGTCCGCAAGAGAAACCAATTTACCCGGTGAACCGGTAAATATCTCGGCCACGAAGAATGGTTGTGACAAGAAGCGCTCCACTTTACGCGCACGTGCCACAACCAGCTTATCTTCTTCAGAAAGCTCGTCCATACCAAGGATCGCAATAATATCTTGCAGGGATTTATATTGCTGAAGGATGTTTTGAACATCCCGGGCAACTTCATAATGCTCATCACCAATGATACGCGGATCAAGAATACGCGATGTTGAATCGAGCGGGTCCACCGCCGGATAAATCCCTTTTTCAGAGATTGCCCGGTTCAACACGGTTGTCGCATCGAGGTGGGAGAAGGAAGTCGCTGGTGCAGGGTCGGTCAAATCATCCGCAGGCACATAAATCGCTTGCACCGATGTAATCGAGCCTTTGGTTGTTGTTGTAATACGCTCTTGTAGCTGACCCATATCGGTCGCCAATGTTGGCTGATATCCCACCGCAGATGGGATACGCCCAAGTAGCGCTGACACTTCGGAACCAGCTTGTGTAAAGCGGAAAATATTATCAACAAAGAACAAAACGTCCTGGCCTTTATCACGGAAATCTTCCGCAACGGTTAGACCAGTCAAGGCCACACGCGCCCGCGCACCCGGAGGCTCGTTCATCTGACCATAAACGAGGGCCGCTTTAGAGCCTTCCGTTTTGCCATCATTTTCTTTTGGGTCAATGTTCACATTGGATTCGATCATTTCCCAGTAAAGGTCATTGCCTTCACGGGTCCGCTCACCAACGCCGGCAAATACAGAATATCCACCATGGGCTTTGGCGATATTATTGATCAATTCCATGATCAAAACCGTCTTACCAACACCCGCGCCGCCAAAGAGGCCAATTTTACCACCCTTAGCATAAGGGCAGAGCAAATCCACAACCTTGATACCGGTCTCTAAAATTTCAGCTTCTGTTGATTGTTCCGTAAAAGGAGGGGCTTCCTGATGGATGCCACGTCTATCAGTATGCGGGATCGGCCCGGCATCGTCTACAGGCTCACCAATTACATTCATGATCCGGCCCAGTGTGCCTTCACCAACAGGTACGCGGATCGCATCGCCAGTATCGCGTACAACGGCGCCGCGCACGAGACCCTCAGTCGAGTCCATCGCGATGGTACGCACAGCATTCTGACCAAGATGTTGTGCCACTTCGAGCACCAGACGATTGCCATTATTTTCGGTTTCCAATGCATTCAGAATGCCGGGGAGGTCCCCATCAAATGTCACGTCAACAACAGCGCCAATAACCTGGCTAATACGGCCTTCGTTGCTCATATTTGGTATTCCTTTTTAGTATAAACCCTATCTGAAGCGACAAGGATCGGCCCACCAACGGGTGGAAAGAAAAGTTGTGCGGGGCATAGCACTCCTTGCAACCAGTTTCCAGCCCCACAGGCACGGGTTTTTAACTTCAAAAGGACAAAATTGTCGCGGGTAAGAATGACCGGGAAATCCCCGTCGATATCGACGGCTTTGCCCCATACCGACCCCAGAAATATGCCGATAAGAAAAGGCTAGAAAGATGCTTGATGCGCTTATGGGGAGCCAGATATCGCTTAAGAAGGAATCTAGAGCGGGTTTATGGTTCAACTTTTTATGAAGCTCTCCAGTTAGGCTTTTGAGGGTAGAGCAACTCTAGCCTTCCTTTTTATTGACGAGAGCTATATCATGAGAACGCTTCGTCAATGCACCAAGCATCACTCACCGATATAGGCTTTTCTCAAACGAGGATATATGAAACTTCCAAACCTGATTGTGGCTGGCGCCCAGAAAAGCGGGACCACGGGTTTGTTTCAGCTTCTCTCCCTACATCCAGATATATTCATGGCCGAGGATAAAGAACTGAGCTTTTTTATCGGTAAGGACACGGTTTCCGACGAACAACTTGCTGCCTATGCTGAAAATTTTAAAAATGCCGGTGATCAGCGTTATATTGGCGAGGCAACCCCGGGCTATTTCTGGGCGCGCGACCCCTCCAACAAGTATAGCCCTAAAAATATATTGTGGAATATTCCAGAGTTGATAGCCAGTACACTCGGAAACGACATCCGGATTATCCTGAGTTTACGAAACCCTGTCGACCGGGCAATATCGGCCTATCACCATCACTATATGCGGGGTCGAATTCCCGAAGGGCAAAGCCCGCTGGATACAGACTCTAACTGGGGCATCGTTGATCTTGGGTTTTACCAAAGACATTATTTGCAATGGCAAGCAATCTTTCCCAAAGAAGGCCTTATCACAACGCTATATGACGACATGGTTGCAGACACCCGCGCCTATTTTGGAGGGGTTTGTGAACGCCTTGGGCTGGATTTTGATCCGGACGGGCCAAGTTATAAAAATTACAAATTCAAAAAACCGGTTCATTCGAAAGCAAGTTCTCAAAAGAGCTTTAACGTGGACACGCTGCCCCCTATCCCTGAAGAGGCCATTCGCGCGCTGGTCGATATATACTCTGAGGATATTGGGTTTTGCGAAGACCTAATGCAGCGTGATTTGTCCCATTGGCGCGATGTTGATGCGATTATTGCGCTCAATAGCTAATGTCTAACTTTCGCCTATCCACTGATTATATATCAATTCATAATCTATAGAGGGAAGGTGCTGCCCCCGAGTGGTGCAATAAACCTCAGACCTGTTTTTCTTTCTTATAAATCCTGCTTTTTCCAAGACACGGCCGGACGCCGGATTGTCTGCAAAGTGTCCGGCACTGATTGTTATGTTCTTATCCCAATTCTTAAAACACCAATCGATAATTGCCTTGACAGCCTCGCTTGCATATCCATTGTGCCAAGAGGTTTTGCCAATATGATAACCAAGTACAAAGATGGTTTCTTGCTCTTTTCTTTTTAATGTTATGCAGCCTATCAAACTCTCGTTCGAAATAATGGCAAAAGCTCCTCCCAGCGACGGGTCAATCGCCATCATTTCCGTGACTTTTGTTGTCGCCATCTCGAGGGTATAGGGAGACCCGAGGGTACCCGTCATTTTCAAAATATCATAATCATCTGTGATTTTTTGAAAATCGGCGATATCACTGCGTTTAAACGGGCGCAATTCCAGCCGCTTGGTTTTTAAAATCTGATCCATAGACATAAAAAAATAGCCCGCATTGCGGGCCATTTCAATTCAGCTTTTAAAGCGAGCGCTTATTCAGCCGCTAAAGTTACCGGCACCACAGAAACATAGGTACGGTTTTTGGCTTTGGTACGAAAACTGACTTTGCCATCAATTTTAGCAAAGATTGTGTGATCTTTACCCATACCGACATTTTCGCCCGGGTGATATTTCGTACCGCGCTGGCGAACAATAATGTTTCCCGGGATAACAGCTTCATCGCCATATTTTTTGATACCTAATCGACGGCCAGCTGAATCGCGACCATTACGCGAGGAACCACCTGCTTTTTTATGTGCCATTGGAAAAACTCCTAATTTGCCGCAATACTTACCCACACGGCCTTAAAAAACAATATCTATTTCTTCTCTTTAGCCAAAACCTTGGCTTTGCTGATCCAGTCATCCCGCTCAATACGGCCTTTGAACTTCAAGCGAGCATCAACGAAAGCAACATTTTCCGCGTTCCAGTCAGCGATTTGCTCGAAGGTGTAAATACCCAGCTCATTGAGGGTTTCTTCAAGTTTGGGGCCAACACCCTTAATCAACTTCAAATCGTCGACCTGTGCTGGTGCGCTATCATATTGCTTGGGCGCAGATTCAGTAACTTCTCCAGCTGGCGCTGGTTTTGGAGCCGCTTCTTTCTTTGGGGCCGCCTTTTTCGGTGCTTCTTTCTTGGGAGCTGCATCTTTCGGAGCTTCCTTCTTAGGCGCTGGCTTAGCAGCCACTTTTGAAGGCTTGGCACCGCCAGTTAGAATATCCGTGACCTTAAGAACGGTCAGATGCTGGCGATGGCCCTTTTTACGGCGATAATTCTGGCGACGCCGCTTTTTAAAGATAACAATCTTGTCCGCGCGGGTTTGCTCTAGAATTTGTGCCGATACGCTTGCGCCATCAACCAATGGGGCACCAACAGTAACATCGCCGCCATTGGCGACCATGAGAACATCCTCAAGAACCACCTGATCTCCATCAGTGCCCTCAAGCTTCTCTACTTTTATGATATCATCTTTGGCAACGCGATATTGCTTGCCGCCCGTCTTTACGACTGCATACATGAGTTCGACTTTCTATCAGCGCGATTTATACGCGCCAGTGTCCTTTTTTACCCCGGTTTCTGTCGCCCGGTTTTATAAGATGGCGGGTTTTAGCCATTCGCCCGCATCGCGTCAAGGGATTATAGGCAAACATCTTCGAGAATTAAGCCTCTACCGGGCAGTTCCCGCTCCCACATAACCCCTCATCTATTCAATTCCAGAGATAATCCGCTTCACCTGCAAGCGGTGAGCCTTTGTCGTTGGCGTCAGAGTGAAATCAAACAGCCCGAAACGACCCTTTACCTCTTCAATAGCGGCCAATGCGGCGCTGCTAGCAGACGCGGAGTAAGCGGGATGATCAATTATGTAGGAAAGTCGCCTGAGATAGGCGATTTGCAGATTGCGGCGAAACCCATTGGGGTTGGCTTTAAGATCATTTCCGATAATAGCCCTATTCAAATCAAGCATCATTTCTGCTGGGTCATATCGCCCACCATAGAGTGCAGAATCAGTCATGCGGTCCAGTACCACCGGATGGAGAAGATGATCGAGGGTCGATTTTTGGATCGTCAGAACCAGTTCGTGGATTTTTGGATCTTCCGTCGTCTCATCAAAATCAAACCCGCGCCTTTGTGGCTGCAGGCGCTGGGCCAGGCTTGCAGGGAGAGTAAAAGCATTGCGATCATAAACATATTGAGCGAGCGCACGCATAGCCTGTTTTTGGCTTGCCCGGGACACCGGTAAATAGGGGGCTTTTGGCGTATCAAGTTCTTCGCCCAGCCTATTATTGCGAACGGAGGATTTTGACTGTTCGGAGGGGCGCAACTGCGCAGGGGATAAACGTTCAACTAGAACGCCGCCAACCTGGCGGGAAATAATATTCGCCATCTCCCCATGCTGCCGGGTGATCACCAAATAAGCCGTTAATAGGTCTTGCCAACTCCCCCGATCTGAATATTTCTCCACAAGATCAGGCAACAAACTACGGATCAACTCAATCCGCTCAACTCCATAAACAACCGGATCTGAAGACATATCATTAATATTAACTCTGGGATCGATACCAGAGCCCGGCGCACGCATATCATCCGTATCATTACCAAAGGCAAGGCCTTTTTCATGCGCCCGGCCAAGCAATTTTGTGCGCTCTTCATTTTCCAGATTTGGGCGATATCCAAATTCAATAGCCCATTCATCATAAGGTCCGGGGCGCTGCATATAATAGTCACCCTGTTCGATGCCAAGCGGGGCAATATTAATCGCCGGATAATCCATGACCGATGCTGTGGGCGCACCGTTTGTAATCGTCTTGTTATGAACCTCTTCCGGACCGAATTGAGTGCTGGCTTTCATATTATGATTAAGCCCTAATGTGTGGCCAACCTCATGGAGAACCAAATAATAAAGGCTCTCCTTAATCAGCTGACTGACAGATTGCGCCTCACTATTTGTCTCCAGAACTGTGCGGCCAAATTGCGTTGCCATTTGTAAATGATGCCCGGCGCTACAAAAGCGGTGGCGCTCAGGAACTTGAAACACCGTCCCGGGAGAGGAAGATATACCGGGATTATATATCTCCTCAAATCGCAAACGATTTGTGACAAATGCAAATTCCAGCATGATATCAGCGCCCAGAATTTCGCCTGTCCGTGGGTTAGTAAAGCTTGGTCCATATCCACCAAATGGCGGGTTCGGCGAAGAAGTCCAGCGCAGCACATTATATCGCAAATCCCCGGCATCCCATGAGGCATTATCAGGCTGCACCTTCACCTCGATAGCATTTTGGAAACCCGCTTTTGCAAAGGCCGCATTCCATGCAAGAACGCCGTCCTTAATGGTTTTGCGATATTCCTGCGGGGTTGTGTTCTCGATCCACCAAGTGATTGGTTTTACCGGCTGTGACAAAGGGGCAGATGGATTTTTCTTTTCCAAACGCCACCGCGTTATCACATCGCGATAATTTACAGTTTCCGTAGATGTTAAATCGGTAACACGATTGAAAAAATACCCAATGCGATAATCGTCAAAACGTGGCTCAAAAGAAGAGGCGGCGTTAGCAACATCCACCTTCATATCTGGCATTTTCAACAGACTGTGACGCACTTTATAAGTTGTCGTGCGCGCATCAACGACCGCATCTCCGCCCTCACTGCTCGGGCTCGGATTATCAAACACGTAATTTATGATGATATCGGTGTTTTCTGGATAATTATGTACCGCATCGTAGCGGGTTTTTTCAGATGAAAGCGAGCCTATCGAAAATTCCTCAATATCCCGGTCCGAGCCTGGTGAAGGAATGAGCTGCTGCAAGGTTTCTGATAAAAACAGATCATCTACGCTTACTAAGTAACGCTCTTGGGAATTTCCTTCTTCCCGGTCACTGCCCTCACCTGCAATTGTCGAGGCAGCCGATTGTGCGCCGGATTTATCATCAGATTTTTTATCTTCATCAGCTTGGGGTTTTTTATTGGGATTACTCTTTTTTTGCCCTTCATCTTTATCTGACGGCGTTGTCGCCTCAATCGATAAACTCGCCATAACCGAGATCGGAATATTGGCCTCCTTTGCATTATAGAGGTTACTCTCGGGGTCGAAGTAAAAGGCAGTGCTTTTTTCAATAAATTCTATGCGGTCGTAATAACGACGTGGTTCAATTATTTGTTCTGCCTCATACATCCCCCGAAAAGTGCCCGACTCCACCAAGCCATCTTCATAATAACTAACCGATATAAATTCCTGACCCAATTGCTCCTTCGTGATCTCCATATACAAATCACCAGTTTGGGGATCACGATATAGAGTAAAAAGTCCCTCAATTTTTTCAAAATCGGCCACCATTTCTTCAATAGTATCTTCCTCTTCTTTCTCGTCAGTCTCCTTATCATCATCAGCAAGGACTGGCGTTAAGAAAAACAGAGCAATGATACTCAAAAAGAGCCGAATTAAACGGTTGAGTTTATTTGACGGGAGATTGGCAATCTGGCCAACACAAAGAAGATTTAAATAGGGAGTGGGGAAGGTTTGGTTTTTCATATCGGTTTCTGCTACTAGGGACATAGTATAATGAACACCCTTTTAATGATGAACACTACAGCGGGTTGTACCGTTCAGGCAAGAATGAGGATATAGAAACCCTATGCGTGGATATTTTGGCATCGGTGTTGAGCGCATTTCCAAAGCGATGAATCTGGGCGCGGTATTACGCACCGGTCATGCCTTTGGGGCAAGTTTTGCTTTTACGATTAAGGCCCACCATCGAGCAAAAATGATTGATCGCGCTGATACCTCAAAAAGTGATCAACATTTGCCCCTCTATGAGTGGAATAACCTCGATGAAATGGTTTTACCTAAAGGGTGCACCCTCATCGGTGTGGAACTGGATGAGCGGGCAATCAATTTGCCTAGCTTTCGCCACCCTATTAACGCAGCTTATCTTCTTGGCCCTGAAAAAGGGTCTTTATCGGAGGAAGCAACCAATTTGTGCACGCATATTGTAAAAATCCCCACAAAATTTTGCATCAATGTATCCTTAGCAGCCGCGCTTGTTATGTATGACCGCACCCTAACTCTTGGACATCATGAACCGCGCCCTATTTCTCTCCAATCTCACAAATAGGCCAATTGGTTTGAACTAAATCCTCATTGAAATTTATTTTTTAAAGTGATGCAGGGATTTTTCCAAACCTTCGCAGACTTTTTAAGCTGCAGAAAATGAAAAGCACCGGCGTGAACCGGTGCTTGATCTTTAAAACATATATGACCAATTATATGGTCACAAAAGTGACATGAGAATTAACGACGTTTTTTAGCCGCTTTTTTCTTTGCTGCTTTTTTCTTTTTAGCAGGTGCCTTTTTCTTCTTTTTGGCAGGTGCTTTTTTCTTGGTTGCACGTTTTTTAGGAGCAGAAGCGGCAGCTTCAGCAGCATCCAGAGCAGTAGCGTAAGCTTCCAGAGCTCTCATAAAGCCGGCTTGCTGTGTTTTAGGTAAAACTTTCAAGGCTTCATTTTCAGCTTTTGCAACTTTAGGCGTTGCCGATGCAAGCATACGCTTACCAGCAGCTGTAATACTCACGGAGTTAGCACGGGCATCAGCTTTAGTGCGTTGACGTGAGAGTAGACCTTTTTTGATCATTCGGGCGATCATGTCAGCAAGCGTAGAGCGATCAATACCTGTATGTTGCACAAGATCGGTTTGGCTCAAGCCTTCATTTTTTGCAACAGTGTGCAAAACCTCAAACTGACGCGGTGTTGGGCCTGAAGAACCGACATGGTTTGAATAAAGGTCGTGCGAATATTGCTGGGCACGACGCAATAAATGTCCTGGTGATTTTTTTAAACTGAAACTAGCCATTAGTGTACTCCATAAATTTAGCTTATTGGGGGTATGAGGTTAATTGGGGTGTTTTTTGCTTTATATAAATCTTACTTGACCGTTTTCCCTGGATAATCCGTGCAGACCATCACTAAACAGACAATAATCATAAATAAAGTCAGTCGGCAAAAAAGTCAAAACGTAATCCGCATGGTACTGAAAGTTATATTTGCGAAGATTTTAATAGCTCGGAAACATCATCAAACACCACCCAAAATCAACTATCTCGCTTAAATGTGATGATAAATGTCGCATATTAATCAATTTACGGAAGATTGTTGCAAATAATAGTCACCCAAAGTCTGTATGCATCATCTTATTAGAAAATAATTCAATTAGGGCACTGAGCGAAATTTACATAATTCCATGGAAATTTTTTTGAATATTGAACCCACACAAAGGTAATATTCAATAAACGTATTAGTTATAGAGCTGAAACAATGCGAGGCCCCTTTGTGCTAAAAAAGTGTAATCAGTACGCCTTCTTCCGAAAGTTTGGATAATTTCCAGATTTACGGGAAACGAAGATTTGTTCACCATTTGAACATTCTTGCTATTATTAGCGCTCCAGATTAGCCATTTTGTCGCAACCCAACTGCTGAGTACACCGAAAACTCGTCTTCAGTGTTTAGTCTGTATCCGCAGTTTCGTCCGGTTCAACACTATTTTTCATGATGAACGGGACTTGCAAACCCGTAAAAATCATCGAAATCAACGTATATCCAAAGATTTTAGTATTGACCCATATTGCTTCCGTGGAACACTCCGAAGTACCCGTAATATCGCACCCCCGCGTTAAATAGCGCCACAAGCCTTCATTCAGTAAAGCCATTACGGCAAAGAAGATTATGAAACGTATTGTGAGGGTTCGCCAAGCCGCCTCATTCATTTGCAGGGCACCATCAAATGCGGTTTTCAGAAAATTACGCCCCTTCACCAGTCCGCCGCCTAAAAGCCCCGCAAAAAGCAGGTTCACCATGGTTGGCTTCATATAAAAAAACGTCTTATCTTTTAGAACCAGTGTTAATGTACCCATCACGCCGATGATCAACCCGCTGATCAATAACATAGGCGCAACGCGTTTTTCCTTCCATACAGAATAAATAAACGCGATCGCAAATGCAGGCATAAACAAGCCCAAAGCAAGATACATGCGATCACCTTCGGCCAGGCTCCAGTCGTGACCGAGTATTTTGCCGGTCAATGGTACCAGTTTCTTACCCCCGAAATACCCGACGAAGAAAACCAAGAGGGGGCCAAAATCGACAAATGCTTTTTCACGCCCGGCCAGACGTGATCCATTATGAGAAGAGGCATCAGGGGGGGGTACAGAAGAATCACTCATAAAATATGTCTAACCGCTCCGTTGTGAAATTTTTCGATTTAAAATGGATAAGATTTAGAACCCAGTCAATATTTGTTTTAAGGAGAAAAAGCACCCTATTGGGCAAGGCCCGTAAGCGCTTTGGCAAAGCGCTCTGAACTGAAAGGTTGCAAGTCTTCCACGCTTTCCCCAACACCAATATAATGAATAGGTAACCCAAACTTTTCCGCGAGCGCGACCAAGACGCCGCCGCGCGCCGTGCCATCCATTTTCGTCATCACTAGCCCTGTAACCCCTGCGGTTTTTTGAAAAACATCCACCTGAGAAAGTGCATTCTGACCAACAGTCGCATCAAGCACCAATATTGTATCATGAGGGGCATCAGGACTAATTTTTGCGATAACCCGTACAATTTTTTCCAATTCATCCATTAATTGCGTTTTGTTTTGAAGCCGCCCAGCCGTATCGATCATTAACACATCGATATTTTGTGATTGAGCCTCCTTGATCGCATCAAAGGCTAACCCAGCAGCATCCGCCCCAACGGCGCGCGCAATCACCGGTGTATTGGTCCGTTCACCCCAAACGGTGAGTTGCTCTATCGCGGCGGCCCGGAACGTATCTCCAGCCGCCAACATAACCGTTTTACCCTGCGCTTTAAAAATCGAGGCCAGCTTACCAATGGTCGTTGTTTTGCCCGCGCCGTTTACGCCAGTCATTAAAATAATATGCGGGCGCTGGGTTGCGTCAATTGTGAGGGGTTTCTCATAAGGGAGAAGGGTCGCAGCGATATCCGTTGCCAACGCTTCTCGGACCTCCTCATGGGTTACTTCCTTATCGAATTTATTTTTCGCAAGCTCTTCGGTAATGCGTGCGGCTGCGCTTACACCCAGATCAGAGCTGATAAGAAGATTTTCCAACTCTTCGAGCATCTCATCATCCAGCTTCTTCTTGGTAAAGATCGATGTAACGCCGTCAGTGAGCTGCGTGGATGTTTTTGATAATCCCTCCTTCAGGCGAGCAAAAAGGCCTCGTTTTTTTTGTGGTACTGCTTGCTCTAAAGGGGGGTGTTCAGCGGGGGGTTGATCTACCTGGTCGTCGCTCTTATCTTGTTCAAGGCCGGGTTCACCGCTATCGTTCGGCGCTTTTTGGACATCCTCATCAAACTGATCTAGCCGCGCCTCCCCATGAGTTTCTTGCTGAACATTTTCATCGAGTGATGGAGAGGGATCTACAGGTTCTGGTGATGATGGCAGATCTTTTAACAAAACCTCTTTTTCGGGGTCGACCTCTGACAAAGCATCAATGGAGCTATCGTCATTTTCAACGATATCTTTCTGACCTTCGTCTTTCTTGTTCTCGCCTTTTTTATCTTTTTGGCCGAACAGACCTGAGAAAAAACCTTTTGCCATAATCGTTCTTATGCGCCCCTAGTTTGATGAAAGTATATCAGCGGTGAGGTAACTTCCTCTTGGCTCTTCATTACATCCTGTAATGACCACATCCAAAATTACGCCCGGTTCAAATTTTTCTTCAAGATGAACAGATGCAAAATTCCCCAGCCGCGCCCGTGCGCCGCTCTCGGCAATCGCAAGATGGTGAGTTCCAACCAGCCCCTGCAAAAAATCAGAAGAAGCGGCATGCGCCAAGCCCCGTAATCTCGCCGCACGCTCTTTAATAATAGGGGGTTCAATTTGCGGCATGCGCGCTGCCGGAGTTCCCTCACGCGCAGAGTAAGGGAAAACATGAACATAATTCAAACCTGCATCCCTTATAAGGTTGCAAGAGTTTTGGAACATTTCTTCTGTTTCCGTTGGAAAGCCAGCAATAATATCTGCGCCGAATGCTATCTCGGGACGCCGTTGACGCGCGCGATTGCAAAATTCAATTGCATCTTCTCTTGTGTGACGTCGCTTCATTCGCTTGAGGATCATATCATCGCCTGACTGCAAGGAGAGATGAAGATAGGGCGCAACACGCTCTTCATTCGTAATCAGACTAAACAAAAGATCATCAATTTCGGCCCCATCGATAGAAGAGAGACGCAAGCGAAATAATCCGGCTACCGAGTCTAGCAAACTTTCAACAACATGCCCAAGCGTGGGCCGTCCCTCCAGATCGCCGCCATAAGAGGTAATATCAACACCGGTCAGAACGAGCTCTTTATGTCCCGCATCGACCAAGCGCTGAGCCTGCTCAATTATTTTTGGAATCGCTACAGAGCGAGAATTGCCACGTCCATGAGGGATGATACAAAATGTACACCGATGATCACAGCCATTTTGTATCTGCAAAAAGGCGCGTGCCCGATCTCCATAACCATCAATCATATGCGGTGTTGTTTCACGCACCGCCATAATATCGTTGACCATCACTATCGGCGAAGCATCACCCTGAATCGCGGGCACGTTCCCGGCGTCGATCGCAGCACCCTTTTGAAATCGTGCTTGATTATGCAAATCACTCCAGGTTTTCGGAAGAAGCTTTTCGTGATTACCAATTACCGCATCCACCCCATCAATTCCGGCAATCTCATCTGACTCCAGTTGCGCCGCACACCCCGTAACAATAATGCGCGATTGAGGGTTTTCCTTTATTGCGCGGCGAATAGTCTTACGGGTTTGGCGCATCGCCTCGCCAGTCACAGCGCAAGAATTGATAATTACCGAATCCCCAAGACCTGCTCGCGCTCCCAAAGAACGCATCGCTTCGGATTCATAGCCGTTCAAACGACAGCCCAAAGAAATGACTTTGGGGGCCTGAAGCTCCTCAGGTAAAGGCACATCGCCTTCGAGGTTATCATTGGGATACTGTTTCATTGGGAAATATGTAGTGATTTATATCGTAAAAGTCG
>CAYMPJ010000001.1:287869-324645 GCA_964392325.1 uncultured Caulobacterales bacterium
TCATTGGGATACTGTTTCATTGGGAAATATGTAGTGATTTATATCGTAAAAGTCGAAGATATTTATGAATGCCGATCTTTTGCCAAATAAGTCGATAATCAAAACAAAAGCCTATGGCCTATTATTTGGATTCCATCGCCAGAACGATCGCAAATCCAACCACCAGAAACAAGAGAAATGGGAAGAAAGCCCCTATTATGGCCGGCAAGACACCGAGCTTGCCCAAAGCCAGTGAGATATTCTCGGCAACAAAATAACTAAAACCCAAAACCGAGCCATTAATGGCGCGCGCCAACATCACCCCTTGTCGGTGAATACCAAATCCCGCAATCGCCCCCAAAAGCGGCATGATGAGTGTCGCCAGAGGCCTAGAAAACCTCCCCAGAAACGAGGTCATTTCCGAGCGGGTTTCCACCTGATCATTGCGCAATTGATTAATTTTATCTCGCAACTCTCTCAGGCTCGTTCGGTCAGGGTTTAGAGTCAGGGAAAATAAAAACTCGGGTTTAAAGTCAACGGCCCATTTTTCACGAGAATTAGTGATGACCTGCTGGGTATTCGGGTCCAAGTGACGAACATTTTCAAGATACCACTGCTCATTTTCATAGAGTGCGGTATCCGCAATCATCACTTCTTCAATCAATGCGCCTTCGCGGGTATAGATGGTCACATCGTTTAGAGTTGTTTTATTAGCGCTTCGCCTCGCACTTTTGGCTTCAATAAAACTATTCTCAAACGATAGTCTTATGTCCGTGCGGCTCGTACCACTTGGCGGAAGATCTTTTTCATACCCATTGGCCCGCCAATATTCCAAGCGCTGCGCCGAGCCCACAGCCATGAACTCCTGAAAGGCAAAGTGCGCAACAGCAATAAAAAGACAGACCAAACCGATGGGAAAAAGCACACGATTAACTGACATACCCGCGGCACGCATAATTGTAATTTCACTCGACATGGATAGGCTGGTTAAGGTGAAGACAATTGATAACAAAGCAGCAAAAGGGATAAATTGACTGATTATCTGGGGGGCACTTAAGCTTATATAATATAATAGGGAGTTTGCCGTGGCGCTTTCAGCAGCCATGATATCGTCAGAGTAATTGAGAAGATCCAGCATCTGCCAGATAATCGTAATCACGCTAAGTAGCAGTAAAAACCGCACCAGCAGTAATTTTCCGACATAAGCGGTAAAAACACCATCAATAAGTTTCATCAATGATCTCGCTTAAGCACGTCAAAGTCGGTGTCAAATTGCGTACCACCATCGGTCGTGAGCGACCCATCAATAGTACCCTTACGAGGGTTGGTCACACCGCCGATTTTAGCATGGGCTAATTTATCCTGGGCAACGGCAACACGGATAGGTTTGGTCTGATTGCGTCCCATAAGTCTGGCACTTTTCGCCTGATCAATAGAGCGTGTATACAAATAAAAACTCAACAGACCAAAAAGTGCGTAGGGCACCCAAATGGTCAAATAGGGTGAAGAGTTTCCTTCCGCAACCATTACCTGCCCCCACTCCTGAACGATTTCATGAAAAGCTATCAGAATGGCGATCCCCAAGATCGGTTTAACATTTGAAGCGCGTCTGCGCCCCGTGACACCCATACCCACAGCCAGAATTGGTATGATTAGAAAACTCAAAGGCTGCATCAAACGCCAATGCAGAGCAGCCCGATAATTATTGTATTTCTCCCTGCTTCCGGTTTTACCCTCCTGAACGGTGGTTAAAAGCTCTGTGAATAGTGCTTCTTGAGCATCTGCGCCGCGACTTCTGAAAACCGAGCTGGCTGGCAAATCGAGGGTTGTATCAAATGTATCAAAGTTTAGCGCCTGTATCTGGATATTATTTTTATCAAGGGTAATGTTTCGCCCATCCATCAACTTCATATTTAGTTTTCGCAAATCTGGCGTTGCCGAGAGGGTTCCCCGTTCTGATGCAATCGTGTTGCGGGTTCCATCACTTGAAATGCGCTCGAGAAAAACATCCTGTGCTTCACGGGTCTGGCCATTGATTGCACCAAAGCGTATTGTCACGCCGTCTGCAAGCTGAATAAACTCTCCCGACTGAATGCGAATCCCGAAAGCACCGCTCGTTACGTCATAGCGGATTTGCTCATATTGGTAACGGCCATAGGGTTGAATAAAAGCAACCAACAGAAAATCAAATACCAACAATATTAAAACCAGCCCATAGATTGGTCGTAAAAGACGGGCAAAGGAAATACCACTAGAGCTGATTGCATCGAGCTCACTCGACAAGGAGAGGCGTCGAAAAGCCAACATTATCCCGAGAAAAACCCCGAGCGGTAATGCCAGTCCCAAATAGTGGGGAACCAAATTTGCAAGCATCCGCCAGACCACATCAACCGGGCCCTGTTCGGCAAGAACAAAATCAAATAGACGGAGCATTTGCTCAAGCAGAAGAAGCATCGCCGCAATGCAAAGCGCCAAAACCAAAGGCGTTACCACTGCACGCAATATATATCGGTCTATCAAACCCATAAAAGAAAAACTCTATTAGTTGCTAAGGACCACAGACCTATTTGATTCTCGGTTGCTTTCACGTAGTCTCACCAGTCCATACCTTCTATAATCAGTAATACTTGCAGTGAATTAAGGAGCCTTACAAGAGCAGACCAACCCATTTATTACTTCCATTTGTAGCGAAAAAATCTCTAAGGGGGAAGAGATAGCTCGCGATTGCCTCTTCGCTTTTTGGTTGCATCTTGAATTTGCGTCGACTGCCTTGAAGAGGTCGCTTAGCGATGCTTTTCGACCCAGTTCCATAAAAGGGAAGAAATATCTGCGCCGCCAAACCTGCGCACCTCCTGAACACCAGTGGGTGAGGTGACATTAATTTCGGTTAGCCAGTCACCGATGACATCAATACCCGTCAACAGTAAGCCACGCTCTTTCAAGTGAGGACCAATTTTCCGGCAAATCTCCTCATCTCTTGCGCTTAAACTTATGGCTTCAGGGCGACCGCCTACATGCATATTTGATCGCGTCTCTCCTTTTGCCGGAACACGATTAATAGCACCCACGGCCTCGCCATCGAGGAGGATTATGCGTTTATCACCTGCGGTTACAGCACTTAAATATTTCTGCGCAATCATCGGTTCGCGGTAATGTTCGAGAAACTGTTCAACAATCGTATTAAAATTCCCGTCATCGGCGCGAACACGAAAAACACCGGCGCCGCCATTTCCGTACAGAGGTTTAAGAATAATATCACCGTGGCGAGCGCGAAAATCGCGCACAGCCTCAAGGCTATGGGTGATCAAGGTTGGCGGGGTCAGGTCCTGAAAATCTGTAACAAAAAGCTTCTCCGGGGCATCGCGAATACCTTGCGGGTCATTTAACACCATCACATCGGGCTGCAGACGCTCAAGAAATTGAGCCGCCGTTATATAGGCCATATCGAACGGCGGATCCTGACGGATTAGAACCACGTCAACTGTGTGGAGGTCCAGAAAGGTGCGAGGCTCAAGGATAACATGCTCACCCTGTTTGCGCGCGAGGCTGGCTATCTTTTTTGCGTGGGCGCTAACACGGCCTTCAAGAAAAACAAGGTCCTCAGGTTGATAAACCCATATTTCATGGCCCCGGCCAAATGCCTCCAGGGCCATATCAAAACTCGTATCAGCGTCAACCTGCACATCTTCAATAGGATCCATTTGCACAGCAATTCTTAAAGGCATTGGGGCTCCTTTCGCGCAGTCCGCCCGTAGGCCTACATAGACGCTAGATCAGGCATATGCAATTGAGCAGCCTTTGTCCCGCTCAAAGAGGTCCATCATTTTTACGAGAGGACTGCCTAATTATGGGTACGGGCAAAACGGGTGGGGTCATCTTGATATAAGATATGACTGACAACACGGCGCACACCGCTCGTGGATTTGGCGTGGTTGAGAACCCGGACCAACTCTTCCTCATCCCGGGCTACGCCAATAAGGTAGGTTGTACCCGCAGAAACAGCAATTTTGAAATTGCGACTGGTAATGCCCCGATCAGTAATCAAGCGCGCTTTCAAGGCTTGATCTATTCGGCCATCAGTTACGCCCTGTTTAAAGGGGGTTTTGTTGTTCAGGACCGTCTCGTCAATGACCTGTATAACATTGGGCGCTCTAAACGCATTTTCAACAAGCTTTGTCTGTCCGTCAGGGGAGCGCATGGTACCGGTGAGCATAACGCGCCCCTCAAAAACCGTGATATCTATATCTGAATAATCATGCTCGCGGTTTACCAAGAGGATGCGCTTTAAAGAAGCGTCCGCATTAAAGTCATCAACATTGGCACCAAATGAACGATTACTCGCGCACCCTGCCAGAAAGACCAGAATTACAATAGGAGCCAGCGCGGCTAACCGTGCTCTTGGCGATAAATAAACCTTCATGTCTACACTCCCGCCCTAAAGAAGGGACTTTCTAACTGCTCGGAATTTTCTTAAAGTCGGTGCTAAATTCCATAAAATTTGAGTTTTGAGTCGCGCAAACCTAAGTCTGCCCGCATTCTATTTTTACACTGAACTTTTATATTACATTGATGGCGTATTTTGCACAAACCGCCAACAAAAAAATATTTTATGGTTAATCAATGGGATACAGAGAAAGCATCCTCAATAAGTCAGCGCCAAAACAAAGTAGATAGGTCGCAAGAAGTTTTTCTCATTGTCCTGGAATCAAGCCTATGCAGGCTGGCTTCATATTTACCCGCTTAAGGGGATTCCAGCACTTTCGCCTATAAAACACGCAGAGTGCTTTCGATCCGGAATAATAAATCCTCTTTGTGAATACCTTCTTCTCCCCTAGCGATTGCATGAGCAGCCCCATAAACCGCACCCTGAATCATAACGATCAACGCTTTTGTAGGCGGCGTGCGGATCGCACCCATCCCATAAAGCGCCCTAAGCCCCTCGCCAATTGTGATAAACCCCATAGCAGCATCAAGACGGCGCCACTCATAGTCCCCCAGTATGGAAGTTCCATCCACCATGACAATACGTCGATAGTCATCTCTTGCCGCATAATCAAAATAGACCCCGCATCCCGCGATAAATCCGGCATAGGGTTTTTCTCGTCCGGCCGCCTTTGAAGCTTCGATTGCGACCTTGTTGGCCTCATCATTCATTTCATTTTCAAGCTCGAGCCAGACCTCATAAAACAAGGCGATTTTGTCTTTGAAGTGATGAAACAATGCACCTTTTGTTACACCAGCCTCTTCAACAATGGTGTTAAGGCTTGTGTTAGCAAAACCATCCTCGGTAAACTTCTTGCGCGCGGCCTTTATCAAGCAAGTGCGGGTTACCTGCGATTTTTGCAGTTTTGGCGAAGATTCATTCAAAGTCATAACTCGATACTCTTTTTCACACATACCGCTGGTATGTGTGAAAAAGCTACCACTTATCGAATGAATTTTAAAGCCTTGGCTTTACGCCCTGAAACAAGATTGACCGACATGGTGATGAAAATTACTTTATCCGTCTCACTAATATTGGCCGTTTAGACTTTCCAGCCCGCAAGTAATGGGCTCCGCCAGCACCTTTTTTGATGGTGATATCAACCCCGTCTTTCGACTTTTTGGGAAGATATAATTTATTCGTATCCGAACTGAGTTGTTTCCAGACCTGACCATTTTCGAGGGTAATCGTCAATTTTCCAAGGCGGTTTTTTTCAAAACTCACCGCCCTATTGACCAAGAGCCGAGGCTTCTTGTCTCGGTTTTTCTTTAAAGTCTCTGCTCCAAAACTATCATCAGCTGATGAAACCGATTTCGTAACCGATGCCCCCTCGGGCTCTGCAACAGCAGCACGTTTGCTTCTTATAACGGGAGCAAATTGTGTATCGGGGGCAACCTCAGGATTTATCGGCTGCGCAACAGGGGAAGCTGGGGCAAGAGTTGTTGTCGAGGGATCGGGCGCCGTCGTTATCTGAGCCGATGACGCCAAAGCTGGAGCACTAGTCCTATCAAAACATGCCAGACGTGAACTCACATCCTCTATAGAACGACAGGCCCTGACAGCCTCCATGTTTTGCATCGCAGTTGCTTTTTCAGGAAAAGAAATCGAGGCGATACAAGCCAGAGATAGAATTAAACAAAACCCTTTCGGAAAATGCTCAACCACACGGTCGGATTTAGCTTTTTGATCGGTCATCCGTTTTGCTCCCAAGCTCAATGTAAAATCTAGAATACCACAATAATAACCACCATAAACAAAAAAAGAACCCCGCATGTGCGGGGTTCTTTCCAAATTTTACGTCTTTAGTTGGATTAGAAGCGGATGTTCGCACCAACAAAGATGAAGCGACCACCAGCGTCAAAGACACCAGCAATAGTATTCGCTTCATTGTTAACCGTTGTGTCAAATGTTGGAACGATTGGTGGGTCACGGTCCAACACATTGTTAACACCAAAGCGCAGTGTTGCATTCTCGGTAGCATCCCAGAAGAGTGCCAGGTCAAGATAACTTACACTACCAAGCTCGGCAGCAAAAGTAGTCTCTGGATCCGCTGACGTGAATACGCCATCCACTAGATCAACGGCCTGATCAACATTGGAGAAATAACGCCAGATCAATGATCCGCGAATATTCCAAGGAGTTTCATAAGTCGTTGTCAATACATGACGATAGTCAAAGGAAGGATTAGCACAAGCATTTGAGAAAAATCCAACACAATCAAATGTATCTGCACCTTCGAATGAAGTCGTTTCATCGGAAAACAGGTATGTTGAGTTATAATTCCAATTCAACGAACCCCATGCACCTGTATCATAAGAGTATGCAATTTGTGCATCGATACCAGATGTTGCGCGGGAAGCGATATTCTGAGAGTTGGCCTCAATGAACGACCCATCATTTGTTAACGTGCCATCAGGGTTACGTGTGATGAGGTCACAAAATGCCGGGTTTCCTGTTGAGAGACAGTCACCAAGAATTTGAGCCGCTGGGATCGAGCCAACAATATCTTCAACATCGATGTCAAAGTAATCAACTGAGATCGTCAAGCCTTCAACCTGGCTAGGCTGATAAACTGCACCAACTGTAAAGGTATCAGATGATTCAGGTGTTAGATTAGCATTACCACCAATTTGAGTGTTTAACTGGCCAGAGTCCTGAGTAACCAAACCAAACAGGTTCGTTGGCAATCCGGTATTAGCACACTGGGCTGCAGTTGCAGTATCACCACGTTCCGCCATCTGCTCTGGTGTACCAGAACATGGGTCAGTCAATGTGGTCAGGTTAGTATTCGTTGGTAAGAACAGTTCACCAACATTAGGTGCACGGATCGCACGCTGGAACTGACCACGAATACGAAGATCCTCGATCGGCACCCATGAGATACCTGCTGAGAATGTGTTTGTTCCGAAATTACCACCACTAATACCATTCAAAATATCATTAGATGAATATTCTGAACGACGGTAAGCGCCACTAATGTTGAGTTGCTCAACAAATGGCAGATCAGAGATCAACGGGATAGAAGTTTCAAGGAAGAATTCATAAACTTCCGTTGCACCATTCGTTGGCAGGATAGGACCACCCGCACCAACAAGCAATCCAGCCTGATTGGTTCCGTCAGCCTGTGTTTGCAGCTGATCGCGGCGATATTCTACGCCGAGTAATGCACTCACGCCTTCAGCAGCAAACGGACTTTTCAATCCATACTCGCTAAGGTCACCACTGATTGTAGCACCAAATACTGTTTGTTGGATAGCACCTTGTGTTAGCGTTGGAGTATCAACAAAAGCCGGTAGGCCTGGGTCTGATGTCAATGAAGGATCAAACGCAGATACAAATGGCAAACAGTCAGGCACGCTACCGTCTAGAGCGGAGCGACAAACTGGGTTACCGTCTTCGTCTGCAACGATATCAAGTGATTGCTCTAACTGGGTTAGTGTAACCTGGTTGGTTTGCAAGCGGTTCAGAGAAGTATTGGCAAATTGACCAAAAACATCCCATTCAAAATTATCCTGAATAGTGCCTCTGAAACCACCAACAACGCGGAAGTTTGTCAATGTACGGTCATCAGTACGACCACCGCCCTCAACAAAACGACGACGAACCTGAACTTGCGCGAAACCATCATTGTCGAGGTCACGTGAGAAGTTACCATCCGCATCTTGCACACCACAAACAGCTGCAAGTAGTTCAGGTGTAAGTAGAGGATTATCACAACCAACTTGGTTAACCGCTGCGTTAAAGGCAGCAGATGGCGCAATGATTTGTGGTGAATTACTTTGAGTAAAGCCAAAGTCACCATAAATCTCTACGTTTTCAGCAATTTCATAATATCCACTGAAACCAGCATTGAAACGTTCAACAGCACGACGAACAGGATTGAACGGGTTAAAGTTGAATGGGTTGGCACCACCATTGGTAACACTACCATCAGCTTGTAACGGGAAGCTGCCGCTTACTTGACCAGGCGTCAATATCGGATTTCCCAACGCATCAAATACTGAGAAACTATCCGCCACAGCACCTGCAGGTGCATTTTCAGCATCGAAGAAAGGATCGTTTACAGTAACCTGATCACCAAATGGTGTGAGCGGAGAGCCATCAGGATTGAGCAGAGCAACTGGAACCTGGGTCGTTAACTGCTCCAACATGCCAGTAGCAGGATTAGTCACCTGAACAGCATTTCCGTTAGCGTCGAACACATCAAGCGTTTGCTGCTCAGCAGTCGTCACGAACACTGTCGGGAATGGTCCAGCACCGGAACCGGCACAGACAAGTGAGTCAGGGCCAGTAGAGAATGACGCACATTGCGCAAAGTCTCTATTACCCTGAAGGGCACCATCATTTTGTAAGTATGAGAAGTAAGACGTCACATTACCGCGACCGTCACCAACATTAGCACCCCAAATCGCAGAAATATTGAAAGTTGCGTTATCGGTTACACTGCCATCAACTGGTGTTTGATCAGTAGCAATCAAAGCGTCTTGGAAAATTTGGGAATCATTGTTGTGCTGGTTAAAGCCAAACAAGCCGTCAACTTCAAATCCTTCAAAATCTTTCTTGAGAGTAAAGTTTACAACACCAGCAATAGCGTCAGAACCGTACACAGCGGATGCACCACCGGTCACAACCTCAACACGCTCAACAAGCTGAGAAGGCACAAGGTTTACGTCAGAAGCAAAGCCACCTGCAGTCGGAGAACCAAATGGCAAGCGTTTGCCGTTCACCAATGTCAAGGTCCGCGTTGCACCAAGGCCACGCAAGTTAATGGTTGAAGTACCATTCGCGCCGTTGGCAAATGCGGTTGTTTGAGCTGCAAACGCGGATGGCAATGTGTTGATCAAATCAATTACATCAGTTGCGCCGCGGATATCGAATATTTCTGAATCGATAGTCTGCACAGGAGAAGACGCCGCGATATTCGCTTGGTTCAAACGTGAACCGGTCACGATGATTACATCTGAGTCATCCTCTTGTGCAACAGCTGGCATTGCGCTCGCTAAAGCAGCACTGGTAAAAACAGTGCCGCAAAGTAATTTTTTAACTATCTTATTTGTCATTTACTGCCCCTCTAAAGGTAGGTTTAGATTAAAAAAACTGTGACTTTTGCGCAACCGCACATAGAAGACCTAAACAGCGGCCTAAAAACTTTTGCAATTTGCGGAAACCACTTTCCGTTGTCTTAGTTAGCAATCACAAAATAAACATAGTTTCGTGATGCTGATAACATTATTGTTGGGCTCATAATTCTTTTCGGTCAATTCCCAACTGTGCACAAAAGAGACGTTTAGTCATGACTGTAACATATTCGCTACAGATAGCGGGCCTCTTTCAACCAAAAATTAAGGGGGATTAACACTTCGTTAAAATTTTCATCAACTTTTTAGTTATTTGGGAAAGTTTATCGGCGTTGTCCTTTATTGTATTAACTCAACCTTGGAAGAAAAACTTATATCAAGAAAAAAAACTTAAACAGTCGCAAATTAGCCCTTAAATCCGAGACATCTCGGGCTCTTGCCCGCTGGTTTCAGGGCCGTAGTCGTATTTTTTACGATAGGAAGATATTATAATTTGCCCTTGTGTTGGCACTTTTAAATCATTGGTCCACGCGACAGACAGCATGGCAATCAAGGTCAGAAATTAATATTAAAATCCCTATTTTCCCCATTCTCCTTTTGGTCGCATCATTAGTATATTGCGTCTGCGATAAACCCATGCTATCGCCAGCCAAAATTTAACGGATAGAGATTTCAAATTGCCGACAAAGTTGCCATAAAGATGGTGTCGGATGGGATCAGTACCCTTGATAAGGTTCAGGAGCCAAGACTTACCCGTGTCCAATGATGCTACCCTCTCCAGCGGCGTTGCCGGTCGATATGCAGATGCATTTTTTGAGCTTATGGATCAAAACGATGCTCTTGATGCTGCTGAAACAGATCTTGGCGCACTTTATACTGCTATCAATAGCGGTGGAGATTTTGCGGAATTTTTAAAAAGCCCGCTTTATTCAACGGATGATCGCCTAAAAGTCGTATCTGCCCTTGCAGATAAAAACAATTTCAATGCCCTTACCAAGAACTTTCTGTCCCTACTGGCGCAAAACAGACGGCTTTTCGCCCTTGATAGTATCATCGTTGCATTTAAAGCGCGTTTGGCGCGCCATCGCGGCGAGGTGGATGCCGAGGCGATAACAGCAATCCAGCTCAACGCCGATCAAAGCCGCCGGCTGCGTTCGGAAATTGAAACCATTGTCGGCAAAGCCGTCAATCTAGAAACCCGGGTCGATCCGGACCTGCTTGGCGGTATGATCGTCAAAGTAGGCTCGCGTATGATCGATTCCTCCCTACGAACCAAACTTAATCGTTTACAATCAGTGATGAAAGAGGCCTGACGCCATGGAGCTTAACGCCGCGGAAATTTCTTCCATACTCAAACAACAAATTGCCGACTTTGGTAAAGACGCCGAAGTCTCTGAAATTGGACAAGTTCTCTCTGTCGGAGATGGAATTGCCCGCATTCACGGGCTTGATAATGTTCAAGCCGGTGAAATGGTCGAGTTCTCATCCAGTGGTGCAGAGGCAGGGCAGGACGCTGTTAAAGGCATGGCTCTCAACCTTGAGGCCGACAATGTTGGCGTCGTGATCTTTGGCTCTGATCAAAACATTAAAGAAGGCGATACCGTCAAGCGGACGAACTCTATCGTGGACGTCCCGGTTGGTAAGGGACTTCTTGGCCGAGTTGTTGACCCCCTGGGTAACCCAATTGACGGCAAAGGCCCGATCGAGGCAACCGAGCGCCGCCTTGTGGATGTAAAAGCCCCAGGCATTCTCCCGCGCCAATCGGTGCATGAGCCGGTACAAACAGGCATTAAAGCCATCGATTCCATGATCCCCGTTGGCCGTGGCCAGCGCGAGCTTGTCATTGGCGACCGCCAGACCGGTAAAACCGCCATCTGTATTGATGCGATGCTCAACCAGAAAGAAGCCAATGCCGGCGATGACGAGAGCAAAAAACTATATTGCATCTATGTCGCCATTGGCCAGAAACGCTCCACCGTTGCCCAGATCGTTAAAACACTGGAAGATAATGGCGCCATGGAATATTCAATCGTTGTTGCCGCCACCGCTTCCGAGCCGGCACCGCTGCAATTCCTTGCCCCTTTCGCTGGCTGTGCCATGGGTGAATATTTCCGCGATAATGGTATGCACTCTCTGATCATTTATGATGATCTCTCCAAGCAAGCGGTTGCTTACCGTCAAATGTCCCTGCTTCTTCGTCGCCCACCAGGACGTGAAGCCTATCCGGGTGACGTATTCTATCTCCATTCGCGCCTTCTGGAGCGTTCGGCGAAACTCAATAAAGATAATGGCTCAGGCTCTATGACAGCCCTGCCGATTATCGAGACACAAGCCAATGACGTGTCCGCCTATATTCCAACCAATGTGATCTCCATCACTGACGGGCAAATCTTCCTTGAAACCGATCTTTTCTTCCAGGGCATTCGCCCTGCCGTGAATGTTGGCCTATCGGTTTCGCGTGTGGGCTCATCTGCGCAAATTAAAGCGATGAAACAAGTTGCCGGTAAAATTAAAGGGGAACTCGCCCAATATCGCGAGCTTGCCGCTTTTGCCAAATTTGGTTCCGACCTTGATGCGACAACCCAAGCTGTTTTGAATCGCGGTGATCGCCTAACAGAGCTGATGAAGCAAAATCAATATTCGCCCTTACAGGTAGAAGAGCAAGTCGCTATCATCTATGCAGGAACCCAAGGCTATCTTGATAAAATCCCAACCAATAAAGTTGGTGAATTTGAAACCGATTTTCTGCGCAAGCTTCACGCCGATCACAATGAAATCCTCACAACGATCCGCGATAGCGCCAAGCTGGATGATGAGACCCAAGAAAAACTCAAAAGCGTCCTTGATGCTTTTTCAAAGAATTTTTCTTAAGACATAGTCTTTTAAAGACCCATAAGATTTAATGCTAAGAACAAAAAGGCACTGGGAATTATACCCAGTGCCTTTTTCATGTCTCAATTTGTGGCTCCATCTTTTGGTCAAAGATATCCAGCCTCAAATTTTCAAATCAAATACCATAGACGCTATTTACCAAGCGCGACCATCTTGCGCTGGTTTGCATCCCATAAACGGATCTTTGCCGTTTTCAGGCTATCGCGGATACTCATTTTAGGAAGCAATTGAAGATCCTGACTCGCCTCATAACATTCCTGCAAGCGATAATTGGGGATGAGACTAGAGAGATGATGAATATGGTGAAATCCAATATTACCCGTCACCCACTGGAAGAACCGCGGCAAATCATAGTGGGAACTGCCCATTAATGCAGCCTGTGAATAATCCCATTCGTCTTGTTCGGCCCAATATGCATGTTCATATTGGTGCTGCACATAAAATAACCACCCGCCTATAGAAGCAGCAATTGAAACAGCCGGCACAAACACCAATAATACTGTCCAAAACCCGATCATCCAGGCAAGCGACCCGTAAAACAGTAAAATCATTAAATTTAACCCCATTACGGAGGGCGTTAGATGTGACCCTTTTATCGTCTGATACACCTCGGAATATGGCGGGGGTTTTTTTAATGGGAACCGCTGAACAATGAGAATGTAAAAGGGTGGCCCTAAAACCGAGACAATCATCGGGTGGCGATAGAGCTTATAGAAAAAGCGCTCTTTGGGGGGCAGCGCATTAAATTCTTCTACGGTCAGCATATCCACCGCGCCATGACCGCGTTTTGTCAGGTTACCCGAACTTGCATGATGGCGATTATGGCTATCGCGCCAAAACGCATAGGGCGTGAAGGTCAGCAAGCTGACGATGCGGCCAAGCCATGTGTTGGCCCACTTCTTTTTGAAATAGGAACCATGACCACAATCATGCTGGATGATGAATAGCTTCACCAGAATTCCGCCCGCCGGCACGCTCAAAAGTAACGTCAACCACGCCATATTATTGAGGGCCGCAAAAATCATGACGCCAAAAAGCGCAAAATAAATCAGGAATGCCAGCACGGTCTGACCAATACTTCGATACGCGCTCGGGGTCTTATAATGTTGGCAATGCGCTTGTATCCGTTGCAAGCGCGCATGCATGTCTTGCTTAAAAGAGGCCAGCGGGTCAGAATTCTCAACTATTTGGGCTTGTGACCCGGATGCTTCAATAATCGTCTTATTACTCATAAATCAATGCCCCATGCAAAAGTTTCGCGCTTGAAGCCAATATGAAAGTATTCTCAAACCAAATAAAGGCTTTGAACGAATTTTCTTGATCATATTTTTTTGAGGTCATCCTTGCGATATTCCTGCTCCAGGCCCCGTATCAATCTGGTCACGAGCCATAACCCCAAAGCTGCAAAAATCATCGCGCCGCCATAGGAAGCCACAACGATTCCCGGCGCCCCCCCAATAGCCGCTCCCACCGCGATAAAGGGGATGATACCAACCGTATTGCGACCCCAATTCAGGTAAGTAGACCAGATTGGCCGGTCCAGATTGTTGCACGCTGCGTTCGTGACAAACAAAACCCCATTGAAAAATAATAGGGGCGCACCCACCGCGCAAAACCAGAACAGCATCGACTTACCGACACCAACAAGCCCGAACTGGGAAGCAATAAAGCCTTGGGACAAGAACAAAACCAACCACGCCGCCAATGTATATACGCCTGCAAACTGGAGCGCCCGTAACAATGTCTCGCGCACCCTGTCGAAAGCAAAGGCACCATAGTTTTGTCCGATAATCGGGCCCACCGCTCCGGACAACGCAAAAATTACACAATAAGCAAGGGGCATGAGCCGGGTGATCACCGCGATGCCAGCAACAGCAAGATCACCATAGGGGGCAATTGCGCGGGTCACCACCAAAGCGCCAAAAGGAGAGGCAATATTGGTGAGGATCGCAGGACCCGCAATAGCCATAATCGGGCGCAAATCCCCCATCAGGCGATCCATTTGGAACGGTGCAAACCCCCCATAAATGCGCAAAACCGGTAGCAAGCTTGTAAACATCATCGCAGTTCTAGCCGCAACCGAAGCCCATGCCGCACCCTCAAGGCCAAGGCTCAATCCGAAAATCAGGATCGGGTCTAAAATCGCATTCGTAATGCCCATCGATAAAGTCGAATTCATCGCCCGCTTGGCATCCCCGTGTGCCCGCAATAAACCGGAACACACCATCGCTATGACCATGATCGGCATCGCTGGCACAACAATCCGCAAATACTGAGTTGCTGCGAGTTTTGCCTCGCCGGACGCTCCGATAAGACCCAGAATATTGGGCGCAAAGGTCCAAAAAAGACCGGCAAAACATACGCCGATCACCAAACCAAGCGCCAATACGCTGGTTGCAATCAACTGTGCCCCCTCTTCATCGCCCCCGCCAATACGCCGCGCCGCCAGCGCCCCCATCGCAATCATCAGACCGATGGTGATCGACATATTGAAAAAAAGCAGGGTGCCTGCAAACCCCACAGCCGCGGTCAAAGCCGGATTGCCCAGCAGCGAAATAAAATAGAGATCGACAAAGTCGACAAGAAACAAAGATACCAACCCCACGCTGGAACTAAGCGACATGACGATGACATGGCGCATCAGATCCCCGTCGAGGAATTTGGCGCGATTTACAGGGGCTTTGCCAGCATGGGAATCTATGTCGGGGTCGGGGCCGGGTCCCTTCTCCGCCGTCTCACCAGAGTTTACGTTATGATCCCCCTTTGAGGACGCTGACTTACTACTCACAAAACAACCTCAATTGAGTCTCTATAGACGAATCTTGATTAGAACCCGCCATGCTGCGGCTTTGCCCGGAATCACCAATATCTGGCAAGATCCATCTTTATGGGGCAGCGCCCCTTTCACGTGTCTTTAAGATGCAACGCTCGCCTTGTTCAGTTTATTTGCGGGTATTTGTGCATCACCAGCCCTACAAATTTACCTTCACGACGAGGGATGACTTTGTCGTGCCTTATTTTTACTCTATAGTCTACAGCAGATATTCAAGTCGAGGTTTGTGATGAATGGTCAGGATATAGATCGCGATGCGCGATCAAACCACAAGATTGAAGCCTATTTTCTGGGCGCCTTGGCGCTTATTGTATTCGGGGTTGTGGTTTTTGCTGCGCTCAATACCAAGTTCACCGGCGGCACTTCTGGCGGGAGCGCCAATAGCGGTACGATCAAACAGACCCATTCGACCCGGTCGGGGGGATATTCCCAAGTCTCTATCAACCAGAATGCAGATGTAATATGCAGCTGTTACAATGGTGGCTTTGAATTGGCTGGGCGAACAACAAATGTCCAATCAACAGATTATCGAACCGGCTTTTCCCAATGCAGGGCTATAGGCTCTGTCGATGGCGGTAATGCCTGGACTGCAGGCTGGGAAGCACGCCAGAATGGCCGGGCCTTTGAAGCAAGTTGCAAATCCTATAAACGCCGCGCCGGATAAAGCGCGCGCTTGCACCGCAGTTAGCGCCACAAGTTAAATTAATCTCTATACGTATCACTCATACGCCAATTAGGGCTAATGACTTAGACGAGGCGTTCAAAGTTTTTCAATTGATGTGCATTCGTGCTATGGAGGCACCAGAAATTGGGGAGCTAGCTTATTCTCATTTTTATCAAACCGGTAAATCGTAGATGGATCGCATGACATATAGTATTTTTAAAAAAGTATTTTTTAGCGTTACTGCGACTCTGATCGCGCTTATGCCGCTAAGTGCAAGCGCTAAATGGCTACGCGCTGAAACCGATGCTTTCGTCGTATATAGCAATATCAATGAGCCAAGAACAAAGCAAAAGGCTCAAGAGTTGCAAAAATTTGATCAGGTTCTGCGCACCTTATTTAAGCCAGGAAAAATCCGATCAAAAAGAAAACTAGACGTGTATCTTTTTAAAAGTGCAGCCGATATCAAAAAGATATTTCCGAATGTTAGTAGTGACACCTATGGCGCATATGCAGCCAGACCAGGAGCGATTATTGCGGCCAGTTATGGATTTTCAATAGGGCGTGCAGATGGTTTAGATCAATCATCATATATATTATTTCATGAATACGCGCACCATTACATGCGCCAACATTTTAGCCGCCCTTTTCCTTTATGGTATGTTGAGGGATTTGCGGAATTTGTAGCAACCACAAAGATTGAGAAAGATAGAGCAATCATTGGCTGGCCCGCAAAAAACCGTCTTGATGTTTTGCAAAATTCGAAGTTTATTCCGATTGAGCAGTTCCTTGTGGCTAGACCAGCCGAGGCAAGGCGTCTTGAAGCAGCAAAGTTTTATGCACAATCGTGGCTTGCTGTTCACTATTTTTATTCTAACCCGGAAAGAGAAGGACAGCTTCTACAGTATTTGAATGGCTTCAGATCGAAACAAGAAAAAAATACCGAATTTTTTATTGAGGTCATTGGTGAGGATTTAAGAAAATTTCAGAAAAAGCTAGATGTTTATTTGCGACGTCAAATTTCTGCTTTTTCTATTCCGTTTCTTGAGGGGTCTCAACCAGCAATAAAAATAACGCGCTTATCAAAAATAGAGCAAGCATTGTTAATCCCTAATGCGAGACTACGAATCGGGGTTAAACGTGAAGAAGCGCAAGACATCTGGCGGCGTTTGGAAAAAATTTCTCCAAGTAGCAATGATAAAGATAAACTAGCCTTACTGCGAACCAAGGCTCACACAGCAAGTTGGCTTAATGACTTTGATCAATCAATTTCGTTGTTAGATAGCGCTCTAAAAATAAATTCAGAAGATTTGCAAACACTACATTTGAGCGGGCTAACGAGAGTACTTAAAGCCCGTCGATCAAGCCTCGACACTAAAAGTGCCCTACATCAAGAAGCACGCACCTATTTCGATCGCGCCCTTAAGGTTGACCCAACTCATTATTCAACACTGCTCCACCGTGCCGAGACAACGCCGTCAAATGATGCGAGGTTAAATTATTTACTACAGTCTTGGCAGTTTGCGCCACAAGTTGAATTAATCTCTTTACGTCTCGCTCGTGCGCTAATCGAGGCTAATAGATTAGACGACGCGTTAAAAATTCTACAACCACTTTTGTATCAGCCACACCGGGCATCAAACAACAAAAGCGTTCAAGATCTGGTGCTTGCGATTCAAAAACTAAAAAGTGACGAAAACCTAAAATAATGTTGATTGAAAAAATATGGTGACCAGTTTGTTTTGACCTAAGATCGTAAGGGATTTTTTATTCAATAATCAAACTCGCTTCGACCGGCGGCTAAAATTAAACTACAATTTGCACAGGACGATATAATCTTTAAAAAAAATTTTACTAATATAATGGTTGTTTTTATATTATTTTTCTGCGTCATTTATTCATGGAACCTTGTTTTCATGTATCATACTGCTCCAGAGGAGCTAGAACGAATCTTTTCTGATTCGTCAAAAAGAAGTCTTCTTAATAGGCTACCATTTAGTTTATCAGTAATTGTGGCGCATTTTTTTGCTTTGTTTCTAACGGCGTTCACACCATGGTAGACAAAAATTACGCTATTTGATAAATAGGTAACCGTAAAAAAATCATGTGCCAATCCATATCAATTCAGTTATTTCTTGAATTAATTCTTGGTTTTAAACCCGGTATTGATCTCGCTCGCGAGCCAAAAGCGTTAATTGCCTTCTGCCCGTAAGGGACGACTCATCAGGGATGCGATCGCTTCTTCAAGTTTCGCGCGGCCCTCAACAATATCTGCAACCGCACCGCAAACCGGCATTTCCACTTTATACTTGGCCGCAAGCCCCATAACCGCACCCGCCGAGGCAACCCCTTCACTAACAGAGCTACGAGACGTCAAAATCTCCTCAAGGCTTCTACCCTGCCCCAACATTTGACCAAGGGACATATTACGAGACCGGGGCGAGCTTGCAGTCAGAACCAAATCACCAAGCCCTGATAATCCACTCATGGTTACGCTGGATGCTCCCATTGCCAGACCAAGCCGGTTAAACTCGGCAAAGCCCCGCGCAATCAACGCGGCATGGGCGTTTTCGCCAAAATCCATCCCGTCAACAATGCCGGCGGCAATCGCCAATACATTCTTGACCGCGCCGCCAAGGGCAACGCCGATAATATCATTGCTCAAATAGGGGCGAAAATGCAGTGCGCCAATGGTTTTAAGCCACCGCGCGCCCGTATGCGGATCATTATCCCCAAGAGTTATCGCAGTTGGTTTACCCTTGGCAACGTCATGGGCAAAACTTGGACCCGATAACATAGCCCCTTTTGCTTCTGGCCAGACCTGCGCCAACACTTGAGGCATCATCAAAAGACTGCCGCGTTCTATGCCTTTGGCCCCAATGGCAATGGGTTTTTCCAGATCACCGCGATCAAGCGTATCGCGCATGGCACTAAGGAGGCTACGGGCCTGTTGCGCGGGGATCATAAATAAAATCGACTCACTCGCCGTCGCCTTTACCAGATCAGTTGTGGCAACTAATTCCGTAGAAAGAGCAATTCCGGGAAGACGCTTTTTGTTTTCATTGAATTTGTTAATCTCTCGCGCCTGCTGATCGTCGCGCGTCCATAAAAGAGTTGGTATTTTATTATGCGTGCACATATTGGCCAGCGCTGTGCCCCATGCACCGCCGCCAATCACGCTAACAGAGGTATAAGGAATTGCCGTTTGGTCAAGAGAAGTAAGGTGTGCCATATATGGGGCCTACCTTTACCTGCTATAAGACTTTTCTCAAGAGCTAAAAATAGGCATGGTGGCAAAAAACAGGTGACAGAAATTATGGTTGAACTCCCAAAACGCCAGACTTTGGAAAATGCGGCAAAGCTTGTTTATGAAGTCATGCCCCCGACCCCGCAATATGCCTGGCCTCTGCTTGAAAAAGCTTTGGATATGGAGGTTTGGGTTAAGCACGAAAATCACACGCCAACGGGTGCCTTCAAAGCAAGGGGCGGTATTACCTTTATAAATTGGCTGCGGGCCACCCACCCGGAGGTGAAAGGGATCATCACAGCAACCCGTGGCAATCATGGACAATCACAAGCAATGGCCGCATCCAGAGCGGGTCTGGAATGTGTTGTATTAGTTCCTGAAGGCAATTCCACCGAAAAAAATGACGCCATGAAAGGCTTTGGCGCCGAGCTTATTATTCATGGCAAAGATTTTGACGAAGCCCGCCTTGAAGCAGAGCGCCTTGCCAAAGAACGCGGCCTATTTATTGTACCCTCATTTCATCCCGCTCTTGTAAGAGGAGTTGCAAGCTATGGGCTGGAGCTTTTCTCGAAGGTAGATGATCTTGATGCGGTCTTTGTGCCTATTGGCTGTGGCTCCGGGATATGCGCAACAATTATGGCCCGCGAAGCACTGGGCCTGAAGACGAAAATTTATGGGGTTGTCTCTGAAAATGCCGATAGCGCCAAACGCTCTTTTGATGCGGGAAAATTGATCGAAACAAAAACCGCTACGACTTTTGCTGATGGCATGGCGGTGCGCGTACCCGTGGAAGAAGCATTTAATATTTATAAAACCTATGCAGAGGATATTATTACCGTTAGCGAAGAACAAGTCGCTGATGCCATTCGCCTTTATTATCATACAACCCATAATATTGCGGAAGGCGCGGGAGCTGCACCTTTGGCCGCGCTTACAAAAATGCGCAACGAGAATCCCGACGAGTGGAGAGGCAAAAAAGTTGCCACTATTTTATGTGGGCAAAATATTGATACCGAGTGGTTTGTAAAAGTCATGCAAGGCGGTGTTCCTCACATAAAACTATAAGGGTCCACATCAATCACACGGCGTATATTAGAGGGCACCTTCACCGCATTCGCCCAATCTTTTAAAAAGCCTTGCAAATTAATATCGCGGCGCGCGCGCACTAACATCCGTACACGAACATCGCCTTTGAGGCGATAAATTGGCGCAGGCGCGGGGCCCCAAATCTCGATACCATTAGCGCGCGGCGCGCTCTCAAGCATGGATTTTGCCAGTTCTTGCACCCCGCGCTCATCACTTCCACGCAAGATAATTGCTGCGATACGCCCAAAGGGGGGAAATAACATCGATATCCGCCCCGCCGCCTCGGCGGCCATAAATTTATCCCGGTCTGAATCAATCAATGCCTGAAGCACCGGCGCGTCGGGCGCATAAGTTTGGAGCATCGCACGGCCCGGTTTATCGGCACGCCCGGCACGCCCCGAAACCTGACAAAGCAATTGATAAGTACGCTCAGCAGCCCTTAGATCGCCCCCCGCAAGTCCCAAATCCGCATCCACAACGCCCACAAAGGTCAGTCCCGGAAAATGATGCCCCTTGGCCGCAGCTTGCGTAGCGACAAGAATGTCAATGTTGCCATCACGCATAGCGTTCAAGACGGCCTTTAATTTTTCCGGGGAGCGGGTTCTATCGGAAGACAGGATTTCAAGTTTCGCCTTCGGCCATCGCTGCGCGGCTTCATCTGCAATCCGCTCCACCCCCGGACCGCATGCCGCTAAACCACCCACCGCATTGCATTGGGGGCAGGCATCAGGTTTTGGTATTGAATAACCAGTATGGTGACACACTAGCCGGTTTTCGAAACGATGCTCGACAAGGCATGTATCGGAATGGGGAGATTTCATGCGGTACCCGCATTTGCGGCACAAGGTTAAGGGCGCATAACCGCGGCGGTTCAAAAACAGCAGGGATTGTTCGCCGCGCTCGAGGCTCATATTTACCCCCTCCACCATGGGAGGCGACAGCCAAACCGGTTGAACGGGCACGTCTTTTATCGGCTCCAGTTTTTGCGGTGGGTTTTTTCGCATATCGATAAGACTAAGCTCGGGCAGCTGCGCAGGGCCATAACGGGATGTCAGCTTGATGTGCCTATATCGCCCTTCGGTGGCATTTATCAAAGTCTCCAAAGCCGGGGTCGCAGAGGTCAGCACCACCGGAAAACCCCCAAGCGCGCCGCGCGCTACCGCCATATCCCGCCCCTGATACAAGACGCCCTCTTCCTGCTTATACGCCCCGTCATGCTCTTCATCGACAATAATCAATTTGAGATTTTTAAAGGGAAGAAACAGCGCCGAGCGCGCCCCCACCACAAGGCGCGCCTGACCCTCCAGAACCCGTCGCCAAACCCGGCGGCGCATAGCCCCGGAGATATCGGAATGCCACGGTGCGGGCGCTGCCCCGAAGCGCTCTTCTATGCGCTTTAAGAAAGGGAGTGTCAGACCAATCTCTGGCAATAAAACCAGTATTTGCGCGCCGGGATCACGGGCAAGAACCGCGCTTACCGCCTCCAGATACACTTCGGTTTTTCCTGATCCGGTTACCCCGTCGAGCAGGAACGCCCCCTTTTCAGCCTCGCAAAGCTGATCGGCCGCCTCTCTTTGATCGGCTGCAAGTTTGTGTCCCTTCCTGTCAAGATCGGGGATATCAAAGGGCAAATCCGGATCAAGACTGATCCGGCATAAAGCGCCCGCCTTTTCCAACCCCCTGATCACACCATCACCCGCGCCGCTCGCTTTTTTTAGCGCTGCATTAGTGATGGGTTCATCCCCAAGCGCCTCCAAAACCGCTTTGCGCGCATCTGTAAGCCGCAAATTTTCTGGTAACGCGTCTGTTTTTTCCCAGGCAATGATGCCTTTTGGTGCCTTCAAAGCATCCCCATGACGCATCACAAGACGCAGCACCGCGCCTAGGGGGAACAAGGTATAATTTGCAACCCACTCGATAAATTGCCGAACCTGACCATTAAGAGGCTCGCAGTCATGGCGCATGACAATCGGCTTCAATTTACTGAACTCATAATCGCCCTCTTGTGCCAGTCCCCAGACCACGCCATTGACCCTGCGCGGGCCAAAGGGAACCTCGACAAAATCCCCCAGCAAAAGCTCCATATCCGCCGGGATCGCATAATCGAAGGCCGAAGCGAGGGGCATTGGCAATAGAATTTGCGCCCGCTTGTCCGCAGGATGCTCCAACTCTGGCAAATGACTAGAAAAAAGAGTAGACATATTTCGTGGAGTTTACCTGCTACCGGGATATAAGAGCCTTGATTGCCGCGCGGTATGCGCTACACATAAGAACACACAATTTTGTTGAGCACAGTAGCATAGTGGGAAGACGCATGAGGCAAATCATTTCAAGCTTTGGTGTTTTTATTGTTGTACTCACATCGATGGCTTTTGCCCAAGCTGCCCACGCAAAATACAGCCTTTGCAATAAAACCAGCTACGCTTTACGGGCCTCGATCGGCTATGTCGATGGGGATTCACTCGCCACAAGAGGCTGGTGGCCCCTTAACCCGGGTCAGTGCAAATTGGTGCTTACTGAAAAAATCAGCCCTGGTCGATATTTTGTCTATGCCGAAGCCATTGACGGACACAAAGGCCCAAAGCGCACATGGTCAGGCGATACATCACTTTGTGTGGCAAATAGCGGATTTTTTAACCAGCGCTCACAGGAAGTGTGTCGCGGTGAGCCCCAAAACCAACGCGAATTTTTTGATGTAGAAGTCACCGCGGAAGCCAAGGGCATCTGGACCACAGATTTTGTGGAAGCCAATAATTATACCATTTATTCTGCCGAAGTTGCTGGCATTCAAAGACTACTCAATGATGTTGGCCTGCCGGTAAAACATATTGATGGCACCATGGGTCGCCAGACCAGAAGAGCTATCGCTGCTTACCGTAAAAACCGGGGTCTTGCTGATGGCAACACTATCGACGATGAGCTTTTGACCAGCCTCATTGATGAAGCCAATACCCGCGATGCCAAGCTTGGGTTTTTCTATTGTAATAAAGCCAGTGAACAAGTCTGGAGTGCGATCGCTTTTCCCGCTTCAAAAGAGGTTTATACCAGCAAAGGCTGGTGGCGTCTCGACCCGGGACAATGCGTCAAAGTTTTTAAAGGCAAGCTTGCCCATGATCATTATTATGTATACGGAGAAATGGGCAATGGCGACGAAGACCCTTCCCAGACGCGTGTTCTTAGCGATGGGGATAAAGAATTTTGCACAAATGATGTGGTATTCAATTTTAAAAATGATGGTCCTTGCGGCGTAAAAGATCTCAACACAAGTCTTTTCAAGCGTGTCGAAATAGGGGCTTCCCCAGCGGCAACCTATGAATTTCATCAAGATGCGTTCGCTTTAAAAAAACAAGCTGCTGAAGAAACAAATGTGCAAGGCGCACAAGAAACAACGCCAGCGCAATAGTCGTTGGAGCTAACCAATCTTACGCCTATATGTCCTCTAACTCTTATTAATGAGATCCCTATGGGCGATTTTCGTCATGTTCAAAATTGGGTGTTTGACCTTGATAACACCCTCTACCCGGCTGAGTATAATCTTTTTGCGCAAATCGACATACGCATGACCCGCTTTGTCGCAAACCTGCTGGATTTACCGCCCGTTGAAGCGCGCAAAATACAAAAAGATTATTATGTCCGGTACGGAACAACTTTATCGGGCCTAATGAACGAGCATAGCGTTAAGCCCGAAGACTTTATGGATTATGTCCACAATATTGATGTTAGCCATGTCTCTCACGATGAAATTCTGGCTGCAACGATCTCTAACCTGCCAGGGCGCAAATTCATATTTACAAATGGCTCCCAAAAGCACGCCGCCAATGTAACCAGTGCTTTGGGTATTGAGGCAATATTTGATGGCGTATTCGACATTCGCGATGCGGGCTATGTGCCAAAACCACATCCGGATGCCTATCATTTATTCCTTGAGCGCTATGATATTGAACCGGGTACTGCTGCAATGTTTGAAGACATAATAGTCAATCTGGAAGTCCCGGAAAAACTTGGCATGAAAACCATATTGGTCTGCTCGGGCAGTGACTGGCTCAAAAATGAACCCAGCGCCAAACGCCCCGCACACCTTGATGATGATGCGCCGCATGTACATTTTCGCACCAATAACTTGACAGATTTTCTCTCAGGCCTGAAGACAACTGCCAATTCTTAAAACAAATCACTAAATTTTCGGAGAGCCACATGGCGGATGCAAATCACCTGCAAGACATCATTGAACAAGCTTGGGAACAACGAGACAATCTCGGCTCTGTTAAGGGCATTGCAGAGGCCGTCGAGGAAACTCTTTTATTACTTGATCAGGGTACGGTACGCATATGCGAAAAACAAGGCAACAAAGACTGGGTCGTGAATCAGTGGTTGAAAAAGGCTGTTCTCCTATCTTTTCGTTTAAACCCGAATGCCCTTGTTGAAGGCGGCCCGGGCGGCGGCCATTGGTGGGATAAAGTTGCATCCAAATTTGAAGGTTGGAGCGCCGCTGATTTTGAAAAAGCCGGTTTTCGGGCGGTTCCAAATGCTGCTGTCCGGCGCGGCTCTTTTATTGCGCCCAATGCCGTCTTGATGCCCTCTTACGTCAATATTGGCGCTTATGTCGGCTCTGGCAGTATGATTGACACTTGGGCGACCGTGGGCTCGTGCGCGCAAATCGGCGAGAACTGCCATATTTCCGGCGGTGCCGGCATTGGCGGCGTCTTGGAGCCGCTGCAAGCCAATCCGGTCATCATTGAAGATAATTGCTTTATCGGCGCACGCTCCGAGGTCGCCGAGGGGGTCATTATCCGCGAGGGCGCGGTCCTATCCATGGGTGTATATTTAGGGGCCTCCACGAAAATCATCGATCGCGAAACCGGCGAGACCTTTATGGGCGAAGTGCCCCCCTTTAGTGTTGTCGTTCCCGGCACGATCCCGGCCAGGAAAAACCTGCCAGATCAAGATTGGGGACCCTCGCTATATTGCGCCGTCATCGTAAAACGCGTCGATGCGCAAACCCGCTCCAAAACATCGATCAACGAGCTGCTGCGCGACTAATAAGGCGCAAGGCCAAAGCACGTCCCCGGGATCGGGTTTGAAATCAGACAGCTTACTGAAACGACCCTCAGTTATTTGTTCGCGGAAGTTGACAAACAGAAAATGCACGTGGCGAAGACTGTTTTAAGACAATTAGCGACTAGCGCCGTATCAGCCAAGTGAAGCATAAATCCAATCTGTGTGAGTGTTTTATTTAGGGCGTATCCCGCCCCACAGCTCGGAGGCTGTTGTGAGGCGAATTTAAGCCGCTGGCATTTCGACTGCTTTCGGCGTCAGAGGGGGTATTAGCTGGATGACTTAGTGAGCTCATAGACCAGAGTAGAACTAGGAGTTAATCTTCAATTCGATCAAAAGGCAGCAAACCAAACTTCTTTAGCTTATTCCCTAGTTCGTCTGCATAGCGATGTGCGAAGGCCTCCCTTTCTTGTTTAGGTCTGGAGAAGTATCTGTCATTAAGAGTATCAAATGATTCAACTCCTGCAGCTTCGGGGCGTTCAACTTTCTCCAAATAGTCAACCCAGTGACCTACCTCATGTAAAAGTGTTCGAAACAATTGTGTATGACGCATGGATTTCTCATTAGTTTGAATGATGTATTTTCTACCAACACGGCTTATGCCGTGACCATCTTCTCTCAACCGTTGAAGTTCTTCTGTGTCTTCGGGAGTAAGAGAGGTCGACCAAACCAGTTTGTCACCTTTAGGCTGGGCTTCTAAAAAAATTGCAGGGCTTTCCGCCAAATATTTTCCAGTACTCCGTCCTATAGTCGCATAATAGTACATCCGTCCCCAAACAGGGTTGAGAATGCGTTGCTTCTTAGACGGTTGTCGAAACACAATCGTTTCCAATCCATCCCAATCGGCAAAAGATATATTTTTGAATATTTCGCAGACATCAGCAACGCTACAAGCATGGATGAAACCGCCGCTGTTTTCTTCGATTAAAAATGTCAATTTGCGACCAGCCAAGCTTTTTTCGACTTTTTTGAACTCTCCAATCGTTTGCTGTGCTAGTCGATCCGTATGCCACGATTGGGGAATAACCATTTCATTATTCTGCCCATGCCCTTGTTTGCTGGTCCCGATGTTTCGACTTCGCCGCGTTGGATTTCGCATATCAAAACTACCTTTCCGAAATTTCAATAGTGACAGAACTGCTTTTCTATTCTGAAAGAAAGTTCAAAGCTAGGTAATGACCAAAAGCGGACATGCCGAGCGGCTTACTTTGGGCGTTGTAAGTCACTTATTCCTTCAACGCACCTCGAAACGTATCAATAATTTTTGCATCGACCCACTTAATGTCGTCACCTTGCGTGAAGAAAAAATACTTCCCATCCGGCGTCACCATTGGGCAGTAATCCGTTTCAGTTGAATTGATTACCGGACCCATATTTACGCCCTCGCTCCACTGACCAATCTCATCCTTGAAACTGATATAGAGATCTGCGCCGCCCAGACTATCGGGACGGTCCGACGCAACGTGGATAAGATAACTCTCATCAGGGCTTACGTAGATATCACCTTCATCAACTTCACTGTTAATACTCAGCCCCAAATTGACTGGCTTCTTGAAGTCTCCGTTTTCGTAGGCTGCGCGATAGCTGTCGCGCCCGCCAATACTGTCCTCGCGAGCCGTAGAGAAGTACAGACTGCCATCAGCAACCAGCATGGGATAAAGTTCGTGGCCAGGCCCATTAATTAGTGAGCTGAGGGGCTCCGGATCAATAAGGCCGTGGCGTGTCACACGGCTGCGCCAGATATTGTAACGCTCCAATGAATATCCCGGCAGCGGGCGATCTGAGATAAAGTAGAGCCAGTCGCCATCAGGCGAGAACACCATGTCAACATCGGCATGCCCCGGAAATGTCTTCGACGGCGCAGCCATGCGCGGCTCTTGCCAGGTTCCATCATCGCGCAGATGGCTAAAAAACATCTTGAACCTTCCATCCACCACACGCGAAAACATAAATATCCGCCCGTCAGGCGAAAAAACCGAGTTCAGTTCTCGTTCGCCATCAAGTGAAATTAGTTCAGGAGCGAAAACCTCGGGTTCATTACCAGGAGGCTTTTGCCCGAGATAAGGACCGCTTAGATCTGGCCAGTTGTCTTGCGCGAAAGCAGGAGACACAAGGAAGATAAAGAAGAATAAAACGATGCGCATAATGTTCGTCCCAAAAAAGAAGAGCTCAACGCGATCTTACAGATTTTTACGTCAACAGTCACTGTGCAATTTTGCGGGTGAGAGCATAAGCGTCCTTTGCCAGTGACCATTTTTGGGCGACAACGGCCTCTTCGCTGAGCCCGGCCCTATCGCCTATATCTGGATGGCGCTTTGATGCGGGCATCCCTCCTTCTAATCCCCGGCGGCAATGACGGGATCATCCTTAGCGCTCTGCCCTCCTCTCTCCTTGTCTGCGGTGTTCGCCTATACGGCGATGTGCATGACCCCTGTTTCCCTCTTCGTACGAACTGTACTATATTTGGATAAGCTATTATTTTTGGACAAGCCGATGAGCTGGCTATACAAGGGTGCCTATGCCAGAGCTGCGCTTCACCATTATCTATATCGTTTGCCTCTTTATGGCGGGCATTATTGGGTATGCTATCAGTAAGGGTAGCACTTGTTGTGTTGCCGCCGTTATGGAGATGGTGCAAAAACGACGTGTGAGACGGTTCCTGTCCTTCCTGCTTTGCAGTGCGACTGTTGCTATAATCCTGATGCCTATTGTCTGGTTTGATAAAGATCACACCGACTTACTGCCCGCTTATCGCCTCGGCTGGGCATCCCTTCTTGGCGGCGCGTTTTATGGCATAGGTGCCCTCATAAACGGCGCTTGCAATTTTGGCACGATTGACCGCCTCAGCGCGGGCGATACACGTTATCTATTTTTGTTTCCCGGTCTCATTGGCGGCGCGTGTTTGGGCAGCTTGCTCAACATTGATACGCCGCCGCGCACCAGCAGCCTCATCGCCGAGCCCGGCCCTATCGCCTATATCTGGATGGCGCTTTGTGTTATCCTGCTTGTCAGCTTCACCATTGCCAGCATCCGGCACAAGCGCGAACGCGGTACGCCGGGCAAACCGGTTGCCTTTTACATGACCACCATTGGCGCGCTCACCGCCCTGATTACAATCGCCCTTGGTCCCTGGCATTATACCCGCATAGCCGTGGTCGCTACGAACGACTGGCTGGCAACCAGCGCCGGTCATGTTGCTATTCTCGCAGGCCTGATGGGCGCTGTAATCATTGGCGCCTTAATAACCGCCATCCGCGAGAAGCGGTTTAAACTGCGTGCACCCACCCTCAGCGGCGCGCTCTATTCTACTCTTGGCGGCGCTTTGATGGGGGCATCCCTCCTCCTGATCCCCGGCGGCAATGACGGGATCATCCTTAGCGGTCTGCCCTCCCTCTCCTTATCTGCGGTGTTCGCCTATACAACGATGTGCTTGACCATCGCGTTCATGATCTTGATAAGCGAGCGCCTCATGAAAATCACCCACAAAAAAACACCCTAAAAACTATAAGGGGGAGGCTGAATGGTACTGATCACATCAATGAGAGGCAAAAATAGCATGGCATTGTTTTCATTGCGCCCTCATCAATCTGACGATAAATCCTCACCAGAAAATAATAAGGAAAATACTTGCGACCTATTTGTCACTCGCTTGACCAATTGCTTGGCCAATTATTAGAAGGTGTCATCCCCATCAAAGGAAACCAATATGGAACTCTCACAAAAACAGACCGTTAAAATTATTGCCGTCATCTTGTTTCTGTCGGCCATTTCGCAACCTATCTATACAGCCCTTTTCAAGTTTGCGCCCGAGGTTGAGCGCCACTTCATATGGGGAATTGAAGCGCTACTCTTCGTACTGCTTGCAGCTTTTGCAGGGTCGGCTCTGGTCATGGCCAAACGCTACACTTTGGGTTTTTCCGCGATTGCCTTCGCCGCAACGCTCAATGTGGTACAAATTGGCATAGGGTTAACGCAATTTGGTCCCTTTCGCGATGCGGCTAAGGCTAGCCCAGACTTCGAAATCGCCATTCCCGCGATCTTTGGGTTATCGTTCTTTGGATATAATGCAGCAAAAACCCTGCTGGGCCTCGCGGCTATGGTTTTTGGCATGGCCAAGATAGGCGATGGTAACAAAGTGCTGGGCGGCGCAGCCGTGTTGGTTGGCGTCGTGGCACTATTCACCAACGCCATGGTGATGATGTTTGGATTAAATGGTTTTATGCCGCGCGGGCTCGCGGGAGGTTCCGGCGTTTTAGCCACGCTGCTTCTGGCTCTTTGCATGTTTAGTGTCAAAAGTTCCCAAGAGCAGGCGTAAGCTGCCAAATAAATAAAGCACTCATAAGCGCCCTTTAAGCGCTCTTGACATTGCCTTGATCCGCGCTTATCACTCGCGGCCTTATGACGGGTGGTGTGGCGCCGCCGTTGCGATTGTATCCGGGATTGGCCCGTGATACCGGCCCACGCTTTATACGAGGAATATTATGTCAAAGCGTCAAAGCGCTAAGTATAAGCTCGATCGCCGTGTAGGCGAAAATGTCTGGGGTCGCCCCAAATCTCCCTTTAACAAACGCGAATATGGCCCCGGTATGCACGGCCAGCGCCGCAAGGGCAAACAGTCCGACTTTGGTCTGCAATTGATGGCCAAACAGAAATTGAAGGGCTATTACGGCAATATCTCTGAAAAACAGTTTTCTGCAATCTACGATGAAGCCGACCGTCGCAAAGGCAATAATGGTGAGAACCTGATTGGCTTGCTAGAGAGTCGCCTTGACGCGCTGGTTTATCGTGCGAAATTTGTGCCGACAGTGTTCGCTGCCCGCCAGTTCGTTAATCATGGACATGTCATGGTCAATGGTGTGCGCACCAATATTCCTTCTTATCGTCTAAAGCCCGGCGACGTTGTGGAAATTCGCGAGAAATCCAAAAATATGGCGTTGGTTCTGGAAGCTCTGCAAAGCCCTGAGCGTGACATCCCTGAATATGTTGATGTCGAGCCAAAGAAAATGACGGCAACTTTCGTGCGTATCCCCGAATTTGCTGAAGTCCCTTATGCCTGCACCATGGAGCCTAACCTCGTGGTCGAGTATTACTCATCATAAAGACTTTATAATTTTGAGAATTTTAAAAGCGGGTCATTATTTTGATCCGCTTTTTTTATGCCCGATCACTGATAAAATCATCACTGGCACCAGACCCATAGCCACCAATAGAAGGGCCGCTGGCGCAGCTTGCGTTAACTTTTCATCCGCCGCCAAACGATAAACCTGCGTTGCGAGGGTTTCAAAATTCAACGGGCGCAACAATAAAGTTGCGGGCAATTCCCGTGCGATATCGATAAACACGATCACCAATCCGGCCAGTAACGCATGGCGACCAATCGGCCAATGAATATCCCTGACCACGCGCCCCGGCCCGGCGCCTAAATTTCTGGCGGCAAAATCTAGCCCATGGTCTATTGCATCCAACCCCGCATGAGCATTGTTATATCCAGCCGTTATAAACCGTGCGGCGTAGGCATAGACGAGCAATAAAACCCCCAAGGCAGTCAGATTAATACCCAGCGGCGTGAAAACAGTTTTCCCAACCAACAAAATACCCACCGCGATCACAGCGCCGGGCAATGCATATCCGATCGTTACAATACGGATACCCACGCGGGTGAAAACCGAGCGACTTACCCGTCCCAGATAAGCAAAGATAACCGCCAGTACCATAATGATGAGGGATGCGATTGCAGCGATTGTACCGGTATTGAGCGCTGCACTTAAGAAAAGACCCGTTCGCAAATTCTCATTCACAAAAACCATTTTTGTCAGAAGAACAAATAGGGGCAGGAAAAACCCGAACAGAACCGGCAACGCACAAATAATCACTGCGAAAATCTGCATGGGCACAGGCATGGATAAGCGCATGGCCCCGCGATGGGCTCTCACGCTTTGCGAACGTTGCCCCTTGCGCGCAGCCATTTCCAGCAGCAATAAAAACAAAGCAACGAGGAACAACCCACCGGCTATTTGCGCCGCGGCAGGTAAATCTCCAAATCCATACCATGTACGAAATATCCCAACGCTCAAAGTCGGCACACCAAGATAGTCACTAACCCCATAGTCAGCCGCAACTTCCATTAAAGCGAGTGTAAGTCCGCCGAAAAACGCCGCGCTAGCTCCCGGTAAAATAACTCTACGAATAGCACTTACCGGCGAGGCACCTAGTGCACGGGACGCCTCAAGGTAAGCTGCTGAACGCCCCGACAAGTCGGCGCGGACGGCAAGATAAACATAAGGATAGACCGCAAGAGATAAGATTAAAGCCGCACCGCCAATATTAAAAAAGTCAGGCAGAATTGCTGTTACCGCCCGCCGGTCCGCGAGGGAGAAGGCCTCGATAATAAATGATGCAAAGCCGCCAAACGGCCCAAAGAAATCCCCATACACATAGGCCAAAATATAAGCAGGAAAAGCAAAGGGAAGAGCCAATAAAAATGAAAAGGCGCGGCGTCCGGGAAATTCGGTGATACTGACCAAGACCGCGCAAACCGCGCCAAAACTCCCCGCAATAACCGCCACCAACACGCAGAGCTTTATGGTATTGACCAGATAGCCGAACCCGTTATTGGCCAAGAGATGACGCATCGTCTGCCCATCTGCGATAAAGAAACTGGATAGAACCGACAAAACCGGCAAGATCAGCAAAACGCCTATGACGGCAATACATAAAATCACCAACGGCTTTGCGCCGGTCTGAACCGCCAAAGGGCCTCGTCTAACGGGCGTAGTTTGTGTTTTTGAAGTCATCACGCATTAAGGGCTAGCATTGCGCCGCTGTTTTTGCGAGACATTATTAACTAGACATTCTATTGGTTACCTAACCCCCCTTGATCTGACTTAAATTATTCCTTTATGGCTCTCGAATTTATCAATATTAGCCACCGATATAAGCGTGCAAGCCGCGACGAATGGCGCATGAGCGATGTTTCGCTCACGGCAAATGCGGGAGAGATTATCTGCCTGTTTGGGCCATCGGGCTGCGGGAAAACCACGCTTTTGAGATTGGCCGCCGGACTGGAACCACTTCAACAGGGGCAAATTTTATTGGACGGTGCGCCCTTGAGTGGACCGGGTGTAAATCTACCCCCTGAGCAGCGACCGGTTGGGCTCGTGTTTCAGGACTATGTTTTGTTTCCCCATCTCGAGGTCAGTGAAAATATTGGTTTTGGGCTAGCGCATTTAAGCCGCAAGGACCGGATGCGCGAAGCTGAAAAACGTATGGAGATGTTACGCATCCGCGACCTTGCCAAAAGATATCCCAATGAGCTTTCCGGCGGCCAACAACAACGCGTCGCTTTGGCAAGAGCACTCGCGCGCAAGCCAAAGGCAATGCTCCTCGATGAACCATTTGCAAGCCTTGGCTCGGAATTGCGCCGCAGCTTACAAGAAGAAATGCGGCGCATATTAAAAGATGATGCGTGCGCCGCAATTTTTGTGACCCACGACCCACAAGAAGCGCTTTTGATGGGTGACCGCATTGCCTTGATGGACCAAGGGCGCGTGATAGAAATTGCAACCCCGCAATCACTCTATGAAGCCCCCCAAACCTTCAATGGTGCAATGATGCACGAAGGTGCCCAGGCCCTTCGCGGTATAATCCAGAATGATAGAATTGAGACCGCATTCGGCATGATCCCGCCCCCTTTAAGTCAGCTGCCCCGCCCCGACCGTAAAAATGGTGAGCGCGTCACAATCGTTCTTGGAGAAAACGCTGTCCACGCCAGCGATGCAAAGGATAGCCCGTTAATTGTAAAAGATTGCCGCTTTCTCGGCCCGGACTGGATTTTGTTTCTTACCCATGAGACAAGCGGGGAGACATTACGTGTACCCTGCTCGACGCCCTTATTGGTTGGACAAAGGGCCAAAACCCGCATTAACCCCGAAAAAATTCGCTTAATAGTAAACTGAGGACAATTAGGACAATGACGCATAACGCCCTTTCCAAATCCATACTATGTTTTTTATTTTTCATCGCTTTGACCGGATGCGGACAATCTACAACCAATTCCGAGCACGCGACATCTGTGACACCGGCAAGTGACAATGAAAAAAATGATAGTGAAAAAGCTATTGCCAATTCCGGAGCAGTCAATCTTTACTCCGCGCGTCATTATGATAATGATCTGGTTCTTTTTGAACAATTCACACAAGAGACCGGCATTAAGGTCAATCTGATTGAAGGCAAAGGTGATGCGCTTATTGAACGCATCGCAAATGAGGGCGCGGCTAGTCCCGCTGATCTTTTTATCACTGCTGATGCTGGTATTTTATGGCGAGCACAATCGCGCGATCTGTTCCAGCCCATCGACGATCAAGCCTTGCTCTCCGGCGTACCTGCCTCTTTTCGCCACCCTGAAGGCCTATGGATCGGCCTTAGCAAACGGGCAAGAATTATCGTTTATGACAAATCCGCTGGTTTGCCTGCAGGCCTCACATCCTATGAAGACCTCGCAAATCCTGATTACAAAAACATGATCTGTGTGCGTTCTTCTTCTAATATATATAATCAATCACTCTTGGCCTCCCTTATTGCCCATCTTGGATCAAACGCAGCCGAACAATGGGCTAAAGGCGTGGTTGCCAATTTTGCACGCAATCCACAAGGCAATGACACTGCACAAATCAAGGCCGTAGCAGCAGGACAATGCCGCCTTGGGATCGTGAACAGCTATTATGTTGCCCGCTTTGTCGGCCCCTTAGAAGGCGAAGCAAAACTAATTGGTGACAATATTGGTGTTTTGTTTCCTAATCAGGGCACAGATGATGCGAGTGATCGCGGAACGCATGTCAATATTTCTGGAGCAGGGATTGCCAAAAATGCCCCCAATAAAAAAAATGCAACAAAGCTACTTGAATTTATACTGCGCGCAAATATTCAGCCGAGTTTTGCAGGTGGCAATAATGAATATCCAATCCGCAACGGCGTCTCTGCGAGCGGCCCCGTCACGCTTTTAGGACAATTCAAAGAGGATGACCTGCCGGTTGCCGTGCTTGGCGAAAATCAACGCGAGGCGGTGGAAATTTTTGATCGCGCCGGTTGGCAATAATTTTTCACAAATCAAGAACTGCTTATCGTGACCAATCAAGACCACCATATGCCTGAAAACCATCCTGTTATCCCGGCCGCTAAAGTCGGGGTATTGCTGGTTAATCTGGGCACACCAGAGGGAACTGATGCAGCGTCAGTGCGTAAATATCTGCGTGAGTTTCTCTCTGACAAACGCGTTGTCGATTACCCCCGAGCGTTCTGGCTGCCCCTCCTGCATGGTATTATTTTAAATACGCGGCCCGCAAAAACTGGCCGGGCTTATGCAAAAATCTGGCGTGAAGAGAGCAATGAAAGCCCGCTTCGTTATTATACCCGCATGCAAGCAGAAGGCGTGCGCGATAATATTGGCAATGATGATCTTATTATTGACTGGGCGATGCGTTACGGCGTCCCCTCTATTCAATCACGCATTGACGCGCTGACGGGCGCTGGATGCACACGCATTTTGATTGTCCCCCTATACCCGCAATATTCCGCAACAACGACGGGAACGGTCAATGACGAGGTTTTTCGCATCCTTCTAAAGCGGCCATGGCAACCTGCTATTCGTAGCGTCCCCGCCTTTCATGATCATCCTTCATATATTGAAGCACTCGCCAATGTGACCCGGCGCCACCTCGGCACATTAGATCATACACCAGAACGTATTTTGCTCTCATTTCACGGCCTGCCAGAGCGTTATTTTAAAAATGGCGACCCCTATCATTGCCATTGCGCCAAAACCGCTCGCCTGCTTAGGGAGGAAATGGGGTGGTCGGAAGAATTTGCGCCCCTGACATTTCAATCAAAATTTGGCCCCGAAAAATGGCTGGGCCCCGCCACAGATGCGACCCTAAATGAGATGGCGGCGCAAGGGATCAAAAATGTAGCTGTAATAACCCCCGGCTTTGTATCCGATTGCATTGAAACACTCGAAGAAATCGAGATCACCGCGGGCGAAGATTTTGCAGCAGCAGGAGGTGAAAGTTTAAGCCTCATTCCGTGCCTCAATGATGCACCGGAAATGATAGAATTTTTAAGCGCAATGGTGAGCAAAGAACTGGGCGGATGGGGTTGAGTTTCAGCGTCTGGTCAAGTATCTGACGAAGCGGCAATTTAAAAGGTTTTGATCCACCTCAAATCGATTTGGTTTAACCCTTTACCTTTATTATTTTATTGTCAGCATCCAATAAATATCAGCAATAAAATCTGCACAAAAATTATGTGGTTCGCACTAAGTTTTATTTCAGGCCAACAGACTATGTTCAATTTGATTTTAAACCGAACATAGTCTTGTTTTATTGATACACGCCGCAAAACCGGTTTCAGCTTTTGAGATGTACTCAAAATGAGAAGCTCAGTTTTGCATCATAAGCATCCTACTCAGAGAGTCACCGAAAGGAGTCCGGTCGGTCTCATTTAACAACTCTCGAGTATGACTATATACTGGGTCGCCAGCAGGGGAAACGAGGCGGTCCGGCAGTTGCTCTCCTTGATTCTCCACTCCACTATCGACAAACCTGCAATTAAGCCTCTCTAAATTACATTCTATCAGAGTGTCCATAGTGCCTTCATCCCACGACGCAAAATAATCAGCGTGCAAAGAAGCCCCTTTTGTTTGCGAATCTGTATCTGAAGCCAGATACCAATCGGTATCAAACAGCACCTCATATGTAATTTGAAGAATTAATGAAGGTATTCGGTAAGGGTGAGTGCCGGGACACCCGTTATCACTACCTCCAGATAGGTAAGAAACATGACTGTTAACCTGCGGACCTGTCGATTGCAGGATTGGTTCACCGTTAACATCTACGCTCAAACATTCCGGAAAGGTCACCTGCAAAATTACGTCATCTTTAGTAGTCATATCAGATGTCGAAATTGCATGCGAAGGCACCCCACCAAAATTAAGCGTATCCCCATCAAATCCAAGCATTTGCAAACCGAGAGGTATTGGCTGAATGTAGTTTTCTGATGACGGAATCTCATTGCGACCGGTTTCACCAAGCTCAAATGTTTTGTAATAAATTACGACATCTTCCGGCAAGACCACTTCGTTATTTTCATTGAATAAAGCTGGCAACCAATACGAGGATGTATTATTAACACCGCCCTCACATGTCGATCTGGGATTATCAGCACTCAGGGATGTGGCGGTTGTATTGGCATCTGTGCTTGTATTGCCAAAAAACATATGCAAATGCGCCCGCCCGGATTCACTGGGATGCACAATCGGATCATCATAAGAAAAATGCGAGACAGTACAATAAACCCGAACACCATGATTTGCGGGCCCAGCAAAACTACCTTTTTCTAATGTAGTCATTCCCTCTGTACCAAGCGTTATGGGATGATGTTCCACCGTCTCTGGCATTTGCATGGGTTGG
>CAYMPJ010000001.1:324745-368424 GCA_964392325.1 uncultured Caulobacterales bacterium
TGTACCAAGCGTTATGGGATGATGTTCCACCGTCTCTGGCATTTGCATGGGTTGGTTTGCGTCAAAGCTGACTGTAAATACTCCAGTCGACCCAACCCATTGACCCCATCCAAAAGGGGCCCCCCATGCATAGATGTCAAATTGACAGTCCGATGATTGTCCATTTTGCGGAATAATTTTCAACGCAAAGTCCGCTGATGGATCATCAAGCCAAGATTCAGAATTGTGGAGAATTTGGTCAGGTGGTGTCTTAACAAGCGTACACTCCCCGCTACTCAAATTATTCAGGCGAACATGCCCGACTGTCTTGGCTGGGTTAATAACGGGGACGATAGTAATCTCATTTTGGAATGGAACCGAAATAGTGCGACTTCCCCTTGCTGCCGCCAAAAGAAAACCACTTTCATCCCAAAATTCCAGCTCTGCCAGACCGGATAAATAAACAGGTTCAACACCCTGAAAGGTTAAAGTAGCCTGATGATCAGCAATCCATCCGTAATCCGGATCCCACGCATTGAAAAACAGGTCACACTCTATGTTACTTTGCGATATTGTAAACTGGGCTTCAGAAAATTCCCCGCTCGGATCTACAATATGGTCGTATTGCAATCCACATTCTGAAGCTGCCACCCCGGGAAACCCCTCGGATAACCCCAAAATCTGAATAGTCTCAACAGATTGGTTTATTCGTACATCAATAGTGTAATCGCCATTACCCAACACGATATTTTCGTGTGCGCCATAATCTTGTATAATTTGCTCGCCGCGCTTAATGCGAAATTCAATCGGTATTGCCGGATTAGAATTCGCGACCACAGGACTATAAAGAAAAAACTCGCAACCAATGCACTTACAGCAAGTGTAAAATACTTAATCACAACACTCTCCATCTCAAATTAACATAATTACTTCATTTTTTTACCTTAGATATAAAGACCTTCCTCACACAAAAATAATTCTAGCTGCAAAACTATACTATACTTTTCTTTAAACTGTCAAATATGCAGCAAACCAATGATACAGGGCTTGCAAGGAATGATTCAAAAAACATGATATCGCGTGACGTAAATACATCCGCGAGATATAGTCATTTCATAAAATTAAATGATAGCACTAATCAAAACATAGAACGTGTCAAAACCTGAATTTTATGGTATCGCAATAAAATTCAACGCCACAAAAGGGTATGTACGGTAGCGGCGAAAGGCTTCCAGTGAAAGCGCTTCACGCTCAAAGACCAGATCGATTGCCGCATAAATATTATATCCATGAGTATCAGTCAGGAGTTTATAAATTACATCTCCCGAAAAATTATGATCCGTTTCCGTTGCTACCGGCCCGCACTCGAATATAATCACGGGACGGAACTTCTCGATGGTAGCCGCCCCTCCTTCTAGTACCTTTTGCTCTCCCCCTTCGACATCAATCTTGATGAAAGATACATGTTCGCTTTGTTTGCAAATTTCATCGAGTGTGCGAACTTTAACAGTATACGCATGAATTTCGGGCGCGGCGGCATCATCCTCATTATAGGCAAGATGGCTATACCCGGCACGCTTCACATCTTCATGAAAAACCGCTTCACCGGGCGCATTTGATAAAGCGCATTCATGGATCGTGACATCGGGAAACCGGTTGCGTAAAGAGACGGCCTTTGCCGGGGTCGGTTCAACCGCCATATGGCTTCCCTTGGGGGCCAAATCCGTAAATTGCTTCAATACCGAACCAATATGGCAGCCAATATCAATGCAATGACTGTCCGGCTTTATCAGGGTTGGCAAAAGACGGTCAAGATAATCGCTATCGCGATAGAATGAATCAAGTTCGGGCCGCCTCACCGTAGCAAGCTTCCGCTTTATGGTGCTTGCCCCCTTTTGAGCTACACCGCCAAGGGGCGAGGATACCAACATCCCTTTTAGTTTGATGATCATAAATTTTCCCGCCGTGACGCTGTTTTAATTTTAAGGTATTTTCGACACACAGTTAGCAAACCTTACCTGACCAACCCAGTAATGCCCCGCACTAACTATCGGTTACCCCGTCCCAGAATTTTTTTGCCTTATGAAAAAAATTCTCGGTTTGGGGACTGGCATCATCACCGCATTCGGATTGAAATTCACGCATCAATTCTTTTTGGCGCGCATTGAGCTTTACAGGTGTTTCAACCTGAATTTCAACATACATATCCCCGCGTGCTTTGGCATTGAGCTGGGACATACCCTTGCCGCGCAAACGGAAGCGCTTGCCGAATTGCGCACCTTCAGGAACACTGATCTTAACACGGCCCCCATCAATTGTGGGAGCTTCAAGGTCACCGCCAAGTATGGCTGTTGTCATTGGAACAGGCAGAGCACAAAAGAGATCCGGCCCATCACGTTCAAAAAGTTCATGCTCACCAACGCCAACAAATATATAAAGATCGCCCTCAGGGCCGCCGCGCGGTCCGGCCTCTCCCTCACCAGAGAGGCGAATGCGAGTGCCGTTTTCTATACCAGCAGGAACATCAACAGATAGCGTGCGTTCCTTGGTAACCCGCCCTTGCCCTCTACATGTCGTACAAGGGTCAGAAATCACTTTGCCCTCCCCCTGACAACCGGGACACGTGCGTTCTAATGTGAAAAAGCCCTGCTGAACACGAACACGTCCAACGCCGTTACAAGTTTGGCAAGATGCTGGCGACGTACCCGGCTTTGCGCCGCTTCCGGTACAGGGCTCACAAGCAACCGTACCGGGGACTGTAATTTGTGATTTTTTACCCTTGAACGCATCTTCCAGACTTATCTCAAGGGAATATTTAAGATCCGCGCCCCGGCCCGGTCCACGGCGCGCACCGCCACGTCCCCCGCCCATAAAGTCGCCGAAAATGTCTTCAAAAATGTCCGAGAATGCAGAGCCATTAAAACCCTGCCCAGCGCCTTGGCCAAACCCTCCGGCACCATTTTGAAAGGCAGAATGACCAAAGCGGTCATAAGCTGCTCGTTTCTGCTCATCAGACAAAACCTCATAGGCCTCACCGAGAGATTTGAATTTTTGCTCTGCTTCAGGGTTGTCGGGATTTCGATCCGGGTGATATTTCATCGCATTTTTGCGAAAGGCAGACTTGATGTCCGCCGCAGAAGCGTCCTTGGCAACCCCTAAAACATCATAATAATCCTGTGCCATCTGATGAGCACCTTCAGTCGCTAATTCCGGTAAAATACACTGTCTACATTATAAAATTGCAGACTACGACTTATATAGGGTCCGGGACGCAAAATTGCGACCCGGCATATATGTTTTTATCGCTATTTTATGAGCTTGTATGATCAGCGCGCAGAATCGTCGCCATCTACTTCTTCAAAATCGGCATCAACGACATCTTCTTCATCGCCGCCCGATGTGCTCTCATAATCATCATCACCTGAAGATTGCTGGCTCTGATACATGGCCTCTCCCAATTTCATGGAAGCCTGTGCCAAAGCATTAGCGTCAGTATTGATTGCCTCAACATCGGCATCATCATTAGCAAGGGTTTTGCGAAGAGCAGTCATCGCATCATCAATCGCCAACTTATCTGCATCACTAAGTTTATCAGAATGCTCGCCAAGAGATTGTTCGGTTGTATGGATCAAAGCCTCTGCGCGATTGCGCGATTCTACGCCGTCCCGGCGTGCCTTATCAGCATCGGCATTGGCTTCAGCATCTTTGACCATTTTATCAATCTCGCCCTCATCAAGCCCTCCAGAGGCCTGAATACGGATTGATTGCTCTTTATTGGTGGCCTTATCTTTTGCCGACACGTGCACGATACCATTGGCATCAATGTCAAAGGTCACTTCCACTTGTGGGACGCCGCGCGGTGCGGGCGGAATTCCCATCAAATCAAACTGGCCAAGGGTCTTGTTATCCGCAGCCATTTCCCGTTCACCCTGGAACACACGAATAGTCACCGCAGATTGATTATCTTCCGCGGTTGAGAAAACCTGACTTTTCTTAGTTGGAATTGTCGTATTGCGATCAATCAGGCGGGTAAAGACACCGCCCAAAGTTTCAATACCAAGAGATAGCGGGGTAACATCCAGCAGAAGAACATCTTTTACATCCCCCTGCAAAACACCAGCCTGAATAGCGGCACCAAGAGCCACAACTTCATCCGGGTTTACGCCTTTGTGAGGCTCACGGCCAAAGAAGTTTTTCACCGTTTCCTGAACTTTTGGCATCCGGGTCATACCACCAACGAGGACAACTTCGTCAATATCGCCAGATGTCAGGCCCGCATCTTTTAGAGCGGCCTTACACGGATCAACTGTGCGTTTGACCAGATCTTCAACCAGGCCTTCAAGTTTTGCCCGTGTCAATTTCATGGTCAGGTGTTTTGGACCCGAAGCATCGGCAGTAATGAACGGAAGATTAACTTCATACTGCGCAGTAGAAGAAAGCTCTTTTTTTGCTTTCTCGGCTTCATCTTTCAAACGCTGCAGCGCCATTTTATCTGTCTGCAGGTCAATGCCGCTTTCTTTTTTAAATTCTTTTGTAAGATACTCGACAATACGCATATCGAAATCTTCACCACCGAGAAATGTATCCCCATTGGTTGCTAGAACTTCAAATACACCGTCGCCTATCTCAAGAACGGACACATCAAATGTACCACCACCGAGGTCAAAGACCGCAATCTTTTTGCCATCATTTTTATCAAGACCATAAGCAAGCGCCGCCGCGGTTGGCTCATTGATAATACGTAAAACTTCAAGGCCGGCAATTTTACCGGCATCTTTTGTTGCCTGACGTTGAGCATCGTTGAAATAAGCTGGCACAGTGATAACCGCCTGAGTAACGGTATCGCCAAGAAAGTCTTCAGCGGTCTCTTTCATTTTTTGCAAAATGAAAGCAGAAATTTGAGAAGGCGCGTATTTTTCGCCGCGTGATTTTACCCAAGCATCGCCATTGTCAGATTTGATGATTTCAAAAGGAACCATCTTTTTATCTTTGGCAACAGTTGGATCATCATACGGACGACCAATGAGGCGTTTGATCGCAAAGACCGTATTCTCTGGATTGGTAACAGCCTGGCGTTTTGCCGGTTGTCCAATGAGACGCTCACCATCTTCTGCGAATGCAACCACGGACGGCGTTGTGCGTGAGCCTTCAGCATTTTCGATGACCCGGGGCTCTTTACCCTCCATCACCGCCACACAGCTATTTGTCGTACCAAGGTCGATCCCGATGACCTTTGCCATAATCAGTCTCCTATTTAGCGCCCTGCTTTGCATAAATCTTCAATGGGCGGCTTTAGTTTTATTTATCGCTGAGCAAAAACCCGTAGATGGCGATAATTGTCAAATAAAAGCAACCCAAAAGCATTACACGGCGTCTGATAAATTTTGGTTAATGGCACTCAACTAGCTTGCGCCATAGCTTGGCCCGGATATAGGAAGGCAAACCGAAGCCTGCAACAAAGATTTTTGCAGATTAGTGATTTTTTTTGCTCCGGGAAGATTATTTTTCAAAAAACCCACCTGAAAAAGCCCAAATCAGCCCCCCTCAGTGCTGAATAAGCCCCAAAAGCCCAGATCAAAAAGGCCAACATATTTGAGGGTCCTAGAGCCTGCGACCTGAATTATGGGCCGTGATAGAGCCCTAAACCACAAAACAACACATATGGTGCACTGGGAGGCCATTGGGAAAAGATCGCTTTTGAAGGTTCAACTTAACGCTCACTTCACTTTATTGCGTTAATCATAATCACTGGAAATCAGGATTATCTCAATAAGAGGGAAATTTGGGAATGCTCAACACATTCAAATTTAAGACAAAATCCACGGCAGCATCGCTACCAGCTATTATCGCCTGTATAATGCTAGGAGCCTGTTCAAATGGGGGCAATTCGGGCCCAGGCACAACCTCGGGCATTACAAATGCACCGGTACCGCCAACCCCGCCAAATGAAAATATTACCATTCTCTCAGCAGGTAACACCGCAAACGTCCTTGCTGTCGACGAGACTTTTGATGTTGCCTCATCCCTTTTGGTAAGCCGCCTCAATGACAATGGGACGAGAAGCGTTATCTCAAGATCCCGCTCTGATTTCAGAGAACCATCAGGCAGTGTATCTTTTGACGCCGAGACCGGTTCACTCACCTTTAACTTCACCGAGGGCGATGTTGTCGTGAACGAAACCTTTGGTCCGATATTGTCAACGCCAGTAGGCGATTTTGGTAATCTCGAAAATGACCAACTGGCTATTGTTATCTCAACTTTCCCGGAAGATTTTGCAATACCCGACACTGTTGTTTTGCCCAATGGGGCACAAACGCTGGAAGATTTACGCGGCGACCCAGAAGCTGTCGATCTCTTAATCGAGGATTTAATTCTCGTGAGTAGCGCTGCCTCTACCGGTGTGAGTGTGCCGTTCGATCCTTTCGGCGGGGCCCCAACAAACAACGACAATACCACATCTGCCTTTGGGAGTACCATTTCTCCGGAAGCGGCGGCGGATCTGTTAGCACAATTTCAAAGTGAAACGACGAGAAATTTATCTTTTGGGTTTGTATCCCATCTGGGTAGTGAAGGTAACTTTTTTGCACCGCTCAGATTGGCGGGTAATAATACCGGCGTTGAGCCAAGACATGTTCAACTTGGTGTATGGGTAGTGGATGTACCGGGAGGTCAAGGCGATGATAATCGCGCCTTTGGCGGGAGTGTTTTTGGTCAGTTAACACCGGCCAACGAAGTGCCCAATTCCGGATCAGCCAGCTATAATACGACCTTAGGCGGATATCTCAGCCGAAACGGAACCCTTGAATTTTTGACTGGCGGCGTTGACATTAACGCAAATTTTGATACCCGCAGGGTCGATCTTGGCATTAACTCCGTCATTCAAACATTTGGCGCAAATGGAGAAGCGGTGTTCACTGACTTTGTTAGCCTCGACGGTGAAGGCCTTTTAACGGGCGGTAATCGTTTTGATGGTGATTTGCGCGGTACTGTTGACCAATCAATCCGCGGCGAGATTGCAGGAGCTTTCTTTGGTCCCTTCGCTACAGAAGTTGGCGGAACATTGCGGTTTGGCAATGACTCATTTGAAGCCGCTGGCGCTTTCGTTGGCACCCAGAATGGTGATGGCTCGCCTTAAAAAAATAATACCCCCCCTAAAAAGCGGGTCGATAAAAATTAAACCGGCAACACCAAGTTGCCGGTTTTTTATTGTCTAAAGCTTACCCGGTTTTTTTATTCTACAGAACTCCGCGCACCGTTAGCCTGGCGCAACCACTCAGCAATCGAAGCAATAACCGCAACACCGCCCATAAGTGCTGTCAAATAAAACACGTAAGCAAAACCTTGCTCTTCGATCAACTCACCAACCCAGCCACGCCCTAATGTTCCAATCAGCATACTAAGTGATGCAAGAAGCGCATATTGAACGGCTGCATGTTTAGGATTCACAATTGAAGATAGATAGACAACGATTGCAGCACTGGCAAACCCAACCGATAAATTCTCCGCCGCTATGACAGCCATCAATTGTACGAGCTTATTATTTACATCCACATCCAGCGATAAAAAATTTGCAAGTGGTTGAAATAAAAACGGGAATAAATGATAAAGCCCAGTCAGGCTCAGTACTTTATCTGTAATCGGTGCGCCTAGTGCAAGGTCAGCAAAAAGTAAATTCGTTGCTGCAGCTAATATGGCCCCTATCACAAGGCTTGGCATTCGCCCAACACGCAAAATGATCATACCACCAATAACGATTCCCGCTGCCGTCATGAGAGATCCAAACACTTTTGAAGCAATAGCAACCTCATCAAAACTATGCCCAAGCGCCCCAAAATTTTCGCCCAGATAAAACGGATAGGCAAAAGCCCCCCAAATCAAATCTGTGAATCGGTAGCTAAGGACAAGCAAGAGAATTAAAACAGCACCAAATTTGAATCGATCAACAATATCAATCATCGGTACCATGACGGAGCCATAAAGCGCGTCTAATGCCCTTTGAAAAAGTGAAGATTGCGACAGGGTTGCCTGATGTAAAGTATTAGAATTCTTTGATCGATGAAGATGTATTAATAAGGCTGCACTCAATACAGGCAAGATAATCGAAACAAAAATAATAATCGGCCCGGTTTGACGGGTGAAAACACTTGCATTGGCATTTTCCGGGTCATTTAATGCTCCGGCCATAAATGAAAACAGGGTAAAGATCGACCAGCTCCACCCAATGAGAATTGGGATAAGCGCCACGTTACGCCACATGGCCGGTGGCTCATCCGAAGACAAGAGTAGTGACTTATTGTGTTCAACCGAGTTTTGAGCAACGAACACGCCGGACATACATGTAATCATCAACAAGACGAGCAATAGGAAAGTATTTTCCCATCCCAGTCTCGCAGCAATCATCAATGCACCAGCGCCGCCAAGTATAGCCGATAGACGATATCCGATTTGATAAACGGCTGACAAAAGGTCAATTGTCTGAACTTCATCGGCAACCTCAATGCGCCAAGCATCGATCAAGATATCTTGCGAAGCGAAAGCAACGGTGCAAATGATTGCCGCAATCGCAATTAAATTAAGCTGAGAGGTTGGCTCAAGAAATGCGATAAAGGCCAGACTGGCAACAATCACTGTCTGCAAAATAAATATTCCGGCACGTCGTTGCCCCATATTAAACAATGGCGGGAACGCCGCGCGATCAATCGCAGGTGACCATAAAAACTTGAACCCCAGAAGTATACCAATCCAGGAAAAAACACCTATCGTTTTAACGCTGATATCTTCAGAAGTGAACCAAGCATTCAATGTTCCGGTAATCAGGACATAGGGGAGGCCAGCAGCCATGCCCAAAATAAACATCGCCCCGCTTTTACGGTGACGCAGTGCACTGATTATTTCGCGAAAAGTAACTTTCGTCTTTTCTTCTTTGCTTGCTTTGCTCTGTGTCGCCATTACTACCTAAACCACTCCTCACCCGTCGTCTGAGCACTGTGGCTGTTAAAGCCGACAGAATTAAGACCAAAGATGGCGGAGTTTTAAAGTATTGGCAATGGCGTTGCGGGCAAGCTTTCAAACTTTAAGAGACAGCTTCAAAACTTTCGTTTTCAGCTGAATTGTTCGTCCACTTTTCAAACATTCGGACGAAATCTTGAGGCTCAAACGGCTTTGATAGAAAATCATTCATGCCCGCTTCAAGACATCTATTCCGATCAGAGGCCATTGCATTTGCTGTCAAAGCGATAATCGGTGTTTGCGCATATTTCCCGGCCAGCTGGCGAATTCTTCTCGATGCTTCCAGCCCATCCATTTCAGGCATATGCATATCCATAAACACCATATCATAGTCATCATTTTGGATAGATTTTAACGCTTCCAAACCATTGACCGCAACATCCACATGATGGCCCTCACGTTTGATCAAGGTGGTGGCTAATACGGCATTGATGCGATTATCCTCGACCAGAAGTATTTTCAAAGGGTAAGAATTTGATGGAGCATGCCCTTTTTCCTCACTATCCGTTACCGAATTTATCCCATTTTGTGTGTTAGGGAATGAAGGCGTTGATCTAGTTTCACTCAGCGGTTCAATCGTCGGGGATTGTATTTTCTCGTGCTCAAATGAGCTCTCTATTAAGGCAGAATTTTCAAGGTGGGAACTCGATGGAACTGGTGCTTGTTCGGTCGCATTACCTTTTTTAGATAGATGTTTTGGCGAAAGTTGTTCCATCAAGGACTGCTGACGAACAGGCTTTATCAAATACCCGGAAAAACCTGCATCACGAAAGGCCGGCAAATGAGATCGCACCAATGGAGACAACATGACCAAAGATCGATGCGTTAAATCGGCCAATGATTTGCCATGCTCAATCGCCAAATCACTATCGCATAGCAATGTCGCATGAGGATATTTTTTCACATATCGCTGTATATCTTCAAAATTTAAAGCTGTATAAACATGAGGAATACCAACCGCGGCCAATTGCTTGACGGTCGCTTGTGTCAACATCTTTGATTGACTTGCCAAAATTACCGGCTCATCCTGCCCTGTCTCGCCAACGATATTGTGGGCTATCGAAGAACCAACGGATTCCATTGAAACTTGGACCTGAAATATACTTCCAACACCCGCCTGACTGGAAACGCCAATATCACCGCCCATAGCACGTGCTAATTTCCTGGCAATGGCGAGTCCCAAGCCCGTTCCTTCTTGTCGTTTTTCATCATTATCTTCAGCCTGAGAAAATTCCTCAAAAATTTTCAATTGATCTCCGGGCGAAATGCCGATCCCGCTGTCGCGCACTTTTACAATGAGTTCGAGCTCATTACTGTCCTTTGGAACTGCGTGAGCCTCAAGTACAACCCCTCCCTCATCAGTAAACTTGACGCCATTCCCGGCCAAATTCACCAATATTTGACGCAATCGCGATTCATCCCCGCGCATCGTTGCAGGAACCGACGCATCAAGAACAGTTGCGATTTCTATTCCCTTCTCAGCAGCCTTTGGCGACAATAACTCTGCAACCGAGTGGAATAGGGCATGGGTATCAAAAACAGCCCTATCCAGCTCTAGCTTGCCAGATTCTATTTTAGAGTAATCAAGAAGATCATTAATTAGTTCCAAAAGGGAAGCACCTGAATCTCGTACAGCCTCGGTATATGCAAGTTGATTCGGGTTTAATGGCGTATCCATCAAGAGCCCTGCCATCCCCAGAATACCGTTTAAGGGGGTGCGCATTTCATGGCTCATAGTTGCCAGAAAACGCATCTTGTCATTGGCTTCACGACTCAATGCTTCAATATTGATAACTGATAAATCTTCCGCAGGATCCTGCTCAAACACGGACGCCCTATTTCCATCCGTATATTGATTAATTAATCTATCAAGAATTGTCTGATTGCCCTGATTGCTGTCTTCCACACAACCAATAAACAATATCTGCCCATCATGGAGGCGCGACTCAGACCAACGAATGATAGAATCTCCCTCGCGCCCAGTAATTTGGGTTTTATAAGATATTGTTTGTTGTGACTTTGACTCAGAATTTTGCAGGCTTTCATCGCCTCCCGGCGAGAATGATAAGCCAAGCCATTTTTCCTGCGCTACACCAAAAAAATCAGCAAAACTCTCATTAACAAAAACGAGATTCGCATTCCGGTCGCTAATCGCGATCAGATTATTATTTCTCATATCCCTTTGAGAATGTTGCCATTTATCACTGGCGGTATTTTCTACGTTCGTACGTGTCAATCGTTGCATCCTGTAAGCTCTCCCACTTACATCCAACTATGAAGCAATCGACTGAAAATTTGGTTTAAGTTCATGGTTAATTATAGGAAAAATTTTCAGCAATTTTTAAGAAAACAGCCTTTAACGCACCCAATTACTCCCATTACACTAGGCTTTGGGGCCTTTTCGGCCACCGCCGAAAGCCTCCCCACTTGGCGGGGGTGCAAGAGGCCAGCGCGCTCTGGGAGCAAGGCTCAAACAGTCTTCCAAGGGCTCAACATGACCGCCGGCCAGTCTTTCTAATCCGGCCCAGGCAATCATCGCACCATTATCTGTACAATATTTCGCATGCGGAACGATGCTTACCCAGCATCGGCTTTGGCATAATTCAGACAATGCATTTCTTATTTCCTGGTTAGCAGCAACACCGCCCGCAATAACCAGTCTCGGGGGGAGCGACATGTTTTCCTTAAACCCCGATTTGTCGCCAACCATGTCCATTGCGCGAGCGGTACGGCGCGCCAAATGCTGCGCTGCAGCATTTTGAAATCCGGCGGCGAGGTCAGCTATATCTCTTTTATGAAGAGGAGATACATTTTCTGCTGCCGTTCTGATAGCGGTTTTCAAACCAGAAAAAGAAAAATCACATCCCGCTCTACCTTTTAAAGGCGAGGGTAGGGGGAACCTTTCAGGGTCTCCTTCCTGTGCTATTTTTTCCAAAATCGGCCCACCCGGCTGGCCCAACCCTAGTAGTTTCGCCGTTTTATCAAAAGCCTCTCCCACCGCATCATCAATTGTTGTGCCGAGCCGGGTATAGTCTCCAACCCCGCCAACACAAATTAGCTGGGTATGGCCGCCCGATACCAATAAAAGAAGATAGGGAAAGGGCGCCTGCTCCGTCATGCGCACACTCAAACCATGCCCCTCCAGATGATTTACCGGTATTAACTTTAGATTATGACTAACGGCTATCGCCTTGGCCGTGGTTAAGCCAACCAAGACACCGCCCACCAAGCCCGGCCCTGCTGTAACCGCAACACCATCCAATGCATTAAACCCAATTCCCGCCTCTTTCATGGCCGCTATAATGACCCCGTCGAGACGCTCCACATGGCTTCGAGCAGCAATTTCAGGGACAACCCCCCCAAAAGCTTGATGATCTTGATGCTGAGACCACACGCGATTAGAAAGAATATTGGCATGTTGCGCATTTGGTTGATCATGCCCCGCTTGGCGCTCCAAACGAATGACCGCCGCTGCGGTATCATCACAACTGGTCTCAATACCCAAAACCGTCAAAGTTTCGGGCAGATGATCATGGGAAACACAATTAGACATAACCGCTTTTCAAATATTGCAGATCTTTAGATTTAAAGCTTATACGCTCAAAGGCTGCTGGGGCTTGCCAGCTGATATAAAGATCGCTAGCGCTTAGATATAGTAATGAATATCAATAACCCGCGACCTCGCCCTTAGCAAATATTCCCGTATTAAAAGCATGTCGTCACCCTCGTCCGAGATATTTCCAATAGCAAGCCGAAAATCACCGCTTGCGCTTGCGCAAGCAAAGCTAGTGTCGCAATGGCTAGCACAGGTTAGTGAGCGCCCAATAAAATCTAGTGAAAAGCACTTTCCTGTCATCGGGCTTATCTCGTCAGGAGATAAAAATCAGATTGGCTCTCTAGCAGATAGCGGCGGCAAAGGACTGTTTACAAAAGAAATAGAACAAGCGCTGCTCGATGGCAAAGCAAGGTTTGCAGTGCATTCCATGAAAGACATGCCAGCACAAAACCCGCCTGGCTTGGTGGTTGCCGCCATCCCGCGCCGGGAGGATCCACGCGATGCCTTTATTTGCGAAAACTATTCAAACCTGAAAGACCTCCCCTCTGGTGCAACACTTGGCACGGCTTCAGTTAGACGTAAGGCACAGATTCATAATATCAGGCAAGACCTTAAAACCGAACTCTTACGAGGAAATGTCAGTACACGTCTTAAAAAATGCGCTGAAGGGGATGTTGCCGCAACATTCCTAGCGGTGGCCGGCTTAAACAGGTTAGGCCTTACCAAACACATTACGCATATCATGTCGCCAGATGAAATGTTGCCCGCGGTGGGGCAGGGGGCTTTGTGCATTCAAGCGCACCAGGATGACAAGGAAGCACTGGCACTCGCAGCCAAAATCACCTGCAAAGAAACCGAGATTTGCGTTACAATGGAGAGAGCCTTTCTGGCGACACTTGATGGGTCTTGCAAAACAGCCATCGCGGGCCTTGCAACAATCGGTTCTGATCAGTTACATTTTTTGGGCGAATATTTTATTGATGGGGACGGCGAACCATTAAGGGTTACAAAGAGTATAGTCCTTCCCCGGTCTCTATCACATGAAGAACACATCACTATTGCGAAGGCCCAAGGCACAATCGCTGCCCAAGACATATTGGCGCAAATGCACGGGTGAACTCTATGACCGTGATCATCACCAGGCCTGAACCCGATGCGAGCGCCTTTGCGCTCATGCTGGAAAATGATGGCATTCCCTACATCCACTCCCCCGTCATGGAGATTTGTTATGAGAAGGTCACGCCTGACTTGGAAGGGGTAACGGCCATCGCCTTTACCTCAGCAAATGGTGTTCGCGGATTAATAAACGCCTTGCCGGGCTTTAACTCCCCAAATTCGGATGCAAACTCGGACCAGATTTCACCCGCCCCGCACCATAAAATAAATGACATTCTAGCCCTGCCCGTTTTCGCAATTGGCCCGGCAACAGCAGCTGTCGCAAAAGAAAATGGGTTTTCCACAATTCATGTCGCTGAAGGCGACGGTATTTCCCTTGCAGCCCTATTGTGCAAGCATTTTTCTAAAAAAGCGTCTGGCCCATCTCCTGAGCAATCCCGAACACAGCCTACCCCTCTAATCTATCATGCTGCTGGCAGTATAAGGCAAGGAGACCTTGTAAAACGCCTTGGAGTCGCCAAAATTAACGCGCGCAGAGAGGTTTTATACCGCGCATTGCCAATAGCGAGAATTTCAAATCCGGCACGCCAGCTCTTCGATGACCCAAATAACAGCCATATTGTCGTAACATTTTTTTCACCGCGCACTGCCAGCTTATTTATCGAGAAAATCAAAAAAGAAGGGCTGACTCATAGACTTGCAAACGCGCACTGCGTTTGCCTGAGCGCTGCGATTGCAGATATCCTTGAAAAAAGTCACTGGAAATCGATTCAAATTGCCACCAAACCTAATGTTAATGCCATTCGTGACCTTTTAACGCCATATTTACGTGATTAATGTGTTGTGCCAGCAATACAGCCCGCTTAATTAAAGCGTAATAACTAGTTCCAATTTAATTTTGTGTGCTATGCGCAAACACGGCCAAACCCAATAACTTTATACATTCCATATTTTTTAAGGAGCCTCTCTCAATGGTGGACAAGAAAAAATCCTCTCGGTCTAATAAAAAATCCAGGAAAAGCGATCCGCTGGAGAGTGATGACACCCAGATTGAAGCAAAAACGACTGAAGCAACAATGACTGGGGCAGGGGCCAAAGATAGCAGTGATGATATTGTAGAAGAGGTTGAGGCCGAGATTGTTAAGACAACCACCCAACCCGATGAAACACAAACCACTGAAACCTTGGCCGCAATGGGGGACGATTTGAACGAGGCTGATGAAGGCATCCTTGAAACTGACGGTAATAGCGGGATCGCATCTCCTGGTATTTTGTTTCTTTCTGTGCTCGGTCTCGTCGGCGCGATTGGCGCTGGCATATGGGCCTTTGGTCAAAAAGAACCGACAACTATAAACAAAGGGGCGCAAAAAGAAATTGCCGCCACCTCCAGTGAAACTAAAGGCAACACCAAAATTGCCAGCAAAACTGATCCGCTGGATCAATCCATCACACAAACCCAAAATAATCCTAAAGTAGCAAAACCCGGCAATCCGCTCAGCGCTCAGCCTACTAAAAAGTTACCTCTACCTACAGCCTCTAATAAAATTAGTAATCAGGTTAGCGGGGAAACAAAAACAACCATAGCAAGCCTCAATACAGCAACCCTTTCGCAAGATAAAATCAACACGCTCCCTGCTGCCCCCAACTCTATTGGAAGCGCAAATAATAAATTGCAAACAGCGGCCAAAGCAGCAGCTAATGACCTAAAGATCGCAGCGCAAGACGCACCATTGGCTGAAGTCGCAACGAACACGGTTGATGACCAATCGGCCAAGGCAGTCAACGAGCAAGTCGTTGCCGTTACAAATTCTGAACTCACTAATTCTCCAGTTGAAGGTGCGAAGGTTGAAGCAACCAGCAAAGCATCTGAATTTGTTGAGAGTGTATCTAATACTGTTCCCGAAAAAGTGGCTGTGCCAAGCGCGGCTACAACAAATGAACTCACCGTTCCGGCAAATGATCCCATTGCTGCAGTAGAAGCACTGCAACAAGAATCCCTTGCTCAATATGAAGCTGCAGATACGAAAAACGTGGCGCAAGAAACTGTTGCCCAACAGGCAGTACCGGGACAGGAAATAATCGAAGAAGCAGTTCAGGTAGGTGATGCCTCTCTGGCCTTAGCGGCTAATGCGACCGCCGCCCCGGGAAGCAGCCCAACTCAGCCGAACCAGGCCCCGGCAATCGAGCCAAATGTAAATGGTGCAATTCCCTCGACAGGAAAAACCCTATCGATTACCCCCGCCGCTGCATTGGCCCCCGCACCAACAGAAGATTCTGTCAAAGCGCCTGCCAATCCATTGGAAGCCGAGCTCGCTCCAGCTGTCAGCCCTCAGGAAAACCAAGAAACATCAGCTACGGCCCAAGCTACAACCATTGCAGCCGTTCCCCAAAACAATCAGTCAGCGGTTGAACAAGTCGAAGAAAAATTCGCTGGTGAAATTGCGGCTCTGGAAGAGAGTTTTGAAGAGCGCACCACACGCATTGCAAACGATCTTAAAACTGAACAAGCCCGAGCCGAAACTCAGGCACTGGAAATTGCCTCTTTGACCACTAAGCTGGAAGAGGCATTAGCTGCCAACGAACAACGTTCAAGTAAAGAGATCACAGAACTGCGGGCACGCATAGATGAACTGAAAAAAGAGGATGAGCAAAAGTCGGTTACGAGTGAACGCCGAACCGCTGGATTATTGGCTCTTATCTCCCTTCAACGCACTTTCGATCAGGGTACTGCCTACCGGCGAGAGCTTGATGTTTTGCAAAGCGCGCTACCGGAAAAAGCATATTTTTCAGCTCTGGATCGTGCAGCCGACACTGGTGTACCCACTATAGAAAACCTTAAAGAACGTTTTCCTGAAGCGGTTCATACTACCCTCGCGCTGGATGGGCCTAGCGCCAAGGGTCCGGTGGGGCATTTCATGAGAAATCTTCGATCTCTCGTCAGCGTACGCCCCGTTACCCCGCAAGAAGGCACAAGCGCGAAAGCAATTATCTCTCGTGCAGAAAGCCATCTTTCCCGGGACAATCTGAAAGATTCTATCAAGGAGATATCCAGCCTTGGTAGCGCAACAAGCGAAGAAATGAACACATGGCTACGTGACGCGAAAATTCAACATGAAGCCAGTGAACAATTGCTCAAAATTAATGAGGGTCTGTTGGCTGGTATCAATAATTAACGCCGTCGACATGCTGTAGAGATACATTAGTAAAAATTACATAAATCGCGATACACCCTTGAGGACTAACAATGATCCGTATTTTGATTTTTCTATGTTTGATCATTCTTGTTGCAGGAAGCATCACAGTGCTTTCCAATATCAATACGATCAGCACTATTTTGATGTTTGGTCAGGAAATTAGGCTTCATACCGGTTTTTTGATTGGTGTAACCGGAGTTATCCTTTTTCTTCTCGTTGCATTTACATCTGTATTTAAAGATCTTACGGCTCTCCCGGCGAAAATGAGGGCAAAACGACGCGAAGCTCAACAACAGCGCGGCATGGCAGCCCTCGCCAGAGGTATGGAATCTGTCATGGTCGGTGATGCGGTAGATGCAAAACATCATGCTCGCATCGCGCAACGTAACCTTGAACATACTTCCCTCACCCGGCTTTTAACCGCGCAAGCGGCACAACTTGCCGGCGATGATGCCCAAGCACGTGAAAATTTTGCCCTGATGCTTGAAGCTCCCGAGACTGAATTTTTGGGCCTACATGGTCTCTATGCACAAGCAAGCCGCGCCGGAGACAAAGTTGCAGCACGCAAACATGCTGAACGCGCCTTTGCTTTGCGTCCAAACGCAAGTTGGGCTTTTGAGTCTGTGCTTGACCTAGGCTTGGAGCGCGGCGCATGGGGGGAGCTTCGAGAAACCCTTAAGACCGCTAAAGCCAATCTTTTAATCACGCCAGAAGAAGCATTGCGCGGTGAAGCAGCCCTACTTACGGCTGACGCTTACGCGGCCGGTTTATCGAAAGATGAAGAAACCGCCCTTAAGGAATCAGAAGCTGCCTTTCGCCTTAGCCCTGAACTAACACCAGCAGCAATACTCGCTGCCTCTGCCCTCGCCGATAAAGGTAAAAAATCGCGCGCTGCAAAAATTCTTGAACAATCCTTTGCTGCCGCTCCCCACCCAGCAATTTCCAAATTATATGAGGAAATCTATGCTGGGGACACGCCCAAAAAACAATCAAATGCCCTCAAAAAACTCGCGCAATTGGCCCCCGATACACATGAGGGAAAATTTTTATTAGCCCGTGCAGAGAGTATAACCGACAATGATCGCTTAGCTCTGGAACTTTTAGAACCTCTTATTATTGCCAAGCCTTTTGCCCGTGAGTTTTCTGCTGTTGCCGACGTGATCGCGCGGATACGCGATGAGGAAGCAGCTCGCCCGTGGCTAGAGCGTGCAGCCAATGCACCGCGAGACCCGGAACCCGGCTCCAACGGCAAATTTAATTTCACGAAATCAGGATGGGCAAGGCTAGTACGGGAATTTATGGATCATGGCCGCCTCTCACCGCCGCCACTAGAAGATGCAAGCGCATTTGGCATGGCACTTAGTCATGAAGAAGTGAAAATGCTGGCCGCACCAGAGCCTGAAGTCACGCCAGAAGATGATCCTGCCCTTGAAAGCGATGATCAAACCGAAACGCTAACGGATACGCAAGAAGAGATGGTAGCCGAAAAAGAAGCAAGCTCTGCGGCCTAACCATCTAGCTTGTGACTATTGGGAATTCGATTTTCATTCGCCTGCACCTTTGCGCGACATGTCGCTTGCTTCCACCAAAACCCTATCTGCAATTAAACTTAGCGCATCATAATGCGAATTTTTTATAGTCAAGCCAACGTTCAATTTATTTGTATGCGCCCCTTTTTGCGCGGCCACATCTTTAAAGACTTGCCTCTCTTCAGGGACATTATATTGATCGAACCCTTGCTTACTTTTTGCACAAATCAGACTCAAACCATGATCACTACTAGATGAATAAATCATTGGATAAGCCGCATAAGCTTCTATCAATGAAATTTTTTGATGATAATTTGCCAGAGCCCAAAATCCTTGAGAGCTTGCATATTTTAAAACGCCCAACAAAAATTGCCCATTTTCTACATTCTCAATATCCAACCTGGCATCCCCATGATCTTCCGCCACAGCCATCGCCAAATCGCCTATAGAATGAATTGAGGAAATCAAATTCTTGCCTCCGCAATCAATTAAATAGTGTTTTTCAGACTTTTTAATAATCGAAGGCGGGTCAAGACCGTCTTTTTCTAAGCCGGGTAATGACTGTGTGAGGACTTCGATACTGCCGTGCCCGCAACACTCAAGCCAAAGCGTAAGATCTGCCATAGCAGAAAAATCACGATTATGCCCGTATAGTGCCTCGAATGTACGCGCAAGCAAAGCTCTGAGCTCATTAAGGGATAGATTAAACTCGGCTACCATTTGTATCCGGCCTTATAGGAAAGCACCAGTGATCACCAATATCACTGCCGATGTCGCTAACAAGAGGAGCACCCTGGAACATAGTATTGCGCACCCACATCCGGGAGAGGGGATCAAACTTACTGACCCCAAAAAATGATAACTTGCATCGCAATAAATGTATTGGCAGCACACCCTCATCTAAAAGATTTGCATGAATTTCTCCATAATGCGTTGCGCTCATGGTCTGTATACGTCTTATAGTGTAACGATGTTCGGGGTGTGAAAATGCAAAATGCCCTACAGATATATCTCCCTCACTTTCCATATAGATATTGAGATCATTATAACATTTGCATACACTATGAGCGATGAACATCATCATTTCTTTATCGGAACCCGCTTCTTCATAGCGTTTACCGAGACGGGGTTCTTGCTTTTCTTCTGAGCGATACCAAAACACGCCCAACATAGAAACATCATCAAAATTGATCGCCAGCGCCCAATCATAATTGGTTTCAATCTGTTGTTTTAATTCTGACAATTTCATCTGTGGCACCATCTCATAGCGCTCTGTAATATTGAGTTTATGCTCCAGGTCCAATATGTCCTCTGCGTAAACCTCCAACAAAACCGCATTGATGAGTTCTTGCGTTTCAGGCTGGAAATGTTTTTCAATATAATTTGTAAGGGTCGACCAATGGTTTATATCGTCCTGATTACTTTGAAACCATTTTAATATTTGCCCGGTTTCACTGCGCGCTCTCGCATTAATAGCATTTTGTTCTTCACTACCCGTAGTAATTTCGTCAAGATGCTGCATCGCTTTTAAAATATAACATTCAAAATCTCCGCAGCTTTTATCATCAGGAACCTTATGGGCGATTATACGCGCCAATGCGGTTTCTCGAACCTCAATCCAGTTGGCGATCAGGAGAGGATGATTGATAAGAAACGGGGCCATACCAAGCCCGGTCGCATTGCCTATACCAAAATAACGTTTGATTGCCTCATCCATCGGCACATAAGAATCGGGAGCGCGGTGTTTTGCAATCCATTCAGCTTGGGCAATGCTAAAATGGCGCATCAAAAAACAGGAGAACATCTCAGCGGCGAAAGGGCTAGAAAAATCTATATAGTCCGCATGCACCTTATCCCAATCAGCCATGCCGAATTTACCGCTACCATAAACGGCAGTGGTTCTACATAAATATCCAACTTTGGAAATTAAATCGAGATCGGGCTGCCCCCCCTTTGCAAGGGCATCCACAACATATTCAAAATTTCGAACACTTTTGTTCGCTCGCGAAAGAATAATACAATTTGAATCCAGCCTGCCCTTTTCTTGAAGCGGCACATTATCTCGCAAAAAATCAAGCCGGTTTTTATCTACCTTGCCTGCACAAAGTGTCATGGTCAAGTTCCACTCGTCAGCGATGACACGGTCAACGCGTCGCTCGGGGGGAAGGTGTTTGGCAAATATCACATAACTATAAACATTGTTGGGCGTTGTGATTTCATAAACCACATCACCATGTCCTTTAGGAGTCAGATCAAAAACAGTGGGTTTTATATCCCATGCCTCGGCCATAACACGGCGCAAAAGAGTTCGCATAAAACTGAGCGGATAAGGATAGAGTGAGCCAAGGCGATTTAAATCCATCACAGTTTTGGCCGGACGTAAGGCTATATCGTTATCCTGATTAGTGACCTCTTTAACATGCATTACATTTTCCCGGCAAACCCATCATCAAAAAACTTCAACCAATTAAGCCCCATAATTTTTTCGATATCCACGTCCGCCATACCTTTTGCCCGTAATCCTTGAATAATGTTTTTAAAATCAAGGTTGCTGGCAAACCAATCTGGCTGGCGCGGCCAATCCGCATTGGTCGCATTCCCCTCGCCATAATCAGGTTTAAAGGTCCACGTACCGCTCCGCATCCACTCCAGAGCTTCATACCCCCAATTTTGGCAAAGATCAGAACCAATGCCAATATGGTCGATGCCCATTAATTCGGCAGTATCCATAATCATCCCGCAAAAATCATCTAGCGTACAATCCGGGCCATCATGTAAATGAAAAGGATACATGGAAAAACCCAGCATCCCGCCCGATTCTGCCAGCGCCTCTAACACATCATCTGATTTATTTCGTAGCGCATCATGCCATTTCGCGGGATTTGCATGAGTAATCGCTATTGGCCGTTCAGAGAGATCAATGGCTTGCAAGGTTGATATTTCAGCGCTATGGGACATGTCAATAATCATCCCGACACGGTTCATTTCCTTGATTACTTCGCGGCCAAAACGCGTCACCCCGCTATCGCGCTCTTCATAACATCCAGTTGCGAGCAAACTTTGATTATTATAGCTAAGCTGCATAATCCGTGCGCCTTGCTCGTGCAACATTTCGACTTTACCTAAATCATCCTCGACGGGAGAACAATTTTGAAACCCTAAGATGATACCGATTTTACCAGCCTTTTGCGCCGCGCGAATGTCACCCGCGTCTCGGACCGGCATAATCAAATCAGAATATTCGCGAAATTTTCGCCGCCAATCGCCAATATTTGTCAGCGTTGCATGGGTATTCTCCCAATAACAGATTGTAACATGGATCGCATTGACGCCACCGGATTTGGCCTCTTCGAAAAGCGCTCGAGTCCAATTCACATATTGTAAGCCGTCAATAATAAGCATCTGTTATCCGGGGTTTGTGTAGGCCGTCTTCATAACGGTATAAAAATCTTTGGCGTGTTGACCCTGTTCTCTTGGTCCATAGCTCGATGAATTTCGCCCGCCAAAGGGGACATGATAATCCAGACCAGCCGTTGCCAGATTTACAAGTACACTTCCAAATTTCGCATTGCGTTTGAAGTGTTCTGCTTCCTTAACCGAGTTTGTTATGACAGAAGCAGCAAGGCCAAATTGCGTATCATTTGCCATTGCAAGACCCTCCTCATAACTCTCTGCTTTTATTATGCATGTCATTGGACCAAAAACTTCTTCACGATTAACCCGCATATCATTGCGGGTTTGCGTATAGATGGTCGGGGCGAGATAATAACCTTGAGTTTTTTGCTCGACCCGCTCACCGCCGGTCACCAAAGTAGCACCCTCTTCTTTTGCCAAATCCATATAGCCAAGAACTTTATTCATCTGTCCTTCGCTCACTACAGGGCCAAGCTGGGTGCCTTCTGCGAGAGCATGTCCAACTTTTTTACCTTGCGCCGCTTTTGCAAATCGCTCGACAAATTCATCATGAACTTTGGCATCGACAATCAATCTTGACGAGGCCGTACATTTTTGGCCGCTCGCTCCAAAAGCTCCTGAAACAGCTTGCTCAACCGCAAGATCAATATCCGCATTCGCTGTCACGACTATCGGGTTTTTACTGCCCATTTCACACTGGACCCGCGTCATGTTTTTGATGGCTGCGCTTGCTATTTTTTGGCCTGTTGCAACAGAGCCAGTAAATGACACTGCATCAATCTGTGATGTCGATAAAGTCGCGCCAACCTCACCGCCGCCCTGCACCATATTAAAAACACCTCGCGGGAGATGCTTGTTGAGGACCTCGGCTAATAGGTGCGCTGTTGCCGGAGTGATTTCTGATGGCTTCAATACAATTGCATTCCCGTAAGCCAATGCCGGTCCCATCTTCCAGGCAGCAATTGCAATTGGAAAATTCCACGGGGTGATTAACCCTGCAACCCCGATGGGCTCACGGGAAATATCGATATTGATTCCGGGGCGCACGGAAGCGGCACTTTCACCAATTTGACGCAAACATTCCGCCGCATAATATTGATAGAACTCACCTGCACGGAACACTTCCCCGCGCCCTTCTGCAAACGGCTTACCTTCTTCCGACGACAAGATTTTCCCGATCTCGTCACAACGCTCAATCAGCTCTTGACCTATCGCGTGGAGAATATTTTTCTTTTCCTCAAGCTTTACAGAGTCCCAACCGGGTTGGGCGGCGCGCGCAGCAGCAACTGCATCACTAACCTGCCCGCTAGTCGCGCTCGCCATATGACCAAGTGTTTGAGAAATATCAGAAGGGTTTATATTCGGTGTTTGCTCTCCCGCATTATCCCATTCACCATTTATCAAACTGCCGTAAATTTCGCTCATAAAATATCCTTTAAACCGCTATAACCTTTATAGGCATAATACTCTACTTAAAGAGCGCTTATCTTATCTAGAATAATATCTGCGACCTGAACGCCCTCTTTATCATGTTTAGAGCGATGTGAGAGTCGCCGATCTCCCGGTAAACGGGTTCCGTCTTGCTCATAAATTTTATCAAAAAATCCCTCAGCATGGGTGCCCCACCCCTCATCTCCGCGCACCAAAGAGGGATCGATTGCCATTAAAAATTCGCCCCCTTGCGCTGGACCACCATCATTATTATCACGCTGCTCGGCTTCAAAACTAAAACTCTCTCCAATCATGGCACCAGCGAGAAGCTCCACCATCATCGATAATGACGACCCTTTATAGCCTCCAAAGGTCATTAGGGCGCCTTTGAGAATTTCATTGGGATCTTGTGTTGGATTACCAGCAGCGTCCACGCCCACCCCCTCTGGCAAATCATGACCATCGCGCGCAGCAACCCCCACTTCGCCGCGTGCCATAACCGACGTTGCCATATCAAATATCATTGGCGATTTTCCTGGGCGCGGCCATCCAAAAGCTATTGGATTCGTTCCGAATAAGGCTTTTTTCCCGCCCGCAGGAATAACCGACGGTTTATAGGACGTACACGCAAAGGCCGCTAAGCCAGCCTCACAAATGGGTTCTAACTCTGTCCAGAGCGCAGCAAAATGATGAATAGCGACCAGAGGCATGACACCAATGCCACAAGTTTTTGCTGCTTCAATCAAAGCCGGACGCCCCGCCTCCAGCGCAGTGGGCGCAAAAGCATTATGGCCATCAACCTGCACCACAGCGGGGGCCAGTTTGGTTACGCTTGGCCGCGCTTTCCCATTTACTTTCTCGCTCTTTAACGAGGCAACATAGCCCGGTAACCTGAATAAACCGTGGGAAACACAGCCATCTCTTTCGGCCATGGCAATGATATTTGCAACCGCACCGGCATTGTCAGAATCGGCGCCGAATTTTTCAAGCGTTGTCTTGGCAAGGCTATGAATGGCGTCTACGGACATTATTTTATGTGTCATTTTTCTCTCCTATATAGGATATCTTGCCATAATTTCCGGACCAAGCGCCTCTTTTAGAGGGCCCAACCAAGGTTCAAAATTGCGCCATTGCTCCAGGCCAGATTTATAAATCGGCTGGCGCACCTGCTCAGAACTTGCGGTTTTTACCGAGCGCTTGGTTTCATGAAAATCAAGACATGCCTGCTCAAATGGCAATTCGAGATAATCCAGTATCCGCGACACCTGAGCGGGCGTATCATCAACAACATCCTCATACTGAACTCTTAAAATCTGGCCGGGCAAAACTTCATCCCAATGATCCATCAGATCGACATAATCTTTATAATATGTCCCGATTTGCTCAAGGCCGTAAGTAAACTCCTGACCTTCAGCAAACAGCTGTTTAAAGCCACTAAAACAACAGGCCATAGGATGACGGCGCGCATCAATAATTTTCGCATTGGGCAAGATTAGTTTTATCAAAGCAATATGCCTGAAATTGTTTGGCATTTTATCAATAAAAAAGGGCGCATCTGCGCGATGATAGCGGGTATCATCAATATAAGCCTGACCCAGCTTTTTCAGTTGCTCGCCGCCTAAGTCATATAGGTTTTCAGGGTAGAGCTGTTTTGCACTTTGGCGACCCCGCAGTTTTCTGGATGTTGCTAAAATATTTGGCAACTCCTGAGTGCCGTCCACTTGGGAGTGGGAAGCAATAATTTGTTCCAGCAAGGTTGAACCTGCACGCGGCAAGCCCAGAATAAAAATTGGATCAGGGGCGTCGCAGCCTACAAAACGACCATCTTCCGTCTTATGTTTATCAAATAATTCACGCGTACAATATTTAGCCTGAGCATGGAGATCAGCCGTCATCTGATCAGACTTATAGCTCGCTTGCTGGCATTTAAGCGCGTTACCCTTTTCATAATATTCAAAAGCACGGCCATACTCTTTATTATTTTCAAATGCAGTGGCGAGAGCAAAACAAATATTGGCCCGGTTATGATGGGATAAATGAGGCGAGGCTTCTTGGGTCAACATCGCCTCTAACTCGGACTCCAAAAAGTTATAGGTTTTCAAGTTTGCTAAGCCATAATATGCATCACCATGATCGGGTTTTGATGTAAACGCTGCCCGATAACTTTTTATGGCCGAACCTTGCTTGCCATATGTTTTTAGAGCATGAGCTTTAGAGGTTAGCGTAGCTGGATCGCCAGGGACTTTTTTAAGAACCTCATCAAACAAACCAATAGCTTTTTCAAAATCTCCCGACTGCATATGGTTTATCGCCATATGCGATTGATAGAGAGGATTATCAGGGTATTTTGTATACAGATAATTTGCCTGCTCGAGGGCCTTGTCAAATTTTTGTTGTTTACGCAAAACTTCAATATATTCAAGACGCGCCTGAATATGGCCTGGCTCGAACTCAACAGCCATCTCCAACAGGAAACTGGCATCCGATAAAACCCCGAAACGGCGTCCAAGATCGGCCAACATGCGCATCCCATCCACATGGCGCTTGTTTTTTTGCATAAAATGCCGGCAGATATTTTCAGCCTTGAGAAGTTTGCCTTCATGGGTGTAGTTGAGAACGGCAACAAGTTCGCGGGGTAATTTTGCGAGATAGTCCAGCTGGGCTCTGGCCCGGCTAGCCTCGTCAATACGGCTTTGGGCTTCCAGGATTTGCGCCTGATAACGCCAGCTTGCATCCAGAGCTGGATTGAACTGGGTTGCCATTTGATAAGCGTTTAAAGCATTATTTGCCTGGCCTAATTCGCGATAGAGGTGAGCCTGCTCTTGAAATGCACGGCCAAATTCCGGGGCCAATGCACGCAAATGGTTTAAACTTTGCTGAGCGGCTTCATACTTTTTTTGTTGTCTTTGACTAACCGCAAGCATGTATGTGCCATCAACGTGGTCGGGCATTTCGCCCAGAAAACCACGGGTCATTTGCTCCGCAGATGCAAAATCGCCATCATACATTTTCTTTTGTATTGCGGCGAGACGCTTCTCGGTATCGGCAACACGATCCGGCTTGATCGGTGGGTCTACGCTTGCATTATCCACGGAAAACAAGATCCTTAAAAAAAGAAAGCGTCCCGAAAGACGCTTTCTTAATTACCTTATTTAAAGAGGATAGTAACCCCCTAATTAAAGTTCACTGAAAAGCGAACACCAAATGTTCGTGGACGTGTGACGACATTACGCTGAACATCCTGATTAAAGAAACCAGAGGTTTGCGCGCGTTCATTTGTAAGATTATCAACGAAGAATGTTCCGGACCAACGCTCCGTTGACACACCGGCCGTACCACTAAGAAGGAACCAGTCATCAAGCGTCACCCGGTTAATTTCGATGATATCCGTATCCTGTTCACCAGAATAAGATGCTGAACCCTGAATGTGGGCTTGATACTTTGTAGTAACATCCCATTCATAGCGCGCAGTCAAATTACCCTGGAACGAGGGCGCAAATGCAAGATCAGACCCGATCAAGACATCATCAGTTGCAAGCAACAGCTCGGTAATTTCTGTATCAAGAAAAGAAATTGCGCCCGACACCGTCAAACCGGGTATATTGGCTGGTGCCAAGATAAAATCAGCCTCCACACCAAATGTCTCCGCGTTGGCAGCATTTGTATTGAAGAACAAATTCACAATTGACGGATCAAAAATCGTCGTTTGCAAATCGGAAATATCAATATAGAAGACGCTGCCATTAAATCGCAATTGATTGTTAGCCAATGTTGTCTTCCAACCAATTTCGTAATTAGTGACCTCATCTGTCTCCACCTCAAAGGGTACGGTAAAGCCCGTGCTGGCTTGAACCGCACCACCGGGTCTGTTTAGGAAGCCGGGACGGAAGCCTTCGGAAAACGTAAAGTAAAATAGCAGGTCATCGGTCGGCGTATAACTCGCAGTCCCTTTAAAAATAACACCGTCCGTTTCGGCAACATCCGGGGCAGACAGAGCATTAAACACCGCTGTTGCTTGTCCCAGACTTAAGCCTGCCGCCTGAATATCTTCAATGGACTGTCCCAGTGTGAAGGTTTGGCGAAGGGCGTCGTTACAACTACCTATGAAAGTAAAGCTGCCATCACCGTCAAACTGATCGGAAATATTTGTCCCGAAGGCGTTCTCATCGACACCGCTTGAATTACAAAACGATCCGTTCGCGCTTCCTTCCAAATCCACCTCGATATCAAAATAACGCGCACCACCGGTAAGGGCAAACTGATCATTTATCTGCCAAGTAACCTCACCAAATATACCGATTTGTTCATCGGTTCGACGCACATCATTTCTAAACACAGTCGTTGGGCCAAATGGCGCATCCAGCGTAGAGAATGCATTAGGCTGCACAAAATTTGGAACAGCGGTGCCGCCAAAAGCAACACCCGGAGCAGCCGAGCCCAGATAATTAAAATTATTGCGCTCATCCAATGTCAAATCACTATAAAATCCACCTACTGTCGCACGGATAGGCAAGTCAGCCGGCGTATTAAAGCGAAGTTCGTGAGTTTGAATGCGTGTATCTGACACAGAGTCTGTCAAAGATGTTGGAGCCTGACATGTGCCACTAGGCGCCGCCGTACCCGGATATGTAACCGAGCCGTCACAAATATAATAGGGTAGATATTGCCCCACAAAAGAATAGTCGGTGTAATCCGCGATTTGTTCTGTATCACGGTCTGTATAAGCGCCTGTATAAACAACATCCAGTAGGCCCAACCGGCCTTCAATCGTCCAGCTTGTGTTGGAATATCTGTCATCCAATCCATCATCTACGAAACGCTGAACTTCCAGATCACCAAGGGTTGGATCAACAAAGAAGGTCCCATCTGAGTCTAGTTGTTGGCGACCATGTTGAGCGATAATGCTCCAATCTTCATTGAATTCGTAAAGAGCAGATACACGAAAGCCTGTATAGGTTGTGTCATTAAAATTCTCTTCAACAAACTCTTCATTGGTGTCACGCAGAAAAGTGACCTGACCGGTACTGCCATCCGACCCAACAGTGTCGACGATTGCTGACGCGGGTGTAGAAACAAGGCTACCCGCATCGAATGAGCCAGCCTGGAAACCACCCCGTACAGCATTAACTGGCACGCCATTTTGCCGAACGGTACCCACAGGGCGGAAACGAGCGGTAATTGGATTACCGTCCTCATTACCAAATAGGGTACGGCTGCCGAGCACATTATCGACAAAGCCGCCTTGAGAGTCATTATAGAAGACACCCCTTAAGGCAAAATTATCGGTGACAGGGACATTGATCACAGCCTCAACAAAATTACTTTCCTCGCCGCTTTGGGTGAAAGAGACGCCAAAATTGGCCTTGGCCGAGAACTCACCAAGTACCGGCTTATTCGTGATCAAGCGCACGGTACCAGATTGCGAACTCGCGCCGAACAATGTGCCTTGAGGGCCCTTGAGAACCTCAACCCGCTGAAGGTCAGCGGCGTAAATATCAAGGTTACGACCCGGCTGAGAGACAGGTTGCTCGTCCAAATAGAGCGCCACGTTAGGCGCAAGACCGGCCACACCTGCGACGGAGTTTGCTGGCGTAGTAGAGGCAAGACCGCGAATATAAATTGTATTTTGACCCGGACCGTTACCACCAGCAGTCACCCCCGGTAACTCCAGAAGATAGTCCGTAAAAACATTAACGCCCTTCTCGTCAAGTTCCGCTGCGCCAATCGCGTCAACGGTAACAGCAACATCTTGAGCACTTTCAGCTCGTTTTGTAGCCGTCACAACGATTTCGTCTGCAAGTTGCGCCTGCGCTGATTGCGCCAATGTGGCTGTCGCAATCGCACCAAGTGCTGTGCAGCTTAATAAATTTGGCTTTTTCATAAATTCACCCTGATTTTGTCTGGTTTAACAGTATGTATCACCTTTGAGAGGAATTTCCCTCCGCTTAGCATAGTCCACTAAAAACCGGCCCAAGACCACTAAAATAACCTGTACAAAAAATTTAAGGGGCTTTAATTCACCTATGTGCTGAATTAACCACAACCTGAAACCTAAGTGATTGGCATTCTTAGATTTTTTAATTCTATAAATTAAAATGAATTATAGTCACTCACACCTGACCAGCTCTAATCCAAATACGAATATTTGATTTCCTAACGGGCAATAGACAGTTCCGAATCACCCCTATATTCGTCTAGAAAATCAGCTATTCAAAGCGTATCACAGCTTACAAGATTAAGGAGCTTTTACCCTCCGGTTACCGACATATGCCTGGCAAGCGAGGGGGCTTCTCCGTGGTTTTTAATTGCAAAATTGTGCTTTTCTGGCTTAGCGCCCAAAGCCAAATCCAATTGGCGATGCAAATTAGTCATGGAATTTTCATCACCCCTTAATGTCGCCCGCAAATCCACATGATCGTCCTGTCCCAGGCACATATAAATTCGTCCTGTACAGGTTATCCGCACACGATTACATCCCGCACAAAAATTATTCGTAAGCGGCGTAATCAACCCCAGCTTACCGCCAGTCTCTGTGATTTTGACATAGCGCGATGGGCCGCCATTCGCGTCGCGGCTAATATCATCGGTTAGAGTCCATTGTTGTTCCAATCGTTCTCTCACAGCGCTTAACGGTATATATTGATCGAAACGATCCTCACCGGTCAGTCCCAATGGCATAACCTCAATCAAGGTCATATCATATCCGCGCGCATGCGCCCATGAAATCATTTCCGGTAAATGATCCGCGTTTTGATGTTTTAGCGCTACCGTATTTATTTTGACTTTCAGTCCCGCATTATCAGCGGCGTCAAGCCCGCGCATTACAGTTGATAGATCACCCCGCCGTGTAATTTCACGAAAACGGTCCGCATCGATACTATCGAGCGAAACGTTAATTCTGCGAACGCCTGCCTCCCTCAACAAAGGCGCAAACTTGTCTAACAAAGTAGCATTAGTGGTCAGGGTCAGTTCATCAAGACCATTACCCAGAGACTTTCCCAAGTTTGAAAACAAAGACCCAATATCCTTGCGAACGAGAGGCTCGCCGCCAGTGATGCGAATTTTTCGAACCCCGCGCGCAATAAAGGCCCGGCCCACCGTCTCTAGCTCCTCCAACGTCAACAAGTCAGCTTTGGGCAAGAATTTCATCGACGGGGCCATACAATAAGTACAGCGCAAGTCGCAACGATCCGTCACCGACATTCTAAGATAAGTGACCTGACGCCCATAGGGATCTATGAGGGGAGACGTCAGCTCTTTATTATTCGCCATAAACGAAATCCTTCGCGCGCACCAAATCATCTGTAGTGTCAATATCGTGAGCCTGTTTTACCGATAGCTCTACGCTTGCGACCTTGTCTATGTTTTTTACCAGCGTTTTCGCCCCAACATCCCCTGACAAGTTTTCAACCAGATTGAAAACGCTATCATCAAACATTGCCGGCGGCGTCAAAACCCCGTTCGCATTACTCAAAACTGCGCTTGCGCCCATCGCTAATCTTTCTTTTAAAGCCTTTAAATGTGCATCGGTAGCGAAGGGCATATCACCGAGCAGGATCATAATATTTTTTACCCGCGGATTTTTTGCTGCCTCATGCATGCCAAGTGCAATTGAACTCGCTTGCCCCTGTTTAAAATTCTCATTGATGACAGGGCCCCAACCGAACCCGCGCAACAACTGCGCGCGTCCATCAAAGTCAGGTGAAACAATAGCTATTCGCTCCGCACACGCCTCATATTGCAAACGCTGCGCAGAATAGGAAAGCACAGGGCGGCCATTATAATCGGCCATCAATTTATCCCCGTCGCCATAACGGTTTGATTGTCCTGCAGCCAGCAAAATTATAGCCGTCTGGGAAAAGGGATTAACCGCTTCATGATGGTATGTATCGATAATTTCTGCCAATGTTGAAACCGCCAACATGGACGCACTGCGCATGGAAGCAACCAGACCAATAGGGCCCCGCACCCGGTCCAGCTGATCAATGCGCAACCCGGCGCGGGCAAGATTGTTTTTGCGTTGCAATTGCGCGCTATTACTTCCAACCGCGCCAATATAAAATCCCGGGCCCCGCAACGCCTGAAGCAATAAGGCGGTTTCCCATTCCCTATCATGCATCATCAACACAAACGCTGTCCACGGATCATCCCGTGTCTCTGGCAGGGCATCCGGCGTGATTAACACATGCATCTCCAGTTGCCCAAAATTCACAGAATTAGTGGCGCGCACCGCGCCGCCATTTTCACTAAAACCCAATTGATCCGTATTGAGAAGATAAAGCTTGGTGTCGATCCCACTGGAAATAGCAAGTCTTGCCAAAGCCAAAGGATCTGCCCCGCGCCCGGCAATGCGAAGTTTGAGTTTGGGGGAATAAATAAATGTAAAATCTGATTTTTGCTCAAGTGGAACCGGTACCGTTCCCGCCCTAAGCGCACCATCACCGTCCAGTCCCAGATAGACCTGCTGGCGTTTTTTGAGGCCATAGCAAAGGGTCGACAAAACTTCCCCCTCGGCATCAGGAATGATGAGCACCTCAATCGAACCGCCGCACGGCAGAGGCAAATCCATATAAGGCGAACCCTCGCCATATCGAACTTTGACCAAGTTTGAGCTCTTCAGGGCCTGGGCAGCTTGCCGGGCAATATCTTCATCAATACAGCCCCCCGAGAGATAACCCGCTATCTGAATGCCTTGCAAATTATGGGTATCTTCGGCGGGATGTTGTGAGGCACGCACCGCCATCATTGACCCCGCAGCACGAACACCGCCACCTTGTGTCTCCAAAATGATAGCCAATGCCGTCGGCCCCAGCGCACGCCAAGCCAACCAAGTGGTCAACACATCTTCCGGATGCTCAATATAGTGTGTCGACGCGAAATCCATCCCTAAACGCTAATCGATTAAAAGCCCGCCCGCAAGTTTATCCAGCTCATAAACAAATTTTGGCGGGCCCGCCCCTAGCCCCGATTGAGCACAAAATCCTTGATGATCTGGCTCGCTTCAAACCCCAGAAAAGCCAAAAGCAGAACCCAGGCAAGACCGCCAAGCAAACCCAATAACACCAGAAGCCCGTCGCGCTCGATAAGGCCGATCGATGCTATCGCGATCGATATTCCCGGCACTGTATTCGTTGAGGGTAACGGTACTAATATCGACGCACACGGGATCAACAGTAAAACCCCGATAATCCGCGAGCCCATTCCTTGCGTCAGCGCCGTCAATCGCGGCCGCGCCAAGCGCTCAAACCAGCCTATATATTTTGCGCCTCGCTTGATCACACCCTCAAAGTCATCAACATTAAATTCTCTGCCCGAGAGCTTTTTGGGCAACCATGGCGACACTCTGCCAGCACCAAGCTGCGCACATATAGCCAGCATTGGCAGTGCTACAATTTGCGGCAAGATATATACGAATGGAAGACAGCAAGGCAAAGCCAGCACCAGTAAAAGCATCCCATAAGCGCGCTCATCCAGCTCCTCAATCAAGGCGCCGAGAGTCACTTTTGGCTTCAAATCATCCGACTGGGAAGCCTCACCGCTTTTCCCGCCCATATCAGGCCCGTGATTGCCTGCCTTCAAACGCAAACGCGATAAAATATCGAGCAACAAATCAATTGTGCCAAGTGTCTTGGGCGCGCCGTTCGCCGGGTATTGCTGTTTCATCGCATCTATATCTTCTCGCTGCATCTAACGTAGGGCGCAGAAATTATCTGATATTACGCCCCAAAGAGGCTAAACTTCATTCTCCTTAGCGCAACAGTCGCTTGCTGCAAGAGCCTAGTCAAAAAGACTTTAAAAATTATACAAATTTTCCTGTAGAGCTTTTGAAATTCGCCTGCTATAAGCCACCCCTACCGTGAAACAGGCGTGCCCCTGTGGCGGAATTGGTAGACGCGCTTGATTCAAAATCAAGTGTCTTGCGACGTGCCCGTTCGAGTCGGGCCAGGGGCACCATTTTTTGCATATTTAATTGATGTCCCTGATTTCTACTTTGTGCTTGTCTCGCCTATTCGCGCAAAAATTTTCGTAAGTGGTTGCTCAACCCACTTATGAGTAATCAAAGCGGTGTTAATACCGCCTACGAGACAAGCGACGATCAATAGAATATTATCTAAAAACCCTGTTATCTTCCCGCGACTTATTAGGGTACCGATGATAAGTATCAAGGGAACATGGGTTAAGTAGAGAGAATAGGATGCATCGCCGATTTTAATCAGCCAGTCAGGGGCGATGCGTGAATACCCCCATTCGATGCCGACCACAGCGTATAAGAGCAATCCATATGGAAGCGTGAATATCATTGCCCTAATGGTATGATCAACAACCGCTTTGGGGTAGAGAGACGTTGAGAACAGCACAAGAAGTAGAAATAGAATAAAAGTTGAAATAAAAATTCCAACGAGTGAATAACGGTGAATATTATTCAAACTCAAAAGAGCAATAAAACCTCCCAACAAAAATTCAAACGTTAAGGGGCTAAAAATGATGTTCGTCCATGGACCCACCCCACGCAAGCCGGTGGTAGTCCCAATAATAACGACGCCTCCCCATAAAGCCAAAAGCACGGGTAATTTTTTGCGATGAAATAATAAGAAAAAGGAAAAAACGATATAAAAATACATTTCATAAACCAATGTCCAGCCGACGGGAACGATCGGATATTTTTCGTCGGGCAGGAGAAGGAATGAAGAAAAATAATTCGTGATTATTTCTTTATCATTGAAAAAAAAACTTTTACCTGCGTAAAGCAGAATCATCGCAATCGTAACTAACCAATATAATGGGTAGATTCTCGTTACGCGGCGAAACAAGAATTCAGCCGATCGTTTTATTTTACTCTCCCATTTCAATTTTCCAGTTTTTAGGGGGCCAGCATCATGGGTCACATAGACCATAATAAATCCGGAAATTAGAAAAAAAAGATCAACTCCCGTAGCGCCCATATTCAAGAATTCCGGTAGTAGCTTTTCAGTACCGCCATAATCAGACTCACCCCCTGAAATATGAGTTGCTAAAACGAGCAAAGCCGCAACGCCGCGCAACGCCTGAATATTTTGCACTTGCATTCTTGTCTTAGAAAAACCAGTAGCGTCAGACATCATATTACTCGAATTTATAAGGTTTTTTCGGTGACATACCACCGGACATTAACTGGACAATTTTATTGCGGTACGGTTTTCACCTTGCAAGTCAATCAAAAACAGTTTTCCCGCTTGATAAGTGGTAAAGGCAAAGCTCGCCTTTTGCTCGGCCAGCCACGCTGAAAACAAACGCGAACCCGCTATTTCCAGTTTTGGCGCATCAGACAAAGGTTTGGGCCCCCAATTTCGTAAATATAGTTACTGGATAAATATACCATTTACCTAAAAAACCAAAACCGTAACTTTATATAGGGGCATTTTGATCTTCCAGATCTATTGCCTGCTTACTTTTTCATCATGACCGGATACACCCTCACGGCGTTCCAGCTCGGTCACAACATCGCTCAAATCAATATCGCGCGCTGCAAGGAGCACCATCAAATGATAGATTGAATCTGCACTTTCATTGATCAAAGCCTGTTTATCTGTTTGCGTTCCCGCTATGATTGTCTCGACCGCTTCTTCACCAAATTTTCGCGCACAATGGTTTGGGCCTTTTGCAAACAAAGACGCCGTGTACGAACTTTTTGCATCGGTTCCTTTGCGTGATTTTATCGTTTCGAAAAGACGCTTCAATATTTCTAGATCGCTTTTCATGTCTTAGACCTTTGTTTTATAGACGCTGCGTACCGGCACCCCGGCAGCGCGCAGGGCCTTTCTTGCATCATCTATTGTGTGCGTACCAAAATGAAAAATCGAGGCCGCAAGAACCGCGCTAGCACCGCCTTTGGTGACGCCTTCAACAAGATGGGTTAAATTGCCAACGCCTCCAGACGCAATAACCGGAACGCGCACCCCGGACGAGATCGCCTTGGTCAAAGCCAGATCATAACCGGATTTAACCCCGTCCTGATCCATGGATGTCAGCAAAATTTCACCGGCTCCAAGGCTAACCACTTTTTGCGCAAACGCCACCGCATCAATCCCCGTCGGCTCGCGGCCACCATGGGTAAATATCTCCCAGCGATCCGGACCTGTCTTTCTTGCATCAACGGCAACCGTTACACATTGCGCCCCAAAGCGCGTTGCCGCCTCGCGCACCAGCTCCGGATTTTTAACCGCAGCCGTATTGATAGAAACCTTGTCGGCGCCTGCGAGCAAAAGGTTGCGAAAATCATCAGTGCTCTTAACACCGCCGCCAACAGTCAAAGGCATAAAGCATTGCTCTGCAACCTGTTTAACCTGATCGATCAATATTCCACGCCCTTCATGGCTGGCGGAAATATCGAGAAAACAAAGCTCATCAGCACCGGCAGCGTCATAAGCGATTGCGGCTTCAACTGGATCCCCCGCATCGCGCAATCCGACAAAGTTGACACCCTTGACCACGCGGCCATCCTTGACGTCAAGACAGGGGATAATTCTGACATTCAGCATGATGACCCCCTGCCCAAATTGCCCTCATCACCAGGAACGGTTTTTGCAAGAGCCATTGCCTTGGCCGGATCAATGCGCCCATCATAGAGGGCGCGGCCAATAATGACCCCCTCTATTGGTGCGGGTGCAGCCTTGAGATTGATTATATCGTCCAGACTAGCGACGCCGCCCGACGCAATCACGGGTATGGGGGTCTGGTTGGCAAGATGCGCCGTTGCCTCGACATTTACGCCTTTAAGCGCCCCGTCCCGGCTAATATCTGTATAGATCAGCGCCGACATACCAAGATCTTCAAACCGGCTGGCGACCTCCTCGACACTTAAATCCGTGTCACCGGCCCAGCCATCGGTTTTGACACGGCCATCCCTCGCATCAAGGCCCAAAGCAACCTGCCCGGGAAATGTTTGCGCCGCCTCCCGAACAAAGTCCGGGTCATTGACAGCAGCGGTTCCAAGAATAACCCGAGACAATCCTTGATTAAGCCACCCCTCAATAGCCGCCATTGAACGTATCCCCCCGCCCAGCTGTGCAGGCGCGTCAGTATTTGCCAGAATATCCTTCACCGCCTCTTTGTTTTCAGAGCGCCCGCTAAAAGCGCCATCCAAATCGACAATATGCAAACGCTCAAAACCAGCTTGCGCAAAAGCGACCGCCTGTCCGCCGGGACTATCATTATAAATAGTAGCGCTCTCCATCTCGCCATGGAGTAAGCGCACACATTGTCCGCCCTTTAGATCGATTGCCGGATATAAGGTTAAAGGAGAGCTCATGGTGACCACATCAAAAAATTGCGAAGCAAGGCCAAACCAGCGCCTTGGCTCTTTTCCGGGTGAAATTGGGTGCCTAAAATATTATCTTGCGCAACTGCCGCCACGAGTGCCGCACCATAGTCGCATGAACCAATAATTACATCATTAGTTTCGGTTTCAAAATGAAAAGAATGCAAAAAATAGAATTCTATGTCCGATAATTCGTTTTGCTTGCCAAATAAGTCATGTTTCTTAGTTGCCTGGACCTGATTCCAGCCCATATGGGGTACCCTTAATTCAGGGGCGAGCGGGTCAATCCTGACGACCTGTCCTTTAATCCAACCCAGCCCGGCATGATCACCAAATTCGCGGCCCCAATCGGCAAACATTTGCATCCCCACGCAAATGCCGAGTAACGGTTTTTTATCTTCAAATACCGCCAGCTCCAATGCATCGCGCATCCCCGTCAGTCCATGCAAGCCATCCATGCAAGCCGCAAAGGCCCCAACACCGGGTAGTACGATACGATCGGCATTGGCAATGTCACTTGATTGGTCAGTGACAAATACACGGGTATTGTCTGTTTCCAAAGCCGCTGCACGCTCGACCGCCTTCTGGACCGAGCGCAAATTGCCCGCCCCAAGGTCAATAATGGCAACTGACTGAGAAGACGTCACATCATTCATAAATTACAGGCTTTCTCGAAAGACCGGTCAGGGGAGGAGCACCCGCTTTAACCGCCCAAAACACCTTTGGTTGAGGGCATTGCCTTCCCGGCTCTAGGGTCTATTTCCACCGCTTCCCGCATGGCTCTGGCCGTGGCCTTATAACAGCTCTCGATAATATGGTGAGAATTCTCGCCATAAATGTTCTCCACATGGAGGCAAATTCCTGCATTGGTGGCAAAGGCATGGAACCATTCTTTAAACAGCTCGGTATCCATTTCGCCAACCTTGGGACGCTCAAAGGCAACTTTCCAGATAAGGTAGGGCCGTTTTGAAATATCGATGGTAGCCCGAGACAAGGTTTCATCCATAGGAATATAGGATGCGCCGAACCGGCGGATACCAATACACTCTCCCAACGCTTTGGCCAGGGCTTGACCCATGACGATGCCCACATCTTCTACGGTGTGATGCATATCAATATGCAAATCCCCGACTGCACGCACTTTCAGGTCGATCAATGAGTGCTTGCAAAAACCTTCAAGCATATGATCAAAAAAGCCGATGCCGGTATCAACATCATACTCACCGGTCCCATCGAGATCGATGGTCACAAAAATTTCGGTCTCTTTGGTTTTGCGTTCAACAGTCGCAGTTCGCATCAGTGCTTCCTTATCAATTTAATCCCTTATATATAGAGGAAAATTGTTAAAGCAATTCTAGCCTTGGCTATTGCCATAGTCGACCTTGTGCGCATATCTGTCCACCAGTTGCTTTAAGACTACAATATCAGGAGAACAGACATGTCTATTGAAATGCACGGTACGACCATTTTGGCTGTTAGGCGCAACGGAATGGTTTGTGTTGGCGGTGATGGGCAAGTTAGTCTGGGTAATACCACGGTTAAAGGAGATGCCCGCAAAGTGCGCCGCATCGGGGCCGGTGGCAATGTTATTGCCGGTTTTGCCGGTGCTACCGCAGACGCTTTTACTTTGCTGGAGCGATTGGAGGGCAAGCTGGAGCAATACCCTAACCAGCTTATGCGTGCGTCTGTCGAGCTCGCAAAGGACTGGCGCACCGACCGATATCTGCGCAAACTTGAAGCAATGATGATTGTCGCTGATAAAGACCTCACTCTTACTCTTTCTGGTATGGGCGATGTCCTTGAGCCAGAAAACGGTATTACCGGCATTGGTTCGGGCGGCGATTATGCCCGTTCAGCAGCGCGGGCTCTTTTCGATGCGACGGAATTGACCCCTGAAGAAATCGTCAGACAATCAATGGCGGTTGCAGCCTCGATTTGCATTTACACCAATGATCAGCTTACTATCGAAACCATCGAACAATAAGCCTTGTTGGTGCTATGATCGGGCTTTTATTTTTGGACCGATAAAAGTTTTTTAGCGTCATTTTAAACGCAATGCACATAAAATATATTGCTGAGAATTTTCATTTTGAAAGCAAAACGAAACATGAAATATAATGGTGTTGCGCCGATAAGCCTTACAGGGGCCGATGGATCAGGATTTAAATTTCTAGCTCTTTTCATGCTCGGGTTTATCCCTTCAAGCTGCGCCGCCGAGACGCCCCAAGAACAATCCATCGAGCTAGCACTACCTGTTGCTTGTGACATGGAAAAACACTGCTCAATACACAAATATGTTGATCTGGATCCAGGTGTAAACCGACTGGATTACGCGTGCGGTAGTCTGTCGAGTGATGGCCATACCGGTACCGATTTCAGGGTACCGAATTTGGCCCATATGCATAAAGGCGTTGATGTTATCGCCGCCGCTGACGGTGTAGTTAGGGCTGTGCGCGACGGGGTCCGCGATATTTCTGTTCGGGAAGGGGGCGTTGAGGCCGTTAAAGATATCAAGGCCGGTAATTCGGTCGCGCTCACTCATCCCAATGGCTGGGAGACCCAGTATAGTCATCTTAAAAAAGGGAGTGTTCGCGTCCAGCCGGGAGACCACGTAAAAGTCGGAGATATTTTAGGGCAAATTGGTTTGTCGGGTAATACCGAGTTTCCGCACACCCATTTCTCGGTGCGCCATGACGGTCGCAATATCGACCCCTTTACCGGTATGGCCGTAGACACGGAACTAGAAAGTCATACGCCAGATCCAGATAAAACGGAAGCCTTGGGGGTTTGCGGTGATACCAGCAAATCTTTGTGGAATGTCAATGCCTTGGCGGCACTACCCTATAAGGCCTCGGGTATCTTGACCGCAGGCTTTGCTACCGGACCTGCCACTGCTGAGGCCGCCAGAAATGGCCAGTATGACCGCGTGAAAGTTCACCAGCAAAGCCCTGCTCTTGTTTTCTGGGTGGATTTGTTTGGTAGTGAAGCAGGTGATACTCAGGAGTTCACCATTCAGACTGAGGATGGAACACCGATACATACAAGGAAAAGTCGGCTGGAAAAAAATAATATCAGCTGGTTTGCGTTCTCGGGGAAAAAGCGACCGAAAAGCGGTTGGCCCAAGGGACCCTATATCGGGTCATACCGGTTAATACGAGATGGACGGATCGTTTCAACAGTTGAAAAGCAACTCATTATTGAAAAATAGATGTTCCATAATCTTGATATTTATCAGCAGGCCTGCAAGAGCCTGGTCAATGACAATCTAAAAAACGGCCCAAAGCGGACCGAAGACCAGTGTCTCATTTGGGCAAGTTTCATTGGTTCGCAGCTTATCTGCATTGGTTTCAAAGGATTATGCATAACGGCAATTTATGTTTGTCATAAGTAAACCCCCACATGACATAGGCTATATGACTGGTAAACTTTATTAAAAGTAGGGAGCATATGACAGGCGGTCACCATTCTTGAATCCTAATCGCGCGGTCAAGATTAGGGGGATCATCAGGTTTTCGCGCCTTTCTACGGACCGCCTTTTGTGCGGTATATGTATTTTATGGAGTGAATATGTCGGAACAGGTAAAACCCAAACGCCGAGGTAGACAAGCGCGTCAAGCCGCGCGCGCGGCCGAAGTCACCCCTCGGCTTAAGACCATACGTTACGGCATCAAACCTATCGAACTTGCAAGCGCTGACCAGATTGAACGTATTCACCAAGCGTCCCTTTGGATATTAAAAGAGGTGGGTGTTGTCTTTCGTGATGAACCCGCACTGGCTCACTGGAAAGAAGCTGGCGCAGATGTTCGGGGCGAACGTGTGCATCTGACTCCAGGCCTTATCGATAGTTTAATAGCAAAGGCCCCACCTCGCTTTGAAATGACGGGACGCGGTAAGGACACACGGTTTGAAATTGGACAAGGGACAGTCGCCTTTGCGCCCGCCCACGGACCACCTTTTATTCGTGATCTGGATGGAAGTCGGCGCTTTTCAACCATCGGTGATTTGCGCCGCATAAATAAGATTGTGCAGATGAGCCCGGGTTTCCATATGACCACCGGCTTTTCTTGCGAACCGACTGATATTCCTGTTCCATGGCGTCACCTACATATCAATCACAGTAGCTTTGTTGAAGCCGACCTTGCCACATTTGGTATGGGGACAGGGCAAGTGCGTTCTGAAGACTCTGTTGCGATGGCTAAAATTGTTTACGGAGACAAATTTCTTGAGAACAATGTGGTCATGCTCTCTCACGCATCTGGTAACTCACCTCTCGTTTGGGACTCCTCTATGCTGGAGGGTCTGCGAACCTTTATCCTCGCTGGACAAGGCGTGCTTATTTCGCCCTTTGTCTTAGGTGCCGCCAATACGCCTGCGGATGTCGTCTCGACAGTTGCGCAGCTCAACGCCGAGGCAATCTCATGCATTGCTTATGCACAGCTGGTCAAACCGGGTGCCCCTTGCATTTATGGACAATTCTCCGTCGCAGTCTCTATGAAAACAGGGGCGCCAATGTCTGGCATGCCAGAAGGTAATTTAATTAACGGACTCGTCGGACAATTAGCGCGCCGCTATAATATTCCATGGCGTACAACAGCATCACAGTCGGCGGGTAAAACTTTTGATGCGCAATCAGGTTATGAATCTGCCACTTCATATATGGCAGGTATAACCGCCAATGCGAGTCTTATGCTCCATGCTGGAGGTTGGGATGAAGCGGGTATGGTTCATTGCCTATCCAAACTCGTCGTCGATGCCGAGCAAAATCAACTTATGGCGAAATATGCTGCTGGAGTTAATTTTGATTTGCTTCAAGAAGGATTAGAAGCTGTTCGCCGGATCGGGCCAGGAGGTCATTATTTAGGAGATGAATTTACTCTTAAGCACTTCCAGACAGCATTTACGACGCCAGAAATACTGGATTATGAAGCGTGGGAACATTGGGAGCTGAACGGATCTCGCGATATTCAAACCCGCGCCCGCGCCAAAGCGGAAAAGTTACTTACAGAGTATGAAGCACCTGAAATTGATATTGCAATTAAAGAGGCGCTCGATAGCTTTGTCGAGAGAAGACAAGAGGAAATCTCACCGAGTCTGGCTTAAACATCTGCCGCGCAAGGCGGACCAAGGTCGTATTGCATAGCTAGTTCAATACACAATTCGCCAAAAGAGTGGGTAGTGCCTAAACGATTGGAGTCATTAGTTGCCGTCTCCGCCGCCTGTAATCCGGAAATCACGGCGCGCCCTGATCATGGTTGACATCCAGGTCACCACAAAGTCGATAAAGGATGCCAGAAGGAATATGAAAAAGTAGGAGTTGCCATATGCTCTGATTAGCAAGAATGCCAGAAGTGAAAAAATAAATATTGCCAGCGACATCATATGAGTTTGTGGTTGCGAAATTTCACCTGAGGACTGCCGGACGACTTCCAGAAAAATAGAGATCATGACAAAACAAACAAAAATATCGCCATAGGCCATACGCCAAATTTCTCCCGAGGGTAAAGGAAGAGAAATCACGTCTGTATGCAACAGATCATAGGCGTTCATACCGAACACAAGTGTGGTTAACACAAATAGATTAAATAGGAAAAACCCTACAATGGTCGTTGGTAATTTAAAATTCATTGATTTACCCTCGCTTTACTAGCCCTATTGTGAGGATCGTATCAAAAGAATGTAGAAAGTGCCATACCCAAGGCAGATAAAGTTAATCCTTTAAAATATCGGGCTCGCCGGTGATGAGCCGACCTGTTCTTTTTTGGGTGCTGATTGACTGCTCGCCAATTGACCAGTGTTCAAACGATAACTGACAGCCTCGGCAATATGGCGACGCTTGACCCCGCCTCCGCCATCGAGATCAGCAAAGGTGCGGGCAACCCGTAAAATCCGGTGATATCCTCGCGCGGAAAGGGACAAAGCATCAACGGCTCGGCCCAACAGCTCCGCTCCTTCCTGATCTGGTTTGGCAAATCGCATTAACAAACTATCGGATAGGGCTGTATTGGTCACGCCCGTTCGCGCGCTCCCTAAATCTCTTAAATTTGCATCACTCAAGGCCGCAAGCGACTTATAGTCGTTATTTTGCAATTCTTGTTCTGGTTGCAAAACATGTTTTTCGAGATTTCTTTCCAGTTGAATTTCCCGGGCACGCGCAACCCTGGCTGCGATGATTTGTGAGGTTTCTCCTGTTGCCGGACCCCCAAGATCGTGAGGAGAGACCGCTGGCAAGGTAACGGCAAGATCCATTCTATCAAGAAATGGTCCTGAAATGCGGGATTGATAGACCTGTTCACAATTAGGCCCCCGTCCACAGGCGCGTCCGCTCGCGCGGCCATACCCGCATTTGCAGGGATTCATTGCTGCAATTAGCTGGAAGCGTGCGGGATAGCGTACATGAAAATTCGCCCTTGCGATCAGCACATCGCCTGTCTCCAGAGGTTGGCGTAAACTATCGAGCACAGTTGCGGAAAATTCCGGCAACTCGTCGAGGAACAAAACCCCATGATGGGCCAAAGAGGCCTCACCCGGTTTGGCCTTGATGCCCCCACCAACCATGGCTGCCATAGAAGCAGAATGATGGGGTGCCCGGAAGGGTCTCTCCCTTGTCAATTTGCCATTGTCGAGTAGTCCGGCCATGGATTGAACCATAGAAACTTCCAGCATCTCGGCTGGGGTCAAAGGAGGGAGTAGTGCCGGGAGGCGGGCAGCCATCATCGACTTACCCGCCCCCGGAGGTCCCACCATTAAAAGATTATGCCCTCCGGCAGCGGCAACCTCTAGCGCCCGCTTGGCACTTTCCTGCCCGCGCACATCCGCCATTTCCGGTAGGGCTGTACTTGGTGCAAGGCCGCCCGGTTCAGGCGCGCTCAACACTTGTGTTCCCTTGAAGTGATTAACCAGCTGGATCAAAGTCGCTGGCGCTAATATCTCGGCGCTACTACCTGCCCAAGCGGCCTCACCCCCGCAAGCCGCAGGACATACCAGCCCCAAATCAAGCGTGTTAGCGGCTACCGCAGCCGGTAGGGCCCCATGGACCGGTGATATGGATCCATCCAGCCCCAACTCACCGATAACCGCAAAACTATCAAGCATATCGCGGGGTAGGGCCCCGATTTCCATCAAAAGAGCCAAAGCAATCGGCAAATCAAAGTGGC
>CAYMPJ010000002.1:0-33804 GCA_964392325.1 uncultured Caulobacterales bacterium
CCGCTTGTGCCATCATAACAGAAAATGAACCAGCGTCTTAAAATCGCCCCACAACGGTCTTTGGTGAATTTGATCGTAATGTTGCCTTCATGTTGCCTTCTGGCGAAAAACCGGCCTGCAATTTCAAACTGAGGCACGACCCAAATTGTCTGTGTTGCGCGGCTAAACACGACAATCATGGCCCAAAATACCGGAATTTTCAATCAGCCGGGATTTTACAATCAGTGTGTAACAATCAATAATGGAGAAATCCTACCTCCTAATTACTCCCGATATCCCTTAAGAGCCGAACCGAAAAATGATCATTCATCAATATTTGCCCTTAAAGCCATGGATGGAACCGCGTACACGGCGCTTGCCGGGGCTTTTTCCCGTTGGCCTGCAGGATTGGCTGGCTTGTGATGAAGTTTACGATCAGCAAATACAGCTTCGCGACCGCCTTATAAGCGAAAAACGCGATCAGGTTTATCAAACCGGCAAGGATACCGACCCCCATAAACATCCTGCGGCCATCGAATTGCTCGCCTGCCTTACAAAAGAGCTAAGCGCCAAAAAGAGCTATCAATTAACGCCCCCAAATATCAAGCGCCCCGACGGGGCTATGATTAACTGCACCAGTGATGATCCTCTCATTATCGCCGCAAGGCTGGTCCAGGAGGATTTACTGATCCTTGAGGAAAAAAACCGGCAACATTATCTCACAAACGCAGTTTTATGTTTCCCCGCAAGCTGGACCTTAGCACAAAAAATCGACAAACCCCTTGGCGCAATCCATGAACCTGTCACAAATTACACGGACAAAATCACAGGCCGCGTCAATCTTATTTTTGATCATCTAAGGCCCGAACAACCGCTATTAAGAGCTAACTTCCTTCTCTATGATGATCCCGCCTTGCATCAACCCCGCCTCGAAAACCAGAAGAAAACCATAGACCCCAAAGCCCCTCTCTATGTGCGGGTCGAGCGCCAAACCTTGAGGCGCTTGCCCAAAACCCGGGCCATCGTTTTTGCCGTTCACACCTATTTGGTCAGGGAAGACAGCCTCACAGACAATGAACGCACCACATTAAGAGCCGCCATTCAGTCATAGGCATCCATTAGAAGGGGCCAAAAAGTAATCACCTTCGGTTTGGCTCTAAAGGCTAGCATTTTCGTCCAAGACGACATGTTCTGACAAAAATTCTAAAGTTGAATTCTGAGGTGGCTTCTATAAACCGTCATCATAAGAGTCGATGACCTTATGAGAGTGTCATTGGATTTACTTCTTAACTTTTGAATCGATTGGAACAATCAAATGGATGATAGCAGCGCTGGGTCAAATGGCACATTAGAACGCTCTTACCCGCCCCACACGGCCAGCACTGACGAGTGGCATGATTGGTGCCGGGAGCGCTTGATTGCCTATTCCAAAGAAATTAACACCAACCCGATGACAAATTCTGTCCAACGGCTCGGACATGATCTGACCATGGCGCTGGAACAGGGCAGTGTTACGCTTTCCCAACTTAAAGAAGTAATGGATTTGATCGGCAATGAAGCGCTTCTCAGGCGCGCCGATAATTTTCGCGATGCCCATGAACCCCAAAAAGGGGCGGGCTCAAAAAGCCTGCAAGAAGAGTGTGATGAATTTGTAATGCGCATCAAAGCGCAGAACAAAGATTTTAAAACTGCACGCAACGAGCTAGAGCGCACCCGCGCCGGGATTGTTTTTACCGGCCATCCGACTTTTGCAATCGCGGAAAAACTACGTGATGATTTTGTAACTTATGTGGAATCGGAAGATCCTAAACAGCGGGAGACAAGTGCAAAGGCCCTAACCGCAAACCCGCATCGCCCCGATGAACCCATTACAATTGAAAGCGAGCATGACGCGGTATTGCGCGCAATTGCCAATGCCAGCGATGGTCTCGATCAAATTAATGGGGCCCTGATCGATGCCGCCCAGAAGCATTTCCCCGATGAGTGGGAAGATTTTTGCCCAACACCGGTGAGCGTTGCGACATGGGTTGGTTACGACCTTGATGGACGCACAGACATTCACTGGGGCCAAACCCTGACCATCCGGCTAAAAGAAAAAGCGGCGCAATTAAATAAATATTCAAATAGCTTGAGCACCATCGCAAAAGATGTCCCTCAAGCTCAGGAACTGGCTGACCAGCTGGCCCGCGCAACAGACCTCACACAAAAACAGGCCGGGCTGTTTTCTGGAGACCTGAACGATTCGTCTGTTGTGGTTGAAGCGGCAAATATGCTCACCAAAGACCAAGCTGATCGCCTGACAAAGCTTGACCCAATCATCAATAAAATCAGCACACTCATTAAACAAACCGATAGTGAAAAAAGCAAACGCGCGCTTTGTCTTTTGCGCGCGCAAATGAAAGCGTGCGGGTTAGGGGTTTCGCGTATCCACTTGCGCGTGAATGCAACTCAGGTACGCTCCGCATTGCGTCATGATCTTGGCGTTAATACTGACGCAGATTTTATGGGTCGCGGCACGATGGAAGTTGCTGCAAAACAAGCCAGCATTACAGCCCATAATGAAGTGAATTTTGCCTCGGTATTTTTGGAAAAAATGACCGCGCGCCGGCAATTTATGCTTTGTGCACAAATTTTAAAACATGTTGACGAAGAAACACCCATCCGTTTTCTTATTGCTGAGTGCGAAGCCCCTGCGACCGTAATGGGGGCGGTTTATCTTGCCAGAGCCTACGGGGTTGCAGAACATCTTGATATATCTCCCCTCTTTGAAACGCCCAGCGCCCTTGAGCGCGGCGGACGCTTTATGGAGCGCCTCATTCAGGAAGATGAATATGTCGCCTATGCAAAAGAGCGTGGCCGCATTTCGATTCAGTTAGGCTTTTCCGATAGTGGCCGGTTTATGGGTCAGCTCGCCGCTGATCTGGCAATTGAACGGCTCCATATTTTGCTAGCCCGGGTGATGAATGAAAATGGCCTGAATGATGTGGAAGCGCTGGTCTTTAATACAAATGGCGAGAGCATGGGACGGGGCGGCTTTCCCGGCACCATTGAAGATCGCCTTCACCACCTTATTACCCCATGGACCAGAGGCATTTTCGCAAAGAATAATATTGCCGTTAATGTAGAGAGTGCATTTCAGGGCGGCGAAGGGTTTTTGCATTTTCAAACCCCCAGCATTGCCGGCAAGACCATGAATGAAATTTTCAGAGTCTCATTTGCCGATTGGCAATGCGACGAAGAAGATATGTTCTATAAGGACATTAATTTTTCATGGGACTATTATCGCGGTGTTAAAGCATGGCAGGAAGATCTGTTTGAGAATCCGGATTATACACGCGCAATCGCTTCTTTTGGACAAAAGCTTTTATTTACAACCGGCTCGCGAAAAGTAAGACGAAGCAGCAAGGGTGTTGCCGATATGAGCCCGCGCGCATTGCGCGCCATACCCCATAATGCGATCTTGCAGCAAATGGCCATCCCTGTAAATGTTGCTTGCGGCACTGGCGCAACAATTCATCAGGAGGCAGATCGTTTTGTCAGCTTTGTGCAAAACTCTGACCGCATGAGACGTCTTCTGGAAATGGCAGAAAATGCCCGCAATCTCACCAGCCTGCCCGCCTTTCTGGGCTATGCCAATATCTATAATGCCAGCTATTGGACCCGCCGGGCCACCTCTTCGCCCGATCCAACTTGCGCATCTTGCTATCTGGTGATCGCAAAACAGTTGCAGGATCAGGAAGTTTATACGGCACTGGGACGGTTGGCGAATTTACTTGGCGTTGATCTTTCCCATTTTGACGGTCTTTTGTCTGACATTCACGATGATGAACATGCGACCAGTCGCAGAGAAAACCGCCTCGGCCTACATATCCTCCATTCAATCCGCCAATCGGCGATTATGTATGCCCTTATCCTGATCTCCCAGCTTCCCGGTTTTTCAGGGCGTCATGAAGTTACCCATGAAGACCTGTTCGATGATGGATTGCATTTGCGCTTTGATGAATTGACCGAGCGCTTATCAATGATTTTCCCGGCTGAAATGCCAGAAGCAGAAGCCATGACCGGCATTGAGGAACATACCAATCTCGATCTTTCGGCGCATTTAGGATATCCGCAGATAGAAAGCGAAGTTATCGAGCCATTGCGCACGATCGAAACCCTTATTCAGGAAACCGGCGTTGCTATTTCTCATTTTTATGGCGCTTATGGCTAGCGGGAAATTTGATTAAATGAATACTCGCTCTTCACCCCTTGCCCTTCACGCCCTAGCTGCATAAACAAGATGTTTTTAAAATAGCGACATCAACCTCCAAGGCCATCAATGCCCGATTTATTGCTTGAATTATTCTCTGAAGAAATCCCTGCCCGCATGCAGGCGCGTGCAGCGCTGGATCTGGAAAAGCGCGTTAATCAACATCTCATCGATGCCGGTTACATGCCAACGGGCGTGAAAGCATTTGCCACGCCGCGCCGCCTTACCCTGATCGCAACCGGATTACCCGTTGCCCAGGAAGACATACGCGAAGAGAAAAAAGGCCCCCGCGTCGGTGCCCCTGAAAAGGCTGTTGAAGGGTTTTTGCGAAGTGCTGGCCTCACCAGTCTTGATCAATGCGAGCAACGCTCCGACAAAAAGGGTGACTATTTTGTTGCCATTATTGACCGCAAAGGTCAGCCCACCGCAGATATTATTGCAAAAATGGTACCCGATATTGTCCGCAATTTTCCTTGGCCAAAGTCCATGCGCTGGGGCGCGCAAAGCGGCCAAGAGGGTGCCTTGAAATGGGTGCGCCCCCTCACCTCCATCCTTTGTACCTTTAACGGCGAGATTGTATCATTTGATGTGGATGGCTTACCCGCATCAGACAAAACCTATGGGCACCGTTTTATGGGCCCCGATGAAATTCAAACGCGTAATTTTGAAGATTATGAAAAAGCCCTGCGCCGGGCCAATGTCATTCTGGACATGGAAGAGCGTAAGGAAAAAATTGCCGCCGAAGCCAAAACCCTATGCGAGGCACAAGGGCTGGAACTTCTGGAAGACAAAGCTTTACTGGAAGAAGTTGCCGGACTTGCCGAGTGGCCGGTTGTTATGATTGGCAATTTTGACGTAAAATTCCTGACCATTCCCGATGAAGTGCTGACAGCGTCCATGCGCGGGCATCAGAAATATTTTTCTGTATGCGACCCAAAAACCAAACGTCTTGCCAATCGCTTTATTGTGGTTGCGAATATAGAAAGCCCAGATGGCGGCGCCGCTATGCGTAATGGCTATGAGCGCGTCTTAACCGCAAGGCTCTCTGATGGCTGGTATCTTTATCATCAAGATTTAAAATCCCCTCCGGAAACCAGAATTGATGATCTTGGTGAGGTCACTTTCTTTGAAGGGCTGGGAAGCATTGGCGATAAGGCAAAAAGGGTTGCAAAACTGGCTCGCGAAATTGCCCCGATAGTGGGCGCTAATCCCGATAGTGCCGAGCGCGCTGCCATGCTTGCCAAGGCCGATCTGGTAACCGGAATGGTTGGCGAATTTCCCGAACTGCAAGGGGTGATGGGGCGTTATTATGCGCTTGCGCAAAACGAGCCGCAAGATATTGCCGATGCAATCCGCGATCATTACAAACCACAAGGTCAAGATGATAATGCGCCTTCCGAACCCGTTTCGGTAGCTGTCTCTTTAGCAGAAAAACTTGATACACTGACGGCATTTTGGGGCATTGATAAAAAGCCCACAGGCTCGAGTGATCCCTTTGCCCTGCGCCGCGCCGCTTTGGGGGTTATACGGATTATTCTACAAAATGAATTGCGCTACCCTCTTCCTTCAGGGCCAACAGATATTTTGAATTTTTTCCATGACCGCTTGAAAGTCTATCTACGCGATAAAAAACATCGCCACGACCATATCGATGCAGTTCTCAAAAACCCCGATGGGGGGCTTCAAGATGATCTGATCATCATCATGTCTCGCCTCAAGGCTTTAGAAAATTTCCTGAAAACCGATGACGGCACGAATTTAGCGGCCGCCTATAAGCGCACAGCCAATATTCTCAAAGCGGAAGAGAAAAAAGGCGCTTTGCCGGGCCGTGACGCCATTGATCCGGGCACCCTGAGCGAAGCTGCGGAAAAAAATCTCTATGCCACTCTTGAAAAAGCAGAAACGCAAGCCGCCAAAGCCATTGAGCAGGAAAAGTTTTCCGATGCCATGAGCGCCCTTTCGGGGCTTCGCGCGCCCATTGATGACTTTTTTGAAAATGTAATTGTCAATGCCGATGAGCCAGCAGTGCGGACAAACCGGTTGCTCTTATTGATGCGCTTTCGAGATGCAACATCGCAAATTGCCGATTTTAGCAAGCTCGAAGGCTAGCCCCCTTTTTTGGCCATCACTGGTCAATTAACGCCGCTGCAATCTGTTCGATCTTCTTTGCGCTCTTGCTCCCCTGAAACCCCGCCTCGTCATTATTGCCAATGGCCGGTTCAATCGGGATAGCGCCAAGAAAAGGAACCTCGAGAGAGGCGGCCATGCGTTCACCGCCCGATTCCCCGAAAATAAATGTGCGCGATCCATCGGGCATTTCCAGCCAGGCCATATTTTCAATTAGGCCAAGAACCGGGATATTGGTTTGACGGAACAGGGAAATCCCCCGGCGCACATCAGCCAGAGCAAGCTCTTGAGGAGTGGTTATAATCACGGCCCCATCAAGCTTGCCGGTCTGGATAAGAGACAAATGGGTATCCCCCGTCCCCGGCGGGGTATCAATGAGCAGGATATCAAGCGCCCCCCACTCCACATCCCCCAATAATTGCCGGATTGCCCCCATTTGCATGGGCCCGCGCCATGCAACCGCCTTTTCGCTATCCACAAGTAGACCGATAGAGATGAATTTCAGTGAGCCGGTATCAAGGGGCTGGATTTTCCCCTCATTCACGCTAGGTCGCTGGCTCATCCCCAATAAGGTCGGCAATGAGGGGCCGGATATATCTGCGTCAAGCAAACCAACCCGCAGGCCCGATGCCGCAAGAGCCTTCGCCAGAGATACACTCATGGTGGATTTCCCAACGCCCCCCTTGCCCGATGTGACAGCAATGATCCGCTTAACATCGCGGAGCGCTTCGCCAATTTTGGCATTGGGATCGGGCTTGGCGCTTTCTTTTTTTGCCATAAAATCACTAAGGCCGAGGGGATTATCATGACCGCTCACGGCGCGCTGTGAGGGTTTTGGCGAGCCAGATCTTCCAGCGCTTTTTCCAGTGCTGTGACGCGTTGCGATAATACGCACATCTTCAATGCCATTGATCTCCAATAGCTCGGCGCGCATGCGATCGATAAGGGTTGAAATCTGCTTTTGGCTATCCCCGCCCGCATCAAGCGTAATATTCGCCCGGCCCTCCTCAACGGCCATATCCAGAATGCGCCCCGCCGCAACAAGATTGCCCCCGCCCTGAGCGGCATCTGGCACCTCAATGCCCGACAAACAGCTTCGCAACGCCATCAAGAGTGTACTTTGGTTCATATCTGGTTCCATTTAAGTGGGGCGATAACGGGGGCGACTGGTTTTTAAAGGAGCAGTTTTTTAAACAATCACGACACTAAATCGGTTTGCTCCATTGAAGCTTATAGATTTCAGTCACATATATACATTTAGTAAGAAAAACCAACCAAGCAGATACGCCGCCCAAGTGCTGAAAAATACCCATCCGCCCTACACATTCACCCCCAAAATCGGATACACAATCCGGGACAGAATCAGATAAAATGGAATTTAATAGTTTTTTGTGATCGATAAGGGTATGGAGTGCCTCAACGAGAACCCGAAACTTCCCGTTTCCCAAATAAGTCGGCTCAAAACAGCTTGGCCACCAAATACACATAAAGCCAAATAGGCAGAAGACGAATACATAGAAGAACCCATCAAATTAGAGCTTAAAGAAAAAGTGAGAAAACATGCCCTGGCAAGATAATTCAGGTAACGGTAGCGATAACACAAGTGATTACAATCAGGGTGGTCCCTGGGGTCAGCCTCCCAGAGGCGGCAACGGTAGTGGTAATGGCAGCGGCAATGGTGGGCGCGGTCCAAGACGGCCCTCCCGCGATGGCGAGCCCCCTGATCTTGATGAATTGCTGGAAGCCTCACGCGAGCGCTTGAAGCGCGCCTTTCCCGGACGACGTGGTGGCCACGGCGGTCGCGGCGGCGGCGGTATAGAAATGAATGGGAAGACATTCGGATTAATTGCTGCCGCAATTCTTATTCTCTGGGGCATAAGCGGTTTTTACCGGGTCAACCCTTACCAGCTCGCGGTTGTGACAACTTTTGGCGAATTTGATAAAATTGCTACCTCTGGTTTGAACTGGCATATTCCCTACCCCTTTCAAAATACAAAAACTGAAAATGTAACCGATGTTCGAAGCGCCAATGTCCCCACCAGTCGCAGCGGTGGGACAGGTTTTATGCTGACCAAGGACAAGAACATTGTTGATGTGGAAATGACCGTTCAGTGGCAAATTAAACCCGGCGTAATATCGGAAAATGGAGAATTTCCCGGGGTTGCACAATTTGTTTTCAATATTGACGATCCACAAAATCTGCTTGTCACGGTGGCCGAGGCCGCCATTCGCGAAGCTGTTGGTGCAAATGATCTGGAATATGTCAGAACCAATGGCCGCGCAGAAGTGCAACAGCAGACCCTTGCCCTGATGCAATCAGCCCTTGATCTCAATCAAGCAGGCATCGAAGTCATCGAGGTCAACCTAGAACGCACCGCACCGCCAACCCGTGAAGTGGATGAAGCCTTTCTTGATGTGAAAGCCGCCGAACAAGATCAGGAGCAGTTTATCAATACAGCGCGCTCCTATCAAAACCGTGTCGTCCCTCAAGCTCGCGGTCAGGCCCAGCGCATTCTCGAAGAAGCGCGAGGCTATCAGTTCCGCGTAACCGCAGAGGCGCGTGGTCAGGCGGAACGGTTTGAGAAAATCTACGCAGAATATGCCAAAGCCCCGCAGGTCACGCGCCAACGCATGTATCTGGAAACAACCGAGCGCGTACTCGCGACAATGGACAAAATCATCATTGAAGAAGGAGCCGGCTCTGGCGTCGTCCCCTACTTACCCCTCAATGAACTTCAGAAGGGAAAATCACAATGAAAAACGCATTAAGCCCCATTTTACTTATCTTCTTTGTTGCCATCATTTTTGTGATCGCAAATACAGCGTTTTTATTACCTGAAACCAAATCAGCCATTGTTTTGCGCATTGGTGAACCGACCGCAGAACACACGGTTGCCGGTTTGAAATTTAAAATTCCCTTCCTGGAAAATGTGATTTACATCGACAAACGCAACCGCGAACTCGATCAGGAAGAAATCGTAATCAGTGCGACCGGTCAGGAAGAGCTAAAGGTCGATGCTTTTGCGCGCTATCGAATAATCGAACCGCTTTTGTTTTATCAAACATTGAGAACGGAACTCGGCGGAGAAAACCGGTTGAAATCATTGATGAACCAGAACTTGCGTAGCGTGTTAGGCCGTGTGACTGTTGACGATATTGTTTCGGGAGAACGCGCTGCACTGATGATTTCTATCCGCGACCAATTAAGCGGCAGTGCTCGTGAATTTGGTGTTGAGATTATCGATGTAAAAATCCGGCAAACTGAGCTGCCAGAACTTAACTCTCAAGCCGTCTTTAAGCGGATGATCACAGACCGCCAACAAGAAGCACAGCAATATCGCGCGGAAGGAAACCAGTTAGCCCAGCAAATTCAGGCACAAGCTGACAAAGAAGCAACCAAAATCAGATCGGAAGCAGAAGAAGAGTCGCAAAAAATTCGCGGTGCGGCAGACGCAGAGCGGAACGCTGTCTTTAACGCTGCCTATTCCAAAGATGCTGAATTCTTTGCTTTCTATCGATCTTTGCAAGCCTATGAAGAAGCCCTGCTGAAAGGTGACACAAAAATTCTACTATCACCAAACAGCGAGTTCTTTAAATATTTCAATGATCTTGAAGGCAAGCGAAACTAGAGCAGGTTTTAAAAAGGTTGAAACAATAAACCTGCTCCAGAGTTCTTATTGATCGTGGATTCACAAAACAAAAACCGCCTACACTTTTTGTGAATCCGCTCTAGAAAAACTTCTCTAATACGGGCTTCTAGCCATCAAGTTTCAGGCGCCCGCTACCATCATTGGAAATCGTGTTATTCTGGGTAACTGGATCTATATCCGTGCCGTTTCTATAAAACCGGCCAAACGGATGAAAATTGACAATGCGGTTGCCTTCAATCGTTAAGGCACCGGGCTTTCCGCCGCGATCATCATCATAATTAATGATCGTGGCATTTTGGGCTGAATCGCGCTGGATAATAAAATTATCCTTTACAATCGCATCGCCGCCCCGTGTGACATCAACCGTATAACTCGTACCCGCACCGGCATCATCAAAGTATGAATTTTGAACGGTGGTGATGCGCGCCAAACTCTTTACATGATGGCCGATTTTTGTACCGATAAAGCGCGCATGATTGATCAGCAAGCTATTACCACTCGACAAATAAATCCCATGAGATTGACCGTCCCCATGCCCACTATTTAAAAATGTCGAATTATGAACTTCAACATTCCCTTTTTCCGCGCCTGTTGAAAGAACACCATTTTCGTTGCCTTCAAAGATGCAATCGACAATTGTTAAATCCCGGCCTTCATGACGAATGCCGGCGCCATTTCTATCGGCCGATCTGGCCCCGCGAAAAGTAACGTTTTCAATGCGTAAATTTACCCCAATACCCGGCACAATCAGTCCTTTTCGCACCGGCCTGCTGGCTTGAAAAATAACATCGCCTTGGCCAACCAGTGTAATCGATTTGCGGACCGGCATATCCAGCAAAAAATAATAACCTTGCGGGACCACAACAGTGGAGCCCCTTTTTGCTTTTGAAATCTCTTTGAGCAACCAACGGCCATTATCACGCTGAATGCGGGTTTCAGGCTCTATGGCAATTTCAATATCGCCCACCCGAAGCTCTGTACTCTTATTATTATCCTGGGCCGTCAAGCGATCTTGACCAATACTGGATAGACCAAGACCAAGGGTCAAGAATGTTCCAAATATTGCGCCCCATAGCGGCAAATTCTTGAATAACCCCATTACTCGTTTCATTTTAACACATCCCAAAAAAACACTACCAAGACCCCGGAAAGGATCACACCTAGCCCTGTCTTGTCAAATCAAGGCAACAATATCGTCAAAAGCTATGGAATTTTCTCCATAACAGTTGATAAAATGCAAACGGCGGACCAATTGGTCCACCGCGAATGTTGCGATTTTTGAATTTAGTGAATTTATAGATCAAGCTGCATGATCGCTGGCCCCAGGATCACCGCAAAAAGGACGGGTAGGAAAAACAGGATCATCGGAACAGTCAGCTTCGGAGGCAAGGCAGCAGCCTTTTTTTCCGCTTCCAACATCCTTAATTCCCGGTTCTCGTTCGCCATAACCCGCAAAGATTGTCCCAAAGGTGTACCATATTTTTCCGACTGGATTAGCGCGGTCGTTACGCCCTTAACACCCTCCAGCCCTGTGCGCTCTGCAAGATTTGCGTAGGCGATTTTACGATCTTGCAAATAAGAGAGTTCAGCGGTCGTCAACCCTAATTCCTCGGCAAGTTCAGGACTATTAGGCCCGACTTCCTCACCAACTTTTTGCAATGCCATCTCAATCGACATACCAGCCTCAACACAGATAAGCATAAGATCCAGCGCATCCGGCCAGGTAACCTGTATTCTTTGTTGGCGTTTTTTTATCAAATTCGAAACATAGATATTGGGCAAATAAAACCCGAGGAAAAATGCGCCGCAGGTGATTAGCAATTTTATAAAATTATCAGCCTCAATAGCATTGAGAACGTAGACATATATGCCGGCAACAATCGCACTTATAAAGGGCAGTCCAAGACGTGCAGCCATAAAAACAAAAACAGGTCGCTGCCCGCGCAAACCCGCCATCATCAATTTTCTTGCCGCAGCTTCTGCATCGAGAATTTCCAACAATCGCAAAGTTTCGACCACGGTTTTGATCGGACCTGTCGCGGTGGTATTGCGAATAGAATTATTAGACTTCTTGGAGAGAGCCTCACGCTGCTTTTGACGCAACTCATCGCGGTAATCACCGACTGACTTCATTCTCTCTTTAAGCTTATCTGTCCTGAAGAACGGTTCAAGCACAGTATAGGCCGCCACAATGGAGGCCAATGAAACCAGTACCGCGATTTGAATTTCACGATCAGTAACAATATTTATAATTTGTTCCATTGTACCCTAAACCTTAATCGCGATCATTTTTTTCATAACGGTAATTCCCATACCCATCCAGAAACCGGCTCCAAGAAGGATAAAATTACCTGTTCTGGTATTAAATAAAGGAGCCAAATATTCTGGCGCTGTTACATGCACCGCACCCGCAACCAAAAAGGGTAATGCGCCAATAATCATTGCTGATGCTTTTGCTTCTGAAGAAAGCGCTTTGACTTTTCCTTCCATCATTTTACGTGACCGCAAAACGTGAGACAAATTACCGAGGGCTTCCGCAAGATTACCCCCTGTTTTTTGCTGAATGCCAAGCACAATTCCGAAAAAATTGACTTCCTGAAGCGGCACTCTCTCAAACATCCGCTCAAGAGACTGATCAAGAGAGAGGCCAACACGTATACTCTCGGTAAGAAGGTGGAATTCTTCATTAACCGGCGCAGGTGCTTCTCTGGAAATAATTTTGAGACACTCATTTACAGGCAAACCAGATTTTACACCGCGAACAATAACATCAATCGCATTTGAAAACTCATTTGCAAATTTTTTCTGACGACGCGAACGCGCCATGCCAATGAACCAACGTGGTAGCCCAAAAAACCCAACAAAGGCCATTAGCCCAATGATCCAGATTTTCTGGCCGGATACAAAGCCGAGGACTCCGAAAAACCCGCTACAAATCATAGAGCTGAAATAAAACTGTTGGAGTGATATCTCCATACCGGATTGCTCAATAGCTTGAGAAAGCGTAAGGCGTTTTTTCTTTTTGTTAAGCTTCTGCTTATCATCAATTTTTTCTAGGCTTTCTTGAAGTTTTTTACGCCGCGCCGCTGCTTGCGTTTCAGTTTGTCCTTGCGATGAACCCCCTGATTTGGCGCGTGTAGTAGTGCGCATACCGGCCATGCGTTTCTTGGCTTTTTCTTTCTCTGGTGAACCTAGCACCAAGAATAAAACCGCGCCCATTGCCAGGACAATGAGTCCGCCAATCATCATGGTTTGCTGATCCATAGTAATCCCACATCTCTAGGCCGTTTGCTTATGGCCCGTTACTTTTACTTTACTAGCCAGCCGCAGCGTCAAGCGCCTCGGCCAATTCGGCTTCTTTTCCGTAATATTTTGCACGATCCCAAAAAGCCGGACGGGCAATACCTGTCGACTGGTGCGACCCTACAATTTTTCCATTTTCGTCTTCACCGTTCATGTCATAAACGAATAAGTCCTGCGTAATGACTGTGTCACCCTCAGTACCGAGAACTTCGGTAATATGAGTGATACGACGTGAACCATCGCGAAGACGAGCGGCTTGAATAATGATATCAATCGAGCCAACGATCATTTCTTTAATTGTTTTTGAAGGCAGGCCATATCCACCCATGGTAATCATGGATTCCAGACGTTGAAGTGCCTCTCGCGGAGAGTTGGCGTGCAGCGTACCCATTGAGCCATCGTGGCCGGTGTTCATGGCCTGTAAAAGGTCAAAGGCTTCAGGGCCACGAACCTCACCCACGATAATACGTTCCGGGCGCATACGCAGACAGTTTTTCACCAGATCACGCATACTGATTTCGCCTTGCCCTTCCAGATTTGGTGGGCGCGTTTCCAACCGTACCACGTGTGGTTGTTGTAGTTGAAGCTCGGCGGCGTCTTCGCAAGTTATAACCCGCTCATCAAGCTCGATAAAACCGGTCATACAATTGAGCAGCGTTGTTTTACCAGAACCCGTACCGCCAGATATGAGTGTATTAATTCTACAGGCACCAATAATTTCGAGAACCTTCGCACCTTCAGCAGAGATAGATTCGAAATTGACCAAATCGGAAATTCGTAACTTGTCTTTTTTAAACTTACGAATGGTTAGTGCAGCGCCGTCAATAGACAAAGGAGGTGCAATCACATTCACACGAGAACCGTCAAGCAAGCGCGCATCACAAATTGGACTGGCTTCATCGACCCGGCGGCCAACCTGGCTAACAATTCTCTGACAAATATTCATCAACTGCGCATTATCGCGGAAACGAATATTAGTGAGTTCGATTTTACCATTTACCTCAATGAAAACACGGTTTGCGCCATTGACCATGATATCAGCAATATCGTCTCTTGCGAGAAGAGGCTCAAGAGGACCATACCCCAAAACATCATTACAAATATCTTGTAATAAAGCCTCTTGTTCAGAAATAGACATCTGAACACTCTTGATAGAGATAATTTCATTTACAATGTCGCGAATTTCTTCCGCGGCAGCTTCCGTATCGAGTTGGGCTAACTGGGAGAGATCAATCGTATCAATGAGAGCATTGAAGATTGTCGTTTTTATTTGAAAATACCCTTCAGACCGGTTGCCGATATCAGCCGTTGCCTTCGCCTCTACCAATTCGGTGCTTTTTGACGGCGTAGCAACGCGGGGGGGCGCTGCATCCGGGCTCTCTGTCGCTTCAGATGGCTTTGCCTCTGGCGCTGGCTTTTTTTTCGGCGCAGCAGCAGGAGGTGCTTTTTGTATAGTTTCATCAGTAGCAGTTTTACGACCAAACATTGATTTTATTTCCGTTTAAACAGGCTGGTAAGACTAAAACGACTTGGTAATGCAAGTGTTTCATTTCGACCCAGAATTTTTGCAGAAAGTTCAGTTAATCCCTGCGCCACTTTAGACTTGGGGCTCGTTTCAATAATTGAACTGGCATTTGTAGCAGCAGTGTTAAATAATTGAGGTTCGAACCCTAAGATGAGTGAAGGTTCGATATCAACATTTTCAACAAAATATTCTACCGGCACCGCAGAGATTTTTGGATCAAATTGGTTATATACAAAATATGGTTTAGAATCATTTGGTCTGGCAGACCCGACGACTTCCATTAGATGTTTCATATTTCTAAATGACGCAAAATCAGGCGTAGCCGTAATCACAATCTCATCGGCAGTTTGCAAAATTTTACGTGACCAGCCCGTCCAATTATGAGGCACGTCAATGACAACAGTCGGAGCTGCCCCGCGAACAATATCGATAACAGTATCAAAAGCTTCATTATCGATATCATAGTCCCGGTCGAGCATATTCGGCGCTGTTAGGAGGCTCAAATGATCTGTATGCTTCACCAAAAGCCTCTCTAGCAAAACATCATCCAGACGCTCTGGCGATGTTAGAGCTTCGATCAAACCCGATGTAGGTTCATGGTCGAAATCAAGGGCTGTTGTTCCAAAGGGAAGATCAAGATCGAGGATTACCGTATCGCTTTTATGTTCCTCGGCAAATAACCAACCCATATTATGAGCAAGTGTCGAAGATCCCACCCCGCCGCGTGTACCAACAAAGGCAATAGTTTTGCCAATCGGGGGCGCCGATGGATCAACATAGAGCTCGGATATAGACTTGATAATCTGCAAGGGGGATTTAGGACGAACAATATATTCGCTAATGCCTTGCCGGATTAATTCACGATATAAGCGGATATCATTGATCTTACCAACAAGTATTACTTTTGTTGATGGATCACAAACTTCAGCCAATTGGCCAAGTTGTTGAATTAAATCGCTTCCGCCAATTTGGGTTTCAACAACAATCAAATTTGGTGTTGAAGAGGATTGATATAAATCAATTGCTTTTTGCAAGCCGCCATTATGCATTGTAAAGTGCGCTTTCGTCAAACGACGATCAACTGCCGCGCGCTCCAGAATTGCTGTATTACGGTTCGTTTCACAAAATGCATGAATAGAAATACGTGGCACCGGACGATGATAAGTTCCATCATCATCAAGGTCGGTGAACTCATCCTCAAAAGTAAATTCTTCTTCCACGCTCGCGGAAGGTCCATCAGATACTTCTTCTTCATGATTTTCAGCAAGTGCTACTTCACCTGCTTCATTCGCTCGAACTTGTTTTGCGCCAACAGTAACAATTGCTGCACTTGTTACAGGAGGTTCACTCCCAGCATCGTTTAAGTCCTCATCAATTGAAAATTCGTCATCGATTGAAAAGTCATCTTCGGCTAAAAATTCGTCACCACCAAGTTCTTCATCGAGATTTTGTTCGTCGATAAAGTCATTGGCGTGATCTGAAGCCGTTTGATCTTCGGCATAATGCACGCTATCTTCTTTTACAGATGTAAGAGCGTCATCATCTTCAATATCAAGAAAATCATCATCAAAGGAATCGCCGAATTCCATATCATCGCTAAAACTATTTTCAGCATTTACTTCAGAACTGACCCTGCTGACTTGTTGAGAACGTAAAACCTCATCAGCAACGTTAGCGTCAGTTTCGGCGCTAAGGTCGGCTTCAGGGGCGGCCAGAGCTTTTGGTGCTTCGAGCAATTCAAAATCCTCGTCATCGTCGAAGTCATCAAGATCACCCAAATCATCAAGATCGTCTAAAGCCTCTATATCAAAGTCTTCACTAAACGCCTCGTCAAAGTCATCACTGCCAAGGGCGGCAAGTTCTTCATCTGTCAATTCTTCATCAAGCCAATCATCATCGCTAGACTCATCGTCAAATAGCGCAAGATCTTTCCCAGTAGAAGTCGTTACAGGTCCGCCATCTGCTCCTAGAACAGCGGCATTTTCTGCTGAACCTTCTTCGTCATCATGTAAATATGACGGTTGTGCAGCGTTTTTCATTTTACTCTCCTTACTCGGATCGTCTTAATTGGATCAATTAGTTAGTTACGTTTGTTTCGATTGTATCATCACGTTCACGCGACGTTACTTCCCCGCTCCTAAAGGTACGCACCCCGCGAACACGCTGCGCGGCATCAACAGGTGTTGAAGCTGCAGGCTCGATCAGATCACGAGGATCAGCAATCATCGCTGCAAGGTTGTTTTGATCTGCACATCCAAAATTCGGGTGTACAACATTTTTATAATTGTGTTTGAATTCGCTGTCCCAAATACCGCAGGGGCTAGGTGTAGCAACGTAGTGAGTATAGGACAAAACTACCTCCCGCTCACCACCACTACCACCAGCGCGATAACTGGCACCGGTAATAGCTTCATAGGGAACACCCAAATTAAATAGGTGTTTGCGAATATCAGAAGATGTTTCTTGTCCAACAAGATCATCGCCACCGCCTGTAGGCGCGGTCACCGTTAAAGTACCGTGACCATTTTGCATAAATGCAAGCGCAAAAGCCTTGATGCGTGATCGGTCAATGCTTGATAGTTCATTTGTTGTCGGATCAATATCGAGTGTCATCGTGACAACCTGACTGTCAACTGCAATTGGGTGACGTTCAGCTATCGTAGGATTATCACCTTCACCGTTCCAGACTGCATTGCATGCTGTCAAAAGAGTGGCAGACAAAAACCCAGCAAGGATATTAAATTTTATATTTCTCATGACTGTCTTCTCTCTTTAATCTAGAATGAAACCAAGTGGGCCTTGTAGGGTGTTAGCCGTAGAGGCAGCCCCGGCAAGTCCATATGTGGATGTTACTTTACCAAGCAATATAGATTGTAAATCACTCGCTGGTACAAACCCTTTACCCGGATCAGTTAGCTCGCTTTCATGCGTACTTTCGACCAGGTAAGGCGTTACAATGATCACCAACTCGGTCTGGCTATTTTCAAAATCGCGACTTCGAAATAATTGACCTAGAATTGGTGTATCCTTAATGCCAGGAATACCTTCGATAGTTGAACGCATATCCTCTTGTAAAAGTCCTGCCATCATCATGCTACCACCACTTGGTAGCTCGACAGTGGTGTTCGCACGACGAACCGAAAGACCAGGAATTTGCAAGGCTGCGCCCGCAACAAATCCACCATCAGCATCAGGAATTAACGGTCCAGGAATAGTAATTGAATTGTCCGTTGTTAGATCACTAACCTCGGTTGAGATTTGCATATTGATCCGACCTTTGCTCAACACCACAGGTGTAAAGCCCAAGCCAACGCCAAACTCGCGAAACTCGATACTCAACACACCATTGTCTTGTCCAACCGGTACCGGAAACTCACCACCAGCCAGAAAGTTTGCTGATTCACCTGAAATAGCTGTTAGATTTGGTTGTGCAAGAATACGCACCAGACCCGTAGATTCTAATGCTTCAAAAGCAATATCGAGATCAGTTAGGTCACCAATACCGCCAGGAAAGGACGTACTAGAACTAAAGCCGCCCGTTGCTCCAACAGCATTGCTTGCCGCAAATCCAATTTGTGCATCATCGAGAGTAACCGTACCATTTGTGTCTATACCCAACTGTTTCATCAACTGGTTTTGCATTTCCACTATGCGTACTCTTAGCATTACCTGATCACGGTCGCGGATCGAAACCATATTAACCACCGCCTCAGGATCACCAATAAAGCGACTGACAACATCTTGAATGTTGGTCGCTTGAGAGTTTGAAGCTACGGAGCCACGAATGATGACATTATTATTTATTGATTCCAGCTCCAGACGGCTATCAGGCATCAAACGCTTTAGAAGATCCGTAAGCGCATCGAGATCGCGCTCAACTGCAATTTCCAGATTTAGAATTTGACGCCCTCTGCTATCGAAAAAGAATGCATTGGTCTCACCAACCTCAAGGCCCAGTAGATAAACGCGGCGCGGCGAACGCACAACCGCATCAACCACAGAAGGTTGCGCGACCAAAACATCAGCAGCAGCGTTAGGAAGATCAATAATTGCCGCTTTATTGAGCGGTAAAATTATTGACTTTGAATAAGCGCTTTCACCGCCTGTATCAATAGATACTGCACCCGCACCTCGCTGTGCGTTAGCCGGTTGCAGCCACATGACCAAACCAAGGCAAATTGCCAGTGTTGTCTGAATTATTTTTTTAGTGGAATATTCCATTTTCATAACTCTTCTTTTTATTGCCATCTTCATTGTAAGCCCCTGTTATTATGCGTGCTCAGACTTTAAGAACGGCCGATGCGTATAATTTTGACAGTTTTTTGTTTCGGAGAAGCCCGCGGTTTTTCTGGGCCCTCCTCGGTTTGTTTCTCAACAACGTTTTCATCATGAATACTGCGCAGTGCGAGACTAAGTTCCCCAGAGGCACGCGCCAGAATAAATTGCTCGGACTCAACTGGTGTCAATTCAAGGGTTATATTCACGCCTTCAATAACCGGTGATTCAGAGTTTTCAGAGAACACATCATTCACAGCGAGAACTCGAACATCTTCAAGTATTGTTCTGATCACGCGCTTTCTGGTTTCTCTATCTTCTGCAGTATAAATGACATCAACATGATCTCCTGGAAGGATAAATCCACCTGATGATGTTTCAGCATTCACTCGCAGTCCAAGTGCTCTCATGCCCGGTGTCATAATTGCAGCCATTAAACCTGCGCTACCCGCACGAACAATTTTTTCTTCAATGATTGGCTCACCCGCTACAAAAGTTGTTTTTGCAACCGCACCATCGAGTTCTTCCAGGGTTTTATTTGTACCGCCGGTCAGGAAAGATTCATTTTTTCTAACCGTCTTTTTAGGCCAATCCTGCCAAGATAGATTATCCGTTGATAGACGATCTCCCCGATTAATATTGCCACTAGCCACCAAAACGCTCAATGTTTCTTCTTTGCTAGATTTTACAATCGTTACCGGTGCTTCATCGCCATTATTTTGACCAGACATGCTCAGAAAAAAAGCACCCCCTCCGGCCAATAGAACCAACAATACCAACACAATTTTTTTAATGTCCATGATTAGCCTGCCTTCGTCTTTGCATTACACAAGAATTACTCGTTTAAGATGAACTATCGCTTAAAGAAGATAAAACTCGGTTAACTCTGAAAATTAACCCGTAAAAAAGGATGTAAAAATTGCTGAATGTGGAAAAGCCGCAATTCCCCCGATAGCGATTGCGACACCATAAGGGATGCCCTTTTTTGTCTGATGTAACTCCAACAACCATGACAGGCGTGCATAAAAGGGTAGTATGGGAAGCCCTCGAAACACCAATAGAAAGACACTCAAAGCGCCTCCGGCAATTGCCATTACAAAGATAAATTCGGCTAGGGCTTGCAGACCGATCCACGGCGTTGCACTTGCCAATAATTTGGCATCACCGCCGCCTGTAATTTTAAATGCAAAAAGGATAAAACCAATCACAAGCATTGCTGCGCCGAGTAAGTAACCCTGCCAGAGTAGCTCTATAGGACCCCTAGTAATCAAAAGTGCCAATGGAAATGCCGCAAGAAGCAAAAGCGATATCCAGTTGGGTATTTTAAACTCATAAATATCATTTAGGGCAGCAAATATGAGAGCGGCAGGAAAAATTGCTAAAGTAAGATAAACCATATTATCTCCATTGTTTTTCCAAGCTTACCCTGTTTCAATTTAACACAAGGTTATTGCCGCAATAAAAAAGGGAGGCAAAAGCCTCCCTTTTTGTTCAAAATTCCATCTGAATAAACAGATAAAATATTTTACACTATATTTACGGTGTATTTTGCAAACCAGTGTTGATACCTGTAAATGTAGTACCCAAGCTAGTACCAACATTCATAACAGCAGTAATAATTGCTACTGAAATCAAAGCAGCGATTAGGCCATACTCAATAGCTGTAGCGCCGTCTTCGTCTGCAATAAAGTTTTTAAAAAGTTTAGTCATTATATAACTCCTACTTACTCGTGACATTTGTCTTTGTTTCTTAAGACCTGACCAACTTGTCATACATGTGTAAAAATATTCTGAAAAAACTTGGTTAATAAAAAAAATATCCACCTTTATTAAAAATAATATCATTTACGTTGTGAGTTTCTCTAATTTAGCCATATCATCAATAATTAATCCCGGATAATCCCGTCTGGCGATTTTTTCTTGTATCAATACAGCAACAGCGTTTGCTGCATCAACTTCCTCTACCCCTGCATCCTGCGCTAACTCTCTATGTTTTGGCATATTCTCGATTTTCCATTCACCAGATAGATCATCGCGCGATGCATATGACAATATCAAAGAGAACACACCAACCTCAGGAGAGGCTGTAAACTCAAAATTTTGAAACCGTGACTGCATAATTTCAGTAGACATATAATATAGTATATTTTTTGCGACTGATGGGCGCTGCTGGATCAATTGATTAAATGCATGGGCGTCAACCAGCCAGACTTGGCTGTCTGTATCTGCATTCAATGTAACGTGGCTGACAAAATTTTCTTTATTTTCGGACAGAACAATATCAAGTCCAAAAGAGCCGCCGCACTCAATCGTTTCAATAAACATAGCACCAGTACGAGGATTAGTGATTGTCACTTTAATACTCCCCCCTGCAACGAGAAAGAAGGTCTCTCCATCATACTGGCCATGAGATATTATTGTCTCGCCTTTAGCATAATCGCGAAAATCAGAACTCTCACGTAAAGCATCAAGGATTTTGCTAGAGAGATTTTCAAAAGGGGCAAATTGTTCCAACAAGAGTGCAGGCGAGTCTTGATCGGCTGATTGATCACCCTTTGATGGGATATTTGCGTTCGCTTGAGTAGTATTCATGGTCAATCTCTGGCTTTATCGGGCTCTGGCTTTATCGGGCTCTGGCTTTATCTTTAGCGGTCAGTACGAAAAATTTTGATTATTTTTATAATCCAGCTAATCCATTAAAATCAGATAAATTTGGGGTTGGGTTTTTAAAGTTTTAACGGCAATTCTCAATATTTTTATGAATCATATCTACATATTACTCATTCGGGCAATTAGACTTCACCTTTTTCAATTCCCGTTAAATCGGTTTAGCTTGTTAAACCTTCTTTGATAATTTTGCTTTAGGTTAATTTCAAAGTATCACTCAGGAAGGAACATCATGCGTTCTTGTATATTTGCGGGTCTTCTGGCCTTTTCATTCATATTACCTGCAAGCGCAGAACAAGTTTGGGTTACCATGGATCAGGTGCGCTCACACAAACTTGAGAAAGCTGCTGACAGTATCATCGTTGGTAATCCGGGCATTGCTGACATCGCGGTTCAGGATAAAAATAAATTTCTTTTATTTGGTAAAGCCCCTGGCCTTACCAACATTATCGTTCTTGATGATAATGGAGAAACAATTGAGAACCTTAGCGTTCGCGTAAATCCGCCAAGTTCAGGAATGCTTGTATTCCATGGTGGTTCAAACCGTACTACATATAATTGCACAAACCACTGCGAAGCCACTTTGACGGTGGGCGATGCGAACACGAATTTTGCATCCATTAACAGCCAGATCCAAACTAAACTTGGACAAGCGAGTAATGGTGAAAATCTGGAAGATCTCCAGGAAGATAATTAATTATCGGTTTTGAGATTGCCCAGAAGGCAAATATCAAACAAAAAAAACACCCCGCTCGGGGTGTTTTTTTAACTTGTATAAAAGTTGAGAATATGAGGCCGTTCGTGAATGGCCAATTGGCTTCGACACCATCCATCTAAAATTCTGGCCATTTTTTCGTCAGGAGCAATTTTTTCCAACAAAAACACATCCGCTATTAGGCGATTTGTACCAAGATCGGTTTTTACAACCCGAATAGAACATTTATCTATTTGTTCTAATTGACAAATAATAGCTTCAATTTTTGACGGAAACACATTGACCGCGCCAATTTGAACCGCCCCATCGCGGCGCCCGCTCAAACTAAAACTCCGGGAAGTTTTCCAGTCAAAAAAATCCATCGGCACTATAGATTTTTCGACCCCGTCGGGAAAATAGCGGATTAAATCATCACCCTTTCTGGACCAATGGTCGAACAGGATAAAATCATCATTGGGTGTATCGCGCCATGCCACCAAGCCGGTTTGCGTGGACCCGTAAAGCTCGCGCATAACGCCAAAACCATTTCTGCGCAACTTTACCGCAAGATCGGCAGACATCATCTCACCAAAGCTGACCGCCATAATATTATCAGGCCCATGAATATTCTCGCGAATGAGATAAGCCCACAATGAAGGTGTTGCGACCAATACATCGCCGTAATCCAATGTTTGGGTTAATTCATCGGGAGATAAATGACGCGCATCAACAATTTCAATTTTTTGCAAGGCCGGCATTAACGTCCCCACAACCAAACCGAGGAGACTGTGGGGTGATACCATTGTAATAAGCCGACGCCGCCCTTGTAATAAGTTCGCAACCGCTGAAGCTTCTTGATAAAGAGCATCGACCCTGTGACTACAAACCTGAATAGGCACATCATCATTTACCGGTTTTGTTATTTTTTCTCCGCACAAAACTTTTGATCCCGCAGGGCGAAAATGAAATTGAAGCATTTGCTGATCGCAATGGGCTTTAATGATGGAAACCCAATCTCCGATTTTGTTTCCAACGCTCGCATTTTCGAATGCCGTTTCTGGCATGTCAAAAAATTCCGAAATTGAATCGAGATAAATTGATAAGTCTTCTGTATTTATATCTAAGCCGCCGCTTCCAACTTCCAGTTCATCTGTCCAGGATACATTATCAAGGGCAGACCAAGCGGGCTTTTCCAATATTCGGTTACATTCAGCAAAGAAGCCTTCAATGATTGCGAAAATTGCTGGTCTACTTATAGAAAAAATCTTCATAGGCTCAGCCCACCTTTATTTTACCCATAATAGCATATCCGATGATATTCCAGGCACCCTCATTTAAACACGGTCTTTATTCGTATTGATCTCATTCATATAAGCACGTAGCAACTTTGTCATGGTTTTCTTCGCGCCGATAAATTTCTCATGACACTCTAATTGCTCATCCGGCACAATACCGATGAGACTATTGGAAAAAAAACAGCCATTGGATTGAATTTGCTGTACTTCAATTTTGCCCTCGACAATTGGAATATTTAAACTCGGCGCTAGTGACAGAATTCTACGGCGGGTAATACCATCCAATGCCCCCTCACTCAATGCGGGCGTTCGCACGCCCCCCTCCTCATCAATCAAGAATACATTTGTGTACGACCCACAAGCGATCCGGCCATGGCTATTACACATAATTGCTTCATTAAAACCACTTGATGCAGCGTCATTGCGCGCCATGATATTATCGAGATAATTGAGCGTTTTGAAGCGCGCTGAAAGTGAAGTTTCGGCCCGCCTAAAGTCACTTATCTTATAGGTGAATTTTTCCGCGCTCTTGGGGATAGGATCAATGCTTATCACAAGTGTTGGGGATGAAGAGGTTTCATCGGGCAATAATAATCCGCGCGCGCCAACGCCTCTTGATACAGTTATACGTGCAGAACAATCCAGATCGGTAGCATCCAAATCCGAATAAAGACGGCTTATTATTTGTGTCACTTCGGATAAATCAAGGCGCACCGGAATTTTCAAAAATATACAAGCCTCGTTTAAACGATCTATATGGTCTTGGAGAAAAACCGGCTGACCATCATGGACTAAAATCGTTTCAAAAATTCCGTCACCCAATAAAAACCCTCTATCGCGAACATCGATAAAATGGTTCTCGTCATTTATGGTATGATAGGTTCCATTTATATAAATCATATTAGAGCCCTGCAAATCGCGACAAAATTATCTATCATATTTCGACCCTGCGGGGTTAAAATGGACTCAGGGTGAAACTGCACGCCAAACCAGGGATAAGTTTTGTGTTTAACCGCCATAATTTCCCCCTCTTCACTAAAAGCCTGCACCGATAATTCTTTCTTGGCCTCGCCTTCCAAAATTGAAATCAATGAATGATAGCGCCCCGCCATTAGCGGCGCATCCAGAGAGGCAAATAAATCCTTACCATCATGATCAATCTGACTGGCCTCTCCATGAAGCGGGCGCATTGAACGCTTTGTCACACCGCCAAAATATTCAACCAGACATTGATGTCCCAGACAAACCCCCAATAAAGGCGTTTGTTTGGAAAGCTCATTGAGTAGGTCAAGAGAAATACCGGCATCTTTAGGGGCCTTGGGACCCGGAGAGATAATGACGCCATTTGGTTTTTTAGCGAGACATTCCTCAACGCTAATCTGATCATTACGAACGACGCATATCTCCATCCCCGCCAGTTTAACATAACGGGCAAGGTTATAAACGAAACTATCGTAATTATCGATAATCAAAATCATCAATATATATCCGGATCAATATTAAACATCGACATAAGTGCGCGCGCTTTAAGACTGGTTTCCTCATACTCGCTATTTGGATCTGACCGAAGCGTTATACCCCCGCCCACCGGAATACTAACATTATGTGAATTCTTCTCGAACATTTTCATCATTGTACGTATTGAAACTGAAAAATCAGCACTCCCCCGGTCGTCAATATAGCCTATTGCACCGCAATAGGGCCCGCGTCCGGTTTTTTCTGTACTGGCAATAATCTTCATAGCCTCGACCTTCGGAGCCCCTGTAATTGAGCCACAAGGAAAAAGCGCACGTAAAACATCAACGCTATCATAGCCGGAACACAATGTACCGGTAATGCGCGAGACCAGATGATGCACATGGGTTAAACTCAAAACCGCGCAGATTTCTTCTTCCGCAATGCTATCAAAATCACACACGCGCGACATATCATTGCGAAGCAAATCAGCAATCATAATATTTTCCGCGCGATCTTTAGGGTTGTTTTTCAATAAATCACGAAGCTCTTTATCTTTTGCAGGGTCACTATCGCGTGCAATTGTGCCTTTGATTGGCTCAGCAATTAGTTTTAAGCGTCCATTTTCCTGAAGGGATAAGGAGAAAAATTTCTCTGGCGAATTCGAGAGAATAATACCCTCGTCAAATTGCAAGCATGCGCCATAACAAGCATCACTTTTATCCATAATCCGCGCAAACATCTCTATATGATCATTATTGAAATGCTCTAACCCGGTTATATCAACAATAATCCGCCTAGTGAGGTTGGTTTGAAAAAAATCACCATTTAAAATCGCCTCACGCACTTGTTCCACGGCATCTTTATAGGAACCGCGATCAAAATTTGAGGACACTGTTAAGTTCTGTTCAAAGCCATTCGATAGATCCGGGTTTTCATCATTGCTAGGGCGGCTCGTTTGAAGGTGCGTATCTTTTATAATTTCACAAAGCTCATCCACTGCCCGCGCATTTAGGCCGCAAACAAAACTACGCTCGTTCCAGCGGTCAAATATAATCACCCCTTCATAGCGTCCAAGTGCAATATCCGGCAGCGCATAGGGGGATGGAGGCAGCTCAAGGCTGGGTTCAAAAAGAGCGGCGCTCTCATATCCGATAAACCCCGCCAAGCCGCTTAGAAAGGGTATTGGTGACGAGAATGTTTGAGTGCGCAGATGGGCGCGGATGACCTCATCGAAAGACGCATCGCTGCGCGCCCCGTCAATCCAGAACGCCCCGCCCTGGTAGATGATATTGGTGACCGGATTGGCGACAATAAATGACCAACGAGAGGCTTGCTGGCGCGGGCTCAAACCGGGTTGTTCTTTTTGTTCGATCTGGCTTTTTTCCCCGCCATGAAATAAATGGGCAAAAGGGATCGACGCAAAAGCGCGAAACGCCTCAATGGGATGAGACCAATCTATTTCTCTGGTAATGAACGGGGATAGCGACATGAATTAGATAACAATACTTTATAAGATGAACGGCATAAGATAAGAGCCCGCATTTCCGGGAAATCCAGACAAAGCCCCCATCACCATAGCGACAAGATTTACAGTTTCCAACACTTCCCCTAACGAACAACGCAGCTTACCATAGACGTCAAGTCAGGAGACAAATATGCAAGATCAAATGAACCGATCGGGACCAGCACAGATTTTCTTTGGCCTTGCCCTTACCGTACTCATCGGGTTTATTGTCTATGTCGGGCGCGGCGTCCTAATTCCATTTGTGATTGCAAGTTTCGTCTGTTTTCTGATCTTCTCCTTAAAAGAGAGTGTCTCGCGCACTCCCAAAATCGGCAAATATTTTCCGACATGGCTCTCTTATATCATTGCGTTTGCGATTATAGCCCTTGCTTTCGTTTTTATTATTTCAATCATTAGCGCTAATGTCTCGAATGTCCTTGAAGTCTGGCCCGATTATGAAAAACGGCTAACCAGTTTTGCCGGCAATACATTCACCTGGTTTCGCGGGCTCGACTTTATTCCCCACGAAATGATTGGCAGTATGACAGACCTGCAAGAAGCGGCTCTTGGAATGGTCAGCCCTTTATTACGCCAAGCCCTTGGCTCGTTAAATACTCTTTCATCGAATTTCCTGACATTGGGGACCGTTCTTTTTTATATAGCCTTTATGTTGGTCGAACGGGGGCGCATTTTTAAAAAAATCGGCATGATCAGCGCCGGGAAAAACCAGCAAAATGCCGTCAATGAAACAATTTCCGATATTGCCACACTGGTGAGGCAATATATATCGGTCAAGACGCTCACGAATTTAATCACGGCAATCATTAGCTACACCATTATGAAAATAGTCGGGGTGGATTTTGCCGGATTTTGGGCATTACTGATATTCCTGTTTAATTTTATTCCTCTCTTTGGCGCGGCTCTTGCCATATTAATGCCTGTCTCGTTGATGATCGTCCAACCGGATGGAGGCCCGATCAAAGCGCTAATCCTGCTGGGCCTTATGCTTGGCGCAGAACAAACAATGAGCGCATTTATTGAACCAAGACTTGTCGGGCGCACCTTGAACTTAAGTCCCCTTATTATTCTTCTTTCCCTCGCCGTATGGGGCGCTTTATGGGGGTTTACGGGTGTTCTCCTCGCAATCCCGATGACCATTACCGTGATGATTATGCTCACCCAGTTTCGCTCAACGCGACCGATCGCAGTTATGCTCTCTGACAATGGTGAAATCGCTGATATCAAGCATCCCGATGGGCATATTGGCGAAATACGCCTTGCAACAAACGACGAGATAAAAAAAGATAATACGGATAATCAGGAAGAAACTAATCAGGGCGAAGAAGAGACTGACGGTCAAACCAAAGTGACCTGAGATACAAAAATAGCACAACGCCCAAAGTCGCTTTTAAAAGATCAGTCTTTAAAAAGTACGACCCTTTTTTATTATTCAAAATCTACCGGCTTTTCCGGTTTTGTATTTACTTTTAATGAAAAAACATCAGAGCGCGCATAATGGCCGGTTGCATCAAAATCCATTTTTCCTTTGGCGATTTTTTCAAAATCAAGAGCGGCGCTAATAATGCCTTCCTCGCCAAATAACGGACCCGCGAGAACTTTCCCCAACGGCGATATGATGACGCTACCGCCATTGATCAATACTGTATCGGGATGATCCCCTTGCACGGGCAGAAAATCCTTCGGTGCATCTGAACGTTTTAAAAATTGTGATGCAGACGCAACAAAACATCTCCCCTCAAGGGCAATGGTTGTCATGGTTGATGTCCAGTTGGGTCGATCATCGACGGTTGGCGCGCAATAAATTTCAACACCTTGCGCATACTGACTAAGCCGCAAGGCGGGCATATAATTTTCCCAACATATAACCGAGCTTAATATCCCGCTTTTGGTCTTATAAGCCTCCAGAGTTGATCCATCCCCATATCCCCAAATAAGCCGCTCTGCGGCTGTTGGCATTAATTTGCGATGCTTTCCAACCAGTTCTCCCGCCGAAGAAAAACACAAAGCCGTACAATAGAGTGTGCCGCCATCGCGCTCGATCACCCCCAAAATAATGTCGGCTCCAAAATCTTTTGCAAGCTCTGCAAAGCGGCTTGTCTCGCGCCCGGGAACCTCAATCGCATCTTGGAAATATCTCGCGAACCACTCCCTGCCCTCATCACTGCGCGAGCCAACCGGCGCACCAAAATGATGTCCTTTGGGATACCCGCCAATAAAAGCTTCCGGAAATACAGTGAGCCGGGGGTGATCGCCATCAAACCCTTCACTCGCCTGACTGAGCAGGTCACTAAATTTCTCTATTGTCTTTGCCTTGTCAAACAAAACAGATCCGGCTTGAACGCTGGCAACTTGTGTAATTCTGGAACCGGTTTTCATGAAAATCCTTACAATTAAAGTTACCCCAATTTATCATAGGGTTTTGTTATTTGCTGAAATATTTTTTCAAGCGATCCCCGGCTTGCAAAAGCACTTCTTCTTTTTTGCAAAAACAAAAACGCACAAAGTGACGCGGCGGCGCGGATAATTCATGGTGATAGAAAGCAGATAGAGGCACTGCGGTTACGCCTGCATTTTTTGTTATATCTTCGCAAAATGCCATATCATCAAGATCGCTCATGGTACGGATATCGACGGTGATAAAATAGGTTCCCTGACAATCGAATACATCAAAACCGCAATCCTTTAATACGGTCCGCATGATATCACGCTTGGACTGCATTTGCGCCGTAAAATTCTCATAATACTGATCTTTAAAATCCAAACCATGGGCAACTGCCAATTGGGTATGAGCCGGTGTTGTATACCCCATAAACTGGCGCGCTTTCGTGATTGCAGAGACCATATCTGCCGGACCTGTCAGATAGCCAATACGCCAACCGGTGACGGAAAAAGTCTTTCCAGCAGACCCGATACGCACACAGCGCTCTTTCATGTCGGGGAATGTCATGAGCGGAATATGAGGCAAACCGTCAAACACCAAATGCTCATAAACCTCATCACAAATCACCCGAAGGTTATGCGCGCGCGCCATATCGGCAATGATCTCAAGTTCGTCTTTGTCCATAATCTTACCCAAAGGATTATGAGGCGTATTAATCGCAATCACTTTCGTTTTTTCGGTTATGACCTGCGCCAAGGCATCGCGCTGAATGCGCCAATCAGGCGGGGCTAATTCGATAATGACCGGCTTTGCCCCTGCCGCTTCTACCATCGGCGCGTAGCTATCATAATAGGGGGCAAACAAGATCGCCTCATCGCCGGGCTTAAGGCACGCCAGAAAAGAAGCCGCGAGCGCCTCGGAGGCCCCGGAAGTGACCAGCACCTGACTTTCCCAATCCACCTCTAGCCCGTAAAAACGCTTATTGCTCTTGGCAACCGCTTGGCGCAATGGCGCCACCCCCATGACCGGCGTATATTGATTATTCCCGTCCATCAATCGGTGGGCAGCAAACTGCAATATTTCTTCTGGACCATCCTCATCAGGAAAGCCCTGCCCTAAATTAATTGCCCCATATTCATTTGCCAGCGCCGACATCACCGCAAAAATAGTGACGGGGCGACCAGCAAAAACAGGATTGAAAGATGAGATGTCCATAAATTTAAAACCCACACGCCTTTTTCGCGGTCTGCATTGATTTTATACTAACGCAAAATGAAGAACTACTTCTTTGAAGGAAATTCAACACGCCAACCATCGGGCGGCGGCGATTCTGCATTGACGATACGTTGTCCAAAATTCCATGTATGTCCTTCAAGATCTGATGCAATGTAAGTGCGATCACCAAAAAAATGCGTCATGGGTTCTGTCAGAATAGTCGCCCCATTTGCCCGTGCGTGGGCATGATGCTCGTCAATATTTCGGGAAAACCGCACCTGAACGGTTTGGGTACTAATTCCTTTAGCAGCTTTAGGACTTAGCATATTGCCCAGCTGCTCAGGCACGATCGCAACACTGCCCCCATCAATTTGCACCTGAGAGAAAACAATTTTGCCGGCTTGATCTCTCACGATCATAATCGTTTCAAAACCAAAAACCTTTGATAGCCACTTTAATGCAGCATCCGGATCGGCATAATGCAGTTCCGCAACAATCAATGCATTCTCTGAATCGCTCATGGGCAGCTTCCTATGTTAATCCCCAATCATAGCTGCTTTTAAGTCTGGCACAAAAGAAAATGCGTCTTACATCCATTGACCCCTACCCTTAAACGGGCGTTGCCAAGGTGAAGCCTGTACGCCTTTTTGTGCGTTCTTCACTGGTTTGATATCGGCGAAAAATCGGCAATAGGGGAAAATCACCAGCAAAAATCACTTGCACAATTGCCCCGTTGCGCTATCTAACGGGGTCTAATGAGCGGGTATAGCACAATGGTAGTGCAGCAGCCTTCCAAGCTGAATATGCGGGTTCGATTCCCGCTACCCGCTCCATTCCCCCCAACTTATCTATAGTCGGCCACCCACGCTATTGATATCAACACTGATAGCGAAATCCCGCTAGCTATATCGCCAAGAGTCATAACTCCCAGTGCCGCCAATATCCGCGATCAAAACCCGTTGATTTATTTTTTTGCGTCCAGCCCTTTTACCCGCAGCCTTTTATTTTATCTTGGCGGGGTCATAAATATATTTGCGACCACAATACCCACAATCAACAACGCCGGTTTCAAGAGAATAGTAAACCTTGGGATGGCCAAGTGCGCCGCCGCCGCCATCACAGGCAATGCGGTGTTGGTCAACATATATAATTTCCTGATCGGTTGCAGCTTGGGTGTCAGAATTTGCTTCCATGTGGATATCTTCGTCACTTTCAGTTCGTATCATCACGCTTGATCTAGCCTAATACGCGGCATTTGTGTAGGGGCATGTTTAAATCTGTTTAATGCATCCCATTCTTATATCATCATGGGTTGCAGCCATTTCCCATTTAGGATAGAGCGGCGTGGCAATAAAGGATCTCACACCCATGCTAACCCCAGAACCATTAGAGCAGAGCGATTATAGTGACGCAATAATTGCCCGGGGTTTAGAGAAAACCTATGCAGCAACCAAAAAATCACCCGCTAAACAGGCCCTCAAAGGCATTGACCTGACCATTCCAGCCGGGTCTATCTTTGGATTATTAGGGCCCAATGGCGCGGGAAAATCCACATTCATCAACATTCTTGCAGGTCTCGTCAACAAAAGTAGCGGCACGGTTAATGTTTGGGGTTTTGACATAGATGCCAACCCGCGACAGGCCCGAGCCGCCATCGGGGTTGTTCCGCAGGAAATTACAACTGATGTCTTCTTCACCCCCAAGGAGGCTCTTGAAATTCAGGCCGGTCTCTTTGGCGTCCCCCGCGAGCAGCGCGAGACCATGCGGATTTTAAAATCTCTTGGCCTCGAAGACAAAGCCGACGCCTATTTGCGCCAGCTTTCTGGCGGTATGAAGCGCAGATTATTGGTTGCCAAAGCCATGGTGCATAAACCGCCTGTGCTTATTCTTGATGAACCAACCGCAGGGGTTGATATCGAGTTGCGAAAACAGATGTGGGAACTGGTCATGGAAATGCACCGTGCAGGGACGACCATCGTATTAACCACCCACTATCTGGAAGAGGCTCAGGAACTTTGTGATCAAATCGCAATTGTTCACCATGGCGAAGTTGTTGCCTGCGAGCCAACCGAAAAATTAATCGCCTCTTTTGATAATAAAACCCTGATTGTAAAACCCGATACACCAATTACATCGCCGCCTGCGTTGGAAGGATTTGACGTCGAGTTAAACAATGATGGCTCTCTCGCAATTCCCTATAGCCCGAGTAAGGGTGAGGTTGCGACTATTCTTTCTTTATTATCCCATCACGGGATCGCTGTGAAAGATTTATCAACCATCGAAGCCGATCTTGAAGATGTGTTTCTCGATCTGACGTATCACTCCTGAATTTAAGTTTTTAAGTTATTGCTGCGTCAGTAATTATCTTTTTCCATGGCAAATCTTTTGGCACGTCAAATAAGGCATGTTCCCTTAGGGCCTTTGTGACCTCCTCCGGGTCGCCATCCAATTCATCAGGGTCAATCGGATTTCCAATTGTTAGATGAAATGGTTTGTTTTTCTTATTCAGCAATTCATTGAACAATGTAATATCGCGCAACTCGTCATTGAGATTACGAAACCAGTAATACATCCAGGAATTACGCGCAGCCATATGAATGGGAATAACCTTACAATCATATTTGCGGGCAAGCGAGACAACAGAAATCATCCAGTCTTGTTCTGTCAGTACCCGGTCTTTCATATAAGCCAATCTTCCAGAGGGAAAAAGCACGATACTTTCTTCCCTGGAAAAGGCCGCCTTTGTCTCGATTAATGTCTCTCGCGAACGCTGGCGTGTGCGCTTTTCCTGCACCCATTCAACCGGAATAATTAATTCTGCCAATTGCGGCGCGGCGCGAATTGCGTCCCGGTTGGCAAAAATTTTCATATCTGGACGGACATTTTTCAAAACATCAAACATCGCAATGCCATCCGCAATTCCCGTTGGATGGGTACTGGCTAGAATGATCCGGCCCTTTTTAGGTATCCGTTCCAGATTTTGCGTTGTCACATTCAAGGTCAAAAGCCGGCTGATATGATTGAGACTATCCATGGCGCTTTTACCGGCCAGCTCATCGGCCATCTTCACAGCGTTCTGGTAGCGCAATAAGGGATAGATGGTGCGCTTATAGAGAGGCCAAAAAGGGCTCGACGCCATTTTCGTACAGCGCTCCTCGAGCAGGATATCAATAATATGACGTGGGTCGTCAATATCGTCGGGAAGACGCGAGACGATTTCCTTCGGCGCAGTCATAGACGGCATAGTATTATCATCACATGGCGCGGGGGAGGCATAGGATACATCTTTCCTCTGACTGGCGAGCTCGTCTGTAATAATGGTACCCTCAATTCTCGTCGACCCGAAAGATCGATTGGATTTCCCCTAAATTCTCCCGGTTTCATCGGGCGGTTTCATCGGGCGGTTTCATAGAGAATCATTCCACGGATTACCATAGCCCTTGGATTAGCATAGGGAGG
>CAYMPJ010000002.1:33904-205312 GCA_964392325.1 uncultured Caulobacterales bacterium
TTTCATAGAGAATCATTCCACGGATTACCATAGCCCTTGGATTAGCATAGGGAGGTCTTTTAGTCTGCATTTTGAGCGATTACCATGCAATTACGGTGCAATTCTTTTGCCCTAAACTCTACTTCTCTACCCCTTCACGCTCATCATCACCAACAACCCATTCCTGCCGGACCGTATTGACGACCCTGCTATTGATGCGATCAGCAGCCGCACGGGCCTCAACAAATTGCAAACCATCGGTTATCCAATGGGCCAGATCTGACTGGGCGAGGGAATATAAGACTCTTCGGCCATCCCGTCTTTCTTCCACCATGCGATGCGCGCGCATCAAGGCGAGATGTTGTGATACGCGCGTTGCCCCCAGATTAAGAGCCTCGGCTAATTGCGTGACCCCTACCTCTCGAAACCTCAGTGTTTCGACGATAAGTATGCGATCACGGTGAGCCAATATTTTAAAAACACTGGCAAGTTCCTGGGCGATATTATCCCTGTCCTGCATGCTGCCTCCCTAAAACCTATGGCAAGGCCTCACTCCAAAAGGCCACACCAACACATAAATTACAGCAATTTCATAAATATATGGTCACCAACCCCCGGCGCGACGTATTTTCGATCACATTCACGAGGGGTGCATATAAATTTTTCGTGCAATGCGCCATAAACCGTTTATGATTCATCGTGAATTTTCGAGATCGCGATACAGACAATCCGGGTAAAGCGTGATTTTCCAATATGGATAATTCTGATCATGTGCTTATCCTTGATAAGATATAGGTCTACAAAACGCAAATCATTGATTTTATTGAGGTAATTTGCACTATCAGTAACTAGAAACCAGGTTGAAGGGTACTATCCAACACTTGAGATCGACAATAATTGTTAAAACCGTCATCGTGAAAACCATAATTTTCTTTGAGTTGGATTTTTTAACTTGGGCAAAGAGTAATTTTGTTAAATTAAAGGGATAAATAATGCAGTTTTTTTCCAATATCAGGCGTAAACTTTTCTCCGCATTAGCACTTTCTGCTATTGCTGTGGCCCCAGCAAAAGCGGGCCTTTTCGAATTTGATCCCGCTCCCAGCGGTGCCTATGTCTCAGGCTTTGGCGGTATCTCCTTTGGTACTACACCTCTCTTTGAGGGCGTCCAGGATCCGGTGGCCGGTGCACCTGGTGCTGCCGGGGACCCTGCTAACATTCTGCTTGATTTTGGGTCCGACCGGACCTTTGGCGGAGCAATCGGGTACCAGCTTCCTTTCAAATATTGGAGCATTTTCCACCCTCGTCTTGAGATAGAAGCCGCAAATTTCCGCCAGGGCATAGACGGCGGATCGTTCAATGGCGGCAATCAGACCTTTAGCGGTCAAGTCAGAGGAACGAGCATTCTGCTCAATAATTATTCTGACATTGTCTGGCGCGAAGATCAGGTCATCGTCCCTTATATTGGTGGCGGCATTGGTGTTGTCTTTTTTGATGCAGACGTGGTTTATTTTGGCCCACCGACAGCCCCTGGCCTCTTTAACGAAGATACCGCTTTATACGGAACCTTCGCAGCGGGCATAAGCTGGAGATTCAGCCCGAGCCTGGACCTATACACAGAAGCGCGCGTTAGCCGCGCAACCAATGTACAGCTCGAGCGCAGCTTCTCGAATGTCGATGGCCAAAACCTCTTCAGTGCAGATGTCACCGACAGTATCAACAATGTCTCTGTCATTGGCGGAGTACGCTTCCGCTTCTAAAGCGAATAAAAGCGACTTTAAATATTAAAAACCTAAGCGTAAAAACTGCGCTTAGGTTTTTTTGTGGGTTTTTTTTATGGGGCTCTTTTGGGATGGGGTTCTATTTGGTTAGGCTCTTGTAGAGCAATCTCATCCGCCAATATATTCTCTCAACGAGGCTGCTTCTTCTTCCGCCTCCTGAATTTTTCGCTTAACCACATCTCCGATGGAGACAAGGCCGAGAATTTTCCCATTTTCTACGACAGGCATATGACGGATGCGCTCATTGGTCATTTGCCCCAAAAGTTCATCAACGCTCGCCTGCATTGTGCATGTATAAGGCTTTGGCGTCATACAATCGCTCACCTTCATTTCAAGCACGCTCGTGCCCTGGCGCCCTAAATAGCGGACAATATCACGCTCGGACAAAATACCGACCAGATGATCCTTTTCATCAACAACAAGGACAGCACCTATATTAAATTCTGACAGCACTTTGAGTGTATCATTGATCGTTGCCGATTGACTGACGCGGTGTGCAGCACTTCCCTTTGATTGGAGGATATTTTCGACCTTCATCAAGGGCCTCCCTTCTCTATTATTATTATCTTTTTTTATTACTCTCTCTTTTATTACTTCCTACTTATCACCTCTGACCCGCATTTTGGGGAAGTCGGCGCGGCTTGGGTAAAAAAGAAATACCGTGCCGTGACGAATATACTAGATGATTATGCTAAAGTGTGACTCAAAATTGCGTTTTGTGCAAGTTCAGGGCGCAGAAGGCAGTGCCTCAGTTTGTAACTGAAAAGCAATTATTGGCCCAAAGGTGACTTTCGACAACTAAAAATGAATGCCTGAAAACAGGCAGGTACTTGCCATGATCAGCGACTTAAAACGTTCAAAATAAGCCACTGAAAGTAGCGCCAACTTACACCCTGATAAAAACTGAAATAGTATTAACTTAAAGTCCAAAATTCTGAATTCATAAAAAATTAATCGTAACACTTCAATATACTATCAGATTTAAACTACGATTCTATTCTGGGCTAATTAAGAGTTTAAATTCTACACTTTTATAATAGTAGCTGCAAAAATTAAAAATTCTCAGATTGGGGCCTCAGGGATGATCGATGAAAATGTAAGCACGAACCTCGTAGAAAACTCCGAGATTACAGAAGTTACTGAGCTCAATGAAATATTGACCAGCGCGCTTGATGCGATGGATTCAGCCTTTATTATTATAAAAGACGGTGTCTGTGTCTATGAGAATACAGGATTTCAAAGAATTTTAGGTGTTAATGAAGACTTCACTCTAATCGGAAAAAATGATGACGATCTGTTTGACGTCATATTTGCCTTGAGAAAAGCTTCGGCTGATGAAGTGACTGAAGAAATACGTCTTGAAGTAAAGGCTAGAGTTGCGGATGACATTAGTAAAAAAACACCATTTTCAAATGAAATTCCTCTAAGTGATGATCGGTGGATAAAGTCTGACACTTGGCCCTGGAAAGATAATGGCCGTGTTGTGACATTCACGGATATCACTGACTTAAAAATCGCTCAGTTAAAAACCGAAAGAGCGGATAAAGCAAAATCAGAATTCCTCGCAAATATGAGCCATGAAATCCGAACGCCAATGAATGGCATTATGGGCATGTCTCAATTACTGGCCAATTGTCAGCTAGGGGCACGGGAGCGTGAATTTGTTCAAACAATCGACCGCTCGGGGCAGGCCTTGCTCACGATAATCAATGATATTCTTGATTTTTCAAAGATTGAAGCGGGCCGGATAGAATTGGATACAGAACCTTTTCTACTGAGGGAAAGCCTGGAAGATGTCACAGCACTCCTTTCGACTGCTGCGACAGATAAAGGAATTGACCTCTTGCTCCGTATTGCCCCCAGCCTTCCAAAAACTTATATTGGAGATGTGGGCCGCGTTAGACAAGTTCTAACAAATTTGGTCGGCAATGCCCTCAAGTTCACTCATGAGGGGCATGTGCTGATTGATGTCACGGGAACTGTAGTCGATAAAATGGCGAAGTTAACGATCGTTGTAAGCGATACGGGGATTGGTATTCCGAATGACCAATTATCGAATGTATTTAAAAAGTTCAGTCAAGCGGACGGCAGCACGACACGTGAGTACGAAGGAACGGGCCTAGGCCTGACTATCGCGAGCAATTTAGCACATCTGATGGACGGCGATATCAGCGTAGAAAGTGAATTCGGAAAAGGCTCCGCATTTACCTTTACGTGCGAACTTGGCATCGCTGAAGATAGTTCAAAATCGACACCTCAAGAACTCCCTATCATAAGCGGGAATATTTTAATTATTGACGACATTCCCGTCAATCATGACATTCTAAAAGAGCAGTTAAATAGCGACCATTGCAAATGTGTATCAGTAAACTCTGCAAAAAAAGGGTTGGAAGTCTTAGCCAAGGCTCAAGAAAAAAACATCAATATTGACCTCATTGTTGTCGATTATCAAATGCCCGAAATGACGGGCGAAGATTTCTTTCGTATTGCAAAGACACACGAGGATTATAAACACATTCCAATAATCTTATTCTCATCTGTAGATGACGACGGATTGCGGCACAGGTTAAAGGCGCTTGGACTAGAGGGTTATTTGACGAAACCCGCACGGCATCATGAGCTCATACGAACGATGTCAGCCGCGATGTCGCAATCAACCAAACTCTCCAAAAATACAGCTCTTGCCCCAAAAAATATCGTCCAAGAAACTGCACTCAGTGAAACGACTGCTGAAGCACAGCGAATAGATGTCCTGATCGCCGAAGACAACGAGGTCAATCAAATGCTCGTCAGGTATATCATGGAGGATTTGGGGGTATCATTCAAAATTGTTCCGAGTGGGCGTTTGGCCGTCGATAAGTGGAAATTATTATCACCGAAAATTATCTTCATGGATATTTCAATGCCTGACTGGAACGGTTATCAGGCGACGAAAGCTATACGAGAATGGGAAGCGAAACTTGACCGCCCCCGCACACCTATCGTTGCGGTCACAGCCCATGCTCTAAAAGGTGACAGCAAAGATTGTCTGGAAAATGATATGGATGATTATCTCGCTAAGCCCTTAGCTATCAGTAAAATCAGGGATATGATAATTGAATGGACCGACATGATCAATTTACCAGAAATTTCTAAAGCGAGTTAGAAACCCAAAAGGTAACAGTTTGGTTGAAGTCATGGCGACTTATCCTCGCCCAAGTAAAACGCTCATAACTACGGCAGTAATCTCTGTATATCCGTCGTTCGTAAATCTAAGGCGAACATCTGAAATTGATGAAAGCCTGCCTTCAATTTCAAACTTGATACACTACTGCGCAGTATACTCCATTAACCAGTACGCGCATTACCCGATGACAAGGCAATCCGGTCAAAGAATGGCAATGCCAATAAGCCAAAGAGATAGCCAACAATATGGGCCTCCCAGGCGATCAGCGATCCTTGCTTTATAAACAAAAACTGCAATATCCCGACCCCCACATTCAAGCCGATAATCGCCATACCAAAACGCATTAGCCTTGGATTATTGAGCGGCAATATCGCCATATTATGAGATCGGTCCTGGTTTGAGGGCGACGGGCCATCAATGGAAGGCTGGACGATTATAATCCGAATTGCGGCGGCCATCAGTGCGCTGATACTTCCCGATGCCCCAATGAGTGGCGCTGAAACTTGTAGGTGCAACAATACATAAACAAGGCCGCTAATGATCCCAGCGCTTAGGAAAAACAATAAGAAAACCAAGCTGCCTTTTAACTGGGAGCCTTTTGGCGAAAGAGCCTCACCTTCTAGCATCGCTGGTGACCGAGAAATTTGCCCGGCATTGATAAATCGCAATGCAACAGGGGTTCCAAAGGCAAGAAGGAACATCATGTTCAAAAAAAGATGCATGAACCCGCCATGCAAGAACTGATAAGTGATCGGTGGCAACCATAACAAAATTGGATCAATCGGCTGATGGAGTGCGAGGAAATAACGATAAGGAACGATCGCCCCGAAAACCTTGGCGTAGAGCTGGGCAATATCTGGCAGCACCATGAGCCCAAAATGCACGATCACCATCACCGCAATGAGTAAAGTGATAATCAGGGGAGCACGATATAACCAACTTTGTTGATTGGCGCTCGCAGAGGCTGATGGTGAATCGATTGGATATCTACTCAATGGTTTTCTTCTTATCTAATACTCTTACTATATCTGATATTTCCAGACATCGCTCGAATTATCACCTTTTTATCACTCTCGAAATGATCATAGCCTCGCCTGAGGTTAAGACTTGATTAAGATTTCAGACAGAGCGTGTCATATCTGAACGATTTTTCATAACCAAATAGATAAGTCGGATCATTTTGACCTGAATTCAAGCTTTTGTTCACGAAAATCCGTTATGGTGCACGTTCATTTTAATCAAAATACCATGCGTGAGCATAAATATGTCGAATCGACCAGCCCCATCTTCCCCATCGCACAGCGCAAACGCATCGCAGCGTGCCGAAAATCAGCCAAACCTCGATAGTCATGATGATCGACGCCGCCATTCGAGGGTTTCGTACCGGTTAAAGGCGCGCTATCTCAATGAAGCCGGAGAAGAACGCCCATGCGTCGTGGCAAATATTTCTGCGGGCGGGGCGATGGTACGCGCAAAACAAACCCCTAATCGCGGGGAAAAAGTTGTTCTCTATATTGACGGGATTGGTCGCTTTGAAGGCCAGGTTGTGCGCGCCGGAAAACATGCCTTTGCCGTTCATTACAAAGCACGCCGGGCCAAGACCCAGCGCACAGCTGATGCCCTGATCCGGGTTCTCAATCGGGGACAAAGAGCTCCGGACCGTCGCAATATGCCCCGTATTGAAATGGAACGACCGGTTATTGTCACCCAAAAAGATGGCAGTCAGATCGAATGTACCATTTTGGATGTCTCATTAACAGGCGCATCAATCAGCATTGATCCGCAACCGCCCCTTGGTACTGAAATGATTGTGGGACGGATGAAAGCGCGTGTTGTACGACGCCACGAAATGGGCGTCGGTTTAGTCTTTCTAGGCTCGGCCAGGCATATGGAAGATGTTATTAACCAGACAGCAGATGTTTCCACAAATAGCGATACTGCAGATCAGGGTTGGAATGGCTCTGCATCAGACAAAATCAAGCAAGAAATCACCGATGTTGGCACCGAGATTGCAAGTCACTTTGGGAAAAAAGAAAACCATTCATAGTTGTTTTATTTAGGAACAGTGTATCATGTTAGCGGCAGATAATTGGTGTTTAAAAGTTGATGAAAAGATATACGGTCCGTACACCTCATCACAACTGAAAAAATTTGCGACCGAAGGTCGTCTAGCAGCCTGGTCATTGGTTTCACCCGCTGGCGCAAATCGCTGGCGTGAAGCGCAAGAAGAGCAGACATTTGCCGGCCTTTTTGGAGCCAACTCCAATACCAAACAAAGTGACAATAAGTTTGGCAAACGCGAAGCTAATTCCGAAAATACTAACGGTAAAGAAGATCCGGCAAAAGCTACTGGCAGCTCAAACTTTATTTTGATTTTTGATGTCGTCAGCGCAGCAGCAACGCGCGTTGAAGCCGCAGTCCTTGGTCTTGGCCCGGCATTCAAAATCACTGAAAATGTCTGGACTGTTGCTTGTGAGCACACCGCAATTGGGGTGCGCAATGCGATTGCGCCGTTCCTTCTGCCACGGGAATCCTTATTTATCGTCGATGCGACACGCGGGCGATCTTCATGGCAAAATTATCCCCCTGAAGTTCATGCAAAGCTCAGCGCTGCATGGGTCAAGACCAAGAAATAACCGCTCTTAGCAAAGCGTTTTCGGGCTAAATCACGTAAAAATACTGATATTATTTGAATATCTGCTGGTGCGGGATGAACCATGGTGCGCGCCGCCCATTGCATAAATGCGAGCGGCTTACTCGCTAGACCTGCCCAAGCCCTATCAATTCTGATACCCCCTCCCCTAATTTGCGCTAAGAACCATCCAACTGCCCTTTTGCCCGGGCCTGTCCCATGATATGAGTAGAATCAGGACCACCCAGAGGCAATTAGGCTTGAATAATGACAAATAATTACGGCTTTGGCGGCGATGAAGTCCATGAGGAATCCAGCTGGCGGTATCTCATCGGTATCTTTCTCGCGACCCTTATCTTAAGTGCGATCCTACTTTTTTATTATGTCGGGCCCACCGTCGACGATATAAATGGAACTGTCCCGAGCCCCACTGTGAGCGAGGATATTGTTGATATAAATTTGGGCGAGCATCAATTTAAAGTGCCGGCAAATTATACAGTTTTTCCCCGTGAGCGTCGCGGCGGCGAGGTTTCCTCTTTAAGCCTATATGCCTTATGGCCCGCAATGACTGGCTATGGCCCAGCCTGGAAACTCGAATTCATTGATAATGACCCTGATACAAGGCGTATTGATATTGTCGTCAGTCTACGCTCAACAAGTTTTACAGAGCTCGATCGCATTGAAACCTTATATCTTCCGCATACGATTGATAAACGCGGCGCAAGGACACCATATAGTTTGAACCGACATACTTTCCGGCAAGAGCGTGATAATGTGCCGACAAATGGCTATGCGGACACTACACTATTTATCGGTCAGGCAACCGACAATCAAACGATGGCGCTGTTTTGCTATAATGAAGTTCCAACCATTCCCAGCCCCGAATGCTGGCGCGAGTATGAATTAAATAAAGATATATCTGTTATCTATCGCTACAAGCGGCCCTATTTAGCTGAATGGCGCGAAATTGATGAGCGCGTGCGTCAATTCATTCTGGATTTGACGAAGTAACATCCCCGTCGCAGATTCAAAAAAGCAAGCGCAGAGACGATCCCTTAGCGCTAAACCACTATTGCTCGGAAATGCTTTATATTTTAAGGGCCACTGTCAAACGCTATTTGCGCGACAAATCTTGGGCGGCGCACAGCATCACGAGTGAACGTAAACTTGGTTTGAAAGATAGGTGTATACTCATTTTCAAACCGAATAAAAATAACTGATTCATTTGGGGGAATGTCGGGTAAATCGAGGGATTGAATATCACCGTCAGCGATCAAGGCGCCGCCACCTTCGGCTCTGGACCAATCCACTGAAAGATTATTATCAACATCGGATATAATGCTCGCAATCGATATTGAAACAGATCCGGGAGTTTCGTAACGCCCGATCAATGCACGCCCGGTTGCAAATAACGTATCGACTGAACTCTCAGTGACTATTGTTTGGCGCGCCGTTAGGTCAACGACTGTATTAGCCGCATAAGAAACGCTTCGGTCAGCCCGGAAAAGATCAAAAGCGCCAACACTCCCGACTAATAAAATCAGCAAGACAGGCAATACCAAAGCAAATTCAACCGCAGCAAGACCTTTGTTACTTTCAACAAACTTCCTAAACATTTGTAGTGTCCTCACTATATTGAATTACTCAAAAAATTTACTTTGATGTGCCTGCCGGGCAGTAAAATTATTCTGAACTAACTCAATTTCTCTATAAATTTTATCGCTCGACTATATTTGGCAATTAGAATGGCTCATTGACAAATGCGAGGGTCGAAATAATTTCAAACCGGTTATTCGCATTTTTTGTTAACTTTAGGCCAAGACCAAGGAAAGGCGTAATAATTTTGGTGGTCACGCAAACACGTACAAATGAAATTTGCGATGACGCGCCCGGACTATAAGTTGTTGCTGGGGGCGGGCCACTATCAAAACTATCCTGACAAATTTCACCACCTGTCGGAATTGAATTAAAATCCGAAATTGTTGTCACCTCTATGGTAATATTATTCAGGCAGTCCTGAACAATAAAAATAGAGTCGCAAATATCTTCTTTCAATGTGTCCGATGTCACGGAGCCATCACTTTGTGCCGCCCCAACATAAATTGATCGGGATACGTCAGCGACCGCATTATCGGTAAGCGCAATTTTTGTATAGAGCAAACCCGTTTCAAACAAACTAAATACCAGAGCCAGAAATATCGGACCAACAAGAGCAAATTCTACCGCAGCTACTCCGGAGGTACACTGAAATAAATTTCTATTGCTTCGAACGGTTTTGTTTCCAGCTGTAATTTTTTTTGTCGTAACCATATTCTTTATTCTCATTCCTATTACTCAGAAATACTCAAGCGACTAATGGAGGCAGCAATCCCGAAAAAAGCAGCTTGAAGATCAAGGGTTTCCACGAAAAAATATTGGCTGAGATTAGATGCACAATCACGCAACAAAATATCGGCCGCACTCCCCGGTGCAATTTGGAAACCAACTGAATAAACCAGAATACCGTTATTGCGTGCTTCCTCGCACATCGCCTGAAATTGTGCTGTGGCTTGCGCAGTTGGCTCGGTACCATCTTCATCAGGCAATGGGTTAATATTCCCATCACTCATTATAACAATCGCTTTGGTGGTACCTGCGTTGTAAGCACTCGGGCGATCGCTAAAATCTCCGCCCAAATCGCCCTGATAATCCGGTGATAAAGCGCGTATCCCCCAAGAAAGGCCGATATGCGCATCGGTGCGACCACCGGCAGTAAAATTATTGATCGCATTTTTTAAATCGTTGGCATTATCGCTATTAAACAAAACAGGAGACTCTACGCACCGGTCACGGCCCTCAGGTGGAAAGCCTCCCGGATTTGACTGATCAACGAGCTCACGATCTCCGAAGATAGGTCCATCATCATAATCAGCTAGCTCATAAAAAATACAAGGTCGGTGAATAGGTCCAGCAGCATCTGCGAGACTGATATAGTCCGTCACTACTGGCTCCAGATTTACATTGGCCGAAAACGGAATAATACTTACCGAAAGCTGCTCATCTTCTGTTGAAGCAAAAATTTGATCAATAAAAGCTTGCCCAGCAGTACGAAGGTTATCAATTCGGGGACCATCCATAGAAATTGATACATCCAGCACCAATGCAACTTCTATTTCATTGAAGCTTTCCCCTGCGGAGGAGGCCACATCGATTGAAAAAGTTGAATAATCGTCATTGCTAATCTGATTTAAAAACCTGATAAAAAATGTTGGCATTTCAACATTAGCGGTTGCACGCACCTGCCGGGACGACTGACTATTGATCAACACAACCGGGGTAAATGAGACACTGGAGGGATCCAGGGAAAAGCGCTCGGGCTTGAAATTTGTATTAAAATATTCTGTTGCGACCACAGTTGGCGAGCGCTCATTGCTAAGCGAGGATGCAGCCAAGACTGCGCTGTCGGTCGCAGATTGCAATTCAGCGCGGATGGTTGCAAAACGGATCATGTCAACGCCCGCTCCACCAAGAACAAAAATCACGAAAATCATTATTCCCGTGAGTATGGCTATATTTCCAGATTGATTTTTTCTCAATCCTGCCGTTTTGGTCATTTGTCACCTCTTAAGGATTTTTTAGTTTTCACAATCAGGCACAAACCCATGCCTCTGTGTAACCTTGCAAAATCCGCACCTAACAGACCAATTATCCACATTGAATAATTGGTCGGATGCAATTTATTGGAATAATATAATTATTCGATTAAATTTTACCGGTTTTCTCTGAATATCAGAATATTTGTCCGCGCAGTATTTACTGGGATTGCTGAATATTTATGGTTAAGAAAAACATAATTCTCCAGAGTCATGAAATTCATGATAAACAAAACATTAACCACCCCATCTTTAAACGCGGTAAAAAGTGATTGGTAATTCCACTGCGCGTTCTATAATCAACGTCATAAACGGGCTGAATTTTTAAAAAGAAAACGACGAGCGCCACTTGGAAAACAAAACCGATATCCGAACGATAACTGAGCAACATAGCCCGCAAATTCAATGGATAGAGCGGTTAATTGCCCATGATACGATTTCCCATAAATCAAACCTTAACCTTATCGAGGATGTTGAAGACTATCTTCATGGATTTAACATCGATACATGGCGCGCGCCTGATGATACTGGCACCAAAACAAATCTTTATGCGCGGATCGGACCCAATATTGAAGGGGGCGTCGTTTTATCAGGTCATACAGATGTTGTTCCTGTAGAGGGACAAGAATGGGATAGCGATCCGTTTAAAATTGACTTGCGCGGGGATAAGCTTTTTGGCCGCGGCACATGTGATATGAAAAGCTTCTCTGCTATCGCATTATCGCTCATTCCTGAAATGCTGGGCGCTGATCTAAAAAAACCGATCATGCTGGCCCTTTCTTATGATGAAGAAGTCGGGTGTATCGGCGCACCACGTATGATAGAACGCATTCGCCGCGATCTACCAAAGCCTCATGCTGTCATTGTTGGCGAACCAACAATGATGAAAGTAATTAACGGCCATAAAGGCATTGCTTCATTCAGAACTCAGGTTCATGGATTTACCACCCACTCCAGTCAAACCGACCGCGGAGTTTCAGCGGTAGAAATAGCGTCAAAACTCATTTCAAAAATTACGCAAATGCGCGATGCAAAACGCGAAACCCATGACCCCGATAATCCTTTTGATCCCCCTTACACATCGATGACTGTTAATGTGATAAGAGGGGGAACACAGCTCAATATTATGGCAGGGCACGCACAATTTGAATGGGACATGCGCTTGATTCCCGGCGATTCAATGCAACTACTCTATGATGAGTTTCTTGACTATTGCGATGACGTCGAAAAAGAAATGAAAAAGCGCTCCCCCGATTGTCGTATCGAAACCGAACAAATGACATATGCCCCCTCTCTTGCACCGCGCATTGATAACCCGGCTGCCGAGCTCGCCAAATCCCTTACGGGTCACAACAATACCGAAGTTGTCGCCTACGCAGCCGAAGCCGGACAATTTCAAGAAGCAGGCTTTTCAACAATAATATGTGGCCCCGGTTCAATCGATCAGGCTCACCAAGCCAATGAGTTTATTTCTCTCGATCAAATTAAAGCCGGCACACAGTTTCAGCGCGCATTGATTAAACGCCTCTCTCTTGGCTAAAACAGCATTTTTAAATCATCGGAAATAAGATTTTGTTAAGGTCTGTTTACAGACTATATACAAATTAATTTTAAAAAAAACGCCCCTGCTTTACCTGCAGTTTACGGCTCTATGCAAATGTACCCTTATCTTTTAGTGATGAGGGTAATTGTGGTTAAAAAAATAAAATCTTGTCGTGTTTGCGGATCTCGCGCATTAAATCCGGTATTTTTACCAAGTGAAGATTCAGTGTCACCACTTCATGTGCCAAATTCTGGCGCTCGGAAAAAATCCATCGACAAAAACTCTGATCATAAAAATCCGGTTTGCACAGAAAAATTTGTTTTATGTGATCCCTCTCTTGATAGCAAAGCGTGCGGGTTATTGCAGCGAGAAACTTTTAACAAGCCCGAGAATTTATCATACATGCCCTCCGCAACATTCCGGATGAATCGCGATCATTTGCGCGCCGCAGCAACAGAAGCCCTTGAATTGATTTCAGGTCGCGATTGCGCCGCTCTCGATATTGGTTGCAATGATGGTACTCTTTTATCTTACTATCCACGTTGGGTAGATCGATTTGGCGTTGATACTGATCCGTGTGTATCGCAAATTGGTGAGTGGGCTTGGTCAGCGCAAGCTGCGTTCCCCTCCAGCGAACTTGATCAGGCATTTGGCTCAAAAAAGTTTGATATTATTACCTGCATTTCAACCTTCGAATATTGCGACGATCCATCGAAGCTTTTGGAAGCAATTAAAAACCGTTTGGTTGATGATGGTATTTTGATTCTCGAAACGCTTTATGCGCCAATGATCATGACCGGAAATGCAATTGAAACACTCACCCCGGATATTTCAGGCCTTTATTCTCTTGCAGTCCTAGAGCAAATTATCCGGGAAAAAGGATTGAAAATTTTTCGCGGTGCATTGACCAGCAAAGAAGGGGGATCAATCCGCCTCTTTATTACCCATGATAATGTTACCGAGTATGATTTTGATCCATGGAGCGAACGCCTTGCACGTTTATGGGATGAAGAAACGGTTTTAGCCCTGCGTGAACGTGCCCCTTATCAGGCTTTTGCAAGCCGTTGCCATGATGCGCGTGACGAATTCCAAGCCATGCTGTCACAAATAGAAAAGCGCGCAGAAACGGTCCATATTCTTGGGACGGATAAGCATGCGAAAATATTGATGGATTGGAGTGGTGCGGCTGGCAATGTGATTACCCACGCAGTGGAAATCGATACGAAAAGCCGAATCGAACATGGTGCGTCCCTGCCATTTTCCAATTTCCCGCAAGGTCATGACGTTCCCATCATTTCAGAAGCGCAAAGCCGCACCCTGGAGCCTGATTATTTTCTCGCTCCAATACATCTAAAACGAGAAATGCTGGAATATTGGCGCGAAGCGATTCAGGCGGGCGGGAAAATGATATTTGCAACCCCCAATCCGCATATTGTTGATTCTCAAAACTATACCGCAGAATATGGAAAAATAATCAGTCAGGGAGACAGTGCCGCAGGTGTTGAAACCCTCAGAGCAATTCTCCACGCTACTGGTGGTCCTCGTTTGATATCAAACAATGAGAGCGTTACCGCAAAATCGGCTTAAATTTGAAAGTTAAATCTCAGTTTTAAATTTAAGTGGATTATTCCTTCTTATTACTTAGGTGGTAGGTAACGCGCATTAAATTTGAGAAATTCTTTTTACAAGACCCCTCTTAGACATTTTAAGCTATCAACATTTAATTTGAATACAGCATAATATATTTCAAAAATTTATCATCTTGTCAGAAGCTGTGCACTCTCAATAATTCATATAGAAGTTACATAACCAATTCTAAAAAACCGCCCCGCCTATCACCTACTAGAGTCATCAAAAAAAAATCGCAAAACTGCAACTCAAACCCAAATTACAGGAAGTTTCTATCAAAACTTCAACCTCCTAAGGTTCAATAATTATAGGGTTACCCTTGAGATGCACTTTATCCGTGCAATCAGATAGTTGTTTAGAAATTTTTTACCAAAAGCGCAGATTTTTTGATTGGCATGGAGATGGTCATTTCATATTATTTTAACAGAGCAAAGGTCAGTAGGCTGCAATTTTTTGATAAAAAACTTGCCTAGTCACATTAAACTGTATATCTGACCTACAAGCGTATTTATGCAACGTCGATTTAAGAACCAAAACAGATATAATATTATCCGTAGACTGCTTACCCTATTCTACTCAATCTGAACGATATGCAATATATGCATGACACAAACCGCCGATATGCTTATCAGCTGTTCGGGTTCTATTATTATGCACGGAGAATAAAAGTATGTCAAAACACGAGTTAGACTCAGAAGTTGGCGAAACCCTTCATCTTGCTACAGATATCGTAGCTGCTTATGTTAGCAATAATAAGGTGAATTCGGAAGATTTGCCGTCCTTGATGGCAGATGTATTCCAGTCATTACAAGATATCGCCGCTGGCGATGCTTCTATGAGAGCCACAAAAGACCCAGCCATCCCCATTAGCAAATCTGTGACGCCGGAATATGTGATTTGCCTTGAAGATGGTAAAAAACTCAAAATGTTAAAGCGTTATCTGCGTACGCATTATCAATTAACGCCGGAAGAATATAAGCGCAAATGGGGCTTGCCTGCTGACTACCCAATGGTCGCTCCCAATTATGCAAAAAAGCGCTCGGCATTTGCCAAGAAAATTGGACTAGGCACACAGCGCTCACCGGCAGATAGCCCGCCAGTGCGCACCAAGAAAAAAGTTACCAAAAAACGGGGCCGGCCTAAAAAATAAAAAAAAGTACGGTGTTAAAAACCCTAAAATTTGTTAAAATTCAAATGCATTGAGCTCTAAAATTAATAATTTTAGAGCTCATTTTTATTGGTCTATTTTCACTTAAGCAATTTCAGCTTGCATGTGCGTTAGCTCTGCACAACCCTTTTTCGCAAGCGCGAGAAGCGCCAGAAACTGGTCTTCGGAAAAAGGGTCACCTTCAGCCGTACCCTGAATCTCAACAAGCCCGCCTTTGCCTGTTATAACGAAATTCGCATCAGCCTGCGCCGTTGAATCTTCATCATAATCCAGATCAAGGACGGGTGCACCGTCCAACAATCCGCAAGAAATGGCGGCGACACTATCAACGATTGGCGACTGTTTGATAATGCCTTGTGCAAGAGCCCAGTTTACCGCCTGTTGCACCGCAATATACCCCCCTGTAACAGAGGCAGTTCGCGTACCGCCATCTGCCTGGATCACATCACAATCCACAAGGATTTGGCGCTCCCCCAGTGTTTTCATATTGATAACGGCGCGAAGCGAGCGCCCTATTAAACGCTGTATCTCTTGGGTGCGTCCCGATTGACCTTTTTTGGCCTCGCGTTTCATGCGCTCTCCGGTTGAGCGTGGCAACATGCCATATTCTGCAGTTACCCAACCTTTACCCCCACCGCGTAGCCATGGCGGCGTGGATTCATCCCAACTAGCCGTACAGAGCACATGTGTATCCCCGCACTTGACCAGGCAAGAGCCCTCGGCGTGTTTCGTCACCCCTGTTTCAAAGGTGATAGTGCGCATTTCATTAAAAGTTCTACCCGATGGTCTCATGATGATCTCCCGAATTCAGTAGGGATGGTGGTAAAGAGCCTTGGCTCATGTGTCGATAGGAAGAACGTGCACTATTGATTTTTTTCAACAAATCGCACGATTTATGATAGGGGATGGGTATCAATGGTGATGTGATTTTGAAATATGAACGCCCTGGAAGAAATTGACGAACGGTCGCGAGAAGTTTTTCGCCAATTGGTGGAGACATATATCCGCACTGGCGAACCCGTAGGGTCGCGCCGACTGAGTCAGGAAAAACTTCTGAATGTATCAGCCGCAACGATTCGCAATGTTATGGCTGATTTGACTGATATCGGCCTGCTTCATGCCCCACATATTTCAGCTGGACGCCTGCCGACACAAACTGGCATGCGCCTCTTCGTAGATAGCCTCTTGCAAGTGGGGGATCTTGGCGATAACGAGCGCAAAATTCTCAGTGGCCATATCGAGGAAGGGCCGAACTCCTCCGTCCTTGAAGAAGCAGCCTCTCAGCTGACCGACCTCACACAAAGCGCCTCTCTGGTGATTACCAACAAAGTCGAGGCGCCCCTGCGCCACCTTGAGTTTGTCCCGACCAGCCCCGAAGAGGCTTTGGCTGTGCTCGTCTTTGAAGATGGCAGCGTCGAAAACCGTGTAATCAAGCTGCCAGAAGGGCTCCCGCCAGCCTCATTGACGATTGCCAGCAACTACCTCAATGCCCGCTTGCGCGGACAGACCCTCTCTGAAGCACGCTCAAAAATCATCAAAGAGCTCGACGAGAATCGCTCAGCCCTCGACCAACTCACCGCTTCCTTAGTAAAACGGGGGGTCGCAGATTTTCCCGCTTCGTCTGATAATCATACAAACGCCTCTCTCATCGTCAGGGGACGCGGACGCCTTCTGGATGAAACCTCGGAAGCTGATCTGGAGCGGGTGCGTATGCTATTTGATGATCTCGAGCGTAAGGAAGAATTGATTGATTTGCTCGGCGCCGCGCACGATGGCGAAGGGGTAAGGATTTTTATTGGGTCGGAAAACCGGCTTTTCTCCTTGTCCGGGTCTTCTGTAATTGTTGCCCCCTACCGCGATAGCGGCAATAATATCGTCGGCGTTTTAGGGGTTATCGGCCCTACCCGCTTGAATTATGCCAGAGTTATCCCGATAGTAGATTATACGGCTGAACTTGTCTCAAAACTGTTGAAATAATCCGGCCAGAGGCGTACATGCAAACATCATACAGCGGCGAGCGGGCCCGGAACGCTCCCTCATTACAGTTAGCCTTGAGAGTTTTCTATGAGCAGATTTAATTATCCTCCAAACGACGGACAGGATCAAGACGGCGAGAATATGGATTCCGAGTTTGTCGACGAACAGTTGGACGAAATTCCTCTCTCGGGAGATGACCTGTTCATGGCTGAAGAAGATATTGACGAATCAAATGCCCTTCGTGAGGACATGGAACAGGCTGATGCTGGCGGCGATATTCAGGATCTTTTAGCGCAAAAGGAAAATGATCTCGCTGAAATGAATGACCGGTTTTTACGTCTCGCCGCCGAGATGGAGAATTTACGTCGGCGCGGCGAACGCGAAAAGCAGGATGCCGGAAAATATGCAATTTCTGAATTTGCCCGGGATCTGGTTAGCGTTGCTGATAATTTTGATCGTGCCCTCAACAGCATACCCCCCGAAACCACTCAAATATCTCCTGATACCGCGGAGAGTTTGGTGACCGGTTTGCGCATGACCGAGAAAGAATTGCTCGCCGTACTGCAGCGCTATGGCGTCAACCGTATCAATCCAACTGGCGAGCGTTTTGACCCGAATTTACACCAAGCGGTGGCTCAGGTACCGGGCAATGGCGTGCCAGCTGGTCATGTGGTTGATGTGGCACAAACAGGCTTTACGATTGGTGACCGAGTGTTGCGCGCGGCCATGGTGACGATCTCCCTTGGTGATGTTCCCGGTGATGCACCCGGCAGTGATGATCCAGAGCCAAGCCCGACCGACGGCGACCCCGGATCGACATTCGATACAAGCGCTTAAAACCTTGCTACTTGCCCCATTGAGAAAGCACACCCCATTGGCTTGCCGCAGGTTAAGCTTAGTGCTACCGGCTATCAGGATAGGCCATAATAAATGAGCAATGATCATCTTTTTCTTAGTATCGGGGCAATGAAAGCCGGCACGACATGGCTCCATCAACAATTAGCATCTCATAGGGACATTCACTTTTGTCCGGAAAAAGAAATCCATTATTTTGCCGATCCTAAAGGTGAAAACTATATGTCGGCCACAGGGCGCGTTCAGCGCTATCAACAAGTGGTCAAAAATCTCACCGCAGATCGCTTAAACTCCCATGTACAGCGAAACCTTTCTTGGTATGGGTCACACTATCTTGGTCCCGAGGTGAATGATGATTGGTATACCGCTCTTTTTGAGGTGCGTGCACCGGTCAAGAAAAATGCAAAATATGTTGCAGATTTCAGCAATCTTTATGCGACCCTTGATATAGAGGGCTGGGACCATATTCGCGCGCTTTATCAAAATGTCCGCGCCATTTACACGATGCGCCATCCTGCAAAACGTATGTGGTCTCATTTTAAATTTGACTATGAATTTAAAGGGCACGGCTCAGAGTTAAATGATATCAATCAGGAAAAAATTGACCAGTTTTTGAGTGAGCCGGGATTCGTTAATCATATTGATTATGCTGGCACTGTTGAACGATTGCGCAATATATTATTGCCCGAGCAAATAGAATTTTTCTTTTTTGAAAACTTTCGGGATCACCCAATCGAGAATTTACAGGCCATTGAAAAATTTCTCGATATTGCACCCGGAGAATACAAAAAAGAAAAGTTCGAGAAAAAAATTAACCCCTCTTCCGGGATTGATGTTCCGAAAATATTTCGAGATGCAATCAACCCGATCCATCAAGAGCAATGCGAACACCTTACCGCGCAAGGGTTTTCTCTACCTAGCAGTTGGTCCAAACCGTTATAGGAAAAACGGAAAAGCGAACGTAAACGCCTACTGAAGGAATTTATTCTCTAATAAATTCGGCTTCTATTTCCAGCACGACATCATTGGTGATGATCCCTGCAAATTTTGATATGCCAAAATCCGTGCGATCTATAGTGGTTCTCGCCGAAAACCCGACAATATAAGCCGAACGCAAAATATCGCGGGCACCGCCATTAAAGGTAACATCAAATGTAACCGGCTGAGTGATGCCATGTAATGTCAGATCACCGGTCATCGTGCCCGTATTATCACCGGTTAAGCTTATCGCATTGCTTTCAAAAACCGCTTGAGGAAACTGCACCGCGTCAAACCATTGCGGCCCCATCAATGTTTCGCCAAATTCATCATTCGCAATATCAAGGCTGGCCATATCGATAATTGCCGATACACGCGCCGCGGTTACATCTTCTTCGTCAAAATCGAGACTCGCGGAAAATTTTTCGAACCGCCCGACATAATTGGAAAAACCAAGGTGATCGATTTTAAAGAGTAATGAGGCATGGGTTTCATCCAACCTGTAGGCCCCGCCCCGTAAAGCAGCGGCCTCATTATTTACACTTGGCGTCACGACAGATGCACACCCTGTTACGAATAAGAGGGCAATCATTATAAACGGTGTAACTTTTAAAACTGATTTCATGAGACGCCTCTCTAATTCAAAAATTAAATTCTCTCAAAATTTCATATGTCAGGCCGCACCTAAGAACTAGCCATGCCTTTTTCATTTCAAATACTGCATCACTTTGAACACTGATAAGCAAGTCAAAACTTCTTTAGATAAATATGGCAACGCACTGCATGCCATCGGCAATCAATCTACCGTCCCTATTCCAGAAACGCATGCCTTGGCTTGAATATCCATTATTGGCCGCGGCCTGACGGGTTTCAATCTGATACCAGCCATCTTGGGTTATTGGTTCATTGATAATATTGAGCATCCAGTTCACCGAGCTAACCGGCCCCATCTTCTTGAACATTGGCATTGCTGCTGGCGGCAGAACATCGGAAAGGGTCAGAAAGCTGGCCTCGCCCTGTCGGGACATGACATCCTTATGGCGCGACCAGGCACGGATATATCCTTCATCAGATCCTGACAATGGCCGTGCGCCTTCAATCAACTGGGTTTGAAATTTTTGAAAGAATACTGGCAGCATGGATAAAAATTGTGCTGGCACAAAATCTTCGACCTCATCGGGCGAAGTCGCCTCTGGGCCATCCAGCGCAACATTTATATGAGACTCGCGCTCGGCCCCAAATATAAAAACCGAACTTCCCACCATTTTTTCATCTGTATACACCTCAACCTGAATAGAGGTTACATTTTTTCCCTTACGCAACAATCTTGGAATAAAAACCGGCTCCGGCCCGACGGGGCCGATAAAATTAATTGTTGCTGAGCGCAAAGGGGGCAATTGGGGAAATGCGGTGCGTGCAACCTCAAGCGAGAGCCCAGCCGTAAGGCCGCCATAGGCGGTGCGCCCCTGACACCATTCGGGGGGAATAAAACACTGGCTGGCCCCTTCCTCCCTAGAAGGTTTCAACGTCTTTGCTAGCCCAGAAAATCCGGCAAGATCACTTGCTTGATCACTCACGTATTTAAAATGTCCTCTAGAAGGCAGTAACCACTGCAAAAATTGCATTCTCGTATATAATGATCACGCTATAGTGTTGACCAAATGGATCAAGCGATTTGAGCATATAAAAAATAACCTATAATATCGCTTTATAGATTTTCGCAGAAGTAATAGCGGCAGTAATATTCCAACCCGATTTTACCCGGACCCTATGCAGTTTTTTGTAAATTTTTTTGAATGGCTAAGCTTTGTCATACCTGCTGCCGCCCTCAGCATGGGCACCAGATATTTATGGCGTGGCTGGAATAAGCGCAGCCCAATTTACAAATTCGGCGCATGGCTGGGGGGGCTTATCACCATCGCTGGTGTCGGTTTTTTAGGGATGACACTTGCTATTAAAATTCTCGATAGCCAATTGGAGACCTGTCGCACAACTGAAAATTATTATTCATGTGGAGAGAATGTTTTCTGGCTTGGCTATCCGGTGATTGTCCTACTGATTTCTTTTGGATTTCTATTATTTGGGCCAGTGCTTTATAAAATCGCCCACACTCTTTTTGCGCAAATTACCAAGCCGAGCGTGAGTGGAAAATAGATTTTCAAAAACCATAATCGAACGCGGCGAAAAATCCAGGCCTTGCCTTAAAAAGCCTCTAGCAATCTTTCCAGATATTCTATTTCGTCCCGGGTGCGCCCCTGTTCACTCAATCGCTTGCGCAATTTTTCGATAATATTTTGCGTCAAAGCGGGATCAGACAAGCCGGGCACTTCAACACTGCCCTCGCCATTACCGGTCGGGCGCCCAAGGGGATCGCGGCCACTGGCTTCGCGGCTATCGCCTTCTCCCTGACCTTCGCCCTCACCTTCACCCTCACCGTCCTGATTGTCTGCTTCACGCGCTTGTTCTTCGGCCAAACGTTTCGCACCTTCGCGCAAATTGGCGATGGCCTCATCCATTGCGGTTGCAGCCCCATCAAAATCCTCTCCAGAGAGTGCATCTCTGGAAGCAAACATCTCGCGCAAAGCATTTTCAAAGGCGCTTTGTGCGGAAGCTGAATCTGATCCGCTGCCTGATTGATCATTCTCACCGGGCTGTCCTTGGCCGCTTTGTCCTTGGCCGTTCTGTCCGCGATTTTCCTCTTGCCCACTCTCTTGTCCGGATTGGCCTTCACCTTCAGAAGGGTTATTCCCCGCGCTGTTTCCTTGCCCGCTCTCTCTTAATTCATCGAGCAATTCCTCAAGGGAATTTGCAATATCTTGTTGTTCACGGGCAAGGTCATCACTATTTTCAGAAGACGGACTATTTCCCCCACTACCGTCTTGGCCAAGAGCAAAATTATTGTCAGACAATTCACGTTGTCGGCCAATCAAATCTCCGACTTCTTCACTGGGTGTTTCGGGCTCACTATCGGGCGCACCGGGTAATCCGCCCTCACCGCCAGAACTCTCGGTCAGTTTCAAGTTTTGCAATAAGCTTTCAAGATCGCCCAGCAATTGACGCGCCGCATTATTAGCGCCCCCTTCCGAAAGATCACCGATCCCGTCCAGCATTTCCTGTATTGTGTCTTGTCCGATCTGATCACCGCCACCGCCGCCCTCTTCGGTAATACCAGCGGCCGCGAGCGCTTGCAGATATTGTTGAATAGCGCTTTGCAATTCTAAAGTGTTTTCATCAATTTCACTTTGCGGCGCATTCGCCTCAAGGCTTGCACGAAGCGCTTCAATGGCCGCATCCAACCGACGCCGGGCTAGCTCAAGAGCTGTATCTTCAAGTTCCAATGCAAGCGGCCAGAAATATTCAATTGTGTCTTCATACTGATCATCTCGCTGACGCTGCACACGCCAAAAGGCATCGCGTAGTAATAAATATTCTGCCGTGCTTTCGGAAAAAATTTCGGGCAATACTGTTACCGCCTGAAAAGCATCGCGTACTTTTTGAACTTTCTCCGGAGCAACAGCCAAATTTTGGCGTTGCTCGATAACTGATTTTGCGAGCGGGTTAAAAAATTCCTTGGTGGGAATGGTAAAATCTTTCTCGCTGCTCTCTCCCGGTTGGGCAGCGCCATCAAGGACGATTATTTTTGCAATTACATCCAATCCGGCCCACGGATCGCTTTTTAAGGACACACCGATCTTGCGCTCTCCGCTTTGGCCTTGTGAGCCATCAAGCACAACCGAGCGAACAGAGTTCAACGCATAATCACCAATATCGGGCGCATCGAGGGGGCGGCCCTGATCAGGGTTTAGTCGAAACTGCAATACAGCACTGGCGGCGCCATAATCATCTTCAAAGCTGTAATGAAAAACCATGTTTTCATTATTATCCAAAACCGGCTCACTCAGGATTTCAACAATTGGCGCGGTGTCTTCAATCACCAAAACCGGCCACGAGCCAGAACGCGGACCGAGCTTTAAAGCGATCAAACCGTTTTCGACAATCTCGAATTCCAGCCGTTCTGCGTTTCGATCTTTTGCCCTTACTTTCGATTGCGCTTGTGCCCGTGCTTCTGATTGTGCTGATGAAGGGTCGGCATCCTCATCATCATCCTGTTTGGCTTTAATAGTGTAGCGTTTCTCGTCGCCATCTACATAACTCAGCTTCACGCCGCGTCGTCCATTAACTTGGGCGATCAGTTTAGACCCTTGTGGGACACTGACCTGATCAGCAAGGTCTGGAAATGCATCACCGCCGCGCACCAGCTGCATTGGTGCAAGTCCGGTATATGAAGGGGGTTCAATCCACATATCAATTCGGCTTGCCACCGATTGACTGGCGCTTCCCGGCATAAACATGCCCGACAAGCGATACCAGCGCTCGGAACCGGCAGCAATTGAACTGATAATCAAAAGCCCTAACACCACAAAACGCAACGCATACGGATCACGGGCATCAGCTGTCGAGAGAGGGCTGTTAATTCTGGTTTTTTTAACCGCCCGTTTCATTTGCTCCTGATGGGCCTGCCATAATTGTTGGCTCTCCCTATTCAGGGCAGTATTGCCGTCTTGAAAGCCCTCTATCTTTTGGGCTGCGCTCTCGGTCCACAATGTCTGACCAGAGCTCTCTTGGGCTTGTTTTTGGATAGCAGCAGGATCGAAGGGCCGATCTTCCAGCGATTGTAACGGGGCATGCTCGAACGCACTGTCTTTTTCAAGTCGCACGAGCCCTGCGCGTCTGGAAGGCCAGATAAACTCACCCTTTAATTTTACCGCCATGAATACGGTTATAACGAGCCCCAAACCAAGCAAGGCCCAATGAACCGCCGGAGGCACAACCGCCCAAACCCCAAACAGGCTCAAAATAGTCAACACACATATCGGAGCAAGAATTGGCAGGCTGGCAGGCCAAGCTTTTTCCCAAAACAAGACACACCGCGCCGCAAAAACCCGCAAAAAGGGGGCCGAGTGTTTCACTTTGGAACGGTTTTCAAGGTCTGACATGGTCATGATACTTGCAATCTATACCAATCGTTGGGGCAAATCATCAACTGTGGGACTGATTTTATCGCGCAAACCCATCACATGATCGTATTGAGATAATAATAACTTTTGGGAAAAGACATTCATGTTTTCTATTCTATCTGCCAAGCGGCGACGCCATCTGGTTAAACTGGCCGAAATCGCACGCCAAAACGGTTTAAACCGCACACTCGCGGTTATTTTGGTGGTTTTCTATAATATCGTTGGTTTTACTGATATTTTATCAACAGAATACGCAATCAAGTCAGGGGCCGCTGTGGAAGCTAATCCCCTGATGCGTTCCGCGATGGAGAGCTTTTCATGGGCCGAGGGTTGGGTGCTCTTGAAATTGACACTGCAATTTACCGTCACGGCGATGGTTCTTTGGTTCCCCAACCGCACGGTAATGAGCCTTTTTGCCACCGTGGCAACACTCAATGCACTGATTGTGATTAACAATCTGTCGATTGCGAATATTCTCTAGGGCCTTAAAGAGCGCCGATAAAGTCTAAACCGCGCTTGCGGCCATCATCATCCATGCCGTAGCCGACCAGAAAATCATCTGCGCCGGCTTCAAAGCCGACATATTCTGCATCAATATCCTCGCCGCGTCCGGTATTTTTGCGCACCAACACAGCCAATTTAACCGCTGCTGCGCCGCGATCCATCACCATGCGTTTGGCAAAGTGCAAGGAACGCCCGGTATCAAGGACGTCATCAACCAGAAGGACGGTTTTGCCGGTTAGATCCAGAGAGAAATCCTTTAGAAGGGTGACAACTCCGGAAGAACTTCTCGCTCCCCCATAGGAAGAGAGCTGGACAAAATCCACATCCGGGTCATGACCATTGAGCGTAATCGCACGCAGCAAATCAGCGGCAAAAATAAAGGCCCCTGTCAGTACTGGTGCCATGACCAGATCTCTGGGCATTTCCTGCGTGATTTGCACAGCCATCTCATCTGTACGAGCGGCGATTTCTTCTTTTGTAAATAGGATTTTCATGGCATCGGGGTTTAGTGACTTTTCCGGGAAAGGGAAAGTAGAAAGTTTCCCCACCTTTTTGATCGGGTACAAAGCAAGACTGTTTGCACACAAATTCCACTGACAAAATGTAGAGAACTCATCTTGCGATAAAATCACAATATGTTTAGGGTGCCGATATGAGACAAAAAACGCTGCATATTTTGGACAAAAATACCCTGTTAAGTGCAATACTCTTATTTGCGCTAAGCTTTTTTGTGACTCTACAAATCGGCGAATTCTCTCACAATCAAACATCATCTCACGATGAGCATGAGTGTGAACTTTGCCTGGTTGCAAGTCGCGATCATAAAAACAAGAAAGCAGCGAAAAATTTTCAGTGGGACGCGGGCAACGACCCGATTACTGAACCGTTCTCCACTCAGACAGCTAGCGATAACAGCGATACGGATAATCTAACTTCATTCTTCTTGTTGGCTCTCAATGATCAAGCCGTCGTTGACACCGGCCATATTAAACATTTTGCGTCCCTTCGTGATCGAAGGCCGGTTAAAAGCCTTGCTCGCAATAGCTCTGCTCCGCGCGCGCCCCCTCTCTCCTAAACCATTCTAGCCTTTAAAATTTGCTGATGACGCAATCAATTTGCGTTGCCCGCATCTGTTTATTCTTAAATGATTTAGTAAAATCGAGAGTTATACCCATGAAAAAATTCAATACACACCGCTTCACACGCCTTGCAAAACCAGCCCTTCTGTCTGGCATAGCCTTGTCAGTTTTCGCGCCGATCGCAAACGCCCAACAAGATGATCTTGAACCACAACATATCGATCTTGATGAGATCATTGTAACAGCCTCGCCCTTCTCTAGAGCCCTTGGACAAACCATTTCCGGTGTCTCGGTTCTTGATGGGGAAGCCCTATTGGAACAAGCGGAGAATTCGATTGGCGAGACTTTGAGTTCGCAGCCTGGCATTTCCTCAACCGCTTTTGGCGCCGGCGCATCGCGGCCTATTATTCGCGGTCTTGGCGGAGATAGAATCCGGGTTCTTGAAGATAGCATCGGCACTTTCGATGCTGCGCAAACCAGTCCCGATCATGCGGTTCCGGTAGAACCTGCCCTCGCCCAGAGGGTGGAAGTCTTTCGCGGCGCTGCCTCGCTTTTATATGGTAGCTCTGCTGCTGGCGGTGTGGTGAATGTTGATACCGGCAAAATCCCGTCAGAACTGCCCGAAGGCGGCATTGACGGGGCTGTCCGCTATGGCCATTCAACGGTGAATAATGGCGATGAAGTCGCTATTGGCGTAAATCTCGCGGCAAGTAACAATATTGTTCTGCATGGGGAGTTTGCGTTTCGGGATACCGATGATTACGACATCCCCGGCCTTAATGGATCGCAAGCTCTGATTGATGCATTTACAGCCGCCGCCGCAGAAGAAAATGAAACCTTTGATGCGGAAGAAGAATTCACAGATGGGTTCGTACCCAATAGTGATTTACGCACAACCAATGGCGCTGGCGGCATATCCTATATTTTTGATGGACCGGTAGAAGGCTTTCTCGGTTTTTCTGTCTCTCGTATCGCTAGCAATTATGCCATCCCTGAAGGCATCTTGACCGAAGAAGATCTTGAAGAAGAAGAGGAAGGCGAAGAAGGCGAAGAGGGGGAGGAAGAGGGCGAAGAGGAAGGCATTCGCATTGACCTTGATCAGATACGCTATGATCTAAAAGGTGAGTTTGCCGGTGACTTTGGTCTCTTTGAAAAAATTAAACTCCGCGTCGGTTATGGCAATTATCAGCACGCCGAAGTTGAGGGCGATGAAATTGCAACCTTCTTTGAAAATGATGAAGTTGAAGGTCGCGCAGAAGTCGTCACACGTCCATTCGCAATTGGCGGCGGTGAACTGCGCGGCGCATACGGTATTCAGGGGCGCTTTCGTGACTTTTCCGCTCTTGGTGCAGAAGCATTTGTTCCCCCTTCCGAACAAACACAGATTGGCATTTTTGCCCTTCATGATTATCGCGCGGGGAATTTATTGATCGATCTTGCCTTGCGATATGAGAATGTAAGTAATTCGACCGACACTTTTGTTGCCGAGGAAGATGGTGAAGAATTCCCGATCGATAATGACTTCAATCTCTTTAGTGTTTCTGGCGGGGTTGGATATCAAGTAACGCCGGCGGTCTTTGTGGGCGTTAATGGCTCTCGTACAGAACGCGCCCCATCTCTTGAGGAAAGCCTATCTTTCGGCCCCCACCTTGCGACCCAAAGTTTTGAAGCGGGTGATCCAAACCTTGGGGTAGAAACCGCAACCGGCGTTGAAGCAACGATACGCGGAGACTTTGGTCCCCTCAAACTGATCCTTAATGGATTTTACACCAGCTATGACAATTTCATCTTTGAAGCTGAAACTGGTGAATTCCTCGATGGTCTGCCCGTGTTCCAGTTTACCGGAACCGATGCAGAATTTCGCGGCTTTGAAGCGCAAGCTGATTTAGATTTTGGATCATTTGAAAGTGCAACATTTGGCGCGGTTAATTTTGCTGGATATGCACAAGCCGATTTGGTGCGCGCAACCGCCTCAGATCTGGATAATCCAAATATCCCGCGTATTCCACCACTGTCGAGCCAGTTTGGCCTCTCTGCGGACAGTCAACTGATCTCGCTGCGTGGTGAAGTTCAATATGTGACGGCTCAAGACAATATAGCAGCCTTTGAGCTTCCAACGGAGTCCTATGTGTTCCTGAATAGTTACCTGACGTTCAGACCATTTGGAGCAAGCAATAATATATCTTTTCAACTGCGCGCCAAAAACATCACCAATAATGAGGGACGGGTAGCAGCGTCTTTCCTAAAAGACACAACCCCCTTGCCGGGCCGTGATATTCGCTTCTCGGTACATGCAGGGTTTTAAAACCAAGTCGCCGTAAAATAGCACGGCAACCAACAAACAAGCATCCTCGCGCAAGCGGGGATGCTCCTGCCCAAACAAAACATAATCAGGGCTTTTCTTCTTTTTAAAAATCTTGCGTGAGATGATCGATCTCCCGAAAAATCGGGCTTTGACCTGATGCTATGCGATCGCGTGAAGGCGCTTCTTGACCAAGACGCGCGCGATAAATCCACAAATTAGTCAACACACTCTCGGCAAAATTACGACTCTCCGTATTGGGAATACTCTCAATAAACAAAAGCGGATCTTCAATTTCCATCTGCTTTTTCCAGCGGCTTAAATTGCCGGGACCACCATTATAGGCAACCGCCATGTGTAAAACATTTCCCCGCGCCGCATTATCAAATAAATGATTGACGTATTTTTGACCAAGCTCGAGGTTGAAACCCGGATCATAAAGACGATTACGCCCGCTAACTCTTTGCAAAGACCGGTCACGGCCAATAAAACTTGCCGTGCGCGGCATTAACTGCATCAGTCCACGCGCACCCACACGGCTTGTTGCCTGAGGTTTGAATTTTGATTCCTGCCGCATCAACGCATAAAGAAGTGCGCGATCAGTTTCAAAACCGGGATTAGGCGTAAAATCAGGAATTGGAAATAAAGCCGCATGGAGATAATCCTTACCCAGATTTTCTCCCTTACCCAGCAAAGCAATATCAATTTGAGCAGCAGGCAAATTCAACGCTGCTGCAATAGCGATTAAATCATAATCTTCATGATGTTCGATAAGACCATTTGCCCAGCGCATCTCCAGATCGGCTTCCTGTGTTTTACCAATTTGCGCCAATGCTGCTGCCCGTCTGATACCGGGAATTTTAGTAGCCAAGGCTTCAAAACCCCCATCAGTCACAACCGGATCAGACCAGTTAAAATCATAGGAACGCCCCAATTGCGACAAGGCTAATTGCCCATAAAATGTAAAGGGATAGCGCGCTGCCAGATCAAGATTTTCATAAAGTCTGGTCGTATCGCCAGTTGCGAGCGCTGCCCTTGTTGCCCAATAGGCAGCCGCAGAGCGCAAATCATCATCTTGATAACCAACATCGGCCATGGCTTGAAACCGGCGATAAGCACGGTTCATATCCGTCTCGCGGTAGGCTATCAATCCATCTATCCAATAAGAGAGTACCGCAGTATCGCCATTACGGTCTGCAACGGAGCCTGCTATTGTTTTCGCCCGTGACAAATATCCCTGATAATAGAGACTGGCGGCAATCCATGAGCGCATACGATCATATTGGCGCTCGGTAATATCGCGGCGTTGTGCGTGGCTATCAATATATTTCAATCCCTCAAGGGCCCGCGATTTATTAATCAGATAGCGCACCCGACCTTCAATTTGGCGTACACGCGATTTGCGTTTTCGCGCATAATCTTCTTCCAACAAGGGATGGAGTGTTGAGGCTTCTTTCTGACGCCACTTGCGACGCTCTGGAGCTCTGGGATTGCTTGCGCCTTTGGGGCGGCGTCTTATTGCCAGTTTGTAAATTTCATCAGCATTAGGATGATCGGCATAAAATGCCATCCATTTTTTAAGTTCGCTAAAACTACTGCGCCATGCGGTAGGGTGCAGATAACGTTGTGACTGGACATATCCCAATAGGATCTCATTTGACAATTGATCAATTTTTTTATCCGCGCGGCTCATTTGCCTTTTTTCTTGCAGATCAAAAATCTCCCGATAGAGCGCTTCATCACTACTCGACAACACAAGCAAACTATCGCCATTATTATAACCACTTGTGCTATACTCGCTTGAGCTATAAGCACCGCTCGCAATTGCCGGTTCTGCTTCGGCCTGAAGTATCAAATTGGCAATTTCGGCATGGCGATCTTGGGCATTTGCGGTCCCCGCAAAAAAACCAACGCTAGCAGCCACCACACCCGTAACAAAAAAGCGAACCAGTTTTTGCGTTAACAAATCAACCATACTCATAATGCGCGTTCCCTTTACCAAGCAGCCCAGCGTAACCCGTAAAAAAATTAATGAATCACAGTTCATACATCAGAAATGAATTCTAATGGAGTGTTAATTTTTACGACCCTAACAAAAAGCATTGAAGGCGTTAATTTTCTCTTAATTTTTCCCGTACAGCTTGTAAATCCTGCCAGACTTGTCGCTTAGCTTGTGGATTTCGCAGGAGATAAGCCGGGTGGAATGTTGGCATCACATCGTAGTTGGTGCCATTTGCGCAGCGGAGCGTATGCCATTTGCCTCTGGATTTCATAATTCCGCTCTTATGCAATAATGCTTTGAGCGGTGCAGCACCGGCAATAAGAATGACTTTTGGCTGGGCAAGTTCGATCAGGCGTTCGGCGAAGGGATGGCACATCATCATCTCCTCATCCGTCGGGGTCCGATTGCCCGGTGGTCGCCAATAGATAACATTTGAGATATAGGAATTTTTGGTACGATCATGGCCAATGGCCCCAAGCATCTTATCAAGCAGCAATCCGGCCTTGCCGATAAAGGGCACCCCCTCGCGGTCCTCATCTCGCCCCGGCGCCTCCCCCATGACCAGTAAAGGCGCGCCCGGCGTCCCATCTGCGAAAACAGTATTGCGCGCGCCCTTTTTTAAGGGACAGCCCTCAAACCCCCGCAAAGCCGCCTCAAGCCCTTTGAGGTCTTGCGCCTTTGCTGCGAGTTCTTTGGCGAGACTAACCGCCTCGTCAGCGCTGAGCATGTCTGCTTGTGGTCGCAAAACACCAGTATTTGGGCGTGTTGCAGCCGCTTTTGGCAAGCTTTGCCCTGAGCCTTGTCCTGAGACTTGCCCAGAGCCTTGCATCTGACCGGCATGGCTGGGGGTCCGGTTCGGGCTTTGCTGCGCTCGATCCCTCTTCTGGCCGCGTGCATTATCGCCCTCAACGGCCTGGCCATCAGAAAAACCCGCCGGTTCATCCCCTGTTACCGTATCGATCCCCATATCGCTATACCAGCGCAATAACGCTCTCATAGCGATCTCGGAAGATGTATTTGAGGGGTGATCCATCCCAACAGTTTAACCCGACATTTTCCAGTCTGAAATAGCCGCCTCATACATTTTGGGGGCAAAATGATGATGATTATCCACACATTCAAAAAAACTCCTCTTTAAGATCCCCTGTGCTAGGGTGTTTGCCCATTTGAGCTGATCGGCCCGTCTAAGCGCGGGCGATTATCCCTTTCGAGGCCCTATTTATGATGCTTCGCACAGCCCCTTCCCGGCCCCGGCCTTTAACAATCCCTGCCAAGGGGCCCTATCGGCTGTTAAATGCGAGCGTTCCCGTTGCCATGCTGAACCCTCAGGAAATTCGCGGCAGAAGCGCTGATTTTGAAGGCTTATGCGCCGTTGATATTGATGTGACCGGTGATGGCATGATTGGCAAAATCCAGCCCAGCTGCCAAAACGGAACCGAGACCGCGTGCACAGACGGGCTCAATATTGATCTAGGCGGGCGGGTTGTTATGAGCCGTCTTGCAGAATTACACGCCCATATCGACAAGACACAAAGCTGGGAGCGCGCACCAAATCTCGACGGCACCTATAATGGCGCAAAATCAGGGGCGAAAAGCGACCGCATAAATCCGTGGACAGATGAAGATGTTTATACGCGCATGTCTTTTGCACTCGAATGCGCTTATGCACACGGAACCCGCTCTTTGCGCACCCATATTGATAGTCAGAAAAAACGCACCCAGCCGAGCTGGCGCATATTTGATCAATTACGGCGAGAATGGGCTGGAAAAATAACATTGCAAGGGGTGATCAGTTTAGGGGTCGGGAAAATAATGGGCAAATATGGCCACACAATTGCACGCCATGCCGCCGAATATAATGCCTGTTTTGGACCCGTTATTTATAACTCCGAAAATCAGCACAAAGAAATAATCCGGTCATTTGAACTGGCCGAACAGTATAATTTACCCCTTGATTTTCATGTGGACGAAACCCTCAACCCCCTAGCCAATGGATTAGGTTTAATTGCCCAAACGGCTTTGGAGCGTGGGTTTTCCAAACCGATTATTTGCGGCCATGTCTGTTCCCTGTCGATGAAAGATGAGGAAGAGATCGCCAGCATTCTCGGCCTCGTAAAACAAGCCGGCATTGGCCTTATTGCCATGCCCATGAGCAACCTCTATTTGCAAGACCGCTCCAAAGGTGCGCCATTATTTCGCGGCTGTGCGCCGATGCGCGACATTCATAAGGCCGGTGTTGCGCTTGCTATTGGCGGCGATAATTGCCGCGATGCATTTCATCCCTATGGAGATTATGACATGGTAGAGGTGTACCGTGAAGCGGTGCGTATCGGTCATCTCGATAATACAATTGGGCACTATGCAAATACGATCAGCAGCACGCCAGAACGTTTAATGGGATTGTCACAAAGCGCCCGTCTCGCAAAAGGACATTTTGCGGATATGATTATTTTTCAAGGCACAAGCTTCTCGCAAATTTTTACCCGCATCGGCGCGCCGCGTTCTATTATTTGTAATGGGCGCATGGTGGATGCGCCCTTGCCGCCATTTCCAAATCTGGATTTTTAAAAATAATAAAACAGGGCGAGCGCGGCCCTCATGCACCCGCAAGTCATTCTCGCCCCCACCCCAAAGCACGATTGTTTACACCCTAAACAGGTTAACAATATTGCCATCAGCGAATGAATGGCTTACCACTCCACCCCATAGGATGCGCCAACTCCAATTGATAAAATTAAATCCCTTAAAGAAGGCAGGGCTTCACTCATGATAAAAACACTCATCGCCGGTAACTGGAAAATGAACGGGCTCATGGCTTCACTGAAAGAAGTAGATGCTCTCGATAAAATGCTTGGTGCTGATCAATCCCATGTTGAAATTCTGATTTGCCCTCCGGCTACGCTTTTAAGCGCGATGGTCGAACGGACCAAATCAAGCCCGATTATGTGTGGCGGCCAGGATTGTCATACCGCGCCTAGCGGAGCCCATACCGGCGATATAAGCGCCCTTATGATGAAGAATTTGGGAGCAAGCCATATCATTGTTGGACATTCAGAGCGCCGCGCCGATCATGGTGAGCGTAATGAACAAGTTAAAAACAAAGCCGAGGCTGTTCTGGACGCCGGGCTTATGCCCATTATCTGTGTCGGCGAAACCAAAGCCGAACGCGAGGCCGGCAAAGCTTTGTCTGTTGTGGAGGAACAATTGGTAGGCTCGGTGCCACAAAACAAGCAAAGTGAAGTGGTGATTGCCTATGAACCTGTATGGGCAATTGGCACCGGACTTATTCCAACCCTTGATGACATTGGGGAGATGCATCAACACATCCGCAAATTAAGCTCGGCTGTCACCCCTATTCTCTACGGCGGCTCTGTTAAACCGGGAAATGCCAAAGACATCTTAAGCATTGAAAATGTCAACGGCGCTCTTGTTGGCGGCGCCAGCCTTAAGGCAGAAGATTTCTTCGGTATTATTAGCGCAGCGTAAATTCCAGCAGCTTGTAGCACATTCAACCACCCGTTTAGCCAAATCATTGTGCCGTCTAATTGTATTGGGCGGCATATCGCCAGAGACACCGCGCGCGGCAAACGCGTTACTCACAAAAAATTCAACACCAATATGCCTTGTCCTTGTGCTCACTTGGCTTGAACCATAAAACCATGTCCGGTAAGAGTGGTCTTTACGTTTGTACATGGAAAAAAGCTCATGCGTTTTCTGCTTCTCTTTTCAATCCTCATTATTCTTTTAATTGCATCAAGCAGTTGTACCCATTGGCGATTAGAGAAAAAATATCCGCCGATTGGCAATACGCTTCTAATTAGCGATCAAAAACTTCATTATCTTGATATTGGGCCGCGTGACTCGCTATATCCTCCATTGGTTATTCTCCACGGGGCTAGTGCAAATTTAATGGATATGAAGCTTGCTATTGGTGATGAGCTTTCCAAAACCCACAGAGTGATCTTAATCGATCGGCCTGGACGGGGCTATTCTACGCGGCCAGCAGATGGCCATAATCTGGATGTTCAATCTTCCATGATCCATCAGGGTCTGGAATTATTGGGCATTGAAAAACCAATAATCATTGGTCAAAGCCTCGGCGGAGCTGTGGCTTTAAATTATACGCTGAACTATCAATCCAAAATCAGTGGCACGGTTCTAATCGCAACGGTCAGCCATGAGTGGCCCGGCGGGGTAGCATGGTACAATACGGCATCCGACATCCCTATTCTTGGCTTTATCCTTAGGCGGACTTTATTTCCTATATATGGACAAGCTGTTGCGCCCAAAGGAATTGCGAGCACTTTTTGGCCGCAAGACCCACCGCAAGATTATTATGAAAAAGCAGGTATTGCCCTTTTATTTCGTCCCAAAGATTTTAAAAGTAACGCTGCTGATATTGCACATTTAAAAACCAATATCCAAGCCATGCAAGAGCGTTATGGCGAGATTACCGTCCCGGTTAAAATTTTCGTCGGCACCCATGACACAAATGTCAGTCCAACTATTCATAGCTATCGATTATCAAAACAGATAAAAGGATCGGAGTTCATCCTACTCGAAAATCATGGACACGGGCTCCAACATACTGGCGCGCCGGAAATTATTGCAAGCATCAAAGCTTTGGCTGTGCAAGCCTCATTGCCAACTCCCGAACCAGAAATTGCGCCAGAGATCACTTCAGAATCTGCACAATAGACTATTGATTGGTCGCCCTACTTCACCAAGCGGGGGGCTGGAAACTGGTTTATTCGCCCAGCGCATCCATGACGGAGAAAATATCCTTATCGCCCCGGCCACACATATTCAGGATCAAGATTTTATCGCGGTCCATCTCGGCGGCTTTATCAAGGGCTCTGGCCAATGCATGAGAAGGCTCTAACGCCGGAATAATACCTTCCAGTTGCGCACAAAGCTGAAAACATTCCAAGGCTTCCTCATCGGTTGCGGAGACATATTGCACCCGGCCAATTTCATGAAGCCATGCATGTTCCGGGCCGATACCCGGATAATCAAGACCCGCCGAAATAGAATGCGCATCAATAATCTGCCCGTCTTCATCTTGCAGCAAATAAGTGCGATTTCCATGTAAAACACCGGGCCGGCCACCAGTTAATGAGGCGGCATGTTGATCAGTATCAACCCCCTTACCTGCGGCCTCGACACCTATGATTTGCGTTTCCAGATCATCAAGAAATGGATGGAACAAACCAATCGCATTCGACCCACCGCCAATACATGCCATAATCGCATCGGGTAGTCGCCCCTCCGCTTCGAGCAATTGGGCCTTGGCCTCCCGGCCAATTACGGACTGAAAATCTCGCACCATTTCCGGATAGGGATGGGGCCCAGCTGCAGTGCCTATGATATAAAAAGTATCATCTACATTCGTTACCCAGTCGCGCAATGCCTCGTTCATTGCATCTTTTAGCGTGCCCCGACCGGATGTAACTGGAACAATCTGCGCGCCAAGCAATTTCATTCGAAAAACATTGGGCTTTTGCCGCTCGACATCTGTCTCCCCCATATAGACCACACAGGGAATATTAAACCGTGCACAAACTGTTGCCGTAGCAACGCCGTGCTGCCCTGCCCCGGTCTCGGCAATGATGCGCGTCTTACCCATACGTTTTGCAAGTAAAATCTGACCGATACAATTATTGATTTTATGCGCGCCTGTATGATTGAGCTCATCGCGTTTGAGATAAATTTTTGCACCCTTACCTGAGTTTTTTCCAACCCGTTCATTGCGCACATAATCCGTCAAACGCTCTGCATAATAAAGCGGCGACGGGCGACCGACATAATGGTTTAGAAAATAATCCATCTCGGAGAGAAATTCCGGGTCCGCCTTGGCGCGTTTATATTCCTTTTCCAATGAGAGAATGAGAGGCATCAAGGTTTCCGCAACAAAGCGACCTCCGAATTTGCCAAAGCGCCCTTCCTGATCGGGGCCTGTGGAATAGGAATTGAGTGTTTGCATTTCCAATCTCTCTGATAGTCTCTCTTGAAATTTTTACCGTTTTTGCGCGTCGCCGCACCCTTTATTTTCCCGATTATCCCTTAGACATTTATCCATTTGACATAGCCTCACGCGCGCTCTCGATAAAGCGCGCGATTAAGTGAGGGTCTTTTTGTCCCGGTGCCGATTCAACCCCCGAGGACACATCTACCCCCGCAAAGCCTTTCATTGCTCCAACCATTTTAATCGCCTCTAAAATATTGTCAGGGCTTAATCCCCCCGCCAGCAACCACGGCGTATCGCTTTTATAATTTGCCAGAACTGACCAATCAAATACCTGCCCATGCCCTCCGGGGCGCGCCTTTCCCCCGTCGTCTTGAACCGGTGGTTTGGCATCAAACAATAGCATATCGACATTATAGAGGGGCGCCTGCTCTAGGTCTTCCGGTGAACTTATACCAAGCGCCTTCCAATATTGTGGATAGGTGTAGCGCGCCTTCACATGCTCGAGGCGCTCGGGCGTTTCCCTGCCATGAAATTGAAGAATGTCAGGGCTGACCACCTCCATGAGTGCATCCAGAAAATCATCCTCCGGATCCACGACTAAGGCCACGCTGGCAATTTCCGCAGGCAATTCCTCAATCAGCTTTGCACACGCATCAAGGCTAATATTGCGCGGGGACTTATCAAAAAACACAAAGCCGACATGGCTCGCCCCAGCAGCACTCGCAGCGACAAGGCCATTGGAATCGCGAAGGCCGCAAATTTTTATAAATTTTGAGTTGGTCATCTCCTTCGGGAATAACCCGAAAAAGCTAGGGTGACCAGAGCATTCCGCGAGAATCTGGATTCTCTTAAAATTCCGGAAAATCAGGATTTAGTTGGCGTTAAATATACAGATAGGCGCTGATAGAAATTAGTCGGTTTTAAGGACAGGCAATGTTTCAATATCATCGGTTTCTACCGGCGCACTTGCGAGCCACTCGGTTTTTTCCTTGCGCAAAGCCTTTAACTCTACCCGCATTTCCTTGGCGCTCCGTCGCACTGGTCGTCCAGACGACCACATGCCCACCATTCCAAGACAAAAGCCGATGGCAATCATCGCCATAAACCACGCCCATAAGGGGAGAGCCACACTGGTTAAAAACCCGGACCCATCAGCGAATGGATTCATACTCACCGCCACTTCCTGACGGTTCGCAACCATAAATACGACCGCAATCAAAAAGACTGGCACCAGGATAATATATTCAATGAGCTTTTTCATAGGATGTGTATTGCCATATTTTGCTACCCGGAAGCAAGGTCAAGAGATGACCAACCCTATGAAAAGTTGGGGGGAAAAGTTGGGGGGAAATTTTAAGGGCGAAATTGTAACCGGGTACTCTATGATTTTGCGTTTTTAAAAAGGGGCGGTTGGGTGAGCCCGTTTTTCCAAAAAATCTGGCTTTAGACAAAATCCGGCGCGAGAAAAAGAACAACTTACTTGTTTAAGCGTTCTTTGATCTCTTTACCGGCTTTAAAAAAGGGTGACCATTTTTCTTCAATCGAGACAGACGCGCCAGAACGAGGATTTCTGCCAATTCGGGCTGGTCGGTGTTTTACGGAAAATGCGCCAAATCCCCGCAGTTCTACCCTGTCCCCATTGGCCAAGGCTTCGGTGATTTCATCAAAAACCACAGATACGATCCGCTCCACATCCCGGTAATAGAGATTGGGGTTTTCGTCCGCCAGCTTTTGGATCAATTCCGATTTAATCATGAGTATCTCCCTCAAATCTGATAGCTCAACCAACCGTGGCTATACCGCACTATGCTAAACCCCTGAAGTGCAATGGGCCGCAGTGCAATATATCGGGCTGTCTTCTAAAGCTGAACCAGATGCATTCCCTAAATGCGCAAATAACAATGATTTTGACTGCCACATTGTCGAACCAGCCAATTTTTCCACTCTTTATTCTATACTATGCCAAATTTTGCGATCGGCTTTGGGGCTTTTCAACCGCCATGCGAAAGCGTAATTTTGGCACAAACATAGAAAAATATACAAATTCATATACTTAACGGTTAAAACAGTGTCAAAAAATCAATGCGGCGTCAAGGCACTTCTCTTTACAAACATAGCCCGCTATGACCATCTCACCCATTATGAGCACACAAAAAGACACGATTGATTTTGGATTTGAGACTATTGCCACCGAGCAGAAGGCTGGCAAGGTCCGGGCTGTTTTTGACAGTGTTGCCAGTAATTACGATATTATGAACGATGCCATGTCGATGGGTATTCACCGGCTATGGAAGAAAACCCTCCTTGATCGCTTAAGCCCGCGGCCCGGACAATCCCTGATTGATGTCGCAGGCGGTACTGGCGATATTGCCGCTGGCTTTATTCGCCGCGCCAATGAGCGCGGGTCCGATAAACCAGCTCATGCTACCATTTGCGATATTAATCATTCCATGTTGAAAGCCGGACAAGAGCGCGGACAAAATGTTAAAAATCCCGATGCTCCCTATCAGGATCAAATGACGCGCGTATGCGGCAATGCGGAGGCACTACCGCTTCCCTCTTCCTCTATGAATGCCTACACAATCGGTTTTGGAATTCGCAACGTCACGGACCGCGATGCGGCCTTGCATGAAGCCTACCGGGTTTTGAAACCGGGGGGGCGGTTTATCTGCCTTGAGTTTTCCCACATGATTACTGGCAGTTTGCAAAAACTCTATGACACCTATTCATTCAATGCCATACCGTGGCTCGGCGAAAAAATCGCGGATGACCGTGACTCCTACCAATATCTGATTGAATCGATCCGAAAATTTCCCACCCAAGAAGCATTCCGCACACAAATTGAGCATGCCGGCTTTTCAAAAGTTCGCTTTGAAAATTTAAGTGGTGGTATCGCCGCTCTTCACCTTGCCTGGCGGCTATAAATATTCCTGCAAAAAGAAACATTTTATGTTCAGCTATATTGGTGACGTTTTCAGGCTTTTACGTGCAGGCGCAGCACTTACTCGCCACGATGCGCTCGTCCCCCTCGAATATGCACATCACTTCCCGCTTCCCTTAAGACTATTTGGCAAGTTAACGCGTATTGGCGCAAAAAAACATGATGGCGAGCGTCTATTACGCCCGGGGGAGCGCCTTGCAAAAGCGTTTGAAGGCCTTGGCCCGTTTTATGTTAAAACCGGGCAATTTATGGCAACCCGGCCTGATATAATCGGGTTTGAAATGGCCAATGATCTGTGCAGGTTGCAAGATCGTATGCCGCCCTTTTCCCGCGATTTGGCAATTGCCGAAATTGAACGCAGCCTCAACAATAAATTAGGCAATCTGTTTACTGAATTTTCCGAACCCATAGCCGCTGCCTCCATAGCCCAAGCGCACAAAGCCGTCACAAAAGATGGCGAAAAAGTTGCCGTTAAAATATTGCGCCCGGATATTGAGCGGACCGCCTCGAAAGATTTTCGCGCCCTTTCAAGAGCTGCAAAACTCCTCGAAAAAATCTCCCGCAACATCCGGCGTATGGAGCCTGTGAAATTCATTCTCACCCTTCAAGAGGCGGCGCGCCTTGAACTGGATTTACGCCTTGAGGCAGGTGCGGCTTCCCAAATGGCGGATAATTTACATTGCGATACAAAAATGCGCATCCCGGCAGTCGTCTGGCCCTATCTGGCTAAACGTGTGCTGACTATTGAATGGATCGATGGTACGCCAATTGGCGATCTCCCTGAGCTCGATAAGCGCGGTATTGATCGCCCTGCCTTGGCGGTCCAGATCATGCAAACCTTTCTAACCCAAGCGCTGCATCAAGGATATTTCCATGCGGATATGCATCAGGGTAATATGATCATTGATGAAGAGGGCCGCCTTGCGCTTATTGATTTTGGCATTATGGGCCGCCTTGATGTGGATGCACGGCGTACATTTGCGCAAATTATTTTTGGCTTCATCAACCGTGATTACCAGCATACTGCGCAGGTTCACTTTGATGCAGGCTATGTTGAAGCGCATCATTCCGTTGATGCCTTTGCCCAGGCGCTACGCGCCGTTGGCGAGCCGATGTATGGACAAAATGCCGATAAGGTCGATATGTCAAGGGTATTGCAACAACTCTTTGATGTAACCGAAATGTTTGACATGCACCTTCGCCCCGAGCTGGTATTATTACAGCGCACCATGGTGACCGTTGAAGGCGTTGCCCGTATGCTCGATCCGCAAATTAATATGTGGGATTGTGCGAGCCCCGTGATACGCTCATATATTGCCGGACAAGTCGGGCCAAAAGTTCAAATCGAGCGGGTGCGCGATGCGGCGCTTAAGGCCATAGAAATCGCCCCGAAAATACCCAGCTATGTTGAGGAACTGGCGACAGCGGCGAACAAAATATCAGATGAGCGTTTGGGTCTTTCCCAAACAACCACGCAAGAACTCGCCCGCGCTATGGCCAAAGAGAGCCGCGCCACAAGAGCGGCCATGTGGTTTGCGGGCTTTGGTGCGCTCGTATTGGCCGGGATCTTAATGGTGCAATAGTTTTTCTACGGAGTAAAAATGACCTTTTTGTGCAATAATTATTTTTCAAAAAAATATCACCTTTACCCACTCCTTATTTGTATATGTCTTGGATGGAGTTCCGTTAGCGCGAATGATAAATATTGCGCTGATGAGATTTTAAGCGCGCCTATTTATTGGAACATCAACAGACTGGCCAAGACCAAAGCCGGACTTGAAGCAGGCGATGAGGCCTATGCGCCCGCTCATGATGAACTGATCAAACAAGCAAATTGGGCGCTGAATAAAAAACCCTATTCCGTCATAGACAAACAACGCCCCGGCCCCAGCGGCGATCTTAAAGATTATGTCAGCTTGTCTCGCTATTTCTGGCCTAATCCGGATACCAAAGATGGCCTTCCCTATATTCGCAAGGATGGTCGCTCTAATCCTGAACTGAACGGCGTTAATTATGATCGTCGCCGCTCGCAAAGAATGACCAATGCGGTAAGAGATTTAGCGCTTGCAGCCTATTTTAGCGGCGACCAAAAATACGCCGATAAAGCGATGCAGTTTGTCCGCACATGGTTTATCGATAAAGAAACGGCGATGAACCCGCACCTCAAATTTGCTCAGAGCGTTCCCGGCAAACAAGAGGGGCGTGAATTTGGTATTCTCGACACGCGCATATATTGGGACGTCATCGACGCTCTTTTACTGTTGCAATCGTCCGGAATGGCCGATGAAAAAATCGTCAACGGGGCGCGGCTATGGTTTGGCAATTATGGGGCTTGGTTGATCACGAGTGATTTTGGCATGAAAGCCAAGGCGAAATATAATAATCACGGGACATTTTATGATGCCCAACTCTCCCATGTTTTAGTTTTTGCCGGGCGCTGTGATTTGGCAAAAAAGGTTCTGAAAAGCGGATATGAGCGCACAAAAAAACAAATCCAAAAATCCGGCCTTATGCCCGGTGAGATTAAACGGACCAAATCTCTATATTATCACAGCTTCAATGCCCAAGCCTTTATTCGCATCGCATCGCTGGCACAAAAATTTGATCTTGATTATTATACAAAACGCAAGCGCGGATCGGGTTCGATAAAAAACACAGTCCATTTTATTGCTTCTTATGCCGGGCGTACAGATGAATGGCCTTACGAAGAAATTAGCGATGATATTGAGCATTCACTATGGCGCACGCTAAAATATGCCGGACTGCTCGATGACAGCCCGGAAATAAGCGAAGCGTTAAACCGATTGAGCTATAAAAACCCGAAGAGCAATCTAACCTTATTAATCGGCCCTTAAGGCCCGTACCATGAGACGGGAAGAATCAAATGGGAGGCGTTATGATAAAATGGTTACTTATTGTGCTGCTCGGCGGCGCCTTATTGCTGATCGCATTTTTTATCATTTTCGCATTGATGGTTTGGAACCATGAACGCGGCTACCCCAAAGCTATTCTCAGCGAGAAGGTTAAAGGCACTTGCTATGTTAGCCAAGAATCATTTGTCTTTCTAAAAACCACGGACGATTATATTGAAAGTAAAATTTTAAAAATTCTCCCGAGGCCAGAAAATGTCTCCCATATTTATGGGGATTACATACCGGGAACCTTTCTGAAAGAAGATGGCTCGGATATAACCGATTTGACGGACGCAATCCATGTACCCGCCGGAACACGGTTTATACTAAAAGATGGCTTTCATCATCGCACCCTTAATTCCAGCCGGTTTTATTTCTGGCTGGAGCCGGAAACGATATCTCTGGACAGTTCCTATTTTTATCAATCCCTTGGCATGACCACAAAGAACGGTGAAACTCATTTCTATACAGATGAAGAAATGGGCCTATTTCCGCAAAATGATATGTTTGTTAAGGCCGAGTGCTAAAAAACTTCCCCAACGCCGCCGAACATTCCAGCTAAACGGCAAAGCTAAATTTCAGGGCCACTTCACATTACCGATTGCCCCCAACTTGCCCTAGCCCTTGCCGCTCGCATCGGGTAAAAGATTAGAAAATGAAGAAATTTCCATGAAAGACCCGAATTTGACAGACCAACCATCCATTTTATTGATTATCGGCGGCGGGATTGCGGCCTATAAAAGCCTCGTGCTTATCCGTGAATGCGCAAAGCGCGGGATAGCCACCAAAGCGATCCTGACCAAGGCGGGCGCTGAGTTTGTAACGCCGCTATCGGTCTCCGGCTTGACCGGCGAGAAGACATTTACCGCGCTTTTTGATCTCACCGACGAAGCGGAGATGGGCCACATCCAGCTCTCCCGCGCGGCTGATCTGGTCGTGGTTGCTCCGGCTACAGCTGATTTGATGGCAAAGGCCGCCAATGGGCACGCCAATGATCTCGCCACCACCGCGCTGATGGCAACCGATAAACCGGTCATGATGGCACCGGCCATGAATGTACGCATGTGGGAACATCGCGCGACCCAGCGCAATTTAGAGACGCTAAAATCAGATGGCGTAACGATTATTGGTCCCGATAAAGGGGATATGGCCTGCGGTGAATTTGGACCGGGGCGCATGGCCGAACCGGAAGAGATTGCCGATGCGATCGAGACCTATTTTGCAAAAACCCGTGTCGGCCCCATGACCGGTAAACGCGTATTGGTCACCGCAGGACCCACCCACGAACCCCTCGATCCGGTGCGCTATATCGCAAACAGATCTTCGGGCAAACAAGGCTATGCAATTGCATCAGCTTTACGCAATCTGGGCGCAGAAGTCGTTCTGGTAACCGGACCAACGGATATCGCGGCGCCTCATGGGGTGGAGACCGTCAAGGTTCAATCCGCACGCGAAATGCTCGCCGCCAGTGAGGCCGCGCTTCCCGTCGATTGCGCCGTATGCTGCGCCGCTGTTGCCGATTATCGCCCTGAGATAGAAACAAATCATAAAATCAAGAAAGAACGCGGCGGCCTTACCGCCATACCATTGGCAGAAAATCCAGATATTCTAAAAACACTTTCCCGTCATGAAAGCCAACGCCCTGAACTGGTTGTTGGGTTTGCCGCAGAAACAGACGATGTCATTGATCACGCGCAAGCAAAACGCGCCCGAAAAGGGTGCGACTGGATTGTTGCAAATGATGTTTCTCCGTCCACAGGGAATATGGGGGGAGACCGCAACACAGTGACCATTCTCTCTGATGCGGGGGAGGAAGAATGGCGCGAGATGGGCAAAGATAAAGTTGCTATTCGGTTGGCTATCAAAATCGCTAACCGGCTTGGTTCTTCTATCGACCAAAAGGATTAAAATTAATGGAAAATTTCTACCCGGCGGAATTTCAGCCTGTTGTCAAAATTACCCGCCTTGAGAATGCCGCAGGTCTTGATCTTCCCTCCTATGAAACTGCATTGGCCGCAGGAGCAGATGTCCGCGCTGCAATTGATCAGGATACCCCGCTTACATTGGCACCGGGCGAGCGTTTTATGGTACCAACCGGTATCGCCATCGCGCTTCCCGTCGGTTGGGAGGCACAAATGCGCCCGCGCTCCGGACTAGCAGCCAAGCACGGAATTTCATGTGTCAATTCTCCCGGTACAATTGATGCAGATTATCGCGGCGAATTGCGGGTGATCCTGATTAATCATGGTAGTGAAGACTTTGTTATTAATCGCGGTGACCGTATAGGTCAGATCGTCGTTGCTCCCGCTTTTCAAGCCCATTTTGAAGAAGTTGATACGCTTGATGAAACGGAGCGCGGCGCGGGCGGTTTTGGTTCGACCGGTGTTTAAAGGGGACATGCGTGGCGCTTAGTTCCGATCAAATAGAGCGTTATTCACGTCATATTCTCCTCAAAGAAATTGGCGGACAGGGCCAGCAAAAACTCTTGAATGCGAGAATTTTGGTAGTCGGTGCTGGCGGCCTTGGCAGCCCCGCCCTTTTATATCTCGCCGCGGCAGGAATTGGCACCATTGGCATTGTTGATGATGACCAGATATCACTCTCGAATTTACAACGACAAATTTTATACAAAACCGGCCAAGTTGGTCAGAATAAGCTGGAGGGCGCAGCGGCGCATATTTCCGGCCTAAACCCTGATGTGAAAATCATTCCCCATCAGCTAAGGCTGGCTGATAAAAACGCAGCAGCGCTGATTGCAGATTATGATTTGATTTTGGAGGGCGTTGATAATTTTCAAACGCGCTACGCGCTAAATGAGGCTTGCATCGCCGTGAAAAAACCTCTTATTTCCGCAGCCGTCGGGCGCTTTGAAGGTCAGGTTGCAACTTTTAAACCGTATAGTGCGCCCGGCACGCTTCCTTGTTATCGATGCCTTGTTCCGCAAGAACCGCCGCGCGATGAGCAAATAAATTGCGATGAAGAAGGAATATTGGGCGTTGTCACCGGCGTTGTCGGCACCCTTGCCGCGACTGAAGCGCTAAAGGAAATACTAGGATTGGGAACCAGCCTGGCCGGACGCTTGCTAATCTACAGCGCCCTTGATTCACAACTCAGAACCGTAAAACTCAATGCGGATCCTGATTGCCCTGATTGTGGATTATAAATCGGGCTGTAAGGGCTGCTCGTTTCAAAGCACTAAAAAATACGGCGTGCGCCTTATCTCATCCGGCGATTTTTCTTGGGCGGTTTTGTGCGTATGATGGCATCTTTTATTTTTTCTGCGTCAGCGCTCTCGCATTGCTCGGCGCAGTGCAGAGCATCATTTCCCATGCTGCCGGTAATATATGGGTCAGCGCCAGCGCGCAGTAGCATTTTAACAATCTTCAGCGCGCCCTGCTCTGCGGCCATTGCAAGCGCAGTATCATTGGCCATCTCTTCATCTTGCGCATTTACCTCCGCCCCTTTTTCTATCAATGTATGAACAAGACGGCTCTCATTGCTCTCAACCGCATAATGAAGTGTGGTGCGGCCAGTCTCATCAACCGCATTTATATCGCCGCCCTGATCGAGAAGTTCCATAACCTTATCGAACGCGCCTTTTTGCGCAGCAAAGCGCAAATTTTCATTAATTTCCTGCTGCACTTCATAATCCATAACACTTACCCTAAACGTAAAAAATGCCCACGGAAAAACTCCGTGGGCCGATAAAACACACTATTTGAAGATTTATTCTGTAGTTGGCATATCGCCGGCTAATAACTGCGGATCAACCAGACGATTCAAGCCCAGCCATCGCACGCTCCAATGAAGATGAGGGCCGGTAACGCGCCCTGTCGCGCCGACAAGGCCGATCACCTCGCCCCTTTCAACCCGCTGACCAACTTTCACATCTAATTGCGACATATGCAAAAATGCACTTTCAATGCGGTGTCCATGATCAAGCAAAACGGTGCCGCCGCCAAAATACATATCGGGCTGCGCCAGCGTTACCACGCCGCTAGCAGGCGCGATGATTGGTGTACCCGTTGGGCGCGCCACATCAACACCGGAATGGGGGCGCTTTGGTTCTCCATTTAAAATTCTACGTGAACCAAACACACCGGAAATGCGGCCCGTTAGAGGCCAATCAAACCCGCCGACCCAATCAGCACTATCATTATAGCTTTTGCTTCGTGCAACTTTGAACAAGGCCTGGTCCGCGCGAATTTTTTTCAACTGCTCGGCATTGAAACCCGATACTTTTGATTGATCAAGATTATCGATACGCTGTTCAGGGAAACTCTTATCTTCCAACTCAATTGTATGACGATGGGTAATCCCGCTGGGTAGGGTGACCGTTAGCAAAGCGGTTAGGGCACTATCGCGGCCAAAGCCCAGCACGAATAAACCGTCATCATCCACCATTATGGTGTTGCCCTGCAGTTTAACTTCTGCGCCGGGCTCTGTTTGGCCAAACAACATACCCCCTTGGGAGAACACACCGGTAAGGGTAAATCCTTCGGGCGTGTTGGCAAAAACTTTCTGGCGTTCATCGGCCAGCGTCATTGCCTCTTGAAAGTTTGCCTGTTTTTGCAAGTTCACCGGGTTTGCAACATCTGCATCTTTCAAAACCAGCGCCCCGGACTGAGGATCGCGTTCAATCTTTTGGCCTACCGGGGGGAGATCAGGCTGATTGAGAACTGCACTATTGGTAGCAATATCCAGCTCTGGCGCGCTTCCATCTTTTATATCCTCAGGCAATTCAGGCACAGCGATAGCCGAGCTCACGGCCTCGCTCGATTGAACACTTGCACGCGCCTCAACACTATCCTGACTGGCATCACCCACCGGGGTGACCGCGCAACTCGTCAACACTAATCCTGCTAAAGTAAATTTCAAAATTTGCATGTCAAATTCCCTTAATCAAGAAGGCCAAATCCTTTAGATGCCGCCTCGGCGTCTTTATAAGCTTCCTGTTTATCTACATTCCAGTAGCGAAGCGCCTCTAACGGTATGCGCACACCGGTAACGCTGCATAACACATAATCACCCGGCACTAAAATATCATAGTCCGCATCGCTATATTCTAGCTTGGCTTCGCCGCCATTCAAAAAATTGTGCTGATGGTTCATATTTCTCTCTCAAAAGTCTAATGTAGCGCGGCAAGGCGCAAAGCGCAAAGCCCTCATCCAATCTGCTTCTCGTAAATCCGGTAGGTCTTGTCGATTTCCGCGCCAATATCTTCTAACATGGTGATCATGGGCTTGTTACTCTCCAATATCCATGAGAGTTCAGCATGTGTAATCCCATGCTCGATACTAGAATTATTGACCATTTCAATAATCTTATACGCGAAGGCAGCCCCCAAGGGTTTGCCCTGAAATTTCTTTCGGATGCCCATAAGCGGCATCCGCGCTGTCTGCACTTTCTTGACCTTCAGATGCCACAAAAATTTCACCCAGTTTAACGGGAGCAGACGCCCTTTCATATCCTTGATGATTTCATTGATATTGGGCAAGACAATGCCCATCGCCGCTGGCTCACCATCTACAAGACACATCACCGTATTATAGCGCGTTATGATTGGCCGAAGATCCGTTGCCATGTGATTGGCTTCTTGCTTGCTCAGCGGAATAAAGCCCCAATTATCGGCCCATGCATCGTTGAAAATATCAACAGCCGTATTAATTTCTTCACGGAATATTTTAAAATCAAAATTACGCACTTCAACACGGTCATTGGCGATTAATTTATCGACAAATTTCTGGCGTCGTTCTGGCATAAATCCGTAGCGCGCTGGGTACCATAGGGCATACATGTCAGAGGCTTTTTCAAAACCCCAATTTTCTATATAGTTCTGATAGTAGGTTTTTCCATGAGGCATCATAACCGCTGGCGATCGCTCGAACCCATCGATTAATAGTCCGCACTCCTCATTTACAGAGAAATTATATGGGCCAGACATTTTCGTCATACCGCGCTCAAAAAGCCAGTCGCGCGCTGTGGTAAGGAGAAGGTCGATAACGGAACTATCATCGATAGCTTCAAAATATCCAAAATGGCCGGTCTTTACATTATAATGACTATTATGGGTCTGATTTACAATCGCTGCGATACGCCCGACAATTTCATTTCCACGCTCAACAATCCATAACTGGTGGTCATTATCAGCAAGGAGCGGGTTTGATTTGGTATTGAGCCGGGCTAAAATTTCATAATCCAGTGGCTGTACAAAAGCCGAATCCCCTTCATAGAGAGGAAGGGTCATACGGACAAATCTGCGACGATCCTGAACACTATGAACCTGGCTCAAGGATAAACCATCAATTTGCGTGGGCGATGATTGGGAAGGGGCCAATTGAGATGACACTGGAGGTCGCCGCTTTCATTGAAAAATCTTCGAAATTCAGCTTCTTAAATATCCCAAAATACCTTTTCTTGGAACCTTTAATCTCAATGCACCAACCATATTATCGGGTAAACCCGCAAAAAAGAGGACGAAAAATCGAGCTATCAATTATGAGAGACCGAATTAACGTCGGCGCAATTTAATTGTCAGGTTTTTACCGGACTCATCAAGCTCAAACAGGGTCTTCTCAATAGGGGGCGCTTTAAACCGTTTTTTTGTATCGAGAGATACGCCCCATTTTTCAACGGGAATGCCAAGATTACCTTTATCGAGGATCATATTTGAGTTCTTATCGTGAAAAACCGCAACCGCATACACATCCGCCTCCGGGGCATGAATACAAAAATATGTCTCATCCTTAAGAGCGGGAAAGGTGGTTTGCACAATTTGCCCGGCTTGCTTCAGAAAAGTCTCAGGATCATTCTTATAGAGATCCACGACAATTTGCCCCTCTCCGCTTTTAACTTTAGTCACGATAACCTTGATCTGAAAAGGCGCGCCCGTGCAGCTTTCATGCTCAAACGCGAACGGATCGCTTTCTGTTTCCTGTTCTTGGGCAGCGGCTGCGACGCTGGCCCCGAAACCAACTAACCCCGCACTGAGTGCACTCAAAACTAGCGAGCTAATCAAAGCTCTTTTCTTTGAGGGTTTCGCATTTAACTCTGCAACAAGATTAGTCATAAGAAAAATATCTCCAACACATTACAAACCGCAACATTACAATTCGTTACTTCATAACACCACAAATTTAACCGCTTAACTTGGCCAAAATGTGATTTTTTCATGACTCTCTCCCCCCTAACCCCAGCCGCATGAATAAAATCACCGGTTTCAGGCGCACATAGCGGTCAAAATTGCGTGATGAATAGCCTTTAAGAGGGCATATCTACTTTCGCGGATGAAAATTGCTTGGCCATTGCGCCATAAGCTTCAAGAATATGATCAATATCTTGCGTGCTATGAGCTGCAGAAACACTTAAACGCAAAAGCGAAGTCCCATTTGGAGTGCCCGGCGGGATTCCCAAATTAACATAAACCCCCTGCCTAAGCAGAAAATCCCAAGCGGCAAATGCTGTCTCCTGGTTTGGGAATAGAACAGAAATTACAGGCGCGGGATCTGCCGCAAGCTTAAGACCAAGCTGTTTAATCGATCCATGAATACGAGTTACATTGTCCCATAATTTAGCGCGAATCTCTGGCTTGCTGGAAATAGCGTGCAAGGCCGCAGTAGTTGATGCAATATTGGCCGGTGAGGGAGAGGCAGTAAAAGTATAAGCGCGGGCAGAAAACCGCAAATATTCAAGTTCTTTATGGTTGGAAGCAACAAAGCCTCCAATTGATGCAAGACTCTTAGAAAAGGTGCCGGAATAAAAATCAATTTTATCCATTACCCCTTCTGCGTCCCCGCAGCCTCGACCATTGGGTCCATAAACCCCGAACGAATGGGCTTCATCCACATATAACATCCCGCCATGGGCATGGGTGACCTCGGCAAATTCTTTTATCGGCGCAACATCCCCGAACATGGAATACATCCCCTCGATGCAGACAAGCTTGCCTTTTACCGACGGATCAAGACGCGAAAGACGTTTATCGAGACTCTCGGGTGAATTATGACGGAAACGGATTGTTTCCGCACCGCTTAATTGGCAGCCATCATAGATGCAAGCATGGCAATCAGCATCAATGAAAATGACATCCTCGCCGGGGCTTGCCAAAGCGGAAATCGCCCCGAGATTAGCTTGATATCCGGTTGAATAGACCATGCAATGACCCATACCGAGGAACTGCGCCAAGCCCTCTTCCAATGCTTTATGGCTGGAGAAAGTACCATTGGCAAAGCGCGACCCGGTCGTACCGGTGCCCTGGCTCGCAAGCGCTTCTTGCCCAGCTTTAATTCCCTCTTCCTGAAATGTAAGACCCAAATAATTATGGGTTCCGGCAAGGACTGTCGGTTTTCCTTTAATCACCGCCCGGGTCGGGCTGATAATTTCCTCCATCACCACTGTAAAGGGGTTTTTTCCCGCATCGGATAATTGATTATAGGTAACGGCAGTTTTTTCGAATTTTTCAAATAGGCTCATAATAGTTCCAGCAATATTCCGATACAGATCATTTATATAGACGCCATCATAGACATGCCTGTTTCACAAACAAGGCATGATCCCATGAATAGCCTATGCATCCTTTTGCTTGATCTGATGAATAGCATCGACAAGCTCGCCAATTGTTTTGATTTCTGAAATAACATTCACCGGTATCGAGATGTCGTAAGCATCCTCAATCTCCATCACAATGTCGAGCACCGCAACACTCTCCGCTTCGAGATCGACAACCATGTCTGTATCTCGGGTGAGCTTGATATTCTTCGTGTTTATAGGTTCCAGAAACCCGCATATTTTATGAAAAACGAGATCGTCATCTTCCTGAATGGCTGTCATGATAAATTTTTCCGGTTTGATCGCCGTTCCTAACTGGCAATCTTTCTCATTCAAAGTAGTCCTTGTTGCTGATACCACAAAGCGGTGCGCGCAAAACCCTCTTTTAAGGGAATTTTCGGGTGCCAGTCTGTTGCATCCTTTAGCAAATTTTCTCGCGCTGCCCAATCAGGATGAAAGAATTCAGCGATTTTTTCTGGAGTAACCATGGGAGAGCGCCCCGTGGCCCGAATCAATGCGCTTGTCGACGCAGCATAAGCCCACAATACCGAGTGCGGCAGAGAGAGCGTGCGCGCTTTTACTTTCTGGGCTGTGGCGCAAGCATAAGCGATTTCATCCCAGCTATGCCCATCTGGCTGATTATCTCCCACTTCATAAAGTTTATCAGCGGGTGCATGATAAAGCGCCGTCAAAACCGCACGGGCAAAATCGTCAACAAAAAGAATAGAAGCTCTGGTGGGTGACTTGCTTGCGGGAACCGGTGCCAATCCGTTTTTGACAGCCTTGAAAAAGGGTAGTGTCGCAGTATCTCTTGGCCCGAACATGGCTGGTGCCCGTAAAATGATATGCTTGGCGCGCCCGCTTAAACCGTCAATAATCGCTTGTTCACTTTGAAATTTACTACGGGCATAGGTCGATATTTCCGGCTGGCGTGCGGCCAGAGAAGAAATATGGATGAATTTATTCTCCCCGTCAGTTCCGTCATTGGCATCACCGCACTGGTCAGCAAAAACCTCTGCAAGCTGGCGCGCCCCATCAACATTTACCTCATAAAACTCTTCATTACGGCGCGCATGGGTTAGCCCCGCACAATGTATAATATGATCTTGACCCTGAACGAAATTCTGAAGAACCTGCGGGTCAGATAAATCCCCTTCAACAACCCGCACCCCTTCCCGGCGATGAAGGCGGGCGGGGTTTCTTACCAGTACGCTTAAATGATGCCCTTGCTCTAGCAGTAAATCTGCAAGCGCGGCCCCAACAAATCCGGTTGCGCCGGTTAATCCAATGGACATGCTTTGTTGCTGCCGGGGGGTATCCTGCAAGGTCTTTTGTGGAGACCCATGATCTTGGGAGAGCGATTGAGTGTGATCGGAATTTTGCAAAAATTCAGCCATTTATCCGTGACTATTAGCCAGTGTTTTTACAGCCTTTTGATCTTGCTCGATTTCGACCGGCTTATCAAATTCACCATTCAGATATTTCTCACGAACCTTGGAGCGCGACAATTTTCCTGAAGATGTCATGACCAAGGAATGGGGACGCACTAAAATAACCTTCGCCAAAGCCCCGACGCTGGCCTGAATGACTTTGACAATTTCGCGGTGAAGGGCATCGCTGGCTTGTTCATCAAGCCCGCCTCTGCGCTCAACGATGGTGACAACCTGCTCGCCAACGCCGCTATCAATAGAAAAGGCCGCAACCCCTCCCTGACGGACATTTTCAATTTCCTCAACAGCCCATTCAATATCTTGTGGCCAAATGTTGCGGCCATTAATAATGATCAAATCTTTAGCGCGACCAGTAATGATTACATCACCATCAAGGGTATAGCCCATATCGCCAGTATCAAGCCATTCGCCGTGAAACATCGCAGCAGAAGCTTCCGGGTCCGAATAATAGCCCGGTGTAATACTTGGGCCAGAAATAAAAATGCGCCCGACAACACGGTCAGCCGTTACGCTTCCATCGCTATTGCGAACTTCCAGCGCATGGCCGGGAAGGGCCTGACCGCACTTAACAAATGCCCGCTTTTGATCTGGCGCGGTTATCGCAGATACAGGTTGCGCGATACCGGAACGATTATAATGGCCCATATCCACATAATCGAGCTCAACGGGACACTCAATTTGCGAAAAGGCAATCGCCAAAGTCGCTTCGGCCATGCCATAGCTGGGGGTGAAGGCTTTCGGCTCAAAACCAACATCAGAAAAGGTTTGCGAAAATGATTCCAGAGCTTCCGGGCGCACCATATCGCCGCCAATACCGGCAATGCGCAATTTGGACAAATCAAGATGTGAATGATCGGCCTTTATTCCCCGCTTGGCAGCCAACTCATAACCGAAAGAGGGACTATAGGTAATGGTCGTGCCATAGCGCGTAATCAGGTTTAGCCAAGCCAAGGGGCGGCGCACAAAATCGGAGGTTGCAATAAAATCAACCGAAAGCTGCGCAAACAGTGGGGTCAGAACAAAACCGATTAATCCCATATCATGGTACAATGGTAGCCAGCTGGTCGCCCGGTCTTCTGGTTGTAATTGCAACCCATCGCGGCCAATTGATTGAAGATTATTCGTGACAGAGTTTTGCGAGCCAATCACACCTTTAGGCGCACTGGTCGAACCCGACGAATATTGAATATAACAATTCTCTTCCGGACTGAATGGAACCAGTTCTGTGTCACTTTCGGGCAGTTCTTTTAAAGCTTCATAGCTTAGAAGATCAATTTGCTGAAAGTTCGAGGCGGCTTCTTCCAGAAATTCCATCAAGGATTGCGGGCCGATTGCAACCGTCGCATCCGCCCCTTGCATCATCTGGTAGACTTGGCGAATATAACCATCCTTACCGCCAAGATTGACGGGGACCGGCATTGGCGCAGGAAATATACCCGCATACTGACAAGCAAAAAAGGTCGTTAAAAACTCCGGGCTTGTCTCGGCGACAAGGCAAGCACGTGAACCACGGGGGTAGCGTGCGCTAAGCTTTTTACCAAGATTTATCGCGCGGTCTCGCAATACCGAATAAGGTAGGGTTTGTTTAAGCTCGGCTTTTACAGAGAAAAAATTGTAGCCGGTCTCGCCTTTGGCAGCATAATCCAACGCTTCTGTCAGCGTTGAAAACCCTGCAATTTGGCTTTTAAGCTTTGCATTGAGCCTCGGCGTTGGCGGGGCTGTGGCAGTATCCTCACTATCACACGCTTGTGCGCTCTGCGTCGCTGTTATATTGGAAAAATTTGTATTTATCCCGGAATTCTCACAGGTTCCAGACTTCTCGCGGGCATTTCGGGGCGTAGATTTCATCGTCTCAGTTATCAAAGTCATCATTAACTCTCTATCAAACTCGCTACATGGATAGAAAGCCTGTCAGCAGACAACTCCCCGGCCCAGCTATATGCCGCAGAACATAAAAAAGGAATTCTCGGATTTTTCACCAGTACACTTTTCACTTAATTATGCCCTTCAACCAAAAAGCTACTTTTATAACGACACTAGCACCACACTAGCGAATTTCGTGCCTTAATCCAAAACCCTCCAGATCAATGCACGCATTTAAGATATAAAATTCTAATACGCCACTTTATTACTCATAAGGCCCACATTCACAGGTATATCATTGCGCGAGGCAATGACATTAGTTCACAGAATTTAGACCAGGCTTCCCTTGTACCCCTAACCCAGATGAGATGCTATATTTTTTTTGCCTGCTCGGGCCATCAAGTGTGACTATTTTTTATCGATCGGGAAACTTGCATCCCAGAGCCACACAAAATCATCTAACCTACTGTATTTATTATTATTTAGAGACTTAATGCGGTTATCGAAAATCATGTTTTCACCAAACAAATTTACTTTTTAGCGCCTGCGAAGCAGCGAAAATACCCATTCTTTCTGAAGTAAAATCATCCTGTGGCACAAATGTAACCCCAAAATTGTAACGACCAAATTGGGTTGAGCCCCTGCCCGCTTTTGAAAAATTACCCGAGGATAGCCTTACAAAAACCGGGATCGAACACACGCCCCCACGCAAATTGGCCCTGATCTGAATGGCTCTTGTTTGAGCGGCAATTCCTGCGAAGGCATTGGTCGCGGGAGATCGTCGCAGTGCGTCTTTTAACTATCCATCCCTGACGAGAATATGGTAGAGGGAGCGTAAGAACGCTAATCGAAAAATCTGGCTGGCTAGAATTCAATATTTCATCTTACGGATGAAAAATTGGGCTTTCAGTTACCAATCACGAGAAGCTTTCTTGAAACCAGACAAGATAAATATTGTAATTCAGGCATAGCCTATCTTATTATCTGATCGGCTGTTTTTTGCGCTCGCAGATGGATTTGTTTCCTTTCTTTCGAACGCGCTCTTTTGGAGGCTTTTTCTCATGCGTCTTTTTATTGGCTACAAGGCCTGGAAAGAAGAGGAATTTCTGCTCAATCGTATGAGTCTAAAAGATCTACGCAAAGCGTATATCACCTATCCTGGTATTCAGACTTATATTGTTCTCATTATTTTCAGCCTGATTGGCATTGCTCTCACGGCCACCTCGCCAGTTAGAATTATTGCGGCTATGGCTGCGAGTGTTTTTTTATATCCCGCAATTTGGTATTTCCTGCACCGCTTCGTCCTGCACAATCCACTAATGTATAAAAACCCGCTGACCGCCGCCGCGTGGAAGCGCACCCATTATGATCATCACCGTTTTCCCAACGATCTCTCGGTTTTATTTGGCGGGCTCCACACAACCTTGCCAACTGTCCTGATTTTCACAGGGCCAGTAGGTTGGGCAATTGGCGGCTTTTCTGGCGCTCTTGCCTCTATCGCTGCGGCGCTCATTGTGACCTGCATTTATGAATTTTGGCATTGCGGTCAACATCTCGCCTTTGAACCAAAATCAAAATTCTGGCAGCGGATAAAAAAACTCCATCTCGCACATCATTATCATAATGAAACTGGCAATTTCGGGATTACCAACTTTGTTGTCGACCAAATTCTCGGCACTCACTATGAAGAGGTTGACGATATTCCCCGCAGTCCGACAACGCGAAATCTTGGGTACACGGACGAAGTTGCAAAACAATATCCGTGGGTAAAAGAACTCACCGATGGGGAAGGCAAGTCACAAGGCGGCCTGCGCCCGGATACGGTTTAAATATCCTATCTTAAGATATTTAAACCCTTGCACGAACTGTCACATCTTCTTGCTTCAATGGTACAAGCCGCGCCATACTATGAAGATTATCTGATCGCTGTTACGCGACAGGAAACCCTTATTTCGTGATGGTTTTATGTCCCCGCCCCTAAAACAAACCCCGCCCCTAAAACCAACTCCGCTAAAGGCGAGCCTATTACCCTCGCCTCATCCCTATCTAAACGGTGCCTGGACACCTCTCCACGAGGAGGTTGATACCAAAGATCTGGAAGTCATTGGCAAAATCCCCCACGATTTGGCCGGACTTTATATACGCAACACCGAAAACCCTCTCCATGATGCCATCGGCGTTTATCATCCCTTTGATGGGGACGGGATGATCCACGCAATTTCTTTTCGCAATGGCAAGGCCCATTACCGCAACAAATTTGTACGCACCAAAGGACTAATCGAAGAACAAAGGGAACAACGCTCCCTTTGGGCCGGAATAGCAGGTAATCCCAAAAAATCAGAACGTCCCGGATGGGGCGCGCGCGGGGATATGAAAGATGCCTCCTCAACAGATGTTGTCATCCATGGCGGCGAAATCATATCTACTTTTTACATGTGCGGAGAAGCTTATCGTCTTGATACTGACAGCCTGGAGACAATTGGCACTGGTGCATATGTTCCGCCGGAGGGCATCTCCGCCCACCCGAAACTAGACCCGCAAACCAGCGAGATGTTATTTTTTAATTACGGCAAACAAGCCCCCTATATGCATTACGGTGTTGTCGGGCCTGATCGTCAATTAAAACATTATATCCCCATAGAATTACCCGGGCCGCGATTGCCCCATGATATGGCATTCACAAAAAATTTCTCGATACTGATTGATTTGCCGCTTTTTTGGGATGCGGAAAAATTAAAGGACGGGTTTCATTCCGCCAAATGGCACCCCGATCTGCCAACCAGATTTGCGATTGTACCCCGTCACGGCAGCCCGAATGATATCCGCTGGTTTGAAGGCGCGCCGACTTATGTATTGCACTGGATGAATGCATGGGAAGAAGGCAATGAGATTGTCCTTGATGGATATTTTCAAGATGACCCCGATCCCGACCCATTAGACATCCCCGGTATTGATCGCCGCTTTGGTAAGCTGCTCGCCAATATTGATCAGCATTCCTTCAAATCCAGACTTCATCGTTGGCGCTTTAACCTTGAAACTGGCAAAACCAGTGAAGAGCGCCTTGACGAGCGAATTATGGAATTTGGCACTTTTAATCAATCCTATGCGGGGGAGAAATCACGCTATCTTTACTCGGCCACCTCAAAGCCTGGCTGGTTTTTATTTAATGGTCTGGTCAAACATGATATGGAAACCGGTGACAGCGAAATTTTGACATTTGGTGAAGAACGTTATGCCAGCGAGACCCCTTTTGCACAACGGACAAACACTCTTGATAAAAATGGCCGTGTTGATGAAGATGATGGTTACCTGATATCTTTTGTGACAGATATGAAAGAGAAGCGATCAGAATGTGTGATTATTGACGCCAAAGATATCAGTGCAGGACCAATCGCAAGGATTATCCTGCCCCATCAAATTTCTAGTGGAACACATGCAAGTTGGGCATCATTTGAAGAAATTGATGCCGGGCTACAATTGAACAGTTAGGACATCATTATGGACAATCCGGTTTATATTCTCGGCGGCGCGCAAAGCGATTTTTCTACCAACTGGACCAAATCAAACCGTAACCTGTTTGATCTTTTCTCCCATACTATTCACACGGCACTCGAAGAGGCAAAAATTGACCCTGACGAGATTGAAGTGGGCCATGTGGGAAATTTCGTGGCGGAACTTTTTACTGGCCAAGGCATGTTGGGGGGATGGTTTGGCCATGTGGATGAACGCCTTGCTGGCATCCCGACCAGCCGCCATGAAGGGGCTTGCGCCTCCGGCTCTCTAGCTTTGCTGGCCGCCATGGCAGATATTCAAGCGGGCCATTATGATCTGGCCTGTGTTGCCGGGATCGAGTTAATGCGAAATGTACCCGGTGAAAAGGCTGCAAATTATCTGGGCGCCGCTGCATGGGTAGGTAAGGAAGCCCAAACCAGCAAATATGTATGGCCAGCAATGTTTTCCGATCTCGCGCAAGCTTATGACGATCGTTATGGGTTAAACCATGACCATTTATTTGAAATATCCAGAATAAATTACGATAACGCGTCTCGTAATCCCAACGCACAATCCCGAAAATGGCAGTTCACGGATAAAAGCTTTAGTCACGATGATGAGGCCAATCCGGTTATCGAAGGCTGGATGCGCCGCCATGATTGCGCGCAAGTAACTGACGGCGCGGCGGTTGTTTTTCTGGCATCGGAAACAAAAGCCAAAGCCTATGCCAAATCTCACAATATCCCTTTTGAGACCTTGCCCCGTATTGATGGCTGGGGACACACAACCGCGCCAATGCTTTTGGAGACCAAACTTAGCGGTAGTCAGGATAAAGACTATATATTGCCATGGACCCGAAAAGCCATAACCGATGCATTTACCCGCGCCGCCATTAACGGCCCTGATGAGCTTGATCTTGTAGAAACCCATGATTGTTTTTCCATAACCGAATATATGGCAATTGAGCATTTTGGCATTACCGCACCCGGTGAAGGCTGGAAGGCGGTAGAGGAAGGGCGTATCGCAATGGACGGCGATATTCCTTTTAACCCGTCTGGCGGATTGATCGGCCTTGGCCATCCGGTTGGGGCAACGGGTGTGCGCATGCTTTTGGATGTTGCCAAACAAGTGACCAACCATGCCGGTGACTATCAGGTAGAGGGCGCACGAACTGGCGCAACGTATAATGTTGGCGGATCTGGAACCACCAATTGCTCCTTCATTGTACGCTGCGAGCAATAATGCACCTTAGGAATTTTCATCGATGATATACATCCTGCTGACGAATTTTTGCTTTTCCCTTTTCGTATTTTTTCTCGTATGGGTGATAAGCGTCAAAATCAAAGATGCCAGTATCGTCGATATTTTGTGGGGCCCCTCATTGGCGATCCCCGCCTTGCTGACATGGTTTCGTTTTGACGTTACCGATCCGCGCGCGCTGCTTATCACCGCGCTGGTAACCATCTGGGCAACGCGGCTCGGTCTTTATCTTGCGATCCGCAATCTTGGCCATGGTGAAGATTTTCGATACCAGAAAATGCGTGCGAAAAGCGGCAGTGACAAAAAATTTGCCATTCAAAGCCTCTATGGCGTCTATTTATTACAGTGTTGCGTTTCCTTCTTTGTCTCCTTGCCGGTGCAGGTGGGTCAGTTAGGAAACCATCATATACTTGGGTCTGATGGCTCTATTGGCACTCTGGCAAAAATCGGCACTATTTTATTTATTATCGGCATAAGCTTTGAGGCCATTGGCGATGCACAATTAAGGGCTTTCAAAAAAAATCCCGCCAATCAGGGAAAATTGATGGATAAAGGCTTATGGGGCTGGACCCGGCACCCTAATTATTTTGGCGATAGTGTCGTGTGGTTTGGCCTTACCTTGATCGCCCTGGAGAGCACATACGGATATCTGACCATTCTTAGCCCCATCCTTATGTTTATCTTTTTATATTTTCTCTCCGGCAAAGGACTACTTGAGCGCCTTATGGCGAGAAAATATCCTGATTATGATGACTATAAAAGCCGGGTTAGCGGTTTTTTTCCCCTGCCACCGAAAAAATAATAATCAGTGCACCACTGTATAAACTCTTTAGACATGCAACCGGCCAGCTTTTATGACAAATAGAAATAGCTCAACAGATAATTCCAAGCCATTGGCCGGTTTTCGTATCATTGAGTTGGCAGGCATTGGCCCCGCGCCCCATTGCGGGCAATTATTGGGTGATCTGGGAGCGCAGATAATTCTGGTAGAACGTCCGATGCCGCCCTATCCGTTTATTGAACGGCGCGGAAAAAAATCAATTATTCTTGATTTGAGCAAAGACCAAGCGGTCAGTGCATTTCTAAAACTTGTAAAAACCGCAGACGCGGTCATTGATGTATATCGCCCCGGTGTTACCGCGCGCCTTGGCGTTGGACCAATCGAGTGTAAAAAAATCAACCCAAAGCTTGTTTATGGTCATATGACTGGCTGGGGACAAACTGGTCCGTGGGCGGATATGGCTGGTCACGATATCAATTATCTCGCCATTACCGGTGCATTACATGCAATAGGCCCAGCAGACACTCCCCCCTCCCCTCCGCTTAATATGATCGGTGATTTTGGCGGCGGCTCTGTTTATCTTGCTATGGGCATATTGGCGGCTTTATTAAAAGCTCAAAAAACCGGCCAAGGCGATATTATTGATGGCGCGATTATTGATGGTGTCAGCTCGTTAATGGGTACCCTTTACTCTCTTCACGCGCTGGGACAGTGGAGCCCAGAGCGCGGTCAAAACCTGTTGGATGGCGGGGCGCCTTTTTATCGATGTTATGAAACTGCTGACGGCAAATTTATGGCGGTCGGATCTATTGAACCAAAGTTTTTTAAAGTTTTGTTGGAGCGCCTAAATATCAATGCCACGCACTATGGCGACCAAAATGATCGCGCCCAATGGCCAGAACAACATAAAATTCTGGAAAGTATTTTTATCAAAAAATCACGCCAGGAATGGGCAAAACTATTCGACAAGACGGATGCGTGCGTGACCCCGGTGCTTGATTATCTAGAGGCGATAGATCACCCGCACAATAACGCACGGGCAATGCATCGCAAAGAAGGGCCTTATATTCACCCCCCGATTGCGCCGCGCTTTTCCAGTATGGAAGAACAAGACATCCCGCCTTTAGCATCACATGGCGCTGATACACACGCGATTTTGCAAGAAATTGGACTTGATGATGGCGAAATAGATATTCTGATTACGAAGTAATATTTATTTTTTATAATGATCAAAGGCAAAAGCCTTGATCAAGCTCAAAGTCATTAAAGCCATAACCACCGAAAAGGGTAGCGCCCCGACGATCATCGCCGCCTGTAGTGCCCCTAGCCCCCCAACATTCAAAAGCGCCGCGATAATACCGCCCAAAATAAGGGACCAGATAATAATCATTTTATTGTAGTTTTTGGGGCGTTCACTCGAGGCCGCAATCGTATTTACGACCAAAATAGCAGAGTCGGCAGATGTAATTAAATAGGTCAACAAAAGCACAACAATAATCGCCGACATAATAACAGCGAGCTGTGAATTAAGAATGAGTTGCACGGTAACAAATAATCTTGAAGAGAGATCCGCATCAACCAGGGCACGTTTGGCAATACCACTCAATTCGAGATCAAGCGCCGCGCCGCCGGCCAGAAAGAACCATGTGAAACACATTAGCGATGGGACAATAATCGCGCCCAAAACATATTCGCGTATCGAACGCCCGCGTGATACGCGGCATAAGAATATGCCCACAAATGGCGCAAAAGCGATCCACCATGCCCAATAATAAATTGTCCAAGCACCCTGCCAGTCAAATAGACTTTTGCCGAGTTCCGTTCCGTCATCTGGCCATACAGTAAATGACATGATGGGTAATTCTTTGATATACTCCAACATGCCAATCGCCCCCCACTTAAGGGCAAATAGAGCAGACCCGAAAAACAGAAAAAACAATAAAAGGAAAACCGACAGCACCATATTCAGATTGGAGAGCCATTTAATGCCTCGCCCGACACCAGATAAGGCCGATAGCATTGACGCAAGGGTGACAATTGCAAGGGCGATATAAAGAGAAGTAAGCGTCGGTTGACCATCTTCGTCAAGAATCCAGCTTGCATCGGATATATAAAAAGCACCAAAGACAAATTGCTTTACACCAAGACCGATGGTTACTCCCACACCAATAATGGTGGCAAGAATAGCAATAACATCAATAATATTTCCCAACACCCCATTGGTGTACTTGCCAAATAATGGGGTAAGCGCCGATCGCATTGTGAGCGGCATGCCCTTATTATAACTGAAATAGGCCAGTGCCATTCCCACTATGCCGTAAGCTGCCCATGGGGTCAGGCCATAATGAAGCAATGTCCATTTATAAGTCGCAGCAATATTATTTTCACTCAAGGCCTGCGTTGCGCCTTTGAGAACGTCGGGATTGCTTTGGAAATGGAAAATTGGCTCGCCGGTAGCATAAGTCAGCATACCAACGCCAACACCTGCGCCAAACATCATCGAGAACCATGAGAAATTGGAAAATTCCGGCTTCTCGTCATCCTTACCTAGCTTGATCCTGCCGGTTCTGGGGATAACCGCCAAAGCCAGACAGGTGATCAAATAAAAGGCTGTGACATAAATATACCATCCCCCGAAATGGGAGATGGTGTAGGCTTGTATTTCAAGTAATTTTTCGGCTGAGTCTTTTGGATTAGTTACCGTCCACAAAATCAGTAGGCCAACTAATAGTTTTGCACTTATCGCAACATATTTATTAAAACCACTATAAAAACCTGTATCAGAATTTCTCTGATCAGGTGATTGATTGTCGTTATTTTTATACACTACGGACGGTTTGGGGGAACTGTTTTGGGGCATACCTACTCAATGATTTTGATATATCATAACGGAGGCTGTGCCAATTACAAGGATGGCTGCGCTTGCGAGAAGTAGGGCGAGAAAGTGGAGCTAAGAAATCTGAAAAGGCAGGGGTTTTGAGATGACCTGAATGGTATTTACGAGGCTTCCAGGCCTTTGATGGCTAACACAAATTCCTCAAAATTATCGATAACAAGGTGCGCGCCCGCATTTTCCAGTCGCTCGCCATGACCTTCAAAACAGTGCCCACCGCCGCAAAAACCCCAAACCCTCATCCCGGCGGCAAGACCGGCCTTCACCCCTTGAACACTATCTTCCAATACGAGGCAATCTTCGGCCGGTTTGGCAATTGACCTGGCGGCATGAAGAAAAATATCGGGCGCGGGTTTGCCATGTTTTAACCCTTCAGCTGAATAAATGTGTGGTTCAAAAAAGGGGGTCAGGCCAGTATGGTTGAGTTTCCGATCAAGATAAATTTGCTTTGAAGAAGAGGCAACGGCTAATGCATATCCTTGATCACGAACGTAATTTACCGCGCGATCAGCCCCTGGAACCATTTGTAATTGATCTTTCAACCGTCGACGCGCCTCCACAAGCCCCTCAAACAACGCAGATGTCGGCTTTTTCCCATGAATATCTATATAGGCGTTTTCCAAAATAGTGCGAAAAACATCATCGCGGTAACCGGTAAATTCGCGCACCAGATCAGCCGCGCTCCAGTCAAAACCGTGCCCTCGCAAGAAGGTTACGCTATCATCCAGGCCCAAAGCCTCGCTATCGACGAGAACCCCGTCACAATCAAAGAGAATTGCCGAAATTTTAGCCTTAGTTATCATTGTCTATACATGAGGGTCTGCGCGCAAAAAAGAAAGTATGAAACGCAAACTACCTTAAAAAAAACTGCCCATAAAAAAACAACGGTGTGAAATCACACCGTTGTTTCAAAACCAATTAAATAAGATGACGATTTAAGCGCCAATACCAGCAAATACGGCCAGCATTAACAACGCCACAATATTGGTAATTTTAATCATCGGATTGACCGCAGGACCAGCTGTATCCTTGTAAGGATCACCAACTGTATCACCGGTTACCGCGGCCTTATGAGCCTCGGAGCCCTTACCGCCATGATTGCCATCTTCGATATATTTCTTGGCATTGTCCCATGCACCGCCACCAGCGGTCATGGAAATCGCCACGAAAAGACCTGTGATGATCACACCGATCAACATCGCACCAAGTGCAGATAGTGCTTGGGCTTTGTCAGCGATTGTGCCGATAGCAAAGAACAAGACAATCGGTGAAAAAATCGGCAGTAATGATGGAACAACCATTTCCTTGATCGCCGCACCGGTCAACATATCAACGGCCCTCGCATAATCAGGACGGGATGTGCCTTCCATGATTCCAGGATCAGCCTTGAACTGACGGCGTACCTCTTCAACGATTGCACCCGCTGCCCGGCCCACCGCCTGCATGGCAATACCGCCAAACAAGAAGGGTAAAAGACCACCGATAAACAAACCACAAATCACATAAGGATTTGAAAGAGAGAAATCGACGACAACACCGGCAAACCATGGGTATTCGTCCGGGTGGTTAGTGAAATGTTCAATGTCTTTTGTATAGGCAGAAAACAATACCAACGCACCAAGACCGGCAGAACCAATCGCATATCCTTTGGTAACCGCTTTAGTGGTGTTTCCAACCGCATCAAGAGCATCTGTGGTATCGCGCACCGACCCTTCAAGGCCGGACATTTCAGCAATACCGCCAGCATTATCAGTAACCGGACCAAATGCATCTAACGCAACAATCATACCGGCCAAAGCAAGCATGGTCGTAACCGCTGTTGCAATACCGTATAGACCGCCGAGATTATAGGTCATGATAATACCAATCACGATCACTACCGCCGGGGCCGCTGTTGCTTCGAGAGATACCGCCAACCCTTGAATCACATTCGTACCATGTCCAGATTCAGAAGATTTGGCGACAGACTTAACGGGGCGAAACCCGGTGCCTGTATAATACTCGGTGATAACCACGATCAGACCCGTAATCGCCAGACCAACAGTCCCGCATAAAATCAGGTTCATACCGGTTAGGCCAGTATTGGCAATCTCATCGCCAACGCCAAACATGGTACTGGTCACAAGAGTAATTGCGATCAATGACAAAATGCCAGTAACAATAAGACCTTTATAAAGGGCCCCCATAATATTGGTCGATCCACCGCCAAGTCGTACAAAATATGTACCAATGACCGATGTCACGATACAAACGGCACCAATCGCCAGTGGATAAAACATCAATGTACCAGCCACCGAAGGATAGAGAATTGAGCCAAGCACCATGGTTGCTGCAATCGTCACCACATAGGTTTCAAAAAGGTCAGCCGCCATACCAGCGCAATCACCAACATTATCACCAACATTATCGGCGATTGTCGCAGGATTGCGTGGATCATCTTCAGGGATGCCCGCTTCCACTTTACCCACCATATCGCCGCCAACATCGGCACCTTTGGTAAAGATACCGCCGCCAAGCCGGGCGAATACAGAAATTAGCGAAGCACCAAGAGACAAGGAAATCAGACCATTTACAACGGCCCGGCTCTCCGGCGCATTTCCAAATCCGTGCACAAGGATGGCATAATATCCGGCAATTCCCAAAAGAGCGAGACCGGCAACCAACATGCCGGTAACCGCGCCCGAGCGGAACGCAACGGAAAGACCTTGTCCAAGGCTTTCACTGGCCGCTTGTGTGGTGCGCACATTTGCGCGAACCGATACGATCATCCCGACATAACCGGCAAGACCAGACAGAAGCGCCCCGATTAGAAAGCCCGCAGCTGGGATGGGATCAAACCCGAAAACCAGCAGCAATGCAACGAAGGTGACACCCCCCACAATTGCAATAGTCGTATATTGTTTATTCAAATAGGCTTGCGCCCCCTCTTGAATAGCCCCGGCTATCTCTTGCATACGCTCATTGCCTGCGGAGAGAGCCATAACGGATCGCGCAGTGACAACCCCATAAATAATTGCAAGTATGCCGGCCGCTATGACCAACCAAAGTTCTAAGCCCATGATTTACCTTCCTATGGTGTAGCCCCGCGGGTAACCCCCAAGGAGACATCTACACAACGTTCAATTTATTCATAACCCATCGTATGGCTAGTGACGATGAAGTCAGAAACTTGACTCTACTGTTCATTAAATTAGCCGGGCGGACGCCCCACCTTTAAGATATATTCGTTTCACCTAATTGTACCGCCCCTATAGCGGAATTCTATTATCCCGACCAGCCCGAGAATTTGAGGGAAAATTGCAAAGAGTTCCCTGAAAATCAAGCCCACGAGTCAGCCGTGTTGCATTTTTTATACAGATACTCAGCTGCCTTGCTACTGTAATGATGTCGCACGAATCAGACGATTTTACTCAGACGATCGTGCAGTCAACGGGAGAGAAAGCCATGACCAAAGAACCGGAACTTGAGGCTCTTGAAGAAGCTTATACCTATACCCGCCGCTGGCTGGGCAATATTAATGAGGCCAAGGTTGGGGCAGTGGCAAGCGTTGAAGCCCTGCGCGCGAGTTTTGATATGCCTCTCCCTGAATCGGGCGCTGATCCTGTAAAAATCATCACTGATCTGGCAAAAGCAGCAGAGTCGGGATTAAATATCAATTCTAGTGGCCGGTTTTTCGCCTGGGTGAATGGCGGGTGCCTGGCCTCGGCTCTTGCAGCAGATTTACTGGTGACCGCCTGGGACCAGAATGCCTCCATGTTTGCGGTGTCTCCAGCTGCCAGTATCATCGAGGAGGTTGCCGGAAACTGGATGAAAGATTTGCTCGATCTGCCCCGCGAGGCGTCTTTTGCATTCACCACTGGATGCCAGATGGCCCATACAACCGCGCTTGCCGCAGCAAGATTATCGGTTCTGGAACAAGCTGGCTGGGCCCTCAATGAACAAGGGATGTTCGGAGCTCCAAAAATCCACCTGATTACCAGCGGCAATCGTCATGGTTCAATTGAACGGGCAGCAAGGTTTTTAGGATTTGGACAAAACTCCCACATCACCGTAAAAACCGATGAGATGGGTAGAATGCAAGCGGGGGATCTGCGCGCGGTTCTCTCACAAGCCAAGGGTCCAAAAATTGTTTGTTTAAATGCAGCCGATTTGAATGTTGGTGCTTTTGATGAATTTGACGAACTCATTCCTGTCGCCAAAGAATTTGGTGCATGGGTGCATGTTGATGGTGCATTTGGGTTATATGCCAGAGCAAGCCGCGCCAAGCGCCACTTACTTGCTGGTGTCGAGCTTGCTGATAGCTGGGCAACCGATGGCCATAAATGGCTAAATGTACCCTATGATTGCGGTATCGCCATCATTCGCGATAGCAAAGCCCACCGGGCCGCTATGACTTTATCGGCGGAATATATCGCAACAGAAAATATTGCCCGCGACCAGATTGACTGGAACATGGAATGGTCACGCCGTGCCCGCGCTATTCCGGTTTATGCAAGCCTAAAAGAACTGGGGCGCAGCGGCGTAGAAGATATGATAGATAGATGCTGCACTTATTGCGAAGCCATTGTAAATGGCATTGGCGCTCTGGCGGGGGTACGTGTCCTCGCCGCCCCGACCCTTAATCAGGGACTAATCCGTTTTGAACGGCCCGGGGCGAGTGATGAAGAAAATAATCAGTACACATTGAATATGATTGAACAGATCAATAAAACTGGCGAGGCTTTTTTCTCCTCCACCTTATGGCGCGGCACGCGAGCAATGCGCGTTAGCGTTGTCAATTGGCGCACAAATGAGGAGGATGTCAGCCGGACAATTGCAGTAGTTCAAAAAGTCCTGCAGCAGTCTCACGTTTAAAATTCCAATAGCAGAGGTAAAATGCGCCTTGTGAGCCTAATCCAGTTTTGATTAGGCCATCATCCGTTTTACGGCGCTATGGTTTTATCCAACCATGGGATCAATTGGTTTGCAACGAAAAACCCTGCAACAGTATCGGCGAAAAGTGAGAACATCCATGTCAGTACTGGAAAAATGACCAGCGCGATCAATCTTATTGTTACGGATGCATTGATCGGCCACTCACGAACGGAATTAATATAAGTTTTATAATTGATCAAATCCATCTGATTCATATCGCTAGTATTCTGTTTCAAATGGGAGTGTGAAAGGGAAGAATAATCGCCATTGAGCGCTTGATTGATAACTTCGATTTCCCGGCTCTTGGTTTGACGTAATTTTTTTACGATCCCGGAAACGGGCAAATAGAATGCGATAATGGAAAACGGCGAAACCAAAATGAGAATTATCAAAGACGGACCTAATAGGTTCAAACCATCAACAATGAGGGCAATGGGGATCACCAATAATGTACTGACCATCGCAAACAAAGTCTTTAACCCGACATGAGAATAAACGATTAGGTTATCAGTATTGAGAAGGTTAATCTTGGTGTTGCGCTTACCAACACGGCGAAAAATAAATCCGCCATTAATGATGATTGCCGTTGCCTGCAAAATAATCACCCATGTGAAGAGAGCCATAAAAAAGCCGAGCAAGAATCCAGTGGGAACCTGCTCACCAGCTAAGAAGGCACGCACCTTGGGATTTGTAGAATTTGCAACGAGTAAAAAAACGATTGAAGACAAAGTCATCAATGTGAACTTTACTCTAGAAACATGGGTAATACGTTTTCTCAATTCAGCGTAGGCATTTTCCGAGAGATCAAGATCAGGGCGCAATCGATCCAAATTCTTCTCATATTGCTTGACGAGATACAGGCATAATGCGCTCGTATAGCTAATCTGTAGGGCATTTGCTGAGGGTAGATCCAAGATTATTGTTGGTGGCAGGAATATTGCCATGAATAGGATAAAAATCAAATATGGATTGAGCCATGAGATATTATTCAATCTCAACAAAAGAGGGTTGCATAATGCTGGCGCAGCAATGGATTTAGGTTTTCGTATAGAAAGTTTCTTCGCAGGTGAGCTTGTTTTTTGCCCGACTTGACTTTCAATGCGCCCCTCTATTCGCTTTTTCTTTTTTGTCTCTGCACTTTGCCCCGCGGCGCTATCGAGCAGCTTAGCTGACAAGGAGGAAAGAGGTTTTGTTGTCAAATTTACCATTTTAAACCCCCTTTCTCCATTATCGGTTTGTATTGAGATCGTTTTATCGACCGAATTTAAACCATTTCTTGGCTGCATTTTTTGCGTGGCGCGTATCCTTCAAACATCCAACAAAGGTCAAGTTTGGACTATATGCCAAATCTCGCGGCGTGCATGATCCCAAAGGAAGAAACGCTGATCCGATTGTCCGGCGCATTCCTGAATTATCGTGTAAATCGTTGATTGTATCGATAAGGTTGCTTTTCAATGCATCATAAACTTCTGGAGTCGATGCTGTGAAAGGGTTTTTGCGCGCACCATTGATGATGGCATCAATCCCATACTTATTGGCGGGGGTCGCCTGCGCCTGATAATAACTTGAAGAAACGACTTGCACGCAAGTCATGGGCGTTTTGTCAGAATTCTCATCCAGCCATTTTACGATTTCATGTTGTATCTGCATTAGCGCAAGACGCAGAAATTCACGTTCAGTTGAATCTGTGGGGAGTTCACTTGCCATGAGCGCAACCGCAACCAGGAGCAAATCGCTATAAGCATACGCGCCCCCAACGAAACTTTTTGCTTGCGTTAAAATTGGCGCCACCGGCCAGTCTTGATCTCCCAGATGATTGCCATCGTCAGATACATACCGATACACATCAATGAGGTTTTGCGCGTTAACATCAACATCAATGGTTTCGTATTTGATGCCGTGTGTTGTGGCTTCTACAACCATGTGCGTATTATTCTCTATACCGATATATTGTGTAGCGTGACTATAGTCACCCTCATCCAGCATCATGATGATTTTATCAATGTCACTATCACCGCCTGAAAGCAGGACATCACCTGGTTTTAAATCTGCGAGCGATAATTTTTTTGGATTTGGTGGACGGCGCGACATATCTCTCTCCCTGAGCATTTAATCATTCACTCTATAGGTCCAACACAAATTGTCAAACCAGTTATTCACGGCATTACTTCAGCAATGATGGTTGGTTAGTATTATTTTTTTTAATTTAGAAATGAAGATAAGCTATTATATTCCCGCCCTCTAAAGTAGAGCCTAAGTCAAATCTATTCTGCCTAATGAGGAACCGTGTTGAGCTTTTTCAACGGAGCACGGCTGCGCTGGCAATGCGTGTTAGCATTGACGATTGGCGCATGAATGAAGATGATATCACCCGGATAATTGCTGCAGCACAAAAGTCCTGCAGCAATCTCGAGTTTAAAAGGCCATGAATTTAAAAGGGAAACGATTTAAGATCGGGGTCGACCCAGCGATAGCGCGCCTCCACACTGAAGAGCTTCTCCTTGGACCAATACTCCAGCAACCAGTCACTGCGGCCCATCTGCGTGGCCAGCAAAGCATTGACTGTCACATATAAAGGTTGTTCATCGGGGGCCTTATTTAGAAAATCTTTTGCACCGCGCAAGGACGCCATCGTAATCGTTTCGTGATATCCATCACTATCTGAACTTTCCACCCCCGTTGCCTCATTATATGTTCTTATAATTGATGGCATTTGGCCAAAAACATCTCTTTGACCATCAGATAATAGGCCAATAGCAGCAGCAAAATGCGCATTGTGGGTCCATTCCGGTTTTGGCAATGTATGATCAATCAGCCCGCTGACGACACGGTTGATTTCAATATCTGAACTATATGTCATTTCTTTTTTCCTTTTCGGCTTTAAGTGCGACACCGGATCTGGCGCAGCCCCAAAAGGAAAACCCCGCCGGAGGCGGCGAGGCTTGTATGAATTGAGATAGTAAGCTTAAAGCTAAAACTATTCTCGCGGACATGCACAAGCACAAACCACCGAAGATCGCTGGTTTGATTGCTGTCGTTGTATGGTCATCATCTTGTGCATCAAAGAAGACTAGCAAATGGATCTTCCAGATGCAAACTTGTTTTCTCATTTAAACCGTGCGGCTACAGTTAACGCGCGGCAAATGAGTGGGCCAAATATCAATTCACCTTACACTTAAAGATCCAAGTGCAGGAATTGATTGAAGTCGCCAGAATAGTCCAGTTCCGCGCTGGCATAGTCACCAAATGCATCCCCGCTTTCAAAGCCATAGCGCCGATAAAGAGAAAGGGCGGGCTGGTAAACTTCTCCAACGCCGGTTTCCAGACTTAACCGCTTTAAACCCATTTTTTCCGCATCAAGGATAATACGCTCAAGGATTTTAGCCCCCACGCCGCGCCTTAAAAAATTATGGTCCGTACGCATGGATTTTATCTCGCCTTGATTGGGGGATAATGTCTTTAATGCACCAATCCCCATCAATGCACCCTCGGACCATGCCCCATAAAGGTTTATCTCTGGCGCTTGCAAGGCGCTAACATCAAGAGCAAAACTTTTGTCGGGGGGCGAATTTTCGATCATGCCCTCAGTATGAAGTTGGACCAACTCTATCACTTGCGGATCACTAACATCGACGATGTCAACCTTCATAGCTTTTTCCTTAATCACTCAAGTCCTAAACACTGCCAATAACGATATACTAAAGAGTGTGCAACGCCCATTAACTGGTCAGCAATTTTTTAGCTTTGTGATTATTTCAACTAAAGCCCCCTCAATCCAGATGCAGACAATCTCGCAATGCTACCTCCAGAGGCGTAGATTTAAAATCTGGCAATATAGAAAAGAGCTTACTGCCATCGATACCGTGGGGCACCTGCCAAAGATAACGCATCTCCATAACTTCTCGAATAGACGGGATTACTAAACCTAAAGTTTTCATGACAGGCCAAGGCATTGACCCGACTTTTAATTTTTTCCCGTACACATTCTCAATTGCTGAGACTAATTGTGCGCCGGTTAAATTATATCCCTCAAACCCGAAGGTCACGCAGACGGGTAATTCTTCTTCGATCTGCGCCAATTCAACCATAGCCCGCCCCATATCGGGCAAATAAGCCCAGGCATGAAGTCGATCAAGGGGGCCTGGATAGGTGAATTTTCCTTTTGATATTTTCGCGCTCATATAGCTATCAAACCAGTTCCCGGTTTTTTCGCGCTCCAAAAAATCACCCCCGCGCAAGATTATGGTACGCACCCCGGCATTCGAGGCGAGCGCATAAGCCTGTTCCATCTGTACACGCATCACCCCTTTTCGGGTATCTGCACAATGGGGCGTATCCTCATAGAGCGTCATGGGCATTTGTGTCCCGTAATTATAGACATTGCCGGGGATCATAACCCGCGCGCCGGTGGCTTTGGCCGCGCCTATCACACTGCTCGTTAAGCGCGGGAGCTCGCGGGACCATTTCTCATAAGGCGGATTGAGAGCATTAACGATGACATCACAGCCATGCGCTGCTTTGGTCACCGCGTTTATATCGAATGCATCACCCTCTATGGGATCATAGGTGGTGTCTGTATGGCGCGCTGGCCCATCTTGCCAATTGCGTGCAAAGCCGCGCACTCTCCATCCCGCTTGGCCAAAGGCTCCAATAGCAGCACGGCCAAACCGTCCTTTTGCACCCAGAACCAGAACAGATTTCGGCATTTTCAAATCCCCTTTTTAAACTTGACAGAAATACTCTATCCATCCACATTTAATGTATCAATTTGCCAATAATGCATTATGATATTCAAATATGAATAGATAAAAACGTGAATGGAATAGGCATGAATAGCCGGGGGGGTATGGATAAATTGGGGGGCCACTCACAGATGGATAATTTAAATAATCTGGATTGGAGCCTCCTGAAAAGTTTCGCCGCTGTTGGCGAACATGGCTCCCTTTCAGCTGCTGCAAGAGCCACACAAACCAGCCAGCCGACAATCAGTCGGCATATCTCCACTCTTGAACAACAAATTGGTCTACGTCTTTTTGACAGAGATATTAATGGTGTTGCATTAACGGCAACGGGTGAGGCGCTTATGGGCCATGTTAAAGACATGGCTGACGCGGCGGCGCGTCTTTCTATGTCCCTGGATGGAAAAACCCAGAATCTTTCTGGCAGTGTACGCATTACTGCCAGCCGGATTGTTGCTACCTACATATTACCAGACATCATAACGGCCCTGCGTGCGCTCGAACCGGAAATCACTCTGGAGATCGTAGCATCGGATAAAACCGATAACTTATTACGCCGTGAAGCCGATATTGCTATTCGTATGTATCGACCAACGCAGTCTGATATTATTGCCCGTAAAGTGGGCGAGCATGCAATCGGCATGTTTGCCCGTAAAGATTATATCAAACGTCGCGGAATGCCCAAGACTTTAGAGGATATGACCCATCACGATTTTATTGGTTATGATAGAGACACTCAAATTATTGATGGCTTTAAAAATGGAGGAATGGAAGTTGACCGAACATTTTTTGCTTTCAGATCAGACGATCAAGTCCTTTGCTGGAAAATGGTATTGGCAGGTTTTGGTATCGGGTTTAATCAGGTTAAAATCGGAGAAAAGGAACCTGATTTAGTCCGTGTCATGATCGCCGGCGAGGTGGCCCGGCTTCCGATCTGGCTTGCTGCACATACGGAGCTAAAATCAAGCCCCAGAGTTAGGCGCGTTTTTGATTTTCTGGCGCAACATTTAAACGCACTGTGAAAGAAAATTCAGTCTCACCCTAACCTTAAAACCTTAACTGGCTTTAGAGTTGCCACCAAGCCAGGATTTACGTTTTGGCTTATCCTGCTCACTACTGATTTCCTCAGCCACGGCCTCAAGACGTCTGACCGCCAAGTCCGGATCCTGGGTTTCGGGCACCACAAGCCCCATGGAGAAGACCACTTTCGCCGCTTCCTCAACACTCATGGTCAAAATGCGCAAGGAACTTCGCGAGACAAAGAGAAGAAAGCCGGATGTGGGATTTGGGACAGTTGGCACAAAAATGCTGACCAGATCATCCCCCTTATCATTGAGCATTTCATTTACTTCTCCCTTGGCATCTCCGACAACAAAGGACATTGCCCAAACCCCCGGCCTTGGATATTCAACCAATGCAACCTCTTTGAAAGAGCGATCAGATTGTTGCAGGGCAGTCTCGAAAACATTTTTAAAGAAACCATAGAGGTTGCGAACAACCGGAACGGAATCAACCAAACGCTCCCACGCATTTAAAATTGAGCTCCCGATAAAATTTCGCGTTAATGCTCCTAAAAAAATCAGAACAAAAATAGCAACGACAACACCGATAAAGGGGAAGTTAGTTATAAATGCATCGACAAGCTGATTTCCGCTATTGGGAAACCATTTTTTGACGAATTGATCTACATTGGAAAGCGGCCCGGTAAACAGCCACCACATTAACCAAGCGGTAATACCAAAGGGCGCTGCGATCACAACGCCGGCGAAAAAATTCGAGCGTAATCTGCTCATAAAGCTGGTTCGGGTCGGCTTAATCAGGGGATCGCCCCCTTTGGAGAGACTTTCCGAAAAATCACCCCCCAGATCCTGAAATCCTTTATTGGTTGAATTTGAGGATTGGTGACCTACCCCGGATCCTTTGTCATTCCCCTTTTTATCGGTCATAATATACTCATTCTTGCTCGTGTTTTCGCGTGCGCACTATAGCGTGCTCTAGCACATAATCCCATTGCTCAAAACCAGCTTCTATCCGGGCGTATACCCTTAAAAATAAAAATATCCGTCCAAAATTACGCCATCGCAACAGATAACCTTGTTATCCCTAATGTAGCTGTTAAAACCAGCGCAAAACGACTAGAACACGTTATAAGAGACTGCAGGATTCTGATTTTTCAATAGATTTACACTGATATCTAGATAAGGCGTTAACAGGGCAATGAAAAGGAGATTTATATTAATATTTACGGTACCCGTTCTCGTATGCGGGCTTTTGCTACTGGGTATCTATATTTTTCAGGACAATTTGAGCCGTCATACCATTAATCCACGAACGCCCTTTCTAACCGTCAAAAAACCACCAGCACCCGATTATCGCCGCGATTTTGGCCAAGAGCGCGAAACGCAGGACCCAGATACTCGGCCAGATACTGGACCCAACACTGGCAAAAACGCATGGGCTTTATGGCCCAGCACGCAAACCCAATATCCAAGAGTGAGCCAGGAGAGCGATAATTTATCCGGAGAAGATGCCTCTAAAATTGCCGAGATTTTCTACATCCACGGCAATGGCTATTATGACAAGGCAAATTGGAACGCAGATATCCATGATGCGGATGCAACAACCGTTCTCGAACAGATCTCTATTCCCAATGAGATTGGCCCCTTTTTTACCGTTGGCGAAATTTTTGCTCCGCGTTATCGCCAATCAACTTTGTTCTCCAGATTTACCCACAAATATGATGGCGTCGCATCCCAGCGATTAGCTTACACAGATGTCCGATCCGCCTTTATCCAATATTTAAGCGCAGCCAACCCGGAACGCCCGCTTATTCTGGTTGGCTATGAACAGGGCGGATTATACCTTACAGGATTACTACGCGAGTTTTTTGCCAACAATAAAGAGCTCCGTGAACGCCTCGCCGCCGCTTATGTGATTAATTACGGAGTTCCTATCTCGCTGGTTGAGAATAATCATATGGGCGTCCCCGCTTGCCAATCCCCTCAGCAAACCGGATGTCTGATATCCTATAATGCTTATGAGGCAAGCTTAAAACATGAAGTCACCCGTACCCGTAATCGCACTTTAATGATTGATAGCGCTGAACAGTTCACAACTGTCACAGATGAGGAAATGCTTTGCATTAATCCATTATCATGGACCAGCACGAAGGACTATATCGACGCAAAAAGCCATCGCGGCGGCGCTTCAGCGACAGGCCTCGTTATTGAACAGGAACCACCGATCATTAAACAGGCTATAGGCGCGCAGTGTGTTGAGGGCGTTTTGATTATCGACAAGCCTGAAAAACGGTTTTTACGAAGAAGACACTGGTTTGGCCAGCAATGGCGCGCGCAATCGTTTAATCTATTCTATGCAGATTTACGCGAAGATGCGCTGCGCCGGGTTGATATACATCGCCCTGTTCTGGCAGAAAATATTCGCCAGCTTGATCCCATCGCTATCGACGGCTCGATAGAAGTTGGTGACAGCCCCATTAACAAAGTTCCAGACTAAATCACGACTTAAAGAATGAGATAACATCATGATGAAAATCAGAAAATTGGTAGTGCCTGTTGCAGGGATGGGAACGCGCGTACTTCCCGCAACAAAAACAACACCAAAAGAAATGCTTACAGTTATAGACCGTCCACTGATTGATTATGTTGTCCAGGAAGCATATGACGCCGGTATTGAACACATTATTCTGGTAACCGGAAGAGGTAAAGGCGCAATTGAAGATTATTTCGATCATTCTTTCGAGCTTGAACATGCGCTAGAGGTAAAAAACAAAACCGAAATTCTTGAAAGCGTCATCAATACAATTCCTCAGGCCGGCAATATTTCCTACACCCGCCAACAAGCCCCTCTCGGACTAGGCCATGCAGTCTGGTGCGCCCGGGAGCTGGTTGGAAACGAGCCTTTTGCCGTATCCCTGCCAGATGAGATCGTGCCCACCTCACCGGGATTTCTGAAACAGATGGTTCAATCCTATGAAGAGACGGGCGGCAATCTCGTTGCTGTCGAGGAAGTCCCTCTCCAAGACACCAGCAAATATGGGGTGATTGCGCCAACGGAAAATCTAGGCAAGCTCGTTAAAATGTCCGGCATGATCGAAAAACCCGCGCCAGAAGAGGCTCCGTCCAATTTACGCATTATTGGCCGCTATATTCTTCAACCGGAAATCTTTAAATTGCTGGAAACCCAGGAACGCGGTGCTGGCGGAGAAATCCAGTTAACGGACTCCATGAATACACTCGCAGGACAACAAGATTTTCATGCCTGCATTTGTGATGGGCCTATTTATGATTGCGGGTCCAAAACCGGCTGGATGCAGGCAAATATCAAACTCGGTATTGATCATCCGGAATTTGGCGAAACCATGCGCGACTATATCCGTTCTCTGAATATGTCTTGAATTTTTTAAGCGCACTAGCTATCAGTTTCATCCCACCCTAGCAATCATACCCGCCCTTCTTATCATTTCCGCCCCCCTTGTCATTCCCGCGAAAGCGGGAATCCGAAAAAGCTCATATTCATCGCCCTCTTTAATGAGAGGATCAATATACGATGAATAGTTTACGCACATAATTGCGCGTCAATACATTTTGGTATCAGGCAGAGGGAATGTCCTACCGCAACTGACGGACCATTAATCCATTCGACAAAACCGCGAAAACTGACCGTTTGACCCTCCAGAGTTTTTAAATCTTCCGCCTCTATGGACCAGAATTTGGACCATTGCCTAGCGGCACGGCTATCGATGGTTGCGGTCACATCGGTTTTATAGTCATCGCCAAAATTTAAAAACCAACGTCCGCCAAATTTTCCGACCCCGACAATCCGGCCGGAAAATATTTGTTGGCTGCCAATACAATCGCGCGCATCACTAACATTATTGGCATCACGCATACGATACCACGAAAGCGCCCATAAACCCTTTTGTTCGTTTCTGGCCTTTTCCTCCAGGGCAAGAAGCGTATTAATTTCATCATAATCAGAATTAATCGGCATGACCCGCGCTGCGCCGCGCACGATTAAATCCTCTTGGAGGCTATTTACCTTTGCGCGCAAACTTGGCAATCGCACAACTTTATCGCCCCACCGTGTGACTTCACCCGTATATTCAATCACATAATTATCTTTATCAAGAATGGACTGGAGCATATTTCGTGACATACGAGAAAATTGCCGGGCATTATTTAACAAAACATCATTTTCAGGACTTATGATATTTGCAATTACACAATTTTCTTCCCCCGATCGAAACCGATGACCGCTTAACGCGGTTGCGCCGGAGGCGTTAAAATTATTAACACCACTCTTTGCCAAGGCTCTTACACCTCCAAAGGGTAGGGAAAGCGCACAAATTCCGGCAGAAAATTTGCGCCGGTTTATCTCAAAAGATTTTTTTGCAAGATTATATTTTTGTCCGTACACGCACCTGAACCTTCGCTGACTTACCAGATTCATCAACCATCGCAATCGTATAAAAACCGCCACGCTCGGGAAACCACAAATGGCGCTGTCCAAGAGGGTCAGGAAATATTTTTTGTCCCTCCACATACCAACTCGCCTGCCCAGCCCCGCCGCGCCCACTAAGAGCAATGCCGCGTTTGGCGGTTTTCGGTCCAATAAAAATCTCTATGCCATTTTGCGGAAACACAATACTGGGCGGGTGTGATTTGACGGGATATATTCCCTCCTCATGATCAGGAATAGTTACCAATAGCAGATCTTCTATATTCTCATCCCCATTATCGATAGCCTCATTTTCAATGGGATCTTGATCAAGATTTTCCCGCGCGATCAGGTCAAACAGGGAAAATAATAACGGCGCAGCAACTTTGCGGCCTGTTGCTCCCGGACGCGGAGCGCCATCCGCCCGCCCTACCCAGACGATAATTGTATGCTGATCGTTAAATCCTGCCGCCCAAGCATCACGAAACCCATAGGACGTACCCGTCTTAAAGGCGATATTGGGGGCATTTTGCACTAATTTAGCCGGAGCACGCCCTTTTAAGGAGGGGACATCATAAAGAATTTTTGCAATCTTTTTTGCATTTTGTGCCGATATAAATTGATATCCACCCTCACCAAGGACTTGTTTCTTTTTGTTTTGATCTCCAGAGGGCATAACAACACGCAAAGGGTGTATTTTACCATCTTGTGCAAGGGCTGCATAAAGGCTTGCCAAATCGCGCATCCGGATACCAGCCCCGCCGAGTGCGAGAGCCAATCCATCTTTTTTATCGGCGCGGGCCCGGGTTTTTAAATCCGCACCCGCCATATTAACGGCCGCAGAAAACCGCGCACTCCCCACACTCTCCAAAGCCGCAACCGCAGGAATATTTAACGAATGCTGCAAGGCTTCACGAATGCGTACCTCCCCGCGAAAAGTGCGATCAAAATTTTCGGGACTATAGCCCCTAAAACTGCGCGGCATATCATTGATCACCTGATTTGCGTTCAGCAAGCCATCTTCAAATGCTAAACCATAAATGAAGGGCTTTAACGTTGACCCCGGCGAGCGCAACGCGTTGGTGAGATCAATCCAGCCGCCGGCGACTTTACGGCTTGAGGAGCCAACCAAAGCCCTGACATCACGGCTATGATTATCGACGATAATCACGGCCGCGGTGGTTTCATCGCGCCACTGTTTTGCATAATGGGCAACCAGCTTTTCAGCGCCAGTTTGGAGACCAATGTCGAGCGTAGTGTGCACAACCCCTTGGATTGACGCGTTTTGCTGCGTTTTGTTTTGCGAACTTCCCGGCCCGCGTGAAACCGAGTGAGCAAAATGCCAAGCGGCTTGTTTAAATGCATGTTTCTTGCTTGGTAATGGCGCTCTTGCAGCTTCCTCGCCGCGGCGCGGCGTTATAAGATCAAGCGCAATGAGTTTGTTTAATATTTTTTGCCGCGAGGATTTTGCATTTTCAGGCTTTCTATCAGGCCGCCTTGCTTCGGGGGCTTGGGGAAGGGCTATCAATAAAGCCTGCTCGGCATTGGTTAAATGGCCCGGCTCTTTTTCAAACCAGATAAGGCTTGCCGCGCGGATACCCTGAATATTACTTCCATAGGGAGCAAGGGTTAAATATAGAGAGAGAATTTCATCTTTTGAAAGACGTCGCTCAATTTGCAGGGCACGGAGCATTTCAATTAATTTTGAGCCAAGATGGCGCGGACGTGGCTCGAGCAATCGCGCCGTCTGCATGGTAATTGTTGAAGCGCCCGAGACAATTCGACCAGAGGAAATTGCGCTTTGGGCCGCTCTGATCACCGCCAGTAAATCAACGCCGTTATGGCTATAAAATCGTTTATCTTCTATCTGTAAAAGTCGCTCGATAAACGCGCTATCGAGCGCTTCAATATCGGCATGAAAACGCCAATTGCCATCTTTATTGATAAAGGCATGCACCCAATTACCATTGCGATCAATAACCAGTGGGCTGAAATTTTCACGTTCCTGCAAGGGCGGCGGGAAGCTTATATCCAATAAGGCAATAAAGGCGAAAAGGGTGATAAAACCATAAAGCAGGGTGCGCCGCTTCTTTGCGCATCCCTTTATATGCATTATGATTTTGCCGATCGCCGTCATCATTTATAAACCGGTGACGCCGCTATCGCGGCTCCTTTAATCATGCCCCTGCCTATTGGCCCGCAGCAGATGTAATTGTAATTTCGCGTCCCGACGTTCTGGCAGAAATACCGGGCCGATACATATCCTCGGTCACCGCACCGGGCATAGTATAACGCCCCGGCGTGATCGCCCGCACTTCATAAGCAAGGGTGAAGCCTTTTCCATTAGTTACATCAACCGCAGCCACAAACCGGTCATCCCGTGCTTCGCTAACGCGCGCATAGCTTAAACCCTTGAGCCATGGATAATCACGCCCCTTGGGGAGCAGAACCGATTCAATCTCAAATCCAGCCGGCAATAAATCAGCAATGATAAGGGGGTGGCGGCGTTTGTCACTGGCCTTTCCCGAAAGTGTAATAACAAAGCGATCATTTTGCTGGACCGTGTTCAAACTGGCAACACGGCCATCGCGATGTAAAATGCGTTTGGTAAGGCTCACGCCATTATTGACCGCAAGAGGTGGCCCTTTGGGGGCACCAGATTTAGTGACCGATAAAAATAAGGGACCATCCGAGCGGTTTTCATATAAGCGTCCTTCATCAAAATCGATATCCCTTAAAGTAAAGCTGGGAGAAGGCGATAATCCTTCAAGGTCAGAGCCATCAACCGCAATATTAACAGGGCCGGCATTTTTTAATAATTCATTGGCCGCCATTAAGACAAAAGCTTTTTCCTGGGTATGCATCTGGCGAGGCTCTTTCATGGCCTTCGTCATATTGCCCGTCGCCTCTTCTAAAAGATGGTCATAACCAGACTCCGATATGAGCGCGATAATACCCGCAGAATCCCGCAGCGAAGTTTGGTAATAGTCATAATCATTATTGTGGCCCTCGCCTTTAAGCGCTTCACGAAATGCATTATCCGCGCGGGCTTTGTCGCCAAAACGCGCAAGGGCAGCGCCAATATGGGCTTTTGCGAGAGGGCTTTTTATTTTACCCATCAAGCTATCATGAAAATAACGCACATCTGATAAATCAGCACGCCCCGCTTTTGCCAGAACAAAATGCGCATAGGCGGCCGCACGCAAACGATAACGCTCGGTACTATCGACATTTCCGCCAACATTAACCCGCAATATATAGCCGACATTTGTCCAGCGTTGAACATCGGCAATTTCGGTAAGGGCATTATAGGTCAATTCCAAAGCATGTTCAGGAACAGAGTACCCTTCTGCGCTCGCACGCTGGAGGAAGTCACTGACATAGGGGCCAAGCCAGACATTGCCATAGCGATCCCCGCTTCGCCACAGACCAATCGCACCGTCCGGGCTTTGTCGGTCGAGTATTTTATTGATTGCTGTTTGCACGCGCGGGCGCACAATCCTGTCCGGACCGCGCCCGATTTCGCCGCCAAGTCGATCTACAAACAATAGCGGAAAGGACGAACTGGTTAATTGTTCAGTACACCCATAAGGATAGCGATAAAGCGCATCCAGCAGAGGGCCGGGTTCCACGCCGTTTAACCTAGAATAAGAAAGCGTGACCTCGCCCGTTCCCGGCACATAGTCAGCGAGTAAAGCTTTTGTCGGTGTGAATTTCTCACCGGGTTGCTGTGCAATTGTTGATGTCTCGGTAACTGGAAACCAAGGGGTGCGCACCTCGATAGGATAAGCACGGAAAACTTCAAAATTCTCCGGACCCGTTACCTCAAGTGCGACATGTCCAATACCGGAACTAGAAGCCGAAAGGGCAAATTCACGGGTTTGCTTTTCTCCTTTTGCGAGAGTGAGGGTAATGTCCTCGTTCAAATTCACTGGACCAGAACCCGTAATTTTCAAATTATAGTCACCCGCAGCGCCATCAACATTATCAATGAGCAATGTTGCTGTAGCTTCATCGCCCGGAGCTAAAAACCGCGACAAGGAAATCAGCGCCGGAACACGGTCGCGCACTGTGAGTGGCTGCGCGTGATTGCCCAATTTATTTGCCGACCATGCAACTGCCATCAGGCGCAATTCGCCATTGAAATCGGGAACATCAATCCCCACAACGCTCTTACCGTTTTGGTCAAGTTTTACCAAACCGGAAAACAAGGCAACGGATTTTGTTGGTACGACGGTTAACCCCTCGCCGCCAATCTGATCTCCGCCATAGCGTGTTGCCGCGCCAAGATTGGCATTTAAAATACGTCCATAGTCGTCATGAATTGAGAGACCAAAGCGTTTTTTACCATAATAATGGCCAACCGGATCAGGGCTGCTAAATTTCGTCAACCGTAGAATGCCCTCATCGACTGCAGCAAGGCTGAGCATAACGGCTTCGCCTTTATTGGCACCCTCAATTGTAACCGGGAGAGACAATTTTTGACGGGGCCTCAAAATCTCTGGCGCATCAAGCGAAACATTCAGGGTCCGCTCCGAAGTATCATAGGCCACATAGTGAATGCCCATCGCGCGGCGTGGGATTGGTTGGGATATCGCATTGCGCGGCGTCACCACGGTTGCCATCACATAAAAACCACCCGCCCCCCATGAAGGGTCTGTATCGATGATAATTTCCCGCCCCTCTTCTTCGACTTTCAAGCGCTTGACCATATGCACTTTATCACTCGCCACAATGATGGTGGCTTCACCTGCATAAGGGGGCGCTAAAAATAAACGGGCTCTTGTTCCCGGTACAACGCTTTCTTGCTCAGATGAAATAACCGCCTGATCAGGTGTATCCGTACCCGCACCATAAGTGCGCCAGCCAACATAGAATTTACGTTCTGTTTTTGTGGTGGAACCGGTCTCCCAAACAGCGAGACGATAGCTGCCATTATCCAGTTTTTTTCGAATTTTGGCCGGTTCATCAAGGGTCGTTTTGCTGCGCCCTTCATCGATCAGAACATCGCGGTAAGACCGACGCCAGCGCCACCTTTCCCCGTCACGATACCAATCATACCAATATTCCTCGCGCACCAATCGCCATTCCAGCTCGCCTTCTTGTAGCGCGCCATCGCGGTCCAGAATAATCGCTTCCAAAACACTCTCTTCTTTGCGCGAAAAGTTTGGCTTATTATCTTCAGGGCGCACGCCCACATAACGGTCATCATGGCGTACCGGGACCCGTGCACTTTCTCGCACAACACGTCCCCCCGGCTCTATCGCCGCAACAACAATATCAGCCCTTAAAGGCGCGCCATTTGCCCCCGGTGCATCCGCGCCATTGAGTATGAATGTCGCTTTACCCTCTCCATCAGTAACCGCATTAGGCAATTTGCGAAAACGCTCTAAAACAGGATTTTTCGAGGGTCCAAAGCGATAGCCTTTATGGGAAGGAAACGGATTAGGATCAACGCGGTAGCGCACCTCTCCCTCGACAGTCAGCCCAGCACCTGGTGCTCCGTATAGGAATCGAACATCGACCAGCATCTCACGCTGTTCGTTTGCGTTGATCGGGGTTTCTTCATCGAGCGCCAGTTCAACGCCGAGACGCTGGGGCACAAAATCCTCAACAGAAAACTCAACCTGCCCGACGCGGTCCACACCATCAGCATAAACCTGGGCACTCCACAAACCGCGAGATGCAGATTTTGGTACATCATAGCTTGTCGAAAACCCGCCAATACTGGTTTGGGAAATACGCTCTTCATGAGCGAGCGTGCCGTTGGGCCGCATAATTTTTAAAGTTGCCGGACGATCAAGGACCGCCTCGCCATTATCATCGCGCAACAAAGAAGTCAGATGCAATGTTTCACCCGGGCGATAAATACCGCGATCAAGATAGACAAATCCGTCAACTTTACGCGGCGCGGCGCGGCCACCAATATTGCGTTCAGACAAATCCAACGGTGCACGGCTGAAATCAAGAGCAGCAAAATCATCCTGACTGCCATAAGCGAGAACCATTTTCGGTTCTAACGGCCCCGTTCCGCGCATCACTCCGTCATCAAAGCGCACCCGCCCGTCGCCATTTGTACTCGCTTTAGCAAGGACATCATTATTCTGGGCAAGCACAACCAACTCGACACCGGTTAACGGACGGGCTGTATCTATTGAGCGTACAAACACATCCATCCCGTCACTGCCGCGATAACTTGTAAGCGCCATATCCGTATACATGATCCAGCGCCATGCCTGCGCTTTTCGCCGGGCGGATTTGGCGCCTTCACTCGCATCTTGCATTTTCAGGAAATACACTCCCGGTTGCAGTCCTTTTAAAGCCGCGCCAAGTGGGAAGACGGTGGTTGCAACATTATTGCGATCACCCTTCGTTTCGAGTTCCCCCTCCCAAACCATAACCCCATTACGGCTACCGTCACGCTCACCATACAAAGAAGAATACTCATCTTCTCCAATTGCCTCGCCCTGATCTATCGCATTTTGAAATAAGGTTCTGTCAGAAACACGGCGTACACTGAGTTCTACCTTATCGACATTAACCGTCTCAATGCCAAGACCATCAGCTTCTAGTCTGGGTAAGATAATGCCATCGCCAGCAAAACCGACAAAGGCTGGTTTATCTCCAAAAGCGATTGTAACCCGGCTTGCCTGATCCAGAGTTGTCCCGTCTGCGGCTGGCAAGCCCGCACGAATATTTGCGGTATAGGTTTTATCAAATCCAAGCCCGCCTAAACAAAGCGAGCTACCATTGACAGCAATGGCTGCTTTGGTGTCCGGGGTAAGGCGAATATAATCACCATAGTTAACTTTTCCGCTTGTATCGAGATCAGCGGAAAAATGCAGGCACGCTTTGGGTGACAATTCTGTTGTATCAAGGACAAGGCGGCGATAACCAAATCCGTCTGGATTGGTGCCGGCAAGTTGCGGCGAATTTGCTGCGCGGGGCGCATTTTCATCACGCAGTGCCTGAAAGCCATGAACCGGACCCTCAGAAGCACTCAGCTCAGGAGTAGACGTCTCCCCTGTTCCCGCAGTCACATGCGTAACCGGTAAATCATCTTCACCAGATTTTGGTAAAATAAGACGCCCGATCATCAAACCCACCGCGAAGGCCCCTAAAAGCCCGGCGGCAACTAGTACTCTATTTCTGGATTTGGGCGATTGTGTCGTGCGTTGTGAAAATTGATGAGGCGGTGTGGTCAATGCGGTCTCTCCCGGAAATTGCATTTATTCATCCAGCGAGCGCGAGTAACATAGCCTTGAAAATTGTTTCGAAGACGTCAGCCTTTAGAATTCATCTTAAAAATTCTCACGCTTGCCGATTGGGTAATCTGTAAGAATTCATTATGACCACAAATTGCCAGAAAGAAAACGATTCGAAGAATTTTTTCGGGCATAATAGCAATTTGAAGAGTGAAAGCCCTGATATCCTTCATTCTACAGAGAATTAGCATATCATACTAGAGTAGACTGAACACAATGTGAGTGGTCAGCCCACCTTGCCAAGCTTTCGAAAGATGAATTCTTCGTCACTCGACAAGCGCACCGGACAAGCTTACTGGATTTTAATGCAACCATCTGTGTGCAGCTCAGCTAGCGTTGCACCGCAAAAGCAATTTGGCAGCTATCGCACAAAAAGCATCCTAGCTCTATCATCCGTGTAAATTCACGATATCGGCAGTGATACCCAGAACCTGACGCACAGTTTCAACAATTTGCGGCGCATTCAAGCCCGCCGCATCATACATTTTAACCGGGCTATCTTGATCTTGAAAAATATCCGGTAAAGTCAGTGTGCGGATTTTCAAGCCATTATCCATAGCGCCAACACTTGCAAGATGGTGCATAACAATGGCACCAAACCCGCAAATAGAGCCTTCCTCAACTGTAATTAGCACCTCATGCTCGCGCGCAAGACGTTCAACCAGATCCGTATCAATCGGTTTTGCAAAACGCGCATCAGCAACAGTCGCCGAGAGACCTTGGGTCTCCAGAATATCGGCAGCCTTTAGCGCCTCTTGCAATCGCCCACCATAGGAAAGCAATGCAATTTTTGTTCCCTCACGAACAATGCGCCCCTTGCCGATTTCCAGATGCTTGCCCATTTCCGGCATATCCAACCCGACGCCCTCACCTCGCGGATAACGAAACGCAATTGGGCCTTCATCATAGGCAACAGCCGTAGATGTCATATGAACAAGCTCTGCTTCATCGCCCGCAGCCATCAAAACCATATTTGGAAGACAGCCAAGATAAGCAATATCAAAAGCCCCGGCATGGGTTTGGCCATCAGCACCAACAAGTCCGGCCCTGTCCATCGGTATGCGAACAGGCAAATTCTGGATTGCAATATCATGAACGACACTGTCATAAGCGCGCTGCAAGAAAGTTGAATAAATCGCAGCAAAAGGTTTCATGCCATCTGCGGCCATACCAGCTGCAAACGTCACCGCATGCTGCTCGGCGATGCCGACATCATAGCAACGATCGGGATAGACATCTGCAAACATATCAAGACTGGTTCCCGATGGCATCGCCGCTGTTATACCAATAATTTTATCGTCATGTTCGGCTTCCTTGATCAGGGTTTTTGCAAACACTTTCTGATAGGAAGGCGCATTTGGTGTGCCTTTACTCTGTTTACCCGATACAACATCAAATTTGGCAACGCCGTGATATTTGTCATAGGCCTCTTCCGCCGGGCCATAGCCTTTACCCTTTTGGGTGACCACATGGACAAGCACAGGGCCTTCCTTCATATCACGCGCATTTTCAAGAACCGGTATCAGATGGTCTAGATTGTGACCATCAATTGGGCCGACATAATAACAACCCAGCTCTTCAAACAGGGTACCGCCAGTCACCATGCCGCGGCCATATTCTTCGGCTTTGCGCAATTGTTTGTAGACCGCGTTTGGCAAGCGTTTGCCCAGTTGCTTGGAAAAAGAGCGGAACCCTTGATAGACACCAGAAGAAGAGGCACGGGCCAAATAAGCGCTCATCGCCCCAACAGGGGGAGCAATGGACATATCATTATCATTCAAAATTACGATCAGCTTCGACCCTAGATGGCCGGCATTATTCAAAGCCTCATAAGCCATACCCGCCGACATCGAGCCATCACCGATGACTGCAATTGCATGATTGTCCTTTTGCTGATGATCTCGCGCTCTTGCAAAACCAAGGGCTGCAGAAATTGACGTCGCCGCATGGGCCGCGCCAAAGGGATCATATTCACTTTCAGAACGTTTGGTAAAACCGGATAATCCGCCCCCTTTTCGAAGTGTGCGGATACGATCGCGACGACCAGTCAGAATTTTGTGGGGATAACATTGATGCCCGACATCCCAGACCAATTTATCGTCCGGTGTGTTAAAGACATAATGAATTGCCGTGGTCAGCTCAACCACCCCTAAACCCGAGCCTAAATGCCCGCCAGTTTGGGATACCGCATCAATCATCTCGGCGCGAAGTTCGTCGGCGAGCTGTCGCAAATCAGACTTCTCAAGTTTACGCAAATCTTCTGGCCAAACCACTTTATCAAGCATTGGGGTTTTGGAACTGTCATTTGAGGAGGGAGTGTCGGTCATGCTTATCTTTCCGTACTGCACTTTTCAGCCATTTTTTTAGCTGTATTTTGTTATCAATTTTAATTCTCAACGAGCCCGGCTTTACGAGCCTTGCGTGATTTGTTTAAACCGCAACTTATAGTGTATGCGCACCTTTTAGCTAGGTTTTAAGATGGCTTAGTATCGAACACATATCTTTGCAAACCCATCTATGCAAACATTAATACCATGCCTGCTGGGCATCGCTGCATATCAATGCTCCTAAACTCGCATCGCCAAATCCGCCGAATCCGGCAAACCCTTTATATACGCCTAAAATCAGGCATGCAGCAAAACAGACCCTAAAGCAAATATCAAGACTAATTCGCGTCACTTTATAGAAGATGCTTCAGATATGATCATCTTTAGCTTAGTCAAAGCTGGCCGAACTCGCAGAAACCTGCCCGCCATCATCAACAACAATTTTCTCGATTTTTTCCTGGGCCGCCTTTAATTTCGCCCCGCAATGCGCCTTCAACGCCGCCCCGCGCTCATATAATACTATCGAATCCTCAAGTTCAGCGCGGCCACTTTCAAGCTTTTGCACAATCTCTTCCAGTTCCGCCAAAGCCGCCTCAAACGACATTTTTTTGATATCGGCTGCTGCCATTGCCATCTCCTTAATAGAGCCCAACCTCACAGCGTGGCACTCTCCAGTCCATGCTTTACGCGTGTGGTGCTTCCGGCGTCAAGGCCCGGCTTTTTCCTCTCTATAGGGCTAAATAATCACAGGAATCACGCATCGATTATGGGCAATGAAATGATCTGGAATTTCTAACAATCCCAGTAAATTGTTAGATTTTATGCTGCGACGCAACATAAATTTACGGTATCCTCGGGTTCATCGTTGTAATTAAATCACATTTATTTTTCATTTGGCGTATAGATGAGTTAGAGCATTGCAATCTTGTTCTCGTTCATAAATTGTAATGATTACTGTGGGAGTATAATCACTGGAATTTGATCGAAACTGAAGATCATTGCCCAGAAACCGGGAAATTCGCGAAACCCGCCTCACAAAATGGACAATCTGGCTAAGAAATCAACGGCCACAATAATAAAATATGAACAATATCAATTCTTCAATGGGACCAAAGGGTAATAAAATGATGAAATCCACAACAAACGCTTCCATAGCTCGTCACTCATTACATCTGATGTCAGGTGCGGCGGTTTCGGTGATGGCTGCCCATGGCGCTTTAGCCCAAACCGATGACGAAATCATCGTGAGTGCGACCAAGCGTGAACAAACCCTTCAAGAAGTCCCAATTGCGGTTTCGGTTGTCGATGCGGACACGATTGAAAAAGCGCAAATCATTGACCTTATCGATTTGCAAGCAACTGTTCCTTCTCTTCGTGTTACCCAGCTGCAAAATTCATCTCAAACAAACTTCGTGATCCGCGGTTTTGGTAACGGCGCGAACAATCCCGGTATTGAAAGCGCTGTTGGTGTTTTCATTGACGGCGTGTTCCGGTCACGATCAGCTTCTTCAATCCTTGACCTTCCTACCCTGGAACGCGTGGAGGTTTTACGGGGCCCGCAATCAACACTATTTGGTAAAAACGTGTCCGTTGGTGCGATTTCAATTACAACCAAAAAACCGTCCTTCGAATGGGAAGGCGACTTTAACGTAACATACGGAAATCTCGACGCAGTCCGCGCCAAAGGCACCTTGTCAGGGCCGATCACCGATACATTGGCCTTCCGCGTTTCAGGAAGCACTTCAAACCGCGATGGTACGTATACGAATCTGGTTACCGGCGATGATAATATCAATGAACGCAATCGCTGGAGTGCACGTGCACAGCTTTTATGGGAACCACTAGACACGCTTTCATTCCGCGCAATTGGCGAATATAACCGTATTGATGAAATTTGTTGTGGAGCGACACAGCTTATCAATGGCCCAGCGACACAATTGATTGCCGCACCCGCAGCAGTTGGCGGTCTTGGTGAAGTTATCACAAGTCCTGCGAATGATCTCGATGCACGTATCGTTGCTCTGGACACTCTGCCAGAGAACGAGCTGGTCGGTCGCGGTGGATCACTTGAAGCCAATTGGGATCTCGGTTGGGCGCAAGTCACATCTATCACTGCATACCGCGAACAATCTGACTTTAACAATACAGATGTTGACTTCAGCGGCGGCGATATTGCTGTCCAGCCTCAAGATCAACTTTCTCAAACATTCACTCAAGAACTACGAATTAGTGGCTTTACAGAAACCGACTTTGGTGATTTCAACTGGATTGCTGGTGGTTTCTACTTCGATGAAAACTTGGTTTTTGAAAGAGACGTGATATTTGGAACTCAGATTCGCCCATTTGTTGACGCTCAACTTGGTGCGCTAGGCGCAAGCCTTCTTGCAACAGAGGGTGCCTCACAGGTGGCACAAGCCCTAACGACTGGGCCAAATGCACTATTTCCTGAGTTTCAACCAGCAGGTGGTGCAGATGCCCTAGCCTTTGGCTCAACTTTCGTCCCGGGCACAGGCGTGTTCGGCGACTATGAGCTCGATAACCGCTCATACTCCTTTTTCGGTCAGGTCGACTGGGATGTTACTGATCGTCTTACCCTTACCGGCGGTGTATCCTATGTAAACGACCAAAAAGAAGCGACAGGAACTAGCCTGCTCACTGACCAGCTTTCAAATTTTGACCTTAATCAATTCGTAACAAGTGGGCCCTCATTCATTGCAGCGGGTGCTTTTGCTCCTGTTGCTGATGGTACTTTTGCGGCTATCTCAGGTGCGGGGGGGACTGTTCCAACAAACCCATTCAACGGCAACAGCCCGTTCACCGGGGCTGACTTTGCCTTTGATCCAGCGAACCCCGTTCCATTCTTCACTGCAGCGGGCACACTCGCGGCTGTTGATCCGGCAACATTTGCTAGCATTCGTGGCGGCGCTGTTGGTGCAGCACAAGGAGCTGTCGCAGCCGACCCAACTGCCAACCCACTACTTGGCCTGACAGGATTAAGCGTTGTACAATTCTTCGATCCGCAGTTTGATTTCCCTGTTGCGGGGGCTGTACGAGATAATGAAAATTCATTTTCCGACGACGGGTTCGTTGTTGATGACTCTGTTAATGTTACAGCGCGTATCGCATATGATATTACGGATAATTTCAACGCTTATTTCTCTTATGCAACTGGTTTCAAAGCAAGCGCAGTCAATCTTTCTTCTGACTCGTTTCCCCCAACACAAGCCACGGATGCCAACGGTACGCCTCTCGTTGACGATGACGGCAATCCAGTCATCGTAGGCCGCTTCGCAAACCCTGAAGATGTCACCACATTCGAGATTGGTGCAAAAGCCCAGTTCCCGGGCGGGTTTATTAATATCGCCTTGTTTGATCAGGAAGTTGATCAGTTTCAAATCAATGCCTTTACCGGAACAGCCTTTGCCCTCATTAATGCTGGCACGCAAGACGTTAAAGGTTTTGAGGTCGATGCAGCTTACTCACCGATTGATTCTCTGAATTTCACTTTCGGCATTACCTATCTCGATCCTGAAATTACGGAATTTGTGAATGCGCCTTGTAGCTTATTCTTTGGCAATCCAAATTGTGCCAATGGTGAAGTCACCTTTGATGCCTCTGGGATTCGCCCAGCTGGTGTTCATGAAGTTAGCCTTTCAACGTCGGCCAATTATTATAGAGAACTCAATAATGGTGCAGCAATTAATGCACGCATTGAATATCTCTATGAAAGTGAAGTCCGCGTTATAGACAATGGACCGGAAGATATCACACGTCAGGTAAGCGTTATTAATGCAAACCTTGGTGTTGCCTTCGAAAATGGGTTCAACGTTAATATCTTTGGACGTAATTTAACGGATGATGACTACCTCCTCAGCGCGTTCCCAACGGTTGCGCAAGGTGGAAGCTTCTCTGGCTATGTCAGTGAGCCTCGCACATACGGTGTTACTGTCGGTTACAAATTCTAAAAGACACTGTTCCAACGAACGATAAAAACGCGCTGTTTTTACAGCGCGTTTTTTTATAGGTCATGTTTTAAAATGCAGCTTGGTAAATTGCGATTGCATCATCTCGTGTTACCTCGCGCGGATTATTGACTAAGAGGCGCGTTTGTAACATCGCGTCATCTGCAAGCTGGCCAATATCACTCGCCTTCACGCCAACATCGCGTAAACGGCGCTCTATGTCGGTTTTCTCGATAATATCATCCAGATGCTCGATCAAGTGCTCTGTCATTGCTTGGTCTGCGCCTTGCGTGTCAGGAAAAATAAACCTTGCAAGCGCAGCATAATCAGGTAGCGCAAATTGGGCATTAAAGCGCAGTACATGGGGCAATACCAATGCATTTGATAATCCGTGCGGGACATGAAAAATCCCGCCAAGCGGATAGGCAAGCGCATGAACCGCGGCTACTGGTGCATTGGCAAATGCCTGCCCGGCCCACATCGCACCGAGCAACATATTAGCGCGCGCCTCAAGATTATCCCCATGATGAACAGCCGTAATTATATTATCGCTCATCAGGCGCAAGGCCTCGCGTGCCATCATATCCGATACTGGATTTTTTTTATGCTTTGATGTGTACGCCTCAATTGCGTGCACCATCGCATCAATACCGGTTGCCGCCGTAACATGCGCCGGTAGCCCCAATGTAAGCTCGGCATCCAGCAATGCGATATCGGCATATAATTGGGGAGAGACTACGCCCATTTTCTGGGTTTTTCCCGTTGTAACAATTGATATTGGCGTAACTTCCGACCCCGTGCCAGCTGTTGTCGGGATTAATACTAATGGCGTCTGCCGAGCACCCCGCACTGCACCGACCCCGTATATCTCATCCAGCCTTTGCCCACTTTTTAACAATAGAGCAACAAGCTTGGCCGCATCCATTGACGAGCCACCCCCTAGGCCAATTACAAGATCACATTTATATATTTTTGCTGCGTTCAATGCTTCTTCTATAATCTCGCTGGATGGGTCGGCAATTACATTAGAAAAAACCTCAGCATCCATTCCAGCATCCACTAACGCGCGGCGAACTGGCTCAGCCAATCCACAATTTACGATGCCTTGGTCTGTAATTATCAGTATACGCGTTGCCGTAAACTGTTCGGCAATCAAGGCGGGCAGACGGGTGAGCGATCCCGGCGCACAAACGATTTTGGGAACTGTTTGAAATTCAAAATCACGCTTCATAAATGAAAACCAATTTTAGTGTGTTGCGCGATCAGGACGCGTCTGTTCTATCGTCTTACTTATCGCACAATACACAAAATAACTACATTTCACCAGAAGCCTGCGTAAACGCTTTCCAAAATGTATTGCCTACGTATATAGTAAAATTGGTGAAATCATATACATTCAATAGATAGAAAAAAAATTCAATTCTATTGTTAGTTTAGATTCGCCAATACTAAATAGTAACAGGGTAAAATCATGAAACGCTTTATTATCACTATACTGTCAATAATTTTGGCAATCGCTGCATATGTTATTTATCAAGCTGTACATATTAGCGGCGCATTAGTGAGTGTTGATCCTGTCACCCCAAATAGTTGCTCCAAGCTGGCTGTTTTCCCCGGTGCGGAAGATATTACGATAGACCATACCACCAAAACAGCTTTCATTTCTGCAGCAGATCGCAGGGCCCGTTTAAAAGGCACACCCCCACAGGGCGGAATATACGCGCTTAGTTTAGACGGGGAACAAAATTTGCGTAAAATCAACACAGATGGTCCAAGCGATTTTCAACCACACGGTATTTTTCTGCTATCGGGCAACGACAAACGCTTGTTTGTCATCAATCATCCATTATCGGGCGGACACACAGTAGAAATTTTTAGCGTACAAAAAGATGCATCCCTTCAACATCTTGAAACGATTACTTTTGATAAAATGATATCCCCAAATGATATCGCCGCAACAGGGCCACGCACATTCTATTTCACAAATGATCATGGTTTTGGCGGCGGCTTACCGCAACAGATTGAAACAAGCTTGCTTTTGCAACTATCCAATGTCGTCTACTTTGATGGTAATGAAGCCAAAACGGTCTCGAAATTTCTAGGCTTTGCAAATGGTATTAATATCTCTGATGATGGGAAGAGTGTTTACGTCGCTGAAGCGGTTGGACGAAAAATGGGGGTTTATGATCGCAATATCGAAACAGGATCGTTAAAACGTCGAGCGCTTCATTCTCTCCCAACGGGTCCCGATAATCTTGAATTTGACGTTGACGGATTTTTATGGACGGGCGGTCATCCAAGAATTTTTGAATATTTAAAACATGCCGCTAATGCAGACTATCCGGCACCATCACAAGTTATGCGGATTAATCCGAGCAATGGTGATTTTGAAAATGTCTATGTATCAGTAGACGGAAGCTTTTCAGCTGCAACGGTTGGAGCCGTTTTTGAAGATAAACTCTATATAGGATCAGTTTTTAATAAAGACATACTGGTTTGCACGCTAAGTTAAATGGCAAAATACCCGTACCGGAAAATCTATTTCAATTTAAGAATTTTGCGCGACATGGTTTTTGAGTTTTGGGTGCCCAAGACAATCATCATAGGTTGATTTCAAATGCTCCATCCGCATCTCGATTGCGGATTTCATTTCTTCATGCGTAAAAATATGCGACCGCCCCGCTAAAATTGAATCCGCAACCATATCCGCCACCAATGATGGAGGAAGTCCATTTTCGACCAAAGCACTGGTCGCCGCATGGAGAGCCTCTTCGTTTTTCGACGGTTGAGATAAACCCGCTGTAGGACGCTCGGCAATTGTATTATGAATATTTGTTGCCACCCAACCAGGACATAAGACACTCACCCCGATATTTTCTGGTGCCAATTCCTGAGCTATTGTTTCGGAATATCCCACAACAGCAAATTTAGTTGCATTATAGGGCCCAAGACCCGGCATTCCCCAATGCCCTGCCATAGAGGCCGTATTGACAATATGGCCTCCCTCTGCGTGGGATTTTATGAGCGGGGTAAATATCTCGACGCCATACACAACGCCCATCAAATTAATATCAACAATCCACCGCCAATCTTCAAGCGGCACCGACCCTGCATTTCCCCCTAAACTAACCCCTGCATTGTTGAAAACCATATGGACTTTTCCATAGTTTTCTATGGTTTTGTCAGCGGCCGCTTGTACATCCTCAGCTTGAGCGACATTACAAATAACTGTCTGAATTTGATCTGCATAATTTGTAAGCCCAGCCGCAGCCGCACTCAATTTTTGACCATCAATATCGGCCATCATAACATTAGACCCGCGCGATAACAGGGTGCGCGCAATCTCAAGACCAATCCCCGATGCTGCACCCGTAATAAATGCGGTTTTATTTTCAAAAGAGGTGATCATACCCTGTCTACCCTTGTAAAGATCATAATTGATCAAACTTAAATTGCCCTTTGGGCATGCAACGCTTCAATGGTTCGCGCATGGGTTTCCCGAGTGATAGGATAGCCAAGTAAGAAGAAGCCCGCAATCAAACAAAGCACAAACACGATAGGCCCCATCAGCAAACCCATATTGATGAGTATCTCTGGTTCAACCGATTCGGATTTTTGTTGCGTTGGAAACTTTACAAGATCCAGACTTACGCCAGCAATAAACCCACCCAAACCAAAACTTGCCTTACGGGCAAACATTACGGCTGAAAATAAAATGCCTTCCTGACGTCGCCCGGTTTTAAGTTCATATTCACTGGCGACATCAGCCATCATGGCTTCTGTAACAATCATTATAGAAATTGAAAAAATTTGCCCAATAAATGTGAACCCAACAACAATTTCAAACAGGCCCGGCTCGCCATTTCCCGGAATGAGACCGAAAGTTCGTCCCAATATTGGCAAAATATAAAAAATGGAAAACATCAAAATCGAAAAAATTGCAGCCCATTTTTTATCTAATATTTTCGTTAAACCCGGTGCTAATAATGCGCCAGGAATAATCGCAACCCCAATTGATAAAACGTAAATGATAAATTCTTCAGAACTCAATCCCCAGTAAAAAGTTGCCATATAAACACTAATCGCCGTAGCAACACCGGCCATGATTGAGACAATAATAAAACCAATAGACAATGTCCGAAATGATGGCTTCGCAAAAGCCCGGACAATCTCATGATAAGCACGCCACCAGACAACATTTGTAGTTTTTTCGGACTTTTTTATCAGATCGGGAATATGCGCGCGCGTCCCTAAAAACGCGATGATAATACTTGCCGTCGCAACCACGCCGCCAACCAATCCCATGCCGCTAAATCCTGCACGGTTTAAACTACCATCCTCAAGCACCGCCAAATTTGCAGAAAAGACAACAACAAAAACAATACCCAGTATAATACCAGCAAAGTTACCGAAGAAAATACGAGAGGTGGTCAATAAGGTCCGTTCCCGATAATCATCGGTAAGGTCAGCGGTAAGTGAAATATAGGGTATAAAAAAGATTGTCAGGGATAATCGCGTGAATATGGCAAAAGCAATCATCCAGACTATGAGTTGTCCGGTTGATAAAGAGGCTGGCGGGGAGAACAACAACCATAAACTTAGTCCAAGCGGGAATACGCCGATAAGAATGAATAAATGACGGCGACCATATTTTTTTGAACGAAAATTATCGGTAATCCCGCCCATAAGAGGGTCAGTGATTGCATCAAAAACAAGCGCAACTAATTTTGCCATTCCAACGATAGAGCCAGAGAGTCCGAGAACGGAATTAAAGAAGAATAAAAAATAATAATGAAACAATGCGTCTTTTGCATTAACGGCAACTTGCCCAATGCCATAGAGAACCCTGGTTGTATTTTTGATTTTTTTATCCGCGGTCACGCCCTGTATTTCCCGAAATTACTTTTGTATTTTGGTATTGATGTTTTGCTGCCATACTCAATTTATATTAAAATCGCCTAGATCAATATTTTTTTGTTGTTTACGAAAGTCACGTGCATGGGAGGGAAAAAGCGTCGAAATCGCCCCATCGTTAACACCGCCCGATTGACGGTACCAGCTATCACACCCACTTGCCCAGACCGTATTGCCGAGTTCTTCTTGGATTTTCTGATTATACTTTTTTTGTTTGTCAGATTTTACTGAAATGGTTTTCATATCCCCGGTCGCATCTATTAATCGCATAATCGTTGCGATTTGTTGTTCAATCATAAAGACGACCGATGTGGTTCCAACACCGGTATTTGGGCCGGTTACCATAAAATAATTTGGAAACCCTGAAATGCATAAACCGTTATAAGCAGCCGGGATATCGCTCCATTCCTCCTCTAGCGAGCGCCCATTCTCTCCATAAATTTTGATAGAATGCATGTGTTTTTCAATGTCGTATCCGGTTGCGTAAACAATAATATCGCAAGAATATTGTGTTGCATCTTGAGCGACAATCCCATCCTTATAAAATCCATCAATACCCTTTGTAACCAGTTCAACATTATCTTTATTCAGGGTTTGATAAAAATTATCGGACACTAATATTCGCTTACACCCAAGATCATAATCGGGAATTAGTTTTTTTCTCAACTCCCTGTCTTTCACAACTTTCATGGGGTATTGCAAAATTTGTTTACCAACTATTTTACCCCATTTGGAATTTTTTCTGATTACTGGAAAAAGTACAAACTCCAACCGATAAAAAATAAATTGCCTGTATAAATTCAACAACCATGGCCAACGGGCAAATCTCTTTTTCCATTTTTCCGAATATGCATAATCATTGCGCGGGGCAATATAGTTTGGTGTGCGTTGAAAAACTTTCAGGGAAGATGCGATTTTTGCCAATTCAGGAACAAGCTGAATAGCACTTGCCGCACTACCAATCACCGCAATATTTTTTCCGTCGAATTCAATACTCTTATCCCAACGCGCTGCATGCATGGTAACACCCGAATAGTCATCACTTCCCTTAAAAACAGGTATTAAAGGCTCATGCAAACCACCCCCGCCATTGATAATATGGCGGGCTTTAACAATCTGTCCATCATCAAAATATACCTGCCATAGTTTCTCCTCATCAAGAAACTGTAATTCTAAAATTCTGCGACCAGTTTCGATATAAGGACCAATACCGTATTTATCTGCGCATTTTTCGATATAGTCTTTAATTTCCTCTTGCGGTGAATATAAACGCGACCAATTCGGATTGGGCTCGAATGAAAAACAATAAAGGTGCGAGGGTACATCACATGCTGCACCGGGATAGACGTTATCATGCCAAGTGCCGCCAATTTCATCTGACTTTTCATAGATACGAAAATTGGTAATGCCCTTTTCCAGCAATTTTATACCGGCACATATCCCGGAAAAGCCCGCTCCGATCACCAATACCTGCAAGACCGGATATTCTTTTTGCGGATCATAGCTGGTATTGGGACTATTATCATTGTCAGATGTCATGGTTTTCCTAATCGTTAGAAGCGTCATAGTCCCATTTGACGTACCGCCAAGTCACGCATAATTTCTTCCGACCCGCCGCCAATAGCCTGCACTTTCACTTCGCGATAAAATCTCTCAATCGCATTCCCGCGCATATAGCCAGCGCCGCCCAATATTTGCATCGCCTGGGATGCACAAAACTCCAAAGCTGTGGATGCGGAGAATTTTGCTTTAGAAATTTGCGCAACAGGCATCTCCCCCGTCTCCTCAACTTGCCAGCAAATCTGATTAAGATAAGCCTCGGTCATATCAATCTTGGCAGACATATCAGCAATCTTATGTCTGATGACCTGATGTTTAATCAGTGGACTGCCAAATGTCTCGCGTTCGCGGGCCCATTTGATGGAGTCCTCCAAACAGGTTTTCATCATGCCCAGCATACCGGCAACCATACCAAGGCGCTCATAATTAAAATTATTCATGATCGCCAAAAATCCACGATTTTCTTCACCCATCAAATTTACGGCAGGAACGCGTACATCATCAAAATATAGACTTGCCTGATCGGAGGCCCACCAACCCATTTTACGCTCTAACGGCGTGCGGGTAAAACCTTGAATATCTTTTTCAACAAAAAATAGCGAAATACCGCCAAGCCCCTCACCCCCGGTGCGTGCGCCCACAACAAAATAGTCAGCCTTCATCCCGCCAGTGATAAAGGCTTTGCTGCCATTCAGAACCCAATGATTCCCATCCTTCTTTGCCGTGGTCTTGAGGCGCGCAACGTCTGATCCACCAGATGGCTCTGTTATCGCCAGACTGGACCCTTTATGACCGAGAACAATATCCTTTAAAACGCGCTCGCAAATCTCTTCAGAGGCCATTTTCTCTATCGGTCCGATAGAAATTGACCGGCCGCCCAACGCGGCGGGTATTCCGCTCGCGCCGCAACGAGCCGCCTCCTCCCCCCAGGCCGCCCGCATAAAGCAATCATCAAAGCCGAGGCCCCCATATTTCTCATCAACCCCAAAACCCCAAACGCCGAGCGCCCCGGCTTTTTCATGGAGCGCCCAGGGAACATCCCCCGCTTCGTCCCATTCATCGGCAAATGGGGTGATCTCGGTTGCCACAAAACGGCGACAAGCCTCGCGAAATGCCCTGCGTTCAGGGGTTTCAAACGGATTGACAATAAACGGGTCGGCCATGACGATACCTGAGCTAAACTGGAAAGTCCTTGGGCTAGATTCATAGGTGATGAGCCCTATCCATGCAATTAGCCTCAACAGTTACAAATTTGGGATTTTATTCAGGGCGAGGCCCTTATCAAATGATGGGTGGATTTTACACCTAAACAAAGCCCTCAGTAGCTGGAAATGCACGCCAGCACAGAAAGTCACCTTTACGTGAAAACCGGATTTCGTCATGATATAATCACGAAATTAATGCTAAAGGCGCTATAGTCTTTCCTTTATGGGTTTTTGGAGCAACAAATGGCACGTATACATTTTAAATCATTTCTTCTTTCAATGATCAAAATCGCAATTTTGACGGCTAGCCTTGGTCTTATTGCAGGGTGCTCGCAATCTTCCGCCCCGATCAAGGAACAAGCCTCGACTATTGAAGGGGAGACCCAAGCCCTATCAGGACAACAAGCAAAAGCCTATTTTGCGGGTGGTTGTTTTTGGTGCGTTGAATCTGATTTTGAAAAGCTTCCCGGTGTTTATGAAGCCATTTCCGGTTATTCGGGTGGCAGCCTTCAGTCACCAACATATGAAGCAGTGAGCTATACCGAAACCGGCCATCTGGAAGCGGTAGAAGTTGTTTATGACCCGACAGTTGTAAACTTTAGAACATTGGTAGATTTTCATTTACGCCATATTGACCCGACAGATGATGGCGGACAATTTTGTGACAGAGGCTCATCTTATCGAACTGCTATTTTTGTTCAGTCAGAAGATGAAAACAAAGCCGCCAAAGCTTCATTGGAACAAGCAGCCACCCTAATATCCGATGAAATCGTGACGCCGATAATTCAATTTGAAAAATTCTGGATCGCAGAAGACTATCATCAGGATTATTATAAAAAGAATCCGGTACGCTATGGCTATTACCGCAGAGGATGCGGGCGCGATCGCAGAGTGAAAGAAGTGTGGCAGGCCCAATAACCAAAACTCCCAAACTAAAATTCTATATATTTCCGCCGGCACGCTTTTTTATTGAAGCGGCCGGCTTTGCTTTTCGTAAAATCGGTAGTCTGTGTGAGATTCACGGTCAAACGGTTCTTTGCGCACTCGTATTGATCCTGTAGAACCGATAGTCTCCAAATCAGATATTCTACCATTGAGGATATAAGGGGGTATATATGAGGGGAAATAAGGGAATTAGAAATTGAAAATACGCTCATATCTATTTTTTATTTTCGTCATGTTCTTACCTGCTTCCCTTTCGCAGGCCAGCACAAACCAACTTCAAACACCGCCAGATACGGAATTTGAAAGTTATCAAAAAGCGCCGCTTGAAAATTTCAGCAATGACGAAATCGTCGTTGTTGGCAACAGGTCCGGCCCGCGACTTTGGCGCATTGAAAATCAACTCGATGACGGCAGGGCAGAAATTTTTGTTTTAGTGAGCGTCAATTATATACCGGGCGATATGGATTGGAATTCAGAGCAGGTCTCTCAGGTGTTACAAGAGGCAGATAGTCTTATCATGCCATCAGTTGCCAGCACCAATGCCGCGAACAATGCCAGATTGATGGGTACCCTATTGCGTACCTTTGTTTTTAACCGTGACCGCATTCGAATGAAAAAGGGCGTAACTCTGGCTGATAAAGTCGGGCCTTCCCTTGCCGAAGAGTTTGCGAGAGCTCGTCTCGAAGTTGAGGCCCGTGAACAGGCTTTTAAAGCGCGTCAAGAAAACCAATCTCGCGCGAGCACAGACACCGCGCTTATAGATCAGCAAACTGAACAGCAGGATTTAGCCGATCAAAGCGAGTTGGAAGACAAAATAAACAATCTCAAACCTGAGCGCGCGCACCCTTTTATTCAGTACCAAAAGCTCATCTCTGATGGAAACAAAAGTGAAGGCTTACATTTCTTTAATGTCATCGAAGATCGACTAAAGAAACTGGCTAAAAAGCAGCGGGTAAAATCGCGTCCAATATCAGAACTGGATATTGCCTTTACTGATATTAAAACACTCATCAAGTCGATGAAGGATTTTTCGAAGGAAACCAATCAAAAATGCATTCAAAGGGCCATCGACTATATTGACAATGGGCTCGACAGAAATCTTGATCTCGCCAATGCCTGGGCGCAAGGCAATATTGATTTACTTAAAGCAAGGGTCAATTCAAAACCATCAAGGGAATGTATGACTGCAGTTTCCAATGAGTTGGGAGGCCTTAAAACATTAGGAGGCACAACCATTGCCGATTTTGATGCCACCCCGATCTGGGTCAATGAGTTTCAATCAACCTTATCAACGCCGGGGGTTCACCTCCTCATGATACCCTATTTTGAATGGTTATCCGAGGACGGCGTTTTAGATCAATTAAAAAAAGGTGATTATAAAATATACGGTCCGGATATAGAGTAAGTTATTAAAACCAAAAAACACGCGGATTAATCTCCACTACGGCGAATATCCCCGATCCCTTCTGTTGGTCCGCGCTTGATAGACAAAGAACCAGTACGCGACGTTTCCGTAAGGCCAAGGGGTATCATCAAATCGCGGTACGCATCAATTTTTTCTTTTGTACCAGTAAGCTCAAAAATAAGAGATGTATTCGATGCATCAATTGTCTTGGCTCTAAATATTTCAGCCAAACGCATAGCCTCGACACGGCGTTCACCCTCACAAACAATTTTAAACAAACCCATCTCCCGCTCAATCGCTTCAGGATTACCGCTGACATTGCCAACTCTTCGCACTGACACCAATCGGTTCAACTGTAACTCGATTTGCTCAAGAGTTGAGGGCGTGCCCGAGGTAACAATAGTAATGCGTGAGCGATGTTTATCGATATCAGTTTCTGCAACAGTCAAGCTCTCAATATTATACCCGCGCGCAGAAAACAGTCCGACAACACGGGCCAAAGAACCCGGTTCATTATCAACAATACAAGCTATTGTGCGAGACTCCATCGCCTCGATTTGCGTTATTGGCGCGTATACAGATGTATTTGACATTAAACCAATTTCCTTCCCGCTGCATCGATTTCGTCGCCTGTAACTTTTTCAGTTCCAAGGATCATTTCATTATGCGCTTTACCCGATGGTATCATCGGAAAACAATTTTCTTCCTTGGTGACCCGGCAATCAAACAAGACCGGTCCATCATAGGCTATCATTTCTCTAATCTTGTCATCCAGCTCATCAGGATGACTGACACGCAAACCAAGACACCCAAAGGCATCCGCCATTTTGACAAAGTCGGGCAATGCATCTGAATAAGAATGCGAATAGCGACTACCATGGAGTAATTCCTGCCACTGGCGCACCATACCCATATATTCATTGTTCAGAATAAAAATCTTAATGGGCAAATTATGTTGCACCGCTGAAGACATTTCCTGCATGGTCATTTGAACCGATGCCTCGCCGGCAATATCGATAACCAGACTATCACGATGGGCTGCCTGAACGCCCAGCGCCGCTGGCAATCCATAGCCCATAGTACCAAGCCCGCCGGAGGTCATCCAGTGATTGGGTTTATCAAAATGAAAATGCTGCGCAGCCCACATTTGATGCTGTCCGACTTCCGTCGTGATATAAGTATCCCTCTCGCGGGTAAGCTCATAGAGGCGCTCAATTGCATATTGCGGCTTGATCACATCATCTGATTTTTCGTAAGAAAAACAGTTAATGCCGCGCCATTCTTCAATTTGCTCTAACCACGGATTAATATCCTGACCCTCATTCGTTCCTCGCCAAGCCACCAGCAAAGCCTCTAACACATGCCCGCAATCACCGATCAGGCCTAAATCGACAGGGATGTTTTTATTAACCGATGAGGGGTCAATATCGATATGGATTTTGCGACTGTCCGGAGAAAAAGCATCGAGACGCCCGGTGATACGATCATCGAATCGCGCACCAACGCAGATGATCAAATCACAATCATGCATTGCGTTATTGGCTTCATAAGACCCGTGCATACCAAGCATACCAAGCCATTGGGGATCTGGAGCAGGATAAGCGCCCAGACCCATTAATGTAGACGTAATGGGAAAACCAGTTTCGCGCACCAATGCGCGCAAAGTCTCACTTGCTTGCGGCCCAGAATTAATAACCCCGCCGCCCGTGTAAAAAACCGGACGCTGAGCAGAGGCCATCATTTTAATGGCTTTAGCGATGTTTTCCGGGCGCGCATCAACACGAGGGTGATAGGTGCGATGTTCTGCTTGCGGACCAGCAGGTTCGTAGAGGCAGGTCTCGAACTGAATATCTTTTGGAATATCAACCACCACTGGACCGGGGCGACCATGTGTTGCCACATAAAAAGCCTCATGCATCACATGTGCTAATTTATCCGGATCATCGACCAGGTAATTATGTTTGGAACAAGCGCGGGTGATGCCGACGGTATCGCATTCCTGAAAGGCATCCGTGCCGATAAGCGGACGGGGTACCTGACCGGTAATAACAACGAGAGGTATCGAATCAAGCATCGCATCGGCAATCCCCGTAACGGCATTTGTTGCTCCGGGGCCAGAGGTCACGAGGACAACACCGGGCTTGCCTGTAGAGCGCGCATAGCCTTCGCCAGCATGAGCCGCGCCCTGCTCGTGACGCATTAAAATATGCTGGATGTCGTCTTGCTGATATAATGCATCATAGATCGGCAAAACCGCCCCGCCGGGATAGCCGAAAATCGTATCGACGCCATTTTCACGCAAAGCCTGTAGCACGACCTCTGCGCCGGTCATTTTACGTTCCGGGGAATCGGCTTGCGCACCAGAGATTTCCCCCTTTTGCGGTTTGGCTTTCGTCGCAGTTTTCGTCATCATAATCTCCTGCCCTGTCGGCAATATCTCTCATTTATTACTATGGTTAAAACACGTTAATATTTCGTCTTTTCGCGGCTAAAACAGGCTCGATCAATTGCCTCGTTGCTAACAATCTTCGAGGCATAAAAAAAGGCCTCACTAGGAGACCCGAAAACGCCGAAAAGAGGACCTGTCATCTAGAACAGTCCACCCTCGGCGCACATCACCACCACAATTAAATTCTTCGATATTACCACGCAACCATCCTTTTCACGATACTATCCAACTCGCTTCACACTTAAAGCGTTTGAATGCTCAGTAGCCTAAGTTTAGATTTCCCTCAAGTCAATATTATTTTTGGGCGTTATCAATAACGCCTTTTAAAATCAGCGATGCTTCCATTTGTTTTCCATCTGTCTTTAAGCCGGTTTATTTTCCCGCAGTAAAGACAGCACAAAAAGTCCGGCAAATAAGAAGCATCCAAACCAGACTTGAGGCTCTGGAGCGAGAAAAGCCAAGGCGCAGATAAAAACCAACATGACCGCATTTTGAATTCTCAATATCCAGGTCATGGTTTGAGTTAAATTTGCTAAGGCCGTCAAAATCATCGCAAGGCCATAACTAGAAAACCAAAAGAGCTCCAACGAGAAGGTTTTGAGGACCATGACGCCAAATATTATATGGACAATTCCAAGCAAGAGGCTGAGTATCGCCAATGATTTTCGAACTTTATTGCGCATCGTCAACACCGGGCGAGTAAAGCAAGTTGAAATAAACTGCAGCGAAAAAGAGACCGACCATTAGCCCTGCTGCCTCCAGAAATAAAGCCGCTAAATAGTCCGTAGGCAGGCCTTCAAGGCCGGAAGATACCAGGTGGCAATACCCAAACCCCATCATCGCAGCACTAAACCCGGCAGCGGCGTAGATTTTAAGACCTTTGATCGAGATTAGAATTAATGCCGAGCCAACCATATAGAAAACACATAGCCCAATGATTATTTTTGAAATATACATCGCATCAGACCAAGCATTTGTTTTTGTTACCACATGGACACCTACGCAACATCCTGCCATGAGAAGGAATGCGCTACTTGCTCGGGCAATATAATTTAATCCTTTACGGGTGCGCGCCCATTCAAGGAGCGCAACCTTAAAACATCCTATCGCAAACAATTGGCGTTCAACGGGGTTCGAGAGCTGCTCGCATTCTGTCATCATACTAACAAGCCAGTTTTGTTTTTCCTTTGGCATTATGTATGCAGCCCATTGCAACCATCGATCGGGAGAAGGCATCATTGTGTTATTCCTTTTAATTTAGAGGGAACGGCATCGCTTGCCAGCGATTTGGGGGATGCCTTTGAAGCTTGTGATGCGAGTGCTTCTTTCGCATAAGCCCTCCCCTTTATTGTCAATTGATATCGCTGGCGGGGGGGACGTCCGGGCTCTTGCGGGGGTTCCCAATTTGCTTCCAGAAATCCTCGTTCGGTCAGGCGGATTAAAATGGGATAGAGCGTGCCAGATTTTAAATTTGTGGCTTTCATTAATGCATATCCATAAAGCGATTGCTTGCTTAACTCCGAGAGCACAAGACATGTGGATTTTGAAGGGGCACGCGTTCTGGTCATACTTAACTCTACATATATAGATTTAATAGTCAATATCTAAAAACACACCCGCACTTTGATCGCGCGAATATCGCTCTATATTTTACCTAGATATGGGTCGTTTATCGCATTAAAAACTTGCCATCTCCTCTTCTGCGCGCCATCTCTTATCTCAAACACAAAATTTAACCGATAGCTTTAAAGGCAGGAGAAAGACCCATCACTGAATTTATCACTTCAGTTTTGCCTGTGGCTTTGTCACTCATCATGCTCTCCCTGGGGCTGGGCTTGACGATTGATGATTTCAAACGGGTTTTTGTTTACCCAAAAGCTTTTGCTATCGGTGCGCTCTGTCAGATATTTCTCTTACCGATCGTTACTTTCATAATGCTATCTTTTGTGAAGTTTCCTGCGCCTCTGGAATTTGGCATTATGCTGATTTCTTTTTGCCCAGGCGGGGTAACGTCCAATATTTTCACAAAATTGGCAAACGGCGCGGTCGCACTATCCATCAGCCTGACCGGCATTGTAAGCATACTGTGTGTTTTTACATTGCCATTTGGCGTGGCGCTCTCAGCCAATCACTTTTTGAGTGCTGCGGATATAAAAATCAATGTAGGCACTCTTGGCCTTAACATGCTTCTTATTGCAGCCCTACCAGCAGCCTTTGGGGTTTTCATCAGGCATTATTTTCCAGCTTTTAGTCAAAAAATTGAAGATCCTCTTTTTAAAATTGCCGGCGTGGTATTTGTCACTATCGTCATTTCCAGCATAATCGGCAATCGGAGTTTATTAGCTGCCAGCTTTTATCAAATAGGTCCGTTTTTGATTTTGCTCAATATTTCTCTATTATTATTCGGTTTCCTAATTGCCCGTTTAGCCCGCCTCCCCGATGATGAGGCTGTCACTATCAGCATTGAAACCGGTTTCCAAAATGGCGCAATGGGCATTACAATCGGTAGTTTGATCGCCGGCAGTGCCGCACAAAATGCCGCCCTTAGCCTACCCTCAGCAGTCTATGGTCTTTTGATGTATTTTATCTGTATACCATTTATTTTATGGGCAAGAAAGAAACTCACGCCAAATAAATCCTGATATGCTCACAAGACGATACATTTAAACGGACGCATCCGTCATCACTCTGGTGCACAGGTCTCTAACGCAAGCGCATGAAGCTCACCGCCCATTTTGCCCTTAAGGGCAGCATATACAAGCTGGTGTTGTTTAACCCGGGTCTTACCCACAAATGCCGCAGATACGATCCGGGCACGATAGTGATCGCCATCACCGGCCAGATCTTCGATTTCTATCTCGGCATCGGGAAGTGCATCCAGAATCATTTTTCTGATATCATCGGCAGCCATAGGCATAGGGGAAGTCTCCATCGTTTTCATATCTTGTGCAGGGGACATAAGATCAGGCAAGGTTTTTTGCCAGAGATCATCAAGCACCTGAAGGGATAAAATATCACTGGTAAAAGCCGGCTTGGTTGTTTTACCATTTGCCGCAGCCTCGCGCGGTGGATCAAGGCGAATATCACGCCCCCCAAAACGGCCAATGCGCGTTGCCTGAATGCCAGCCATTGCGGCTTTAAGTAAGAGGGTATCCGCCCCTCCTGGCGCTGCCGCGATAAGATATCTGGCTTGATCCTCGCCAAACCAATAAGCCGCACGTCTTGTTTTTACTGGGGTATTAAGCTCCAGGCCCTCCCCGCAAGCTAGCGCCATCTCTGCGGCCGCCACAAGTAACCCTCCATCAGCAACGTCATGGCATGCGGTTACAAGCCCTTCGTCAATGAGTTTTCTAACCAGCTCACCAGTTGTACGCTCCGCATCAAGATCAACAGGCGGCGGCGCGCCTTCTTCCATACCAAAAAGCTCTCGCAGATATAGGGACTGGCCCAATACGCCGCGGGTAATTCCAAGCAGGATCAGTTCATCACCGGCAATCGCACCGCCAATGCTAACGCATTTACCCACTTCCGGAATAACCCCGACCCCGCCAATTGCCGGCGTCGGAGGAATCGCGCTGCCGTTAGTTTCATTATAGAGCGATACATTGCCGGAAATTACCGGATAGTTTAGCGCCTCACACGCTTCTGCAATCCCTTCAATAGCACCAACAAATTGGCCCATTATTTCAGGGCGTTCCGGATTGCCAAAATTCAGACAATTGGTAATCGCAAGTGGCGCGGCGCCGGTTGCACAAATATTTCGCCAAGTTTCTGCAACAGCCTGTTTGGCACCCATACGCGGGTCAGCTTTGACATAACGCGGCGTAACATCGGTTGTGACCGCAAGGCCGCGTTTTGATCCGTGTACCCGAACAATAGCCGCATCGCCGCCAGGACGGATCACACTATCTCCCATAACACTATGATCATATTGTTCCCAAATCCAGCGACGAGAACATAAATCAGGAGACCCCATGAGCAGGGCCAGCGCCGACAAAATAGATTGTCCGCCCGCCTCATCAGCAATGTTAATCTGATGGGATTGCGTTTCAACACGCCCCGAGGCAAGCACCTGCGTCTGAATAAGATTATCAATGACACCGGCCAGCTTGTCTTGCAAAGTTGAGATAGCCTCCGGGCCATCCTTTTGATCGGGCTGCCCGCTAGCATAAAGTTCGATGACACAAATATCGGCGTTTTTATTTCGCATTGACCAACCGACCTGATCAAAACCGGCAAGATGATCTTGCGCAAGGGTTTGCACGAGAACCTTGACATCAAGCTTGTCACTGATTGCTGCTTCAAGGGTCAGATAAGCCTCATTGATGCTCACCTCTTTATCGTGAAGTATGGCCGGGGCTTCAGGAATATCATAGGGACGATCATAATTAGGCGCATTATCGGCCAAGGGCCCAAGAGGTAAATCAGCGCAATTTTCTCCGTGATGGAAAATTCGCAATCGGCCCGTATCCGTGGTTTCGCCAATCACCGCAAAATCCACACCCCATTTTTCAAAAATTGCGCGTGCCTCATCCTCGCGTCCGGGCTTTAACACCATCAGCATACGTTCTTGTGATTCAGAGAGCATCATTTCATATGCACTCATATTTTCTTCACGCTGGGGCACCTGGTCCAGATTTAAATCAAATCCACCAGCACCATGTTCCATACCCTTGGCCGCCATCTCGACTGACGAGGAGGTAAGGCCAGCCGCCCCCATATCCTGAATGGCAAGAATGGCATCAGAGGCCATCAACTCGAGACAAGCCTCAAGCAGGAGTTTCTCCGTAAACGGATCGCCAACTTGTACGGTCGGGCGTTTTTCGGCAGAAGCATCATCAAATTCCGCACTCGCCATTGTTGCGCCATGAATACCATCGCGCCCGGTTTTTGAGCCTACATAAACAACCGGATTACCCCCGCCCTTAGCGGCAGAATAAAAAATCTTGTCTTTGCGCGCAATGCCAACCGTCATCGCATTAACGAGGATATTTTCATTATAGCCTTTATGAAAATTGGTCTCGCCGCCAATCGTTGGCACGCCCATGCAATTCCCATAAGCCCCAATACCCGAGACAACACCGCCCAGAAGGTGGCGGGTTTTTCCGTGATCGATTTCGCCAAAGCGCAAGGCATTCAAATTGGCAACAGGGCGCGCTCCCATGGTGAAAACATCGCGCATAATGCCGCCAACGCCAGTGGCCGCGCCTTGAAACGGCTCAATAAAGCTTGGATGGTTATGGCTTTCCATCTTGAAAATCGCGGCCAATGCTTCCTCGTCATCAGCCGCGCCAATATCAATCACCCCGGCATTCTCACCAGGACCACAAATCACCCAAGGAGCGCTGGTTGGAAGTTTCGACAAATGTCGACGAGAGGATTTATAAGAACAATGTTCGGACCACATGACCGAGAAAACACCAAGCTCCAACAGATTGGGGGTGCGTTGCAAATGCTCTTCAATCGATGTAAATTCATCCATGCTGAGGCCATGCTCAGCAACAACTTCCGGGGTGATTTCGGCCATAAAATTAATAGGTCGCTATTTTAAAAATTTCTACAAGTTGACTATTTGACTATCAGCTCATTGCCTAATGGTTTTAAGCGCATTTGTCCAAGGCTCAATTTCATATGGCTAGACAATCATTGCGAACGCTTGGGCGCCACGTATACTTGGGCAGCTTTATGTGACACGTTCTTGCTGAACGTATAAAATTGCCAGTTGAGATTGGCTTTTAACATTGAGTTTTCGATAAATACGCTTTGCATGGGTGCGAATTGTAGATGCTTCGACACCTAATAAAAGGGCTATTTCCGGCGTCTTCATTCCCTCAGCTATATATCGCGTCACTTCTTTTTCTTTGCGCGTCAGGCTCGAAAAAGCAACGCCTCTTCCCAAAGGGATGTTCCCGGCCTTGGTTTGGTCTTTGCGATAAAGCAGGCAGCCCCGCAGTCCGGAAAAATGCATGCCCTCAAAATCCGTCATTACCGGTTGCGCAGAAAAATAGACGGGCTCTTTGTCTTTTGGGTTTAAGCACAAATCATAGCATTTTCCACTGCTCTTGGGCTCAAGGGTTTTAAACCCTGTCCCCATAGGACCCACATTTTGACTGGTTTTTATAATGCCAGCATCATCCCACTTTTGCAGACTATCATTGATATCAAGCTTACTCACGTGCCCAGAGGCTACCGAGCGGATCATATTTATAACCTTATCTGCATCTCCGGTTTTGCCGATCAAACAATCATGCTCTATAGAAAGCGAGGAAATGTCAGCAAAGATCGCGTCAATAGATCCGGTTTTCCAGAGAACCCTGTTTTTCTCATCCATACACACAGCGTCCACGGCGTGGGCCTCAATAGAGAGGGCCATTGCATTACGCACAAGTAATTGGCGCTGACTATACAAGATATTACTGGCCGTATCGCAGAAAACATCAATAATAGGCTTAAGCTTAGCCGCGGTATTCTCATCAAAAGGCGGTCTACCCGGTTTACGGGCCAGAATAAACCCGGTGCCAGTCTCCGCATCCAGCATCTCCAGATAACCCGCTAGCCATTTAATGTCGAAGTCCGGTAAAAACTCGCTAAAGTAAGGCATTGTTTTTCGGTCTTCTTCCGAGAAATGTTCAGAGCAAATGTAGGGGGTTCGTGGCGGCATGGCACGATTGAACCCGATCATAATTTGTGGATCATGGACGCCCCAATTGGAATCGTAAGCGTCAAAAAAGGCTTCACCAAAAATCTCGGATCCACAATTGATCGTTATGGGATAGGACCAATCGCGAAAATCCAGAAACCGCAACACCGCCGCATCAGCTTCTAATTCGTTTTTTAGACCTTTGACAAAATCACGAAGGCGCGAAAAATCTGCCATTGATTGCAATAAATCAGCCCGCAATTGAGCATTCATTTCTATCACCTGTACCAAAATACGACTAAAATGAAGTCACTTACCTCACCTCAACCACGCCATTTACGTTCTATTAGATCGCCATTTAACATAATTAGAGTATCTAATTTCAACTTTAGTATGAATAAAATAGCAATTACAATGGCTTATAATTATTGAATATTTGATAAAAATTCAAAATATCCCCTATTTAGAGGATATTATTTTTTTTTGTGTCGGTCTAGTGTGATTTTATCGGCGGGGGACTGATTTCGGGGGGAGCCCTTATCAGGGGAGAATTTTGGTGGCGTGATCATGCATAAGGTCAGGCCACCATTTTTTTTGTAAAATCGCTTCCCACTATTTTCCAATGCATTCTAATAAGATGATCCATAAAGGGCCATCATTATTAGCACATCCCCCATGCCCAACACTATTTCGGGTAGCCTGATCATGGGAGATCATTGAGCGGTTCTACCTCTCTTCATTGGCACGCATTTGATTGATCCGCGCTAAAAGCGCATCTGTTGAAGGATCGAAGTTTTGCGCAGGGTCACGGGGCTCGCCGAGTGCTGTAATTTCCGGCAAAATCTCTTTTGCTAAAACTTTTCCAAGCTCTACGCCCCATTGATCAAAGGAATTCACATTCCAAATAACACCCTGACAAAATATTTTATGTTCATACAAAGCAATGAAAGCCCCTAATGTTTGCGGGGTTAGCTTCTCCATTAAAATCGCATTGCTCGGTCGATCCCCTTCAAATACTTTATGGGGGGCAAGAGCATCAATTTGCGTCGCAGTATAGCCTTGCATTTGCAGTTCCTCTTTAACATCATCAAGGCTTTTTCCGAGCATCAATGCTCTTGGCTGCGCCAGATAATTTGCAAGCAATTTTTGATGATGATCCCCCAAAGGTTTATGACTAAGTGCTGGCGCTATAAAGTCAGTGGGCACAATGTCACTACCTTGATGAAGAAGCTGGTAAAATGCATGTTGTCCATTGGTGCCCGGTTCTCCAAAAACAATTGGCCCTGTATCATAGGTGACGCGTGTACCATCAAGATCGCAAGTCTTCCCATTTGATTCCATGTCCGCCTGCTGAAGATATGCAGCTAAACGGTGCAAATGCTGATCATAGGCCAGCACAGCCACACTTGAGTGACCCAAAAAATTGCGATTCCAGATACCGACTAAAGCATGGGCGAGGGGCAAATTTTGATCGAGCGGGGCAGTACGAAAATGCTCATCCATATGATGGGCACCGCGCAATAGTGATTTAAAATTCTCAAACCCCACTTGCAACGCAATTGATAAACCAATTGCAGACCATAAAGAATAGCGCCCGCCAACCCAGTTCCAGAAAACAAACATATTTTTTTCGTGAATGCCAAAATCTTCCACTGCCTTTTTATTTGTAGACAGAGCAACAAAATGCTTGGCGATCGCATCGTTTTTCTCTGCGTCACTAGAACCACTTAATCCAAGCCGCTCCAGCATCCACTCACGCGCACTCCTGGCATTCGTCATCGTTTCTTGCGTTGTGAAGGTTTTTGAAGCGATAATAAAAAGCGTGGTTTCCGGATCAAGCGTTTCAAATAAATCTCCCAAATGTTGACCATCAACATTTGAGATAAAATGACTTTTCCTGCCTTCGACCCAATATGGCCGCAAAGCTTCTACCACCATAAGCGGCCCCAGATCAGACCCGCCAATACCAATATTTACGACCGTTGTAAGTGACTTGCCGGTAGCGCCGCGATGAGACCCATCATGAATGCTGCGTGTAAAGTCCTGCATTTGCTCGCGTACGCGCATGACCTTGGGAATGATATTTTCACCATCAACATGATAAGTTCGGTGAGAAAAATCCCGAAGCGCCGGATGCAGAACCGAGCGCCCTTCAGTTGAGTTAATGGCTTCCCCCGACAAAAACCGTTCGCGCGCGCCCTCAAGATCGGCACTTTTTGCCAGTTCGAGAAGCAATTTCCAAACGGGTTCATCAAAATGATTCTTCGAGAAATCAAAATACAATCCAGCCGCTTCAATCGAAAACCGTTGAACGCGCTCGCTATCATTTTGGAAAAAAGAAGCGATTGATTGCGATTTTATTTCGCCCGCCCTTTGCTCCAGAGCGCTCCATATGTCTTTTCGATCTCTCATCCTTATGACTCCCGAAATTTTCTCTATTTTCGCGCCCGCTCAAGTGCAAATGCGCTTGCGGAGCGCTGAACGGGTTAAGTGAAAAAATGCACTAAAAAAAGGCCGCAAGCCCGGTTCCGGGGCACTACTCCAAAACAATATGGCAATACATATTAATCGCAATTTACTCCAATACCACGTTTTAGAGACCCAACTTACAATTCTCAATGCTATTGCAATCGGTTTTTAAGTTTTTTGTGCCAATGTGGAGAAATGAAAGATTTATCATTCAAATGCATGACCCTGTCTGGAACCTTGACAAAAATCGCAGCGATTATCTGCGTTACAACTATTATTGGGTATAAAGCCCACATTATGGAAACCCAAACACACATTGCATATAGCAGCGAAATCTCTAGCGCCGAAAGCTCCACCTCTCTGCTAATCGGCCCCACTGCAATCAATGAATAGAATTATAACGATTCTATAAAGGGTAATTTCATAGGTGTTTACAGATAGAAAATCTAATTTTTATAGTCGATCTTCGCGCTAAGCTCCATTGCGGAAGCAAGTGATTGCAAACGCTTTAATGGCAATTCTGACATTAAGGCTTTATGCTTTTGAGGAAGAGAGAAAACAAGAGATCCCTTTTGTCGATGAAATGCACATCCCTTTAAAGGTGCTGTCACTTTGGGTGCGTATGTCGCAATAAAACGCAAAGCCAGCCCCAAAGTCATCGCATATTGCCTATCCTCCCATTTTAACAGGGAAATCATAAATTCATCCGGACCGGCACTGCGATATCCATTATAGCGACGATATAGCGCCCGCGCAGCAATCAGGCGTTCATCGTGTGACAAGCCAATTGTAGGCGCACGCAACGCCATATCAAAGGCTTGTGCGCCGCGGTGATCGGGGTGGAAATAGGTGCCGATATCCATCATTATACAAATCATTGCGCGCAAGCGACGGCGCTCATTATTCTCGTCTTCAAACAATCCATCGGTAAGAGCAAATGCATGTTCACCATATTCAGGAGTGGGGGAAAATCCATCCGCAAAAAATCGCGCCGTAGCAATAAGTGGGTCTTGCATCTGGATGGGCGCTTCAAGATCCCCGTAGAGTACCCCCTCACGCACACCGCCAACAGAAATACGGACCTTCTTGGTTTCCAGTCGCAACAATAATTTTTCCAAAACCAATGCCGCAACCGGCAGCGTATCAAGGCGGCGTCTTGGTATGCCGGGCAGGGTTTCGAGAGATGAACGACTTTGTCGCTCAATCAATGAGCACATCTCACGGATCTCTTCACTGGTCAGCATATAATGATGCAATACAGAAAGCGGATAATGGCGCATGCCCATATGCAATCTGGCAATAGCGCGCCATGCCCCACCGACAGCATAGAGCGTGTCATATTTCCCACTCTTGAGCCATTTTAACTTATCAAAAGCCTTATCGATAATTTTATCCATCTTGGCGATATTATTGCCAGACTCTTGCATCAAGCGCAGCGGTCCGATCGAGAGGGAACTATTGTCAATTTGTTTTCCCTTTTGAAGGCTGGTCAACTCCAATGAGCCGCCGCCCATATCCCCGACAATGCCGGTCGCGCGCGGTGAAAAAGAGACAACGCCGAGCGCAGCATAATGAGCCTCTTGTTCGCCGCTTAAAATTTCAACATCAAATCCTAATTTTTGAACCGCTTTTACAAACTCATGTCCATCGGCGGCCTCACGCACCGCAGCCGTGGCAATGACGCGGGTTGGTGGATTGCCATAAGCCTCGATCAGTGCACGAAAACGTTTCAGCGTTGCAAGCGCATCGCGAACTGCATTGTCATTTAAAGTCCCGTTTTCGGCCAGTCCGCGCCCCAAACCACAAAGCGCTTTTTCATTACATATTGGCAGCGGCGCCCGCGCAGGACCTTCATAAATAACAAGACGCACGGAATTTGAACCGATATCGACCACGCCCCGCCGGAAAACTTGCAACGGTGCCTCAAGAGAATGGGTCAGTTTTTCCTCAAATGACATGGAGCCCTTTGCAGATGTCTTTTTGGAAGAAGATTTGGAAGAGGGTTTAGACGTTGGCACTTTTTAAACAGTACTTTCTCGTATTTTAAAGTCTCTGGCAAAATTTATGGGTCGCCAAACGATCTGTAATTAAGCCCAATTGCAGCTGAGTTTTAAACGAAATTCACAAAGCCCTGATTCGTTTGCCTCAGCACAATGCTAACTATAACAATTTTAAAACCGAAAACCACAATATCTTCTCTTTTGGATGATCCAGACCAAATGTATTGGAGTTACTTATTCTTTTTACCGGATTTTCCCTTACCCGACTTTCTGTTTCGCGGGGTTAAGGTCGCTGGCGCACTATATTTAATGGCCTCGCCGCGCCCGGAAAGAGACGCATTGGTCATCATATAAGTATGCACATTAAAAGGGGGGGGTCCCTCCGGTAAATCGACACGCTTGTACGAGCCATCGGCTTGCAATCGCCAGCTTTGCTCTTCATCATTCAGATTAGCAACCATCACCTGATCGAGCACTTGATTGTGAACAGTGGGATTATCTATCGGACAAAATACTTCAACACGCCGATTGAGATTGCGCGGCATTAAATCCGCCGACGAGATATAAACCTTGGCTTTAGAACTTGGCATAGCATGGCCATTGGCAAAACAATAAACCCTTGCATGTTCCAAAAATCTTCCAACAATACTCTTTACACGTATATTATCAGATAGCCCCTCAACACCCGGCCGCAAACAACATATGCCGCGAATAACCAGATCAATTTGCACTCCAGCATTACTCGCCTCATAGAACTTATCAATCATCGGCCCATCAACAAGCGAGTTCATTTTCGCCCAGATCGCAGCCGGCAAACCAGCCTTGGCATTTTTAATTTCTTGATTGATTAGTTTGATAATTTTTTCTCTTGCATTTAACGGCGCAACTGCAAATTTTTCAAATTTTTCAGGGCGGGCATATCCCGTAAGATAATTAAAAACTCTGGCAGCATCCCGGCCTATCGCAGGATCGCACGTAAACAAGGATAAATCGGTATATACTTGCGCAGTAAAAGGGTGATAATTACCCGTACCGACATGAGTATAAGTACGCGCATCGCCATTTTCCAACCGCACAACATAAGAAAGCTTTGTATGGGTTTTATAATCAAAAAATCCATAAACAACACTTACACCAACACGCTCAAGTTTACGGGCAAGCTCAATATTGGTTGCCTCGTCAAAACGTGCCTTTAGCTCGATTAAAGCTGTAACGTTCTTACCGTTCTCCGCAGCCTCTATAAGCGCATCAACGATAGGGGATTGATTGGATGTCCGGTACACGGTTTGCTTAATTGCAACCACATCCGGGTCAGCTGCGGCCTGTTTTAGAAACTGGACCACAACATCAAAGCTTTCATAGGGATGATGAACCAGAATATCTTTTTCCAGTATGGCCGCAAAACAATCCCCGCCATGATCGCGAATACGCTCGGGAAATCTCGGATCATAAGCATCAAATTGCAAATCGCATCGGTCTTTCGCAATAAGGCCATTGACTTGTGCCAAGCCTAAAATCCCATCAACAGCAATCAAGTTTTTGGGCGGCACATCAAAACGCTCACAAAACAGATCGCGCATATGTTGCGGTGTTCGCGCATCAACAGTGATATGAATAACATCGCCCCTGCGGCGGCGTTTGAGCATCGATTCAAACACGCGCACCAAGTCTTCCGCTTCTTCTTCTAATTCAACATCGCTATCTCTTACGATACGAAAGGACCCGTAATTGATGATTTTGTGTTGCGGGAATAGATGATGAAAATACGTCGCCAACACATCTTCTAATGCAACATATCGTGCCCCGCTGGGTTCATTGGATTTGCCGCCTTTTTTATTTTCCGTGCCGGGCATTCTAATAAAGCGGTCAATTTTAATCGGCACCGGCAAGAGGGTCGTCATTGGCATGCCGTCGCGCTGCTCAATATCAAAACATAAAACAAACCCTAGATTGGGAATAAAAGGAAATGGATGTGCTGGATCGACGGTTAAAGGCGTGAGGATCGGAAAAATATTCTTCAGAAATTGCGTCTCAAGCCATTGCGACTCTTCATCTGACAATTGATCAGGCTTTACTAACTCAATATCGTTCTCCGACATTAAGCGGAGTAATTTTTGCCAGCAACGTTGTTGCTTTTTTATGAGTTTTTTTGTTTCTGTATTGATTAAATCAAGTTGGCGTGCGGGAGTTAAGCCTTCCTGACTGATTACACTTACCCCTTCGCGGACCTGACCACGCAATCCTGCGACGCGAACAGAAAAAAATTCATCCAAGTTGCTTCCCGAAATCGAAAGAAAACGCAAGCGCTCTAAAATGGCGTGCTTTTCGTTTGAAGCCTCTTCGAGTACACGCGCATTGAACGCAAGCCAGGAAAGCTCGCGATTAAAAAATCGGTCCGCACTTTCCCGGTCAATATGCACGCATTCGAATTTTTTGTTTTCCATCGCCTCAAGCACCAAATTTCAGATTAATATTCTTATACCAGAGCTATATAAAAATATTGTTTAACTGGCCGTAAATCGCGAGAATTTTTCAAATGCCCCTGATACGCCTTGATCCCCTTAGGCCCCGATCATTGCCCATCCGTGCTCAAAACACGTCTACATTTGCTCTATAACCAATTTGGCCATGCTTTTGCTGGGCTTCTTCTTTTCGCTCAGCGCCATCACATCAAGAGCCTTTGCAAATCCTTGCGCAGCAGCAAAAGTGCGGGGTAGATGTATTGCTGCAAATTCCGACAAAGTAAGGATATCCTCTTCAGTAAGGGCTAATTGCCGGTCTGTCAGATGATAACCAATAACCAATCGCATCAGGGCCTCGTCTGGTTCGGGCATCTCGATCCGAACCATCGCCTCAAGGCGTGTGTGCAAATCTTTCAAATCGCCGGCCCAGCTTTGCGGTATGCCGCGCCCGATTAAAACAAGGCGAATGTCCATTTCGCGGCATGTTTCAATCATATCCATGAGGGCTTGTGCCGCCTCATCATTTTCGGGCACTGTAATCGGGTCTACCACCACCAGATTTAATCCGTCCGGCGCGCAATCCTCAGCAGAGTCCTTCATCGAGAGAAGCGTTTTATTAATGGATTGCACACCGGCCATACCATAAAAGCAGGCTTGGCGTTCAACTCCGGAGCGTTCAACCAGCAAAGATCCCAAATGGGATTTTCCTGAACCGGGCGCACCGCAAATCACAAGAAAAGCTTCTGTTGAGTCCAGCCAAGCATGAACCGTATCGACAATCTCTTCATTCGCTGGGGAGAGTTGAAAAGCCTTATTGACAAAATTTGGCTTCGGATCTGGTTCAAACAAAGGGATTTGCCCGCTTGGTTTGGCAGGGCTGTGTTTAGAGACTGACATCCAAATGCACTCCGATGAATGCGCTATCTATAAGGAGATTCAATTTTATTTTCATCAGGAAATTGAGAAGTTGGCGCTAAGGGTTGTCCTTGCGGATAAGCTTGATTGGTCAACCCACCGCCCCTAACATCATCCGTCCTGAAACCATTACCCTGAGGCTCTCCACTTAATCCTGAAGACGTCCCCGATGTTGGTTGTGCATAATTTTTATTATTCGCACCAAACCCGCCATTATCACTAAAAGTGCGGATGCTCCGCGAACGGTCATTGATCGGCGCACTTTGCAATCTTGCAGGTATTTTCGCAGCCGTTGCTGGGGTTGCGATATTCCAGACCACATCAGTAACAACCCCTTGCTCCAGGGTCCACAAAGACAGGCCCTGACTTTCCATCGCAACGACCAGCTTGCCGGGATCGCCAAAACTACGAATTGAAAGTTCCGCGCCGCCTCTGGACAAATTTCTGACCTGAACCGAGGCAACCAGAGGTGTAGAAATCAGCGCGCTTCTAATTTGTTTCCACTCGCTAAGAGATTCAAAAAATGCGCTGGCTTGCAAAACCGAAGATATCGAATGATCGATCAGAGTTTGCGCTTTCCAGCCGGCCGCGTAAGTGTTGACACTTTTTACAATGGCAAGGTCAGCAAGAACCGGGAATTGTCCCGATGGTTGCGACAGCCAGCTCTCCGAAAGAACCTCCCCCGGTTCACCAATTATAGATCCGTCAACCGCGCCGTTTATGTGGGAATTAAAATGAGGCAAACCGGCACCGGAAGAACCCAATGATCTTTGTGCGCCAGTCACAATACCATTCACAGCATTTGATGAGGGGAATAATGCTTCATTCGGGGCAAGCGACCCGGATTCGCGATACCCGCTCAATAAGCGGATTCGCAATGTATCAGTCCCGTCTTTAACAGACAGGCGGGCATGGGCGATTATAACTTGCGGCACACCATACCGGTTGGCCAGCTTTTCCAATTTGTCTTGATTTATCCCAAGGGCTTGTTTCGCCGTTATCGAAGCGCTGTCTTCCAGATCGCCGAGAGGCGCAACCAGAGGTGTCAGTTCATTGGCAAGAGGCTTTGCCTGCCATGCATTAAGCCAGGGATTATTTTGCTCCCACAAATATAAACCGCGCTGGGTTTCAAGCACCGGAATAATGAGTGCCGTGCGGGTTTGCGCTTCTGAATAAGGGATACGCGCCGCTATCAACAGACTACGGGTTTGTGCTGGCTTAAAACGGTAGGTGATATTGGCCCGGTAGGTCGTAGGCGAGCTCTTTTCTTCATAAACCTCAAAACCCTGACCTAATTCCTCCAGCGCCGCATCATCGAGTACGATCGAGCTTTTATCATATATGCTCTGACTACCCCCAAACGCATCTCCAATATTTGCAGGCTGATTCGCTTCAAGTTTTGGCAAGTAATCCCAATCGCGCTCCGGAACGAGCCGGCGCAGCAATAAATCCATAGCCTTTCGACGCCCCGTCTTGACGGCCTCAACTTTTGCCGCCGTCGCGCTTTCAGCTTGAGCATTAACAAAGATGCGCTGCACAACGAAAACTTCGTCGCCAGCTTTTGCGGGCAAGGGTGCAAATATGGTCAGCACAGTCATGCCCATGATCACAGCACCTGCTATCATGGCAAAAGGCAGGTTTAATCCAGTTTTGAAGTGATCTCGGACTTTGGAAAAATACATAGTCTTGTCGTTCCTTGAAAATATCCCCCATCATAGACCGGTTGCGCGCGCGATGCATCCTCAAAAACTATCCATTTTTGCGGAATTTGCCCAAACACACATCTATGGCTCCACCGGGAATATGCGCTGAATAACCCTGTAATACCGCTGAAATAGCCTCTAAATACTCCGGAAATACGTTGCACACACCATCATGCCTCGTTAGAGAGTTATCCCTATGACAGACAATAGTGCTTATAAAATGGCCGGCGTCGATATAGACGCGGCAGACACGCTGATTGACCGGATTAAACCCCTCGCCAAAATGACGTCGCGAATAGGCGCGGACGCCAGTCTTGGCGGGTTTGGCGGATTATTTGACATAAAAGCGATTGGCTATACCGACCCTATTTTAGTCTCTGGTACGGACGGCGTTGGGACAAAACTAAAAATTGCCATCGATACAGGTCATCACGCCACCATCGGTATCGATTTGGTGGCGATGTGCGTCAATGATGTTTTAGCCCAAGGGGCAGAGCCCCTTTTCTTCCTTGATTATTTTGCAACGGGTGCTCTCGATATCGAGGTCGCGCAGTCTGTTATTGGCGGCATTGCCAAGGGATGCAAACTCGCTGGGTGCGCGCTAATTGGCGGCGAAACCGCCGAAATGCCGGGCATGTATAAAAAGGGGGATTATGATCTTGCCGGCTTTAGTGTCGGCGCTGTTGAGCGAACCCAAATTCTACCCAGACAAGCCCTTGCAGGCGATGTGATGATCGGGATTGCCTCCTCGGGGCCGCACGCCAATGGCTATTCCCTGATCCGTAAAATAATAAGTGACAGTGCTACAAAGCTCGATAAGCTCGCCCCATTCGATCATACGCGCAGCTTGGGGGAAGCTCTTCTCGAACCAACACGCATCTATATTGATGCGGTTCTACCCCATTTGCGAAATTTCGGTGTCAGAGGGTTTGCCCATATTACCGGCGGCGGCCTCGCTGATAATGTGCCGCGGGTTTTAGGCGATAATGTTTCGCCCGCTTATGACGAAAGCGCGCTTACCCTGCCACCGGTTTTTGAATGGCTGCGCAGCGAAGGCAAGGTTAGTCAAACGGATATGCGGCGCACCTTTAATTGTGGTATTGGCGGAGTGTTGATTGTGGATCGCGAAATTGCCGATGACACACTACACTCTTTAAAAACATCGGGTGAAGAGGCCCGCATCATCGGCCATTTGAAAAATTCTTGAATGGCTCATGGAGCAATACCAATGACATCAAATAGCGCAACCAAGTCATATAAAAAATTATCCGTAGGCGTCTTGATATCCGGGCGCGGCTCCAATCTTCAAGCCCTCATCAAGGCTGCGCAAAATCCTGATTACCCGGCATCGATTGATATTGTTATTTCCAATAAACCCGATGCACCGGGCATTGAATTAGCAAAGACAGCCAATATACCCGTTCACATTATTAAGCATAAAGATTTCGAAACCCGCGACCAGTTTGATAATGCAATCACAAAGCTATCGGTAGAAGCGGGAATTGAACTGGTTTGCCTTGCAGGCTTTATGAGAATTCTGGGGGAGCCCTTTGTCGATCACTGGCAAGGGCGATTGATTAATATCCACCCCTCCCTACTTCCCGCTTATAAAGGTCTTGATGTTCATAGGCGCATGCTCGACGACGCAATCAAGATGGCTGGATGTAGTGTGCATTATGTAACCGCGCAAATGGATGAAGGCCCCATCATCGGACAGCGCGCTGTTCCCGTACTGGAAGGCTATAGCCCCGAAGATTTGGCCGCACGCATTTTAATCGAGGAGCACATTCTGTACCCGGAATGCGTTGCCAAAATTGCACGCGAAAAGCTATCGCCACAAAAATCATAAAAATTTCAAAAGGCCGGGTTCATTTTTTTATTGACCCTCACGCGGCGTCATAGGCTATCGTGCAAACCATGATAGGCAGCAGAACATATTCAGTGAAAGAAATTGCAAAAGCGACCGGTGTTTCGGTGCGTACACTGCACTATTATGATGAAATTGATCTTTTGGTTCCCGATCGCTTTGCCAATGGATATAGACGTTACAGTGAAGCGCATATGTTGCGGTTACAGCAAATATTACTAAACCGTGAAATGGGAATGAAATTGAGCGACATCAAGGCAAAACTTGATGATCCAACTTTTGATTATCTGGATGCACTTCGTAACCAACGGCAATTTCTTGAACAACGCGCGGCAAATGATCAGAAAATAATTAGGTCAATCGATAATGCAATCGCAAACCTATGCTCGAACGAGGAAAGTAATATGAATATTTTTGATGGATTTAACCCAGAAGACTATGAGGATGAGGTGAAAGAAAAATGGGGGAGCAGCAAAAAATATGATGAAAGCCAAAAACGACTTAAATCCTATGGGGCCAAACAAATCAATCAGTTAAAAGAAGAAGAGCTGGCCCTTGTTAAAAAACTTGCATCCTGCCTTCAAGACAAACACAATCCGGACGGCAAGGCAGCGATGGATTTAGCAGAAGAACATCGGCTCTATATCGAAAAATGGTTCTATCCGTGCGACGTTAAATCCCATCAACAGCTCGCCACCTTATATGTTGAAGATGAACGCTTTGCGCGCCATTATAACAGACATGCAGACGGGCTTGCATCCTTTTTGAAAAAAGCAATTGATGCAAATGCCCTGCGCAAATAACGCATTGCATTACTTGTGAATTCGGATTGTGGAAAAGAAGGATTTGTTTTTACGCACGCGTTTTGGCGATCCATAACAGTTAAGATCACCGATCCCGCTAACATGGGCGTCAAGGGATTGGGTTGCGTGGATTGACGCATCCCCGACGCCAGAAACAGAGACATCAGCAGTCTTGCATATAAGATCGCGAGCATTTAACTCTCCGACCCCTGACAATCGCGTACGCAAATGATCACAACGCCCGGTCACTTTTAAATCTCCGACACCGCCAACATCCAAGGTAAAGTTCTTGGCATCGACATTTTCAACAAGCCCTTCAACAACGCCCGAAACGCGCACCTCATGAAGGTCAGGAACTGATATATAAGCCAGCAACGGTCTTTTTTGGCCGTTCAAACCTTGGCGGCGCTTTTTATGCGTCACAAATAATGTATTGTTTGCAACCTCAAAATGGGCGCGCCGTAAAGCCGGAATACGACCTGCAACACGAACATCATAGTCAGCCCCGCTTCGAATTCGGACATTGTAAATGCCAGATACAACAATCCGGTTGAAGTCGGTAAAATTATAGGCCAGCTCGCCTCGACCTTTATTTGTTTCACTACCGGGGCCGTGGACATGTCGAAAATGTTCAGGATTTGGACGTCCGTGCGTCGCATCATGGGCGGTTTTGGCGCTCGCTTTAGAGGGCCCGAACCCGTCACGGCGATGCCCGCGCGGTCGTCTGTGGGTATGTCTTGATCCCGGCCCCAAGCCATGCGTGTGCCCGTCTGAACTATGCTCAGAATCTTCTTTCAACCAACGCCCGGGTCCCAATTTGGGACGGGGCCCATCACCGCCCTCTAATTGCGCGTCTTCAACACGATCGTCCGGGCCGTCGCCTGATTCCTGCGCCAATCCATTATTTGCCCAGCCCGAGACTACAAGCATTGCAACCAGTGCCATCACCAACCGGACGACAGCCAATTGCAACAGGGCCGGTTGCCCTTGCAGTTTGATTGCCGGGTCAAAATCTATAGAGGGTCTTAGAATCATTACCTAATCCGGATCGGAAAATACGCTTTAGTCTATAATACTAGGATTAAGTCTAAGCAAAAACACCCAAATTTCCAGTCCATTCGCCCCTCATTCGAGGCATCTAGTCGAAAACTCTGGCTTATAGCCCGGCCTTTACACCGATCTGGAACCCCAACTAGGCAACAGACACGCCGCATGTAACCGATCTATTCAGCCGCCAACTTGCTCTTTCCAGAAGCAACAGCGGAGCATTCGGCCATGGTTGCACTTGCTCTTGCCACCGGATTTGTGAGGTAAAAATCACCTATAGCACAAAGGAAAGGCCCGTCTTTTGCGCCGCCGCCTTTGCTTAACCCCTCGCCAAGGTCCTTAAGGGAGAATCCAGATGGGGCTGGTGCACTGTCAATCACCCCGAAGCTTGATACTTGCTCAATCATTTCCCCGCGCAATGACAATTGATCATCATAGCCGAGAGTTTTTCCGGCATGATCCGACAATGCGCGTAGAATTGCCCAATCCTCACGAGCATCACCGGGCGGGAAGCTCGCGCGTATCGCCATCTGAACACGGCCCTCCATATTCACATAGGTGCCATTTTGTTCCGTATAAGCAGCGCCCGGCAACACAATATCAGCAACGCGCGCGCCTGCATCGCCGTGATGGCCTTGATAAATGACAAACGCTTTTTCGAGGCCAGTCATATCACATTCATCAGCGCCAAGATTAAACACGACTTCAATCTCGCCTGATTTGGCTCCCTCAAGAATTTGAGAAAAATCATAACCACCCTCACCGGGCAAAAAGCCGAGGTCCAAGGCGCCAACGCGACTAGCAGCGGTTTGGAGGATATTAAAACCATTCCACTCATCGCTGACCAGATTAGAAACTTCCCCTAGCTTAATTAGCTGTTTAATTATCGCTGCACTGTCTTTGCGATTGAGGGCGCCGCTACCGATAAGTATCGCGGGACGTTTGGCATTTTTAAAGGCCTTCGCAAACCCGTCATTACCGCCCACCAGCGCCTCTAAACTGTCAGGGCCAGCGCCCAAATAATCATACTCATAGGTCAGGTCCGCTTTTTCACCGATCAATGCAAAATCAACGGCAAAATCATTAAGCCAGATTTTACGAAGGCGCGCATTTACAATCGCCGCCTCCTTGCGAGGGTTAGCACCCAGAATCAAAATCGCGTCCGCATCTTCAAGACCGGCAATCGAGCTATTAAAAAGATAGCTCGCACGCGCACCAGCGCCTAAAACCATACCATCCTGACGGCAATCCATATGTGTCGTTCCAAGCGCGGTGAGCAAATCTTTTAATGCCTTTACAGCTTCCGCCGGTACCAAATCCCCAACCAGTCCGGCAATTTTAGATGCATCCGTGTTTTTTAACCGTTCACCTGCCAAGCTTAATGCTTCATTCCAGCTTGCCGGAGTCAGTTTTCCGCCTTTGCGAATATAAGGTCGATCTAGGCGCTGTCTTTTCAAACCGTCCCATATGAACCGGCTTTTGTCAGATATCCATTCCTCGTTTACATCCTCATGCAAGCGAGGCAGGATTCTAAGGACTTCCCGTCCGCGCGAATCCACACGTATATTCGAGCCCACCCCATCCATCACATCAATCGTCTCGGTTTTACGCAATTCCCAAGGGCGCGCTGAAAACGCGTACGGCTTTGATGTCAAAGCGCCAACCGGACAAACATCGATAAGGTTGCCAGTGAGTTCAGAATCGACGGCCTTTTCCAGATAGGTCGTAATTTCAGCATTCTCGCCGCGATTAACAAGGCCCAGATCATCAACACCAGCGACCTCTGTCGCAAAGCGCACACACCGCGTACACTGAATGCAGCGGGTCATTATGGTTTTGATCAACGGGCCCATATGTTTTTCTTCTACGGCGCGTTTATTTTCTTCAAACCGTGTTCCATCGCGGCCATAGGCAACCGCCTGATCTTGCAAGTCACACTCGCCTCCCTGATCACAAATCGGACAATCGAGAGGGTGATTGATAAGAAGAAATTCCATCACCCCTTCTCTGGCCTTTTTGACCATAGGGGTATTGGTGAAGAGTTCTGGCGGGGCCCCTTCCGGGCCGGGGCGCAAATCTTTTACGTTTTGCGCACAAGACGCGACCGGCTTTGGCGGACCGCCTTTAACCTCAATCAGACACATCCGGCAGTTTCCAGCTACCGACAGGCGTTCATGATAACAAAATCTCGGTATTTCTTCCCCAGCAGCTTCACAAGCTTGTAGAAGGGTCAAATTAGGGTCAACTTCGATTTCGCGATCATTGACTTTGATAAGACGGGGTTCAGCCATGTTTAATTTGCCTTGTAACCGAGATAGTGAGTGATTTCTGCGGGTTTTAACCGCAACTGACGCGTTTTACCAGTGCTCATTTTGACCCTGAAATTCAGGCCGGTGCAGCCCGTTCAGACATTGGACTTGCACATACCTGCCAATATCTGATAGCCAGCGTGCTTGATATCATCAGGAGCTATTTTCATGTTTGCGGCAACACCAATATCCAAATTGGAACACCCCCACTATCTTGAAACCTATGACCAGTATATGGCCCCCTATCTCGACAAGGAGTTCGTGATTTTGGAGATAGGTATCGCCGAGGGCGATTCCCTGTATTTTTGGCGAGATAATTTCCCTAAAGCCACCATTATTGGCGTCGATATTAACCCCTTTCAGGCCGAAGATAACAGTGGTCGTATCCACACCTATCAGGGCAGGCAACAAGATTTAAAATTGCTTGATGAAATCGCTGCTCGCCATGCGCCGGATGGATTTGATGTGATCGTCGATGATGGCTCCCATATCGGTCATTATACCCGCCAGACTTTCTGGCATATCATGAAAAACCATATCAAAACCGATGGACTTTATTTCATTGAGGATTGGGGAACCGGCTATTGGCCGCAATATCAAGACGGCAAATATTACAAAGAGAGAAAAGTAGCCCCGACATTTTTGGAAAATACGTTCGAGTCAATCGGGAAGATCGGTTTTGTTCAAAACAATGATTTTCTGCGCAAAGTCTCCAACCGGCTAGAATTCTACTCCATGAAGAAAAATTTCTCATCGCACCAGAACGGCATGGTCGGGTTTGTAAAAGAACTGGTCGACGAGGCCGGTATCGCAGATGCAACCGATGAGCGCTTTGGAAAAGGCCCGCAAAGAAAATCAATGTTTAAATCTATGCAAATTTCGGTTGGGCATGTGGTGATCAGGCGTAGCGAACATTAAGAGCGCATCTTTGGCGCTAGTGCCTGCACCTAACTTGAGAATTTAACCTAATAAGCTGCACTTAAGAAAAAACCCCATATTACTCATCGTAATATGGGGTTTTTGAAAATCTAAATAGCCAAGCGCTGAAAGATTAATTCAAAGCCGCTTTTGCTTTTTCTACCAGCGCTTTAAACGCTTCAGGTTCGCGCACAGCCAAATCGGCCAGCACTTTGCGATCGACCTCGATACCTGCCAGATTCAAGCCATTGATGAAACGACCATATGTCATACCCAATTCACGGGCACCGGCATTGATCCGCTGGATCCAGAGAGCGCGGAAATTGCGCTTGCGGGCGCGGCGGTCACGGTAAGCATACTGACCGGCTTTTTCCACTGCCTGATTGGCAATCCGGAATGTGTTTTTGCGGCGGCCATAATAGCCTTTTGCATTTTTAATAACTTTACGGTGGCGGGCATGGGAAGCTGGTCCCGTTGTAACTCGTGCCATGTGATAAACTCCTTAAGCTGGCAAATTCGTCTCGCTAGAGCCCGGATTAACGGGCGTATGGCATGTATTTTTTAACAATCCGCGCATCGGCAGCACAAAGCACATCAGTGCCGCGTTTCTGGCGAATTTGCTTGGGAGTTCTTTTAATCATGCCATGGCGTTTGCCAGCGTGACCGGCTTTAACCTTGCCGGAAGCTGTCACTTTAAAGCGCTTTTTCGCGCCTGATTTCGTCTTCATTTTGGGCATTTTGCATCTCTTTTCATAATTGGGGCCAGAGAGTGAAGATCCGTAAATTACGGCTCAATGGCCTGCTAGCATTCACGACCCCCAGGGCATACCCATATGGCCCGGCGATCGGTTAGAGAACGGGTTTATACGCAAAAAACGAGCAATTGCAAGCCGCCCCGCCTATAAATTTAAGCTATAAATTAGGGGCCATCCTTCTTCATCCCTGAAGGCCAGATCGGCACAATCAGATATTTGTTGAACAGAACAATTTTGAACACTTGTGTTGCGCTACAATTTCTGGAACCATCAAGAAAACAACGGCAATGGAGGATTTACCGCATGCCAAATAATCTCGCTCATAAAACCACATCCCCGTCCCTGAAGGCACTTATCGCAGCAAGCATGAGTACCCTCCTTAGTTTTGCGTCAAGCGCCAGTGATATCACCATTGTTCATGCGGGGCGCTTATTGGCTGACCCTGCGGGCAATGTGACTTCAGAAAAATCTGTCATTATCAAGGACGGCGTCATAAGCGCTATCGCAGATGGCTACGTCTCTGGGGAGAGTGCTGGCGCGGTTGAGGGCGATGAGGTTTCTATTCATGATCTAAAATCCATGATGGTTTTACCCGGACTAATTGACAGCCATGTCCATATTACCAGTGAAAACAACCCCAAGGGTCGTCTGCAAACTGTGCAAATGTCTGACCCTGACCGGGCCATTACAGCAGCTGGCTTTGCCCGAAAAACCCTAATGGCTGGTTTTACCACTGTGCGTGATGTTGGTGCACGCGGCGGTGATGCAGTTTTTGCACTACGCGATGGCATTTCCCGCGGCGATGTTATTGGCCCGCGGGTCTATTCATCGGGTTCGACCATATCGGTAACCGGCGGTCATGGTGATGGCACGCAAGGTTATCGCGACGATGTTGCAGAAATTCTTCACTCGACCGGCGTATGCGACGGGGTTGGTTCATGCAGAAATGCTGTGCGCGAACAAGTGCGCCGCGGCGCCGACCATATCAAGCTAACGGCGACAGCCGGAGTTCTATCCAACACCGCCGCCGGATTGGAACAGCAATTTTTTGAAGATGAACTCAAAGCGATCATGGATACCGCGCACGCTATGGGGCGCAAAGTAACCGCTCATGCCCACGGGGTTCAGGGAATTAACGCAGCATTGGAAGCCGGCGTTGATTCCATCGAACACGGAACATATCTCGATAAAGACTCAATAAAATTGTTCAAGAAGCATGGGGCTTATCTGGTTCCAACGCTTCTTGCCGGCGCAACAGTCGCCAAATGGGCTGAAGACCCGGATAGTTTTTTGACGCCCCCGCAACGCGCAAAAGCCGCTGAAGTGGGACCAAGAATGCTCGAAATGGCCCAGCGCGCCCTTGAGGGCGGGGTAAAGATCGCATTTGGCACCGATACTGGAGTTTCAGCCCACGGTGATAATGCTAAAGAATTTGCACTTCTGGTTGAAGCAGGGATGAGCCCTAAAGAGGCAATTATTGCTGCAACCCTCTCCAGCGCGGATAATATGGGTAAGGCCGATAAACTGGGCAGTCTGGAGCCAGGCAAATGGGGCGATCTTATCGCAGTGGACGGCGACCCCCTTACCGATATTACCGAACTGGAAGATGTCGACTTCGTTATGAAGGGCGGCATTGCCTATAAGCAATAAACAATGAACCGACTATTGTTTGCCGCCTCGATAACCGGCGCTCTTAGTGTGGCTATGGGGGCTTTTGGAGCCCATGCACTAGACAATCAATTGAGTATTGAAGCGAAAGGGTGGTGGGAAACCGCAACCCTTTACGCACTAGTTCATAGCGTTGCTGCTTTATCATTAGCCCTGCACGCAGCAACTGCCCAAAAAGCCCTACCCAGACGAACGGGTTGGGCCTTTATCATTGGAATATTTTTCTTTTCCGGCTCTCTTTACGCCATGGCATTGGGGAGCCCGCGATGGTTTGGGGCAATCACACCTATTGGGGGGCTCGGCTTTTTATGCGGGTGGATAATGCTAGCCATTTATAGTTTGAGGAAAACTCAAAACGATTGATCAAACTACTTGATTTTTTGCATCGCTCTAATTCAGGGTTGCCAACGCCTGATTGATTAGATCATAATCATCACTATCCGGATTATATCGTGATTGTAATTTCAACCAGTGAGTACGGGCTTCATCCGGCTTGCCATTTTGCGCGGCATAAACACCGGAAAACCACAAACCGTCTGAATGATCTGGATTGACTTTTAATAGCCCGGCCCATGCTTTTGCAGCTTCATCATTACGCTTTAGCGCATTCAATGTACGTGCTAGCAAGGCCCACCCTTCTTCATCTTCCGGGTCTTTTTCCAAACGCAGCTTAACTTGTTCTATTAATTGTTCGATCTGTTTATCTGAAGGGCCCTCTTGCCCTTGGGTCGCTTGCGCATTTGGTCCTCGAACTGGTCCGCCGCCCTCACCCCCTGTTTCGTTTTGAGCCAAGCGCTCTTTGATCGGCTGATCTCCTAGTTCGGGATTGCCTATAAAAAAATACAAGGCGAAAGCCAGAATTGGCAATAAGCCTATCAATGCAATTACAAATATATGTTGTTTTTTACCAAGAGGCCTACTGGCATTTTCCGTTTTCATATCATGTGTCTCTAACTCTTTAATATCGCGCGACAATTGCCTGCTAATCTGTACACGTGCAATTTCACCATCTTCCGCGCTGATCAAACCACGTGCCTCATCGCGATCAATATCGGCTATGCGCCTGCGATATTCATCTTTTAAGCTCGCTTGATTATGATCTTTTGCGCTGATTGCGTGGTCTTGGTCAAACGGCTCACTTGACGGGTCATCGGAAGGGTCAAGATTTTTACGACCCAGCAAAGGCCGTAACAAAAACAATGTTGTGATTAGCGCGATCATACCGATCGCAAAATATAAACCCATAAAACCAGCCTATTATTTCAAATGACAAACATGAACGCGGCTATGCAAAAAATTATGCAAGAAGCCAGCTGACTATTTAAGATGATTGGCGGAAAATCAAAATATAAATTCTTGCCCTAACATTCAGGCAAGAAAGCGAAACCTGCGTTCATTATTATAAATCCCGAGGAGGCTTTCCTCTCTCGTCCCCTGTCCAATATTTTGGATTATCATTGGCATGCCATCCCGGCCGGTTTTATCAGAGACTAGGCCAATATGCGGTAGATTTCGCCCTAACCTCATCGAGACGATATCCCCCGCCTGCCAATCTTGTGCAGGCTTTTCATATCCATGACGATGAAACCAAGCTTCAAGATTGGGCACACGTCGATGATCGATATTGCGATCTGGCCCCGCCAACCCCCAAATGCCCGGATAGGACTGGAAATTCTCACGCATATCTTCGTGGATAGATTCTTGCAAATCTACCCCAAGCCCGTCGCGATAGGCGCGAATAATGACATCTGTACACACACCAGTTCGCCGCGCCACATCTCCGCCCGGATAGCCCATCGATTGATAGGACCCATCATAGCCCACTGTTACGCCAATTTGCTCTCGCGCAGCCCCGATAAGGCGTAGCGCCGCAGATTGTGCCTTAGCGCCCGTCGTCAAGCCTGTGGCTCCAGCCAAGCCCGTAGCGCTGGAAAATGCAATCAGCCTGAATAGAAATTGCCGCCGTTTTATCATGATTAGACGCTAAGACAGGCTTACGGCATGAATAGGGCAAGCCTCATGAAAATTTGATTTTACCGGCCATATGCGTATATGAAACGGTGTTCCCAGTCGGCTTATCGCGATAGCGTTGCCGCAAAATTACGCCCGATAGAGTTTTAAATTTTACCCATGTCAGAATTTGTAGTTGCCGCCTTTTATCAATTTACCCCGCTTCCCGACTTTGCCGATTATCAGGAAAAACTGACGCAAATTGGCCTTGAGCAAGGGATTACGGGGACAATTTTGCTGGCCCCTGAAGGAATGAACGGCACCATATCGGGACAAAGAATCGGCCCCGAAAGCGGAATAGACGCAATGCTTGATGCTCTTAGAGCCGTTCCCGGATGCGCGCTGCTTGAGCACAAAGAAAGCTACACCGATGAAAACCCCTTCTATCGCCTGAAAGTGCGCCTTAAAAAAGAGATTGTCACCATGGGGGTACCAAGGGTTGATCCGGGCAATCTTGTCGGCACCTATATTGATCCGGCCGGATGGAATGCGTTTATCGCCGACCCGGACGTGCTGGTTGTCGATACGCGCAATGATTATGAAGTCAGTATCGGGACATTTGACGGCGCAGAAAACCCTCAGACGAAATCATTTCGCGAATTTCCTGAATGGTTTGAAAAAAATCGCGCGCGCATGGAAGGCAAAAAAATTGCAATGTTTTGTACCGGCGGCATTCGCTGCGAGAAAGCAACCTCTTTTCTCAAAAGCGAAGGCATGGAAGATGTTTACCATCTCAAGGGCGGAATTTTAAAATATCTCGAACATGTTCCCGAAGAGGAAAGCCTGTGGAAGGGCGAGTGTTTTGTATTTGATCAGCGTGTCTCTGTGGGTGCCGGATTAAAACCGGGCTCATATGACATGTGTCATGCCTGCCGAATGCCCATTGATGAAGCGGACCAGCAATCTCCTCATTATGAACCGGGTATTTCCTGCCCGAATTGTTATTCGGCCAGTAATGAAACACAAAAAAAACGTTTTGCTGAACGCCAACGCCAGATAGAACTTTCCAGACAACGCGGCGAAGACCATTTGGGTAAAGTTTATGACAAGTAACTTGCCAATTCTTTATTCCTTTCGCCGATGTCCTTATGCAATGCGCGCACGCATGGCCTTGCATAGCAGTCAAACAACGTGCCTGTTGCGCGAAGTCGTACTACGCGAAAAACCAGCCTCCATGTTGGAAATCTCTCCGAAAGGCACCGTGCCGGTCTTGCAAATCGATGAAACCCATGTGCTGGAAGAAAGCCTCGATATCATGCTCTGGGCGCTTGAACAAAATGATCCGGAAAATTGGTTAGGCGAGGAATCCACACTCCCGCAGATGAAGGCGTTAATCGCGGACACACAATTACAGTTTAAGGACCATCTTGATCGCTATAAATATCCCGGTCGCTATGAAAATGTCGATCCGTTGTTTCATCGCGCAGAGGCGATGAAATTTATTGCCCGCCTTGAGGATCAAATCGGCCCGAAAGAATTTTTATTTGCAAGCAAACCAATGCTTGCTGATATTGCAATATTTCCTTTTATTCGCCAGTTCGCCAATAATGACCGCGACTGGTTTGATGCTCAACAAAACATCAAAAATGCACAAGACTGGCTAACGCGCTGTCTTGCGCTACCAGTGTTTAACGAAATCATGGAAAAGCATTCCCAGTGGCAAGAGGGGGAGGCAGAGGTTTTGTTTGGCGCCAATTCTATTTAGGCAACCTTTACAAACTCAGCATAATCCCGGCTAACGCAGCACTCATTAAATTCGACAATGACGCCGCAAGCAAAGCGCGCATCCCCAAGGATGCGATTTCACCGAGCCGATCGGGTATCAACGCACCAAGTCCGCCCAGCATTATGCCAATTGAAGCAAGATTGGCAAAACCACAAAGCGCAAATGTAATGATGGCTACCGATTTTGGTTGCATGCTTTCCGCCTCGCCGATCAAACTTAGATAGGCAACAAATTCATTCAGCACGAATTTTTCACCAAACAATGCCCCTGCGGTCTGGATATCAGCCTGAGGCACACCCAGAATAAACATAAGCGGAGCAAAAATCAGTCCAAGGATTTTCTGGATACTCAAATCTTGAAAGAAACCCGCACAGCCAAGCCCAGCCGATTCAGTGAGCGAGCAAATTCCGTTTCCTGCTGCACCAAAAATGCCATTGACCAATGCGATGAGAGATATAAATGCGATCAACATGGCCGCTATATTGATCGCAAGGCGCATCCCGTCGGAGGCTCCGACTGCAGCTGCCATAAAAACATTTTCATAAGGTGATTCAATATTCGCGATTTCTTTTAGATCAGCAACCTGTTCATCGTCATCGCTATCATCTGGCATAATTATTTTTGCCATTAAAAGACCGCCCGGCGCTGCCATAATACTGGCGGCGAGCAGGAATTTCAGATCCACACCCGCAAGCGCCAACGCGGCTAAAATCGATCCGGCCACCGAGGCAAATCCAGACACCATAATCGCGAATAATTGTGGCCCGGATATTTTATCAAGATAGGGTTTTATCGCCAGAGGCGCTTCTGTCTGCCCGACAAAAATATTTGCCGCTGCATTTAAAGACTCGATCGGGCGCGTACCAAGCACCATTTGTAAAAAGCCGCCTATTCCAGCGACAACGACTGGCATAATTCTCAAATGGTACAACACCGCCATTAATGAGGAGAAAAAAATTACAATCGGCAGAATTTGAAATGCAAAGACAAGGCCTAGCGAATTTCCGGCTAACGGACCAAATAAAAACCCGATTCCCTCGCTGGAATATCCGAGTAATGTTTGCACGCCGCCAGAAATATTTTCAATTACCGATTTACCAATAGAAGAAAATAGAACAAAAACTGCGATGATAATTTGAAGGAGAAAGGCACTTCCGACAATGCGTAAATTAATTGCCCTGCGATTTGTAGAAAACAAAAATGCTATTGTGAGCAGAACAACCGCACCAATCACCCCCATAAAATTATCCAGCATTGCGTGTCCTTTTTAGCAGAAATCTTTGATCGGAAAGGAAATCAGGAACTCCCCTCAACTCCGTTCCATCTTTGCACATTTCCTGTGTCTATGCCAAGTAAGTCCAGTACCCGGCCCGCCGTATGATCAATAAGGTCATCAATCGATGTTGGCCTGTTATAAAAAGCGGGTAAAGGCGGTGCAATGATAGCGCCGAGCATTGCCGCTTCGTGTATTAACTTGCAATGGCCAGCATGTAACGGTGCTTCTCGCGGCATTAAAATTAATGTACGGCGATCCTTCAGGCAAACATCTGCAGCACGAACAAGCAAATCATCTGCATAGGAATTAACTATCCCCGAGAGCGTTTTCATGGAACATGCCGCGACGATCATTCCATCGGTCTTAAACGACCCCGAGGAAATCGGGGCAGCCACATCACCCGGTTTATAGACAAAATCAGCCAGCGCATGGACATTTTCCAGAGTATGATCGGTCTCAACCTTCAAGTTGAGTTGGGCGGTGCGTGACATAACCAGATGGGTTTCCACCTGCTCATCTTGTGCAAGCATCTCCAAAAGGCGCACGCCGTAAATCACGCCGCTCGCCCCGCCAATCGCTACAATAATCCTTTTCTTCATTCCCCACCCTAACAGATAATTCGGATACGGGGAAACGCGTCAATCAGCGCAGTTTCAAAAGCAAGCCGCTGCGATTTTTCAACACATGCAACAACGCAACCGCCGAAACCTCCCCCTGTCAGGCGCGCGCCCACCGCGCCATGCCTGATCGCGCCCTCTACCAGACTATCAATTTCCGGAGTGGAAGCTTCAAAATCACCCCGGTAGGAGGCATGACTTTCCTGCATTAATCGGCCAAACCAACTCATATCACCGGATTTCAGAGCCTTCACGGCGTTCAGCACCCTGTGATGCTCTGTATAGGCATGACGGGCACGGCGTTTGAGAATATCTGGTAGCCCCTCAAGCCTTGCAAATTCCGCATCACACATCGTGCAGAGAGCTTCAACGCGCATTTGCCGCTTTGCTTCCTCGCATTCAAGACGTCGATCTTTATAACGACCATCGGTGAGTTTACGGGTAATGCCGGAGTGCACGATAACGAAATCATGGGATGGCGGCAGGGGCGTATGTTTATAGGCAAGGGTTCCAGTGTCGAGAGCCAACGCCATACCCGGCTTGCCCACCGCGATTGCCATTTGGTCCATAATTCCACATGGGACACCAATATGGTCATTTTCAATCTGCTGCGCCCCCAGAGCAATCTCCACATCACTCAATTCCAGCGCCCCCATTTCTCGCAAGCTTTTACAAATCCCGACCAACATGGCAGCAGAGGAAGATAGACCAGAGCCAGCCGGAATCGTGCTTGTAAAAGCAATCGCGATGGGTGAAATTGTATTTTTACCCTCATGACTATTTTTTTGATTTCTGGCCCAAGCCAGTGCCCCCCGGGCATATGCCCACCAGTTTTTCGAACTATCGTCATCTTCAACTGCACCGCGCGGTGCCAAGCCATACCCATCAGAATAAAACATGTCAAAACCGGTTGGCGATGGCCCGATAGCGATATCGATCGTGCCCTCAATAAGCGCTGGCAATACCATACCGCCATTATAGTCAGTATGTTCCCCGATCAGATTAACCCGGCCCGGCGTGCGTGTTATGACATCAGGGCGGACATTAAACTGCCGGTTGAATAATTCTGCCACCATCGCACCGAAACCTGAAATGCTATACAATCATCAAATAGTGATCATATTGGTTGAATTTTGGGCAAAGAAAAACCCCGCCCGACATTGCCATTTGCTAGCCGGACAGGGTTTTTACAAGTGATGAATTTTAGGCGCGTGTGGCTTCAAACTCTGCATTACCGAATGCACCCAGTGCAACCGATCCAGTCATTTTATCGCCATCAACCTTACCTTCAAAATTCAGGGTCATTGGCATAGGCGTTGTGATTGATGCATCCCATTTTAGGGTATCGCCATCAGCACTACCATTTGCAATTTCTACTGAATTACCCATTTGCTCCATGGTCCCGGTCAGGCTACCGCCATCCGTTGCCAAGTTTAGCGTGCCTTCCTGTTTTCCCATAGGGGTATTCAGGGTCATGTTCCATGTTCCATCTGCAGACATCTTATCTTCCTTTTCAAACAAATTCGTGCCTATGGTGATAAAGTGCTAAGCGCGTGATTGCAATTATGGATTGCATATACACGCTATACAATTACAGCTGGCGCTTTTTCTTTTGGTCAAGATATGGATTAATATGGAAAATATCGCGATCTTTGGCGCATCCGGCGCAATAGGACAGGCCCTCGCCCGTGCTGCATTGGCAAATTATCCTGATGCAAATCTCTATTTGTTCTCGCGCAAAGAGGTCCCAAACCTCAATAAAAACACCCGCTCAATTGCCATAGACATCACAAACGAGGAATCTTTGGCACAGGCAGCGCATGATTTTGAGGCCATTTTTGACTTAATTCTGGTCACCAATGGGGTTCTTCACACGGACACCATCCACCCTGAAAAGTCACTTCAAGACTTATCACTCGATAAGTTTGAAACCATCTTTGCCATCAATACCTATGGCCCGGCTCTCATCGCCAAATATTTCCTCCCCAAACTTCTGCCCAAAAATCGCGCGATATTTGCCGCCCTGACGTCTCGTGTCAGCAGTATGGAAGATAATAGTTCCGGAGGCTGGTATTCCTACCGCGCCTCGAAAGCCGCCCTTACCATGATCTTGAAAAATGCAAGTATCGAAATCGCTCGCAAAAATGATCAAGCCATTATTGTTGGGCTCCATCCCGGTACTGTCGATAGCCCATTGTCCAAACCGTACCAAAAAGGCTTACCAGAAGGACAACTTTTTACCCCGGATTTTTCGGCGCAAAAATTACTCACTGTCATTGATGGGCTCACCCCGCCGGATAGCGGAAAAAATATAGCATGGGATGGGCAAACCATTCCCTATTGATTATTTGCCCGCAATAACGCCAATAGGGTAATTGATACCCTTGAACGCTTGTTTAGGGAGCGCTAGTCTCTATTGGCTACATCAGTATGATTTTTCAATGGGCGTATTCACTATGGTGTATTTTTCGAGACTGGGTTTTATATTTTCTGCAGTATTGATACTCTTAACCGCATGCGGGGTGGACAATAGCCCAACCACTGGTGCCAAAGTTGGTGATCTCTACCGCACCCCGGAGTCCTATCAAGATCACCGCGACCAGCAGCAATTATTTACCCATAAGGGTCATAAAATTGCCTACACTGATACGGGCGTTAAAGACCCCGATGCCAAAATCCTTATTCTCCTGCACGGCGTTCCGACCTCTTCATGGATGTATCGCAAAGTAATATCGGGCTTACAAAAAAACATGCGTGTTATAACCATAGATTTTTTAGGCTATGGTAGCAGCGATAAACCAGAAGCAAACGATACAATCTATTCACATGAAGCTCAGGCGGAACGCACGCTCGCCTTGCTTGAACATTTGGGTGTCGATCAATTTTCCGTTCTCATGCATGATATGGGTGGCTTGGTTGCCTGGGAGCTGATGCGCTCCAGCAAAGACAGAATCAAAAATCTGGTTGTTTTAAATACTGTCATCAATAAGACCGGCTTTGAAAATCCTGATATCGATGCCCGCTTATTTACCCGGCAAATGATGAAAGCCTATAACAGTCCGGTGACCAGCGCTGCAGTTCTCAAAAAAACTTTTGATGATCTGGGACTTGTCAATGAACATGAACTCGATGAAGCAGAATGTTATGGATATGTAGCGCCAATCAAAGAGGGAAGCGATGGAGCCCTTTTTGCTTTCTATTCACAACTGGATGAAAAATTATTTGCTCGCCTTGAAGAAAACCGTCTTCTCTTCAAGGAGTATACGGGAGAAACGCTGATATTATGGGGCGCAAAAGACAAAACCTTGACCACAAAGCAAATCCCAATTTTGCAAGAAACTCTGTCAATCCCGGACCAGAATATTCATATCTATCCCGACAATGCCCATTTTCTAGCAGAGGAAATTCCCGTTAAGGTCGTTGATAAAGTGACAGAATTTTTGAAAAGCGAATAAGATGAAATTGACATTAAATGGATTAAAGAACTGCGATAGTTGCCGCAAAGCCCTTAAAACACTTGAAGCAAATGGTCATGAGGTTACATTCCGCGATGTGCGCAATGAAGCTGTTTCAAAAGTCGAAATCAAAAAATGGAGTTCCGGCGAGGGCTGGGAAGCGCTATTGAACACCCGTTCAACCACATGGCGCGGCCTTGATGAAAAAGAAAAAGCAAACCTTACAAAAACCAAAGCCATTGATTTAATGGCGCAACATCCTGCTTTAATCAAACGCCCGGTCATTGAAACTAAAGAGGCCATCACTATCGGTTGGTCAAAGGATGTGCAGGAACAATTCTCCTAGGGGACATCGCCCCTGAACGATTAATTGAAAAATCTGAAACAAGCGAAGTGCCTGTTAATCAGACATCTGATTACTTATCCATTGGGCACAATTTATGATTTTTGATTCAGGCCCATTAATTCTCTCGGCCTAATCCTTTCTTCCCTGTTGACCTCTCCCCCGGGCTAAAGCTTTAATCACGCCGCGCAGGGTTTGAATTTCGATATGGGTGAAGCCTGCCCGAACCAAAGAGGCGTTTAGGTTTTTCACCATTAAGGGCTTTTTTTCTGGAGGGTGAAAAAAACCCGCCAGTTCCAATTCCTGTTCCAAATGCTCCATCAACCGGTCAAATTCGATGCGAGGCGCAGGAGGCTCGGTTGCCAATGGACTATCAAACCCCGCAAGGCCGCTATTTTTTCCCCATTCATAAGCCATCAACAAAACCGCCTGCGCAAGATTGAGAGAAGCAAAATTTGGATTGACCGGAACGGTTATGATGCCGTCGGCGTGGCGCAAGTGATCCGCGTTCAGGCCAGCCCGCTCGCCGCCAAAAAGAATGGCGCAATTATTTGCTCCTGAAGGAACGCCGGAATTCGGTCTGTTATCCCCGGCCCCCTTTTGGAGCCGGATCTGTTTTGAAAGCTCGGCCACCGCCTCACCAGGGGAATAAACCGGTAGGCGTGCCTCGCGCGGTCTGGCTGTTGTTGCCAGTACATAAGTACAATCCGCCACAGCGCTGGAGACACTATCAAAGACCCGCGCCCCATCAATAACGATTGAAGCGCCCGCAGCCATTGCCTTGGCCGATGGGTTGGGCCAGCCATCGCGGGGGCTTACCAATCGCAAGCCCGCAACACCAAAATTAAGCATCGCCCGGGCGGCAGCGCCTATATTTTCTCCCATTTGCGGCTCTATGAGGATAAAAAGCGGCGCTGGCCCGTTATCTGAAACCCCTGCCCTATCGACGACCCGTCGCTTGCGACCACGCGTTACCCCTTGCTTGTTCACCCTATTATCAGCTCCTTGATCGCTCATATTATCAAATCCGCCCCTTTTTTTTCCTATCCCACAATGCTATAGCCGCGCTAAATCATCAATCACAACATTGAAGGAGCTCCCATGAGCAAGATTAAGGTCGAAAATCCCGTCGTCGAAATGGATGGCGATGAAATGACTCGCATCATCTGGCAGATGATCAAGGACAAGCTGATTAATCCCTATCTCGATATCGACCTGAAATATTACGATCTTGGTATGGAAGCGCGCGATGATACCAATGACCAAATCACCATTGATGCGGCAGAAGCGACGAAAAAATACGGCGTAGCTGTTAAATGTGCGACCATCACCCCTGATGAAGCCCGGGTTGAAGAATTCAAATTGAAAGAAATGTGGCGTTCTCCAAACGGCACCATCCGTAATATTCTCGGCGGTGTTGTGTTCCGTGAGCCCATCATTATCAAAAATGTGCCTCGCCTTGTTCCTGGTTGGACGCAACCAATTATTATTGGCCGTCATGCCTTTGGTGACCAATATCGCGCCACCGATATGCTGTTTCCGGGCAAGGGCAAACTTTCCATGAAATGGGAAGGCGAGAATGGCGATGTGATGGAAGAGCCTGTCTTTGAAGCCCCGACATCGGGTATCTTTATGGGCATGTATAATCTCGACGCTTCTATTCGTGATTTCGCCCGTGCCAGCTTCAATTATGGCTTACAGCGTAAATACCCTGTCTATCTATCCACCAAAAACACCATCCTGAAAAAATATGATGGCCGGTTTAAAGATATTTTTCAGGAAATTTTTGACACTGAATTTAAAGACAAGTTCGCCGAATTTGGTGGCACCTATGAACACCGCTTGATCGACGATATGGTTGCGGCCTGTCTCAAATGGTCTGGTGGTTATGTCTGGGCCTGTAAAAATTATGACGGAGACGTACAATCCGATACTGTTGCTCAAGGCTATGGCTCACTTGGATTGATGCAATCAGCCTTGCTCACACCCGATGGTAAAACCATGGAAGCGGAAGCGGCCCACGGTACTGTAACGCGTCACTACCGTGCCCACCAGCGCGGCGAGGAAACGTCAACAAACTCCATCGCCTCTATCTTCGCATGGACAAAAGGTCTTACCCACCGCGGTCAACTCGATGGCAATGATGCATTGGTGAAATTTGCAACCACCCTGCAAGACACTGTTATCAAAACGGTTGAGAATGGTGACATGACCAAAGATCTGGCCTTACTCATTGGCGCAGACCAGAAATGGCAAACAACAACTGGCTTCCTCGACAAAGTTGACGAAAACTTCCAAAAAGCGATGAACTAACGGGTTTAGTAAACTTACGACTAATTAAAAAAATAAACCCTGTGACACTTCATGGTGTCACAGGGTTTTTTGTTGCATTTTTATAAAACCCAATGAGAATAATTACAAAAATTGGAAGATCAAAGAAGGGTTTTTTACCAAATTTAAGAATGACGCCACTCGCCTTGTTGATTATCAAAGATAGCGATGAACGAAAACATATTCGGAAATATCATTCCATCTGCATTCATCAAGAATAAAATATATGCATTTATTTTACCCCTCTAAAATCAGAAATTTGCAAACAATATAATTTATAACATTCAAGGGAGATGATATGAGCGATAGAAAGCAAAAACTACTCTACTATACATTGTCCTTAGGCCCCATATTCATCAGCACCTATCTTTTTGTTTTTACTGATATAACCCCTGTTAATTCTGGTATCATTATTTTTGACTGGGTGGTTCGTGCCTTGATCTTAAGCATTCTGGTCATAGGCTATATAGGGGCCTTTATAGCATTTACTAATTGGTATGAAAAACGGTATAAAAAACTAAGCCCCACTAGCTTGGTACTCATTTTCCAGTTTACACCAATTCTATTGGTTGTTTTTTTTGGTATATATATCTACTTCACAAAATAGACGAATTAAGAAAATGCGCCACCTTCACCGCAGCCTGATCGATTATATACATCTATGGTCTCCAATAGTCGCTGACCTAAGTTTTGACCTTGTTGCTCTATTTGCTCTGCCTTACGGATTAAATCAGCTGCTTCATTAAACTGCTGGGCAGCCCTCAAAATACTAGTCACTGCAACAATTTGAGGAATTATATTTAATAGTTCTAAAGCATCCTTTCTCTTAAAACGCCCAGCTCTAATGCGTTCAATAGCCTTGCTAATTCTGCGAAAACGTAAAAATGTTGCTGCAAAACCTCCTAGGGCTGACAATATTCCCTCAGCCAAAGAGCCTCGGCCTGATCTTTGTAAACTTTGAGCTTCCCGGCGCAAATCCTCTGCATCGTCCCCAAGGCGACCTATCGACTGTTTCAATGAGGTAATTTGTAATATAAAATCATTGCATCGACGATCATTTTTCACACACAAATTTCCGGTATGACCAAGGTCTCGCCTGTAATCAGCAGTCGCTAAGCGAATAACCTCTTCTAGACTTCCCGCTTTATATTCTGAAGTTTTCTGCATCTTTGAATATCCCATATAATCCAATCAAAGGTGCACTATGGTCGCAACAAAATAGGTGGGGATAAAATTCAACCACGCCGGGAATGCAATAACATTCATTTATTTGTGCAGATTTCAGTGATCAAACATCGTCAGATCAGATCTGGAATATCATCGTAGAACGGTGTCAAACGGGATGCGCCCGCCCTATCTATCTTTTTTCGATCAATCTTCATTAAAAACTTTAATCAACAGGAAAAATCAGCCTAGTGTGCACTTTTTTACGTATATAAGTGATCAGTAACGCCTCATGTCCGTTTTGGAAACTTTGCATTCTGTTTTCGGCTTTGATGATTTTCGCCCCGGACAAGCCGAGATTGTCGAAGCGTTGGTTGCAAAGCGCGATGTACTGGCCGTCATGCCGACCGGAGCGGGTAAGAGCCTATGTTACCAATTGCCTGCGCTCCTTGGTGACGGAATTACCATTGTTATTTCTCCACTGATTGCCCTGATTGATAATCAATTGGCACAATTAAAAGCGCTGGGAGCCGCAGCTGGTGCGATTCATTCTGGCCGGGAGCGCTATGAGAGTGTCAATGATTGGCGCGCCGCACAGGAAGGCAGCCTGAAACTTTTATATATGTCGCCAGAACGCTTGATGACACCGCGCATGATGTCGGCGCTCAATTCGATTAATGTCGAGCGTTTTATTGTTGATGAAGCCCATTGCGTTAGCCAATGGGGACATGATTTTCGCCCAGATTATTTTGCCTTGGCCCAGCTCAAAGAAAAATTCCCCGATATCCCGATCGCCGCATTCACCGCAACAGCCGATGAGCGCACCCGCGATGACATCGTTTCGCGTCTATTGCGCAAAAAGCCAATTGTAAAAGTTCACGGATTTAATCGCCCCAATATCGAGATAGAAATTCGTGATAAAGATAAGCCTAAAGATCAGCTAATCGATTTGCTTGATGACCATAAAAATCAACAAGGCATTATCTATTGTCTGTCGCGCAAAGAAACCGAAGAGGTTGCCGATTTTCTATCGGCAAAAGGCTATTGCGCACAGGCTTATCATGCTGGTCTTGATCATGAGACCCGTAATGAGCGCCTCAACAGATTTTTAACTGATCCTGAATTGATCATTGTAGCAACAATTGCGTTTGGCATGGGCATTGATAAGCCCGATATACGCTTCGTGTTTCATTACTGCGTGCCCGCCTCGATTGAGGCATGGTATCAGGAGATTGGTCGGGCCGGGCGCGACGGGGAACCTGCCCGTGCGATTATGCTCTATAGCACCTCAGATGCGGCACGGCGTCGGCGCATGATCGAAATGGGAGCCCCTAATGCTGCTAGCGCAGATCATAAACGCCTTGATGATTTACTGGCCATATGCGAGCGCAATGCCTGTCGTCGCCAGTCTTTGCTGAGCCATTTTGGCGAGGACAGCCCGCCATGCAATCATTGCGATATCTGCCTCACGCCGCCAGAGATGATTGATGCCAGACATGAGGCAGGGCTGGTTTTGCAAACCATTGCCCAAACCGGCCAACTTTATGGTGCCAATTTTATCATCGACATTTTACGTGGTAGCCAAGCGCAGAAAATTATCGATAAACAAGGAGATCAGTGCACGACTTACGAGGAAGGAAAAATGCATAACGTCACCACATGGCGCACTATCATTCGGAATATGACAAGTGACGGTCTCCTCCATGTCGACCCGGAATATGGCAGCCTTCAACTAACAGCCCTTTCGCGCGATAGCGCCGTCACACCGAATTTTACTATGCGCAAGCAGGTGATTGCCAAGCGCAGCCGAACCAAAAAAGCAACACCAACAATTGATCCACATTCCCGTATCTTACTGGCCGCCCTTAAAGCCCACAGGTTCAATCTGGCAAAAGAGCGTAATGTCCCTGCCTATGTGATTTTTACTGACAAAACGCTCATTGATATGGCTCACAAAAAACCCGGCTCCAAATCCGAATTTAAATCAGTATTCGGAGTTGGCGAGGCAAAGGTGCGTGATTTTTCCGATAGCTTTTTGAAAATTATTGAACAAAGTGATCTTGATATGGCCGGATAGATTCTAAGTCCTATCAACCCTGAGGATTTTGCGCGAAAATTTGCGCTAATAATTCTGGGATTTTATCGGGTAAATCTTCCGCGATCAATCCCGGACCAGCGACTTGCGCCGTAGCCCCATGAAGCCAGACCCCGGCCATTGCCGCATCAAAGGATGTCATTACAGATTTCCCGTTGACCCTTGCACTCACCAACCCGGCGATAAATCCGGCGAGCACATCACCGCTACCCGCGGTTGCAAGATCCGGGGTCGCATTCACATTAATGCCGGCGATCCCATCAGGGGATGCAATAATGGTATCGGCACCCTTAAACACAACTACCGCACCGCATTTTTTTGCAGCCAGTCTTCCCGCCTCAAGCCGGCCGACTTCAGCAACATTAATGTCTGGAAACAGTTTTGAAAATTCCCCGCCATGGGGGGTTAATATATCACCCGGCCTTAACTGTTTGAATAAATCCTCGGGCGCATCAGCAAAACCGCTCAGCGCATCCGCATCCAGAATCGCGATTGCCGATGAGCCCAGCACCGCAGCAATTTTCGCTTTAAGCTCTTCTGATCGATCAAATTTCGAACTGGACGCACTGGCCAGTCCCGGCCCGGCAACCACGCTGCCCAATCGTGGGTCGGCCAATTCTTCCGATAAAGCCTCAACCCCATCAATAGATTTGACCATTATTGATGTGAGTTGACTGGCATTGACCATTAGGGCTGATGGCGGCGATAACACTTTCACAATCCCAGCGCCAATACGCAGTGCCCCGCGAGCGGCAAGCCGCGCCGCGCCAGTACTCGAAACACCGCCCGACAAAACCGAAACGCACCCACGGTCAAATTTATGGGTCATCACGCCGGGCCGTGGCCAGCGTGCACCCCAGACACCAATATCATTGATCGTTAAATGCGGTTTTGTCTGGCTAAGAATTTGATCTGATATTCCAATACCCGCAATATCTGTTTGCCCGCAAAACCTGCGTCCGGGATAGAGAACATGGCCCGGCTTTCTGGTAATAAATGTCAGTGTACGGTTTGCCTGAACAGCATCACCCAATATCGCACCGCTATCGGTATGAATCCCTGTTGGAATATCAACTGCGATAACCGGCGCGCCATAAGCATTCACACTGCGAACCATCTCCAGTACCGGGCCTTCCAATGGGCGCGAGAGACCAGTACCGAAAATCGCATCAATAACGAGCCCGGTTCCTTCCAGAATTTTTGGGGACAGCGCCTGCACCTCCCCCTCATATAATTTGGACATCATCGCTGCATCGCCGCTGAGTTTGCTGCGATCCCCCAAAAGCCCAACGCGGACATCCCATTTCTTTTCAGCTAAAAGACGCGCAACCACAAAACCATCACCGCCATTATTGCCCGGCCCACAAAGAATGGCGACTGGCGGATATTTAATTTCCTTTTGTGGCTGGCCTTCGGGTAGGGCTGCATTTTCAGCTTTGATTTGTTCTTGAACGAGATGCTCGATGAGTTGAACAACGCTTGTGCCTGCATGCTCCATCATCTGCGTTTTTGACATCCCGCCAGCATGGCTGCCTGTTTGATGGGCCTGTTCTTCTGCCTGCCGGGTTTGTGCTGCGGTTAATAGGACGAATGGATGCATAAGGATTTTCCAAATAAAATTTTTCAAGAAACAACAATAGGCCGAGTTTTTCTGAACTCATAGGCTTTCAGTGAATGGTGCGACCTTGCAAACTTTAACCCCATTTTTAGGCAATGGACAAATTCGTGCCATTACCGCATAGAAATGCAAGAAAAAAGGAACCGAATAAACGCGAGGCTCACAGATCATGACCACTATCCGTATATATTCCGGGGTTCGCAGCCCCTACTCGCGCCTAGGCATGCACGTCATTAAACGCTCCAGCCTGAAAGTTGATGTCATTCCCTTTACCGGACCACCTGGCGGCGTACCCTTTTCCAATCCAACTGATAATCCGCTCAAACTCGGTTATATCATGGCCGACGCACCGCGAATGGCAAAACGCCTGGGCCTGACCATGACCATGCCCAAGGTTTTTAACGCAAATTTCAAACCTGCCAATCTTGCACAAATGGCTGCGACCCGTGATGGTGCGGGGATAGAATTTGCTTGCGCTATTGCTGATGCCCGCTGGAGCGAGGGGCTCGATATTGGTGATTTATCTGTTCTGCAAGAGTGCGCTGAACAGGCCGGTTGGACTAAGGATGCGCTCCTTGCAAGCGTGGAAGCAGGCGTAACGCCGGAATTTGAAAAACATCGCGATTTAATTGCGCAAGACGGTGTTTTTGGTGTGCCCTTTGGGGTAGTTGAAAAAGATGGCGCGACCCATAAATATTGGGGCCATGAGCGCCTTGAATTACTGGTAGAGGATTTTGCATGAGCAGAGCTATTTTATTTCCCGGTCAGGGCAGCCAAAATGTCGGCATGGGCAAGGATTTATATGATAATTTTCCCGTTGCTAAGGCCGTTTTCGAAGAGGTCGACGATACTTTGTCGCAAAAACTCTCGGCTATTATTTTTGATGGCCCTTCAGAAGATTTAACCCTGACCGCAAATACTCAGCCAGCTTTGATGGCCGTATCAATTGCGGCGATGCGTGTTTTGCAAGAGGAAAAGGGCATTAGTGTAGCCAATGCCGCATGTGTTGCTGGTCATTCACTGGGCGAATACGCCGCCCTGTGTGCAGCGGGAAGCCTCTCGCTAAGCGATACGGCAAAACTGCTTCGTATACGCGGTGAGGCCATGCAAAATGCAGTACCCGTAGGACAAGGCGCAATGGCGGCCCTGATTGGCGCTACAATTGAATCTGCTGGCGCGCTTATCGAGGCAACACCGGGGGATGGCGCTTGCGAGATTGCCAATGACAATGCACCGGGCCAAGTGGTTATTTCAGGAAGCAAAGACCGCATTGAAGCGGCTTGCGCTAGTGCCAAAGCCCATAAAATTAAATTGGCAAAACTCCTGCCCGTCTCTGCGCCATTTCATTGCTCATTAATGGCACCAGCGGCGGAACACATGAAAGACGCGCTAGGCGAGGTAGAGGTTAAAAGCCCGCTCGTTCCAGTGATTGCCAATGTGACCGCAGCAAAGGTGACGGACCCTGAAGAGATAAAATCTTTACTGGTGCAACAGGTAACGTGCCGGGTGCGCTGGGTGGAGAGCATTCAAACAATGATAGAAAGCGGCGTCGATAATTTTGTCGAGGTCGGGTCTGGCAAAGTGCTAAGCGGTTTAATCAAACGCATCAACAAAGAAGTCACCACATTCAATATGGGTAGTACTGAGGATTTATCTGGGCTGTAAAAACGACGTTTAAAAAAATGTTTTCAGATCATGTGACCAAGTAAATTTTCACTATTATCTAGTCATGCCGGTTTGCATATTTCTTTCCAGAGGGCTATGCCTTTTGGTATTCACACCGCTCAAAGCAACAAAATTTTTTGGAATTTATGGCCGAGAAAGGCTCACCCATATGTTTGACCTAACCGATAAAAAAGCACTCATCACCGGAGCCACAGGCGGAATTGGCGGGGCGATTGCAAAGGCCCTTCACCAGCAAGGCGCGCATGTTACCCTCTCCGGCACCCGTCAGGAAAAACTGGAGGAAGTTGCAAACACTCTTGGAGATCGAACCCATATTGCCCCTTGCAATTTGTCTGATCTCGATGCGGTTGATGCCCTACCCAAGACGGCATCACAAGCTATGGACGGCCTCGATATTGTAATTGCAAATGCCGGGGTCACCCGCGATATGCTCATGCTTATGATGAAGCCTGATCACTGGGATGATGTCATCAAAATCAATTTAACCGCCTATTACCGTCTTTCCAAAGCCGCATTGCGGGGGATGACCAAGCAACGGTTTGGACGCATCATCGGGATCACATCGGTTGTTGGCGTGACCGGTAATGCCGGACAGGCCAATTATGCAGCGTCAAAAGCAGGCATGATAGGGTTTTCAAAATCTCTGGCCCAGGAAGTCGCAAGTCGCAATGTCACCGTGAATTGCATTGCCCCTGGCTTTATCGAAACGGCGATGACGGATGCCCTGAAAGAAGACCAAAAGGCAGCTATTCTTGGCAAAATTCCAGCCGGAAAAATGGGAACTTCGGAAGATATTGCGGCCGCGGCCCTCTATCTGGCCTCTGATGCTGGCGCTTATGTCACCGGACAAACCCTGCATGTGAATGGCGGCATGGCGATGATCTAAAGGGGTGTTTTCGCTTTTTTTATGAGTTTAAGGCTCCCGAACCCCAAAAAATGATAAATTACCCTAAAAACTGGCAAAATCTCACTTTTCTAGGGACTAAATACCATAAATAGCGTTGCAAGAAGGGTTAATATGTCCTATTCGCCCTAGCAAGTGGTGAACAGTGTACCTATATACTTTTCGCACTGCAAAATAACCGGCGGCGTTATATGCCTGGCTGTGTTTTCGTTTGAAAAAGAATGAGAATTCAGCAAAAGGGTATGCCGCTCTTAATGCACATATTCGAACAGCCTACGTTCTTGGAAGGAGCCTTTAATGTCTGATCTTGCGGAAAAAGTTAAAAAAATTGTTGTCGAACACCTCGACGTAGACCCCGGCAAGGTTGAGCCTAAAGCGAGCTTCATCGATGACCTTGGCGCAGACAGCCTGGATATTGTTGAATTAGTTATGGCGTTTGAAGAAGAGTTCGAAGTCGAAATTCCTGATGATGCTGCTGAGACAATTCAGACAGTTGGCGACGCCATCAATTTTATTACAGAACAAAAAGGCTAACCAGCACTTGCTGGTTGATCGATTTAAGATCGAATGAAATCAACAAGGGTGCGCTTGGATTTCCGGGCGTACCCTTTTTAAATGCTGATTGAATTTTGGGGTGCACGCATCCAGGTGCTATGGTTTCCCCCTATTGGAGAAAATTTTTAGAAAGGCGTAAATCATGAGACGTGTTGTTGTAACCGGACTTGGCATGGTGTCGCCCCTTGCGTCAGGCGTCGAAGCAACCTGGCGCCGCCTGCTCAATGGTGAGAGCGGAGCAACGCCAATCGAGAAATTTGATGTCTCGCAATTTGCCTGCAAAATTGCCGCTCAGGTGCCCCGTATTGATCGCCCCGGCGGCGAACGGGTTGGCGACGATCAATTCATACCGGATGATTATGTCGAACCCAAAGAACAACGTCGCATGGATGATTTCATTGTCTATGCTTTGGCTGCCGCTCAACAAGCCATGGATGATAGTGGCTTAGAGCTGAAAACGGAAGAAGAGTTCGAACGTGCCGGCGTGCTTTGCGGTTCTGGAATTGGCGGCCTTGAGGGCATAGAAAAATACTCTCTTATTCTGGAGGATAAGGGCCCTAGGCGGGTCTCGCCGTTTTTTATTACCGGCAGCCTTATCAATCTGATTTCTGGACAAATATCAATTCGCTTTGGTCTGCGCGGCCCCAACCACGCAGTTGTCACGGCTTGCTCATCCAGCGCCCATGCGATTGGGGACGCTGCAAGAATGATCATGTTTGATGATGCTGATGTGATGGTCACAGGCGGCTCCGAATCAACTGTATGCCCAATTGGCATAGGCGGATTTACGGCCTGTAAGGCTCTTACAACCGGTTATAACGATACACCAACAAAAGCCTCGCGGCCCTATGATAAAGATCGTGATGGCTTCCTTATGGGCGAAGGCGCCGGGATGTTGATCCTGGAAGAGTATGAACGTGCTAAAGCAAGGGGCGCGAAGATATATGCTGAGGTTACAGGCTATGGCCTCTCCGGAGATGCCCATCATGTCACCGCACCTGCATCAGATGGCAATGGCGGTTATCGCTCAATGAAAATGGCTCTTAAACGCGCAGGGCTGAATGCGAGCGAAATACAATATGTAAACGCCCATGGCACCTCAACGCCGCTCGGGGATGAAATTGAGCTACGGTCGGTTGAGCGTTTATTTGGGGATCACGCAAGCAACATGGTAATGTCTTCAACCAAATCCTCTATCGGACACTTACTAGGCGCGGCCGGCGCTGTCGAAGCGATTTTCTCGATCTTGGCCATGCGCGATAATATTGCGCCGGCAACACTTAATCTGGAAAACCCGTCCGTGGAGACGGCCCTCAATCTTGCCCCGCTCAAGCCTGTAGAAAAAGAGATAAATGCGATCCTCACCAATTCATTCGGATTTGGTGGCACCAATGCATCTTTGGTCATGCAACAAGTATAAGCAAGGGGAGGAACATATGAATCCATGGATTCTATTGTTTATAGCTGGCCTATTGGAGATTGTCTGGGCGCTGGGATTTAAATATGTTGGTCAAGGCTCGCCTTGGTGGCATTATAGTCTTGTCTATTCTTCCATGGGCGCCAGCTTTTTCCTGCTCATACAAGCATTAAAAGTTCTCCCGGCGGGAACGGCTTATGCGGTCTGGACGGGGACCGGCGCAGTTGGCGTCGCTATAATTGGTATTCTATTTTTCAATGAACCTTCATCGATCATACGAATAGCTTGCATAGCTTTAATTGTTGCCGGCATTGTCGGATTAAAACTAAGCGCCTGAAGGTCAGAATTTTATCTTAAAACACTTGCGTAAAATGATGTTTTATATTGGTCAAACTCCGCAAAATATCTACTTCACCCCGCCGCGGTAAAGCATCGCTAGCCTGCGCAAACACAATAATCCGTACGAAAACAAATATTTTTCGGCAAGCAAATACAATAGAATAAATACAAAAAACCCGCCTTTGATAATTCAAAAGCGGGTTTCAAAAACTATTATCGTTTTGCGATTAGCAAGAATAATACATCGCAAATTCTACCGGATGCGGTGTCATATCAAGACGTTCTACTTCTTCCATTTTCAGTTCGATATAGGCATCGATTTGATCATCGGAGAAGACATTGCCTTTCTTCAAGAAAGCGCGGTCGCTATCAAGAGCATCAAGTGCTTCACGCAAAGATCCGCAGACTGTTGGAATATCTGTGAGCTCTTCTGGCGGCAAGTCATAAAGGTCTTTGTCCATAGGATCGCCCGGATGAATTTTATTTTCAATACCGTCCAGGCCAGCCATTAACAGAGCTGAGAAAGTTAGGTATGGATTACCAGCCGCATCCGGGAAACGTGTTTCCAGGCGCTTACCTTTTGGCGATGCAACCCAAGGAATACGGACAGACGCTGAACGATTACGCGCTGAATATGCCAGCAGAACCGGTGCTTCATAACCAGGAACCAATCGTTTATAACTATTGGTACTGGCATTTGCGAATGCGTTAATAGCACGGGCATGTTTGATGATACCGCCAATGTAATAAAGGCAGGTTTCAGAAAGATCAGCATAACGATCACCTGCAAACATCGGCTTGCCATCTTTCCAGATTGACTGGTGAACGTGCATACCGGAACCATTATCATTCATCACAGGTTTTGGCATGAAAGTCGCTGTTTTACCGTAGCTATTGGCAACTTGAGCAACGATATATTTGTAAATCTGCAAACGGTCTGCCATTTTCGTTAATGTTGAAAACCGCATACCAAGCTCATGCTGGGATGGTGCAACCTCATGGTGATGCTTTTCAGGCTCAATGCCCATTTCAGTCATCACCGCAAGCATTTCAGAACGCATATCTTGTAGACTGTCTACGGGCGGCACTGGAAAATAGCCCCCTTTTGGTCCTGGACGGTGACCAAGATTACCGTGCTCATAATCCGTAGCCGAATTATATGGGCCTTCGGTAGAATCTATCGCAAAACCGGTTTGGTGCTGGTCTGTTGAGAAGCGAACATCATCAAAGACGAAAAATTCAGCTTCCGGGCCAAAAAAGGCTGTATCGCCAACACCGGCAGATTGAAGATAGGCTTCTGCTGCTTTTGCCGTTGAACGCGGGTCGCGGGCATAAGGTTGTCCGGTTGAAGGCTCAAGAATATCGCATGTTAAAGAAAGTGTTGGTTGTGCGAAAAACGGGTCAACAACAGCTGTACTCGTATCAGGCATCAAGATCATATCTGATTCATTGATAGCCTTCCATCCGGCAATAGAAGATCCATCAAACATGGAGCCTTCTGCAAAAAAATCGTCATCTACCATGGTTTGATCAAATGTGACGTGCTGCCACTTCCCCTTAGGGTCCGTAAAGCGCAAATCAACAAATTTGATGCTATTATCTTTGATCGTTTTAAGGACAGCATTTGCCGACATAAAAGTCCTCCAATATATAAAATTGCCCCGATAAGGGATTGCTGTGAATTATGATTGAATAGCTCAAACGCCAAGATGCGTCATAAATTCTGCCGGGGCAAGGAAAATTTTGCGGTGCAGCAAGGAAATGCGTCTCGACGGGTATAAATTAGAAATTTTTGTCGATTACGCAATAAATTTTCTTATAAATTGGAATAAAATGCTAGATATCAACAGTTAAAGGGCGAGATCATTGGTTTCACCGGTACGGATTCGCACCGCATTATCCACAGGGGAGATAAAAATTTTGCCATCCCCTATGCGCCCGGAATGGGCAGAAGCGCGAATGGCCTCAAGAGCTTTATCAATCTTGTCATCTTGTACCACCAGCTCGATTTTTATTTTGGGTAGAAAATCGACAACATATTCAGCCCCGCGATAAAGCTCGGTATGACCTTTTTGACGACCAAACCCCCGTGCATCAATAACTGTCATGCCTGATAGCCCGACATCTTGCAGCGCCTCTTTAACATCGTCCAGTTTGAACGGTTTGATGATGGCTTCTATTTTCTTCATTTAAGTCTCCTGTCGCCACATATGAACGATGTTTTTTATCATATGGCAAGTCCCTTCAAGATCAAAGATTTCAGAGAGATAAAGGAAGGTCATTTACACAACAAGATTAAGGTTATCACAGAGCGCAGAGGTTTATTCTGGGTCCACCGGGTAGGGGCCCTCCTCAAACACTTGTTCATGATAGCCCTTTTTGCCAATCGCGATTGCCAGATCGCTTGCGACCTGTCCGCCATTTTTGACGCGTTCCAGTGTCGAGGCAAAACTGTGTTTTGGCTCCCAGCCAAGCGCGTTGCGCGCATGATCATTCACATAAACCCGGCCAATTGTTTCAGGCATTTGCCAACCACGCTCGGCATAGACTTTTTCATAGGGCGTAATGGCTCGCAAAATGTCGGGCATATTTTTGGTTAGTGCCATGCGGTCATCAAATTGAAAGGGGGATGTCGCTGAAATGATAAAACGGTCAAACCCGATATCCGGGGCTTTTCTTGCCGCCACGAGATGGGCCGAGACCATATCCTCAATATCCCCGCGCCGATTTAAAAACTCATTGATCTTGGCATTTTCATTAGAAAATTGACTGCGAACCGCTTTGTTATCATCATCTTCAGGAAAGAAACGCGATGTCCGCAAAATCAAAACGGGAAGACCATGATCCTTGTGAATTTGTTCACATAGATTTTCAGCCGCAAGTTTGGTAATACCATAAACATTCTTCGGTACGGGAACCAGTTTTTCAGTTAGCCAAACGGCAGGCGCGCCGGGATCAGGTGTGAGTATACGGCCAAAAATACTGGTTGTACTGGTAAAAATAAAACTCTGGACCTTTTGCGCAACCGCCTCTTCCAGCAAGGTGAGTGTTCCGGAAATATTGCAGTCTATAAAATCCTGTTTGGAATGGGTAACAATATGAGGTTTGTGCAAGGTTGCACAATGGAAGACAACGTCAACATCTTGCATGGCGCGCCGGACCAAATCCCTGTCATAAACAGAGCCAACATGAGTTGTAAAAGGACTTGGCTTTATATCAATTGACACATAATCATCGCCGCGTTTTTGCAGGGTACGAACAAGCCCCTCGCCTAAATGCCCTGTACTGCCGGTAACAAGATATTTCATACCAAATCTATGGCATATTTTTTAACGCCGCACCAAGTCAAAAAGTTAAAAAAAAGGTCACGCAGTGGCAGCAGGAATAATCGTCACGCTTTCACCGCAGCCACACGCATCCGTCTGGTTGGGGTTATTGAAAACAAAACGCTGGGAGAGTTTTTCTGTCACAAAATCAATTTGTGTACCGATTAAAAAAAGTATTGCTTTGGGGTCAATCAGGATTTTGATGCCGTTCTCTTCTACCACTTCATCAAGAGGGCCGGTTTCCGTGGCATAATCCATGGTATATTCCATGCCTGCACACCCGCCATTTTTGACACCAATTTTTACGCCGATAAATGCCTCATCAGCATTTTCCATGATGTCGCGCATTCTTGATGCAGCTATATCGGTGAGGGTAACCACTTTTGGCCGCGCGCGCTGACGCCTGCCCGTGCTTGTACTAGATTTGCCAGTGTCTACCATTGTTTACTCTCTAAAGGGCCTGTTGACCCATCTAACCATTGCTTACTTAACATAATATGTCTTAACGCTTTTTCCAAGCTTTAGCAGGGCCATAATCGTGACCTTAAATCGGTAAGCGCCTTGCTCCCTACATCCACCCAAGTTCCAGTTTGGCTTCATCGGACATGCGCTCTGGTGTCCATGGTGGATCAAAAGTCATATTGACCAACACATCTTCGACACCGTCAACGCCGCGCACCGCGCCTTCGACCCAGCCCGGCATTTCCCCCGCAACCGGACAGCCCGGCGCCGTGAGTGTCATATCGACAGTCAACAAACGCTCGTCAGATATATCCACTTTATAGATCAGGCCTAACTCATAAATATCGACCGGAATCTCCGGATCATAAACAGTTTTGAGCATGCGGATAATATCTTTAGTCATCTGGGTTAGCTCTGTTTCGGGAATCTCAGAACTACCACCGGTCTCCGCCTGAGGCGCGGCCTCTTGAGGCTCATCGGCTGTCTGCGTAGGTTTTGCGGAAGGCTCTGGTGATTTTGATGCGCCGCCTAAATCAATTACGTCTCGTTCTTCCATTTGCTCGCTACTCTTCGTTTTTTTGAACCAACCAAACATTCGCTCTTATCCCAACATCTGGTGTGTCTTGTGTAAACCCGCAACCAGAGCAGCAACATCTTCATGGGTATTATATGCTGCAAATGAGGCCCGCGCCGTTGCACTTACCCCAAGACGCTTCATTAACGGTTGTGCACAATGATGACCAGCCCGAATAGCGATACCGCTACGGTCTAATATCGTCGATATATCGTGAGGGTGCGCATTCTCCATACCAAAACAAATAATCGGGGCTTTGTTTTCAGCCTGCCCGTAAAGCGTTATAAAATTGAGTTTGCGCAATTCCTCCAGCGCATGAGTCCCAAGGGCTATTTCATGAGCGGCAATAGCCTCTATTCCGGTTTCCATCATCCAGCCCAATGCAGCGCTGTAGGCGATCACCTCAATGATCGCCGGTGTCCCGGCCTCAAATCGATGGGGCGATTCATTATAAGTGACCCCGTCTTGAGTTACGATATCAATCATTTCCCCGCCGCCGCGAAAAGGGGGGAGAGAATTCATGAGGTCACGTTTACCATAAAGAACACCGACACCCGTGGGTCCATATTGTTTATGGCCAGTCATCACATAAAAATCGCAATCAATATCTTGAACGTCGATCTTGCTATGAACACTCGCCTGACAGCCATCAAAGAGGATCTTTGCACCATGCTCATGAGCGATACGGCTCAACTCTTTTGCCGGGGTTATTGCGCCCAATACATTAGACATATGGGAAATAGCTACAAGTTTCGTTCGTTTACTGAATAATTCTTTATAGCTATCTAAATCAATTTCACCATCATCAGAAACATCAAGCCACTTTAATACGACACCAAAACGCTCGCGCAACATATGCCATGGCACAATATTGGAATGATGCTCCATCACCGAGAGAATAATTTCATCGCCTTCGCGTAAGCCATCCGCCCCCATCGCATAAGCAACAAGATTAAACGCATCGGTACCACCAGAGGTGAAGATGATTTCGTCTTTATGAGTGGAATTAATAAATTTTGCAGTTATCTCGCGCGCCTCTTCAAAGCGCATTGTCGCCTCATTGGAAAGGAGATGCAAACCACGATGAACATTGGCATATCCATTTTCCATGACATCAACCATGGCATCTATAACTTTGCGAGGCTTTTGCGCCGACGCGGCATTATCGAGATAGGTCAGCTCTTTTCCATGTATCTCACGAGATAAAATCGGAAATTGCTTGCGGATCAAGTCAACATCATAACTCATCGCGCAACCCTTTTTTCCGCACTCTCGCTCAACCAGTTAAGGGCACGATCGCGAAAAATTTCTGCAAAATCTTCATTGTCCATTTCATCAAAAATTTCAGCAAGAAAAGCCTCGACCAGAAGCGAACGCGCCTCTGGTTCGCTAAGCCCGCGCTGGCGCATGTAAAAAATTGCATCTTCATCAAGAGCACCAGACGTTGAACCATGAGCGCACTCAACATCGTCAGCATAAATTTCAAGTTCTGGTTTGTGGTTCACTGTCGCGCGATCAGACAAAAGCATCGCATTGGCCTGCATATTCGCATCTGTCTTTTGGCCTGGGCGCTCAACTAAAAACTTTCCCTGAAAAACGCCTGTCGCATTGTCGCGCAATACTGATTTATGTTGCTGCGTGGTTACGCAATTTTCAGCATCATGAATAATATGAGAGGTCTGATCACTATGACGATGACCGCCCAGCATGGAAGCACTGAACAAAGATGCCTCAGCGCCCTCCCCGGTAAAATGTATTCTTGTCTCGGCCCGGGCACTTTTCGCGCCATTTAATAAGGCATATTGAGAAAACCGTGCGCTTGCATCCAATTGCACAGCGCATAATGACATATCAACACCGTGATCGCCTCCATCACAATAGAGCGTGCGCGATAAATGCGCGCCCTCGCCCATACGAATTTCGGTCAAGAGATTATCGAAAAAATGCGTATCGGTTTCTTCCAGTGTTTCCAATAAACTGGCACTCGCCCCATCATCGAGCGAGAATAAAATGCGCGCATGATGTCCTGAACCCTCTGCCGTTCGTCTAATATGGATAGGCGCATGTACCATGGTATCGCGGGCAATCGCTATAATGATTGTTTCATGAGCCATGCTCGCGTTTAATGTTGCCATGGGATGATCGGCGACCAAGGTCTGCAAATTTGCAACTTGATCTGTAACGCGAAGGGTTACGCCAGCAGGTACATTACTGCCCCAATGAGCGCCGTCCTTATCAAGCGTAATCGTAAAGGCACCGACATTGGAAAAACGCGATGGCCCCTGAAATGATGCTTGGGCGTCGGCGGGCCCGGATACTTCCTCATTCCCGTCACCGCTCAATGCGTTGCGCAAATCGGTCCACTTCCACGCTTCCATACGTCGATGGGGCAAGCCGGTTTTTGCAAAACTCTCGAACAAAACCTTGCGCGCCTCGCCGTCGCTCTGGCGTGTCATGAGCGCGGACATAAGCCCTGCCTCATAGGTGGTCGGATTTAATAATAGCGGATGAGCCATAATCAGGCCGCCTCAATAAATTGATCGTAACCGGATTTTTCAAGCTCCAGAGCCAGTTCCGGCCCGCCTGATTTGACGATACGCCCCCCGGCCAGCACATGCACACGGTCCGGTTTGATGTAATCCAGCAAGCGTTGATAATGGGTAATTACAAGAAAACTACGCCCGCTGCCCCCCGATTGGCCGCCTCGCAATTCATTGACCACATCGCCAACCATTTTAAGGGCATCAATATCCAAGCCACTATCCGTTTCATCCATGATGCAAACCCGCGGTTCAAAAATCGCCATTTGCAACATTTCCATACGTTTTTTCTCACCGCCCGAAAAACCGACATTAAAGGGACGTTTAAGCTTTTCATCGCTTAGCCCGACCAGTTTTGATTTTTTCCGGATAAGACGCAAAAAATCAGCCGCGGAGATTTCTTCTTCGCCGCGCATTTTTCGTTGTGAATTAAGCGCGGTACGAATGAAATTCATCGTTGCAACACCGGGTATTTCCATTGGATGCTGAAACGATAAGAAGACACCGGCTGCTGCACGCTCATTTGGGTCAAGCGTCAGCAAATCGGTGTCATCAATAGTAATGCTGCCAGACGTGATTTCATAATCCTCACGTCCAGCAATAGTATTAGACAATGTCGATTTGCCCGAGCCGTTTGGCCCCATTATCGCATGGACCTCACCAGCCGGGACTTTGAGAGAAAGTCCATTGAGAATTTGCACTTCTTCCACGCTCGCGTGAAGATTATCAATAGAAAGCATGTTCCTACCCTTTTTTTACGAGGACCCCTCGGAGTCCCGACTCCTACTATTTTTCTTCACACTTAGCGAGAAAGAAGGCTTCATATTAACTGGCCGGACTCGGCGCAGCGTCCAGTCCTGCTTTACTTTTAACGCTTTCCATTTCTTCTTGTACGGCCGCACGCAGAGCCTCAATACGGGTTTCATATTCATTATCAACGGATAAACATTGATCCGCATTGAGCCCCGTGAGCACGCTACGAACGCTGTCTCGCATACCGCTGACAAAGACTGTTTTACCCGCTTGCTTTGCATCGCAAGCAATCGTTTCAACAGCGCGCGCCGCCGAAACATCGATAAATGACACACGCGAGAAATCAAGAACCATTGCACCCGTATGTTTCTTGGAGCGCTCACGCATTTGATGCCCCAAATCGGCAGCAGCACCAAAACTGAGCGGACCACCAAAATCAAACATTGTTACACGGCCTTTGGCTTGTTCCAGCAACTTAAGCTCGTCCGGTGTTGTCATACGCGGCTGCGGCTCTGCTGCATTTGCCAATTGCTCGTCAGCAATACGCTTAACAAATGTCAATGCTGCCAGGAATACGCCAACAAATACCGCCGTAATCAAGTCAACGAAAACTGTTAACCCAAGTACAAGCGCCATTAAGATCAAATCCCAACGCGGCCCCTTATGGGCACGCCTTAGATAGGCAACATCAATAATGTCATAGCCAACCTTAACCAGAATACCTGCAAGCACCGCATGAGGAATTTGCGAGGCAAGCGGCGCAAGCACAATCACAACCGCCAATAGCAGCAATGAATGTATCATGCCGGAAACCTTTGTGCGTCCGCCCGTGCGGATATTAATCACGGTACGCATTGTAGCCCCGGCGCTTGGAATTGCTCCAAACAATCCGGCAACCGTATTACCAATGCCTTGCCCGATCAGTTCACGATCTGAGTCATGGCGGGTGCGAGTCATATTATCGGCTACCAGAGAGGTCAGCAGACTATCAATCGCACCAAGAGCAGCAAGCGTTAATCCCGCCTCAAGAACAATCAAAAATGTATCTTGTGACAATGACGGTAAGATGAATTGCGGAAATCCTGTAGGAATTTCCCCGAGAATTGGAGCGCTTTCCGGAAAGAAACCGATACTATTCAAAACCAGGCTGAGTATTGTGCCGATAATAAGAGCGGCCAACGCGCCTGGCAGATATTTACCCAATGATTTGGGCCATGTGAAAATAATCGCCAACGTCGTGACCCCGACAATTAATGCCGCCATATTTGGATCAACAACGGCATCAGGAATTGCCTGAATAGCAGGGATGGTTCCCTTACCTTCTGGCTCATGTCCAAAAAGGCGCGCCGCCTGAAGTGCAATAATAATAACGCCAATGCCGCTCATAAATCCGGATATGACCGGATACGGAACAAGCTTGATATATTGCCCCAGTTTCATGAAGCCAAATGCAATTTGCAACAACCCGGCAAGCACCACCGCGGCAAAAACCAAAGCCGGATTACCGGAAAGCGACGCAAAAACGCCGGCAAACACAACAACCATCGGCCCTGTCGGACCTGTAACCTGTGAACCGGTTCCGCCAAAAAGCGAGGCCAGGAAACCAACAATAATCGCGCCCCAAAGACCAGCAATAGGACCAGCCCCGGAGGCCTCGCCAAATGCAAGCGCCAATGGCAGAGCAACCACACCGGCTGTAATACCGCCATACATATCACCCTTCAAATTTGAAAAATCGAGGAAGGGTGTTTTTTGCGATCCGGAATTAAATGAAGAATTTGTTTCAGACATTTATATGTCTCCTAGAACAAAATAATAATCAGGGTTAACCGCAATCATGAAGCTTCGAGACAACTTCAGAATATCGTTTTGATACTGGTACAAAATCTTTGGCCGTCTCGCTATAAGCGCCGATTTCGCCGGATTTGATATCATATACCCACCCATGAAGGCTAAGTTCACCAGCTGCCATAGCCACAGCAACACTCGGGTGTGTTTTCAAGTGCTGAAGCTGCAATATCACATTTTGCTCAAGAAGTTCCTGCATGCGTTGCACGGGCGTCATTTTTTCGCCAATACGATCGACGACCTGCACCGCAGCCTTTGAATAACCAAGCCACTCTTTGACATGCGGCAGGGAATCCAAACCTTCAGGGTTCATAGCCCCCTTCATCGCGCCACATTCAGTATGCCCACATATAACAATGTGCGGCACTTTTAAAACGGATACCGCAAATTCGATAGATGCAGTCATCCCGCCTGTATGATTGGTGTGAGGCGGTACGATATTACCAGCATTTCTGCACACGAATAATTCACCCGGTGGCGATTGCGTAATCATTCCGGTTTCTATCCGGGAATCAGAACATGTGATAAACAAAACTTCAGGCGATTGACCCTGACTTAGTTTTTCAAATAGCTCCTGATTTTGCGGGTAAACTTCCTTTTGAAATTTTACGACACCTTCAATGAACTTGGCCATACTCGTGAAATCCTTTCTAATTTAAATTCAAAAATAATTTTTAACTAATTTTTTTACTAAAACTCTCAACTGCACTACAATTTCTCCCCGCTATAAGTTTAGGTACGTAAAAACTAACATTTCAGATCGCATATTTGACTGTCTTTTATTGAAGCTAACTTTGTTTTTAGATTTTTTGACATTTGAACGTACGGACTTTGTTTGTACTTAATTCGCGAACAGGTTTCTCGCCATCCGGGCAGGTTGGTTCTTGAGAAGATCCTGACAAAACCGACCACCCAATCGCTGCTGAAAGGATCAGCGCAATCACTGCAATAAATAAAAGAAATCGATTTTTCTGCATTTAACCTATCTCCCCGCCTGAACTGGTGTTGGCGTCGCTCTACAGCTAAACTTCCGGGTCTGGTTATTGGTATATTCGTAATGGGGTTTTTCACCTTCCGGGCAAGCGCTCGTTTGAACAGTGTTAGAAGATGCACATGCGGAAATCGAGATTGCGCTCACCAAAGCAGCAATTCCGGACATTGAAAAAATATTTCGATTTTCCACTATCATTGTCATACCTCTTTCACCTTATTAGGTTCGCTACTGTTTATACTTTCCAAATCCCCATCCCCATTCGGACAAATAAAGAGAGATGGCCCATGACGTGGTTTATGGCGAATTCTCTCACTACCATCTGGACATGGAGTCTCATCGACATAGCCTATCCCTGCGCAACCGGCCAATAACAGTGCGGTGATCAGCAACACAATAAATCCAGTTTGTTGGAAGCTTACCTTCATTATTGCTCTCTAGGTTCTGCACCCAGCCGCGCGCCATGCCCACGCACTGCGGTGCATTCAATCTCAATCTTTGCATTCAATGCCAGTTTTTCAACCGCAACCGTTGTCCGCGCTGGCGGATTTTCGGGAAAAAAGGTTTTATAAACTTCATTCATTTGTGAAAAATCTTTAATGTTATCGAGAAACACCTGACAACGCACAATATCAGCGTAACCCGCATTCACGGTTTTTAACGTCGCACCAATATTTACCAATGTCTGTTTGGTTTCAGCTTTAATGCCCTTGGGAAATTTTTTTGTTTCAGGATCGCGCCCCAAATGCCCGGCCAGATAAATAACGCCGTTCGCCTCCACCACAGGGGAGAAGGGAAGCGTTTGGGCAGATGCCGCATTACCCAAAATCAAGCTAGACACAACTATAAAGATAAATTTTCTAACGGCCATAAGCCTTCCTTTCCAATATGCAAATCCACTCCACACCCTCATCTTGAGCCTGCCGAAGGATGGACGCGAACACCAAACCCTCCGCCATCCTTCGACGAGCTCAGGATGAGGGTTTTTTATTTGCTTTGTGATTCCCGAAAAACCCATCAGCCAACACTTCCTTCAAGGCTAACGCTCACTAATTTTTGCGCTTCAACAGCAAATTCCATGGGTAATTCCTGCAAGACTTCCTTACAAAAACCATTCACCAATAATGCCACCGACTCCTCTTCAGTAAGGCCGCGCTGCATACAATAAAAAAGCTGGTCTTCGGAGAGGCGCGATGTTGTTGCCTCATGTTCCAAAATGGCAAACGGGTTTTTACTCTCCACATAAGGCACAGTATGCGCGCCGCAATTGCCGCCAATCAGCAATGAATCACACTGGGTGAAATTGCGGACGCCCTTGGCCTTGCGATTTACCGAAACCAATCCGCGATAGGTTGAATTTGACTGCCCTGCGGAAATCCCTTTGGAGATAATCCGCGATTTTGTGTTTTTGCCCAAATGGATCATCTTGGTGCCGGTATCGGCCTGTTGGTGATTATTAGTGATGGCGATAGAATAAAACTCACCTTGCGATCCATCCCCCTTCAACACGCAAGAGGGATATTTCCACGTTACCGCAGAACCGGTTTCAACTTGCGTCCATGACACTTTAGAATTCAAGCCCCTGCAATCGGCACGCTTGGTCACAAAATTATAAATACCGCCCTTGCCGTCTTTATCGCCCGGATACCAGTTTTGCACCGTTGAATATTTAATCTCGGCATTATCTTCAATAACCAGTTCCACCACGGCGGCATGCAGCTGGTTTTCATCTCGCATGGGCGCGGTGCACCCTTCCAAATAGGAGACATAAGACCCAGGCGCGGCAACAATCAGTGTACGCTCAAACTGGCCAGTATTGGCCTCGTTTATGCGAAAATAGGTTGAAAGCTCCATCGGGCAACGCACCCCTTCGGGCACATAGACAAATGTCCCGTCAGAAAACACCGCCGCATTCAAAGTCGCGAAAAAATTATCCGATGAAGGAACCACTGTCCCAAGATATTTTTTCACCAGTTCGGGATGCTCGCGAATGGCCTCTGAAATGGACATGAAGATGACGCCGGCTTTTTTCAACTCAGCTTGAAACGTCGTTGCCACCGACACTGAATCAAACACCGCATCCACCGCAACCTTTGGCGCATCTGGATTGGTGCGTGCCTCAGCGGCGGAGCCGGCTGCCCCTTCAACGCCCAGCAAAACTTCTGCCTCTCGCAAGGGAATGCCAAGCTTTTTAAAGTCAGCCAGAATTTCTTCAGGCACATCGTCAATACTCTCATATTTCGCGCCAGATTTAGGTTCGGCGTAATAATAAGCATCTTGATAATCGATCTCGGGATAGTCGACCATCGCCCATGTTGGCTCTTCCAGTTTCAACCAACGGGCATACGCCTCAAGACGCAATTCCAGCATCCATTCCGGCTCTTCCTTCTTGGCACTGATGAAACGCACCGTATCTTCCGACAAACCCTTCGGCGCTTTCACCGACTCAATATCGGTGGTGAACCCATATTTATAGGTCTCCAGCGATTTGGCGGTATCAACAGTTGCCTGATCTATCGTTGCTTTTGCTTCTGACATTAATTTGATGTCCCAATTCCTTTGGCAAGCAGCGCTATCGTGTCCGCCCCTGCTTTGCGATCTTCAAAAGTCGTTTTATATTCATTCGAGGTAAGCCACGCTGTTGCATCTTCCTCACTTGGAAAAGACATCAATACCACGCGATCTTTATCCCAGTTTCCATCGAGAACTTTGGGATTAAAATCTGCCGACAGCATCGTCCCGTTAAATTTATCAAATATAGGCATGAAGGCTTCGGCATATCTTGCATAGGCCTCATGGTTTTTAATCTTCACCTGCACCATAAGATAAACTGTCATCACTTAATCCCCCCGACGCCGTCACTCACGCGCGAGACCATTGCGTTATATGATCGCGAGATAAAACTGCCAATATAGATTCCCGCTTTCGCGGGAATGACATTGAAGTGCGCGCATGACATGAAGCGTGACAATGGCACGAAAAGAGAAAATGACATGGAAAGGGGACTAGATGAATGCGTTTCCATCATGCCGCCCCTTTCTGCTTCACGCGCTCAAAAGCGCTCGGCCAGACATCACAGAAAGTATCAACATCTTCTTGGGTGGAATTCCAACCTAATGAAACACGCAATCCCGATTTTGCCAGTTCATCACTCGCACCCATCGCTAACAATACATGGCTGGGTTTCACTTTGCCCGACGAGCAGGCCGAACCGGACGAGACGGCAATTCCGGCAAGGTCCATCATCATAACTTGGGTTTCAGCAGTAAATCCGGGGGCGGATATATTCAAGGTACCGGGAAGACGCGGGACATCCCCACCCCAAACCTGCGCGCCGGCTTTAGCCAGTTGCATTTGAATCTGATCGCGCCAACGGGTAATTTCCGGCGCACGCGCTATTGTATCGGCGGCAAGCCCGCATGCCCGGCCAAGACCCGCAATCGCTGGTACATTGCTCGTCCCCGCCCGGCGGTTCATCTCGTGCCCGCCGCCGCGCATCACCGGATCAAGCGCCAAGTTTGGCCGCACAATTAAAGCACCAACGCCAATAGGTCCGCCAAATTTATGCCCCGTCAGGCCCATCATATCAGCGCCAAGCATGACAAAATTCACAGGAATTTTTCCCACCGCCTGCGCGCCATCAACAAAAATAAATCCCCCGGCATCATGAACAATATCGGCTGCCGCGCGCACCGGCTGAATAACGCCGGTTTCATTATTGGCAAGCATCAGACAAACCAGAAAAGCCCCCTCGCCCTCAAGATCATAATCACCAAGGCGATCGCGTAACCAATCAAGATCAACAACACCATCAGAAGTTACCGGTATGGTCTCGGTTGGCAAGCCTGTTGATTCTGCATTGGCTGGAACCGCTGCATGTTCAATAGCACTTACAAAAATTCGTTTGATCAAACCCGCATTTGTAGACCCATGCAGAGCATAATGGATAGACTCCGTTCCACTGCTTGTAAAGATAACGCCATTCACAGGGGCATTTACAAACGCGCGCACTTGCTCGCGGGCGCGCTCCAGAATTGCGTGCACCTTGCGCCCTTCACCGTGTACGGAGGATGCGTTGCCCGGTATGGTCATGGTGTTTGCCACCACCTCGACCACCTCAGGGCGCACCGGCGTTGTTGCATTATGATCGAGATAATGGCGGGTCATGCCACCCCCTCTTCAGGGCGCACCGGCGCATTCACGCTGGCCATGCCAAGAACCCGCTTTGCAAGCACATCTTCGAGTGTAACCGTGTTTAAAAATATCCCGATCTGGCGCCCCAGTTCATCCCACAAATCGTGGGTTAAGCAGCGCGCACTTGTCCCCTGACATCCTTTGCTGGAACCGGGGGCACAGGCAGTTGTATGAATACCCTCATCGACCGCATCGACAATCTCGGAAATTCGGATTTCCCCCGCCGGACGGTTTAACAAATAACCACCACGAACCCCGCGTTGTGAACTCACCAGTTCGGCCTTGCGCAATTTATTGAATAATTGCTCCAGATAGGAAAGGGAAATCCCTTGGCGCAGGGAAACATCTGATAACGTCACGGGGCACTGCTCGCCCGGCTCTTGCGCGATGGCCGAATTTACCGAGAACGCAGCTATATCTGCCATGGCACTAACGGCGTAACGACCCTTCGTTGTTAATTTCATGATGTCCTATCCAGAAATAAATTATCGGTTCAAAACTTTTTACAAACACAAAACCAGAGTCATTGAACCTATTTTTTCAAGCAAAATTGCAATCAAAACTGGAATTCATACAAAAACGTGTTATTCCCACACTCTTTGCATCAGCCTTAATTTATCATCGCCCATGAAGCGATATATTAAACCCGATAAAAACAGTCAAGAATAAAGCGAAATATTTTTCAATGAATTGATTTTATTGAAAAATTACCAATTCACAGACCAAGTAAAATGCTTTTTTAAAGACTCAACCCGGGATAGTACGGAGAACATGAATGCCAGAAGTTATTTTTGCAGGACCAGAAGGTCGCCTTGAAGGCCGCTTTCAACAGGGAAAAGGCGATAATCCGCCCGTTGCACTGGTACTGCACCCCCACCCCATGTTTGGTGGAACAATGAATAATAAAGTGTGCTATGAACTTTATCACATGTTTCTCAATCGCGGCTTTTCGGTGTTGCGGTTTAATTTTCGCGGTGTTGGTCGCTCTCAAGGCGAATATGACCATGGACAAGGCGAACTGGCAGACGCTGCGACGGCTCTTGATTATGTCCAGCAAACCAATCCAAACGCGCCTTTTGCGTGGGTTGCCGGGTTTTCTTTCGGCTCCTGGATCGCCATGCAACTCTTGATGCGGCGCCCGGAAATCGTCGGCTTTATATGTGGCTCAACCCCTGCAAATCTCTATGATTTCTCGTTCCTGGCACCGTGCCCATCATCTGGCATTGTCATTCATGGCGGAGACGACAAAGTCTGCGATCCAGAAGAAACCCGCGCTATGGTCGAGCGAACCCGCACGCAAAAGGGCCGTAAGGTCGAATTTAGTAAAGTGCCACGCGGTGACCATTTCTTCGAGCACAATCTGGAAGATTTCATGACGGTTTCCGAGCACTATCTTGATGCGCGCCTCTCACTCGATGAGCCAGCAGGCAATTATTTCGAGTAAGAAAATAATGCCCCGAAATAATCAATGAATTGATCAATTCCATTATTGATGGAATTGATCATGGATTGGACTTCACTATTCCCGGATGATTTTAGCACCCGATTTCCCTGTTGAAAAAAGCAGTGCTATATTTTCGATAATTTCATAGTTTTTGCTAGCCCTTGATCGCGAACACCGATCATATAGTGGACTGATTCGGGCAGTTTAGGTGTCTAGGTGCGCGTTCTCGTGATTTTAGCCAATTCACCTGCCTGTAATGCGAGAAAGACATAGATCAGTTTGGGGTCTATCTTGGGTCGGCGAACACTCAAACGAGCAGAACTGGTAACCATGCTGGTACTGCTTAAACTGGAATAGAGGCAATGATTAAGGCACTCATGCATAAGGGTGAAAATCATCAGCGGGGGCAAAAATCGCGCTTCCCGAATTCTGCATCTTGCCCGAATGCGTGCCCAAACTCGCGATTCAACCTGTTTTTAAAAAATACTGCGGCCAGTCTTTTAAACTTTCCTATCAGCTCCTCTGCGCTTCGGGCCACTTTTCTGGGTTCTGCAAGCCTGTCTGCCTGGCCGCAAGCTATCGCACAATCTGTTGGCTCGGCCCCGACCTCATCTCCGCAAGTTCCCGGTCTTATTGAGGCGATTGGCTTGCCAGGTCTTGGCATGGCCGCAATGACCGGGCTTGCCGTTGCCGCTACCATGTGGGCGATGAGAGTTTCGATGGCCTCCAAGACGATTTCTTCCGACTGGTCGCGCAAACTCGCACAAATGGAAGCTAAGCTGGAAAAATCCGATGCTGTGCTTGCTGCTCATCCCGGTCTGGTACTGGTTTGGGAAGACGATTTTAACGCCCTTGAAAATGGCTGGGGACAACCCAAAATTCTTGGTGGTCCAGCGGCAATGGCATCACTCTTATCATTCTCGGTACGACAGGCTATTCCCCCTGAAGAGCCGGAACAAAATGATGGCGACGAAACCATACAGCACCATACTCCGGTAGGTCAGCTGCTTGAGACATTAGGCGATCTTCCACTAGAAGATGATGCGGAAGATGTAAAAACACTGCGCGAAAAAGTTCGTGACTTGCGCGCTCACGGCATTCCCTTTTCCGGTTCGGTTGTCACTCTCGAGGGCCGTGCTATCGAGGCCGATGGCCGCGTGGCTGGCTCGCAAGTAGGCTTATGGCTAACTGATCCTGCGGCACGCATGGCCGAAGATGATGGCATGATGGGAAAAATCCGAGAGCGGACAATTGATTTACACGGCGCGCTCTCATTTATGGAAAAAACCCTGATTCCAACGTGGCGGCGCGATGCGGACTTAAATCTGGCGTGGGTGAACCGCGCCTATTGCGAAGCAGTGGAGAGTAACTCGCCCAGCGAAGTTATTCGAAAACAAATAGAGCTTGACCCATCCGCACGCAAAATTGCGCAAGAAGCAGCGGAAAAACGAAAACGCACCAATGGGCAAATTGTTGTTAACATTGATGGCGAGCGCAAGGTTTTACAAATTGTCGAAACGCCGATGCATTCTGCGGGCGGGGCGGCCATTGGCGGTATCGCGCTGGACATCACCCAACTCGATCGCTCACAGCGCGATTTGGGCGATCACCTGGAAGCAAACAGACGCATACTGAATAAAATTCCATCAGCTGTCGCCCTATTCGGGGTCGACCAAACCCTCGCCTATTACAATCGTGCCTTTCAGGAATTGTGGGGCTTTGATGACGCCGATCTTGCTGGCCGTCCAACCCATGGCGAGATACTGGATGATCTTGATCAAAACGGGAAACTTCAAGAGCGCGGCGCTGACTATCCCCAATGGAAGGCCGAACAATTAGAGCTCTATACTGGGGAGCTTGCTGTCACCGGATCAGGACGCGAAGGCAGTGCCCCAACCGAGCTTTGGCAACTCCCCGATAGTCGAACTATTAAAGTATCCCGCGAGCGCCATACCCTTGGCGGAGTGCTATTGGTGTTTGAGGATGTCACTGAAAAGCTGCAACTTGAAACAAAATATAATACCCAGATAAAAGTCCAACATTCGACTTTGAATAATTTAGCAGAAGGCGTTGCTGTATTTGCCAGTGATGGCAGCTTGCGCCTGCATAATGATTCCTTCAGGGAATTATGGCGCCTTAGCCGTGAGTTCGTCGAAACGAGCCCCCACATTGATAAAGTCATCAATATGATGGCCCATCTGCTGCCTGATGATGACACAGCCATGCAGGAGATCAAGAAACGCACCATCTCCATGTCGCCGGAAGACCGTCAGCCCATTCGCAATCGTGAAATCCAACTCAGAGATTCGCGGACATTCTCCTACTCCACCCAGCCTCTACCCGATGGCGCTAATCTCGTGCACTTTCTCGATGTCACAGACTCCCGTGAACGCGAAAAGGAACTGCGCGAACGCAATGATATTCTGGAAGCCGTCGGCAATTTGAAATCCAAATTTGCTGATCACGTTTCCCATCAATTGCGCACGCCGCTTGCGACCATTGTTGGCTTTTCTGAAATGTTGGAAAACCAGATGTTTGGCGTCCTGAATGATCGTCAGAAAGACTATATCGCCGATATTTTAACCGCTTCCTATCACTTGAGAGATCTGATTGATGATGTGATTGATTTGACCACCATTGATGCCGGTCAGATGGAGCTGGAAATTAGCGAAGTTAATATGCGCGATCTTGTAGAAAGCGCCGCGACTTACGCAGCTCTCAAAGCAGAAGATACCAGAGTTAATCTCAAAGTCGATTGCGCAAGGGATATCGGCATTATCGAAGCCGATGAACAACGTTTGAAGCAGGTATTGTTCAACCTTCTCTCCAATGCTTTTGCTTATACGGGCGCTGGCGGGCAAGTTACGATTGGCGCGGATCGCACAGCCGATATGGCCCGCCTCTGGGTTGCAGATACTGGTCGCGGGGTTTCCCCTGAAGATCAGGCCAAGGCCTTTGATGCCTTTGAAAGCCGCGGGCCAAGCGCCGGGGTAGGCCTTGGATTATCCCTTGTTGAGCGATTTATTAAATTGCACGGGGGCTGGGTCCGCCTTGAATCAAACCCAGGGGAGGGCACACAGGTTACGTGCCATCTGCCCATCACCCCTGCAATTTCCCAAAATGACGAGACCCCTGCCCCTGACGCGGCGCAGAACAAACAGGCAAACCCTTTTGGTCCGTTAAATTCTGCAATCCCAATGGGGGATATGACCCAAGGGGCAGCGAAAAAAACAACCGCTAAAAAATCATCTGCACGGCAAAATAGCAAGCGAGCAGCAACCAAACCATCAAGCTCTGGTACGAAGCGCAAATCGTCACGCAGCGCGAATACCGGCAACACCGACAGTTCACGCCAAAAAAAAGCCACTGAACCTGCACAGTAAAACCCCTTAGAAGCAGGGGGCTTTGTGTCCAGCGTCTCTTCATTTTATAGAAGACGCCAGAGCGCTGCCCAGAGCGCTTCAGAGTCAGCTATCAAAAAAGTTCAATTGACGCGAATAATCCTCGCCCGGCCACATCTATTCTCCGCGCAATTTTGGTATGGTCCGCGCCTTAAAATTATCCCATTAGACAGGTTTTATAAAATCTGACACACTCACATCTTAGTATTGAGAATAGATGGATTATGAATTTCAACCCGATCTTACCCGCCCTGCTTGCTGGATTGCTTCATGGACTAATTACCAATTCAGCCATTTCGCAGTCATCGACCCTTTTGCAAGAAACAACGCTTCAAAGCATTCCTGACCAAACCGAGCTATCAATCACCGACTTGGGTACAAGTTTAGGATCATCCGATTTGGGGGCCGCTGAGGCGCGCCACCAAAATTGTCTGGAAGAAATACAAATCGACCCTGAAGCAGCGCGGGTAAAAGCCCAGGAATGGCACCAGACGAGCGGCGGCGTGCTTGCCACCCATTGTTTGGCTATGGCGGATCGCGCTGCAGGATTTTCCCGTCTGGCTGCGGTACGCCTTCATACGCTCGCAGAAAAAACCGGCACTGGCCCTGATATCGTTCGCGCACGTTTGTTCGCACAAGCATCTGAAATATGGTTATCCGTGCACGAAGGTGATGCAGCAACTGAAAGTCTGGAACAAGCCTTTGCCCTGGCGCCGCAGGCCGCTGAATTATTTTTGATTTCTGCAAATATCCATTTATCCCGGCGCCGTTGGCAAAACGTGATCGATGATGTCAAGCAGGCAGAAAATCTTGGTCTGGTCACTGCAACCGGATACACAGCCCGCGCCCGGGCTTACAAAGAACTTACACAATTTGATCTTGCTACTGATGATGTTGTTCGCGCAATACGTATCGATCCGTTTAATGTCAAAGCGCTAGTCCTGCGGGGTGAATTAATTCAGACCGGCATCAATATTCGCACCAATATTCGAAAACAATCGCCAGATTCCCAATCCGATTCGGGCACCACCACTCCCTCACAAACGGATCAGACGAATAATCAAAATCAGGTATCAGATATCACCATTGAAAATAACCCGTTACCAAACCTATCTAAAACTCCGCAAGTGGCACTACCACCCGGCGAGGTAGATTTGACACTTCCTCCATTTGAAAGATAGATGACGCCAAGGGCGTCGCTAAAGGAATGGTCGATAAATTTAGAAAAATACCAGTGCCCTAGAATCGGCAAGATCAATTATTGCTTATTGCTTATTGCTTATTGCTT
>CAYMPJ010000002.1:205412-216525 GCA_964392325.1 uncultured Caulobacterales bacterium
TTATTGCTTATTGCTTATTGCTTATTGCTTCGTCTTTATGAAAATATTTTCTCATTTCAAACAATAATTTTTCTTTATTAACTGGTTTTGAAACAATCCCGTTCATTCCAGCATCTTTGCAAGCTTGAGTATCATGGCGCAATACATTTGCAGTAATTGCAATGATTGGCACCTCATCAAGCCCGCGTTCCTTTTCGATCGTTCGGATCTCTTTCGTGGCTTGGACGCCGTTCAGGACTGGCATTGACATATCCATCAAAACCAAACTCGGGTTTATAGCATTGTATTTGTTGACGGCTTGCTCCCCATCATCAACAATAATAACTTCAAACTCACTCCCCTCCAACATCGACCGTAATACCATCTGATTGACGACATTATCCTCTGCAGCCAGAACACAGATTTTGTCAGAAGCTGTATATACAACCTCTCTCACAGGTTCACCCATGCCCAATTCATGACTGATATTTTTTAGGGCTTTCGTGTCACTAGCATACATCGCTGTCGCTATCGCTTCTAGCAAATGATCTGACCTGATAGGCTTTAGCAACCAACCGGCGATATTAGCTTTATCATTTTTTTCAATGACGCTACGCGCATTTACCGATGACACCATAATGATGGGAATATCTCGAAACTTATCTTCATGCTGAATTTTTATACATAATTGCTCGCCATCAATTTGGGGCATTTGAAAATCGGTCAATATGAGATCGAATTTATCATCATCAGCGAGAGATTTAAATAAAGCTGCCATGGCATCATCAGCGTTCTTTGCCTCTTCAACGCGCAATTCCCATTTAGACAATTGCTGCTTGAGCATACGCCTATTCAACTCATTATCATCAATAATCAAGATGCGTTTATTTTGGATCTCCGGATTTTTCAAATATTCGCGGCCAGCAATATCTTCATCATATTCAAAATCAGCAGAAAACCAGAACGTAGATCCCTTACCAAGTTTACTCTTTACACCAATCTTTCCATCCATTAGAGAAATAATACTTTTCGTTATCGCCAGGCCAAGGCCGGTTCCTTCATACTTTCTTGTGCTAGAATTATCAGATTGTTCAAACTTATCAAAAATTCGGGTTAGATGTTCTTCGGGTATACCTGGTCCAGTGTCTTCTATCTCTACATCCAACGTGAGAATATTTTCTTCTTGGTGAGCATGCTTGGTTCCTGATATTTTAACGTGGACACTGCCTGACTCGGTGAATTTTACTGCATTACCAATCAAATTGGTCAAAACTTGCCGCATTCGCGACACATCCGAGATAATACCTTCTGGCAAATCGGGATCATAGCTCAACACCACTTCCAGATTCTTTTCGCGCGCCGTCGCCGCAGCCAATGAGACTACGTTATCAGCAACACTGCGTAAATTAAACGGGTGTTTCTCCAAAGTCAGTTTTCCTGACTCAAAGCGGGAATAATCCAAAATATCATTTATTATATCAACAAGGCTATGTCCTGATGTTTTAATTACAGACATCAAATCACGCTGCTTACTGGACAAATCTGTCGTCATCAACAAGTCGATCATTCCAATTACACCATTCATTGGTGTGCGAATTTCATGACTCATATTTGCCAGAAAATCCCCTTTAGCCCTGCTCCCCTCTTCAGCCTTTTTCACTGAAATTAATAGTTTTTCAATCTGCGCTGCATGCCGGCGGCTGAAATAATGTGCCATCACAACATTTGTAAGAAGAATTATACCACATAGAAATGATAGTTTGCTCATCATAGATAATAGACAAACGATGAAGGGAACTGACGTCGCAACTAATATATTTCTTGCAATTTCCGGTCGACCACTCAGCAATAAGCATCCCATTGTGCCGCCAAGGGCAATAAGCATACTCATCAAAACCAGTTCTTCAGGCCGGGCATAACCTGAAAGCAACGCGCACCAAATCGACAGGGTTCCGCCCAAGACAGTGCTGACAAAATTAGCAAGCACAAATCTCTTTTTTATTTTTTCCAGAGATGGAGAAGTTTTTGAATGAATTAACCAGATTGGCACGCGAATAAGCAGGACCAGCGCCATTATCATACCCGGTGTATACACCAACCAATTTGGCGCACCGTTATCATACATCATAAAAATATTGGCCGCAGCTATGACACTTGTTACGCCATATCCAACGAGAACAAACCGCGCATAATCGAGATATAGTTCCTCAATGGCGTTTTTATTATTTTCCAATTGTGTGTCAATAAAATTAACCATAGTTTTGGGATATAGGAAAACCCTTAAATCCCTCTTAAATACAGCGTCTACCATATGGAAAAGATTGTATTGAAAACCAGAATTATGGGGAGGAAAACAACCGGGAGTTAATAAAGTTTAAAATTATTTTAATAACGCCGTCTCTTTTTTTTGTTTGCTTTCTTTTGAGCTCTGGGTTTGCTCAATAGCGTACTAACCGTCCCCTCGCTTTTACTAATCCGCCCTTTAGATGCCGCTTCAACTCTCGCATCTATTTGCGATTGACGGGCCAGAGGGTCATCAGCAATTGCGAGCTCTGTTTCCTGAAGACGGCGAATTTCATCGCGGTAACGCCCCGCTTCTTCAAACTCAAGGTTTGACGCAGCGTCGCGCATCGCTTTTTCAAGGTGCTCAATATGGGCTTTCATATTATGGCCTACGGGCGCCCCTTCAAACTCTGCTTGCTCCTCAGCAAATCCGCTGGCGCCAACAGCAATATTTGAATTATTCAAGAACTGATGCCCGACAAATGTCTGGCCCATTGCCGCTTTAGCCCCCTCATCATCAGATGTGGTTATCTCTGCAATGGTTGCCTTGACAGTTTTAGGGGTAATGCCATGTTTTTGATTATGAGCAGTTTGTTTTTCCCGCCGCCGGTTTGTCTCTGCAATAGCACGGTCCATAGATCCGGTTATTCTGTCGGCGTAAAGGATCACGCGCCCATCCACATTCCGCGCTGCGCGGCCAATGGTTTGCACTAATGATGTTTCCGAGCGCAAAAAGCCCTCTTTATCCGCATCTAAAATTGCCACAAGCCGGCACTCTGGAATATCAAGCCCTTCGCGCAGCAAATTGATACCAACGAGAACATCAAAAGCACCAAGTCGTAAATCTCGTATAATTTCGATACGCTCTAGTGTATCAATATCGGAATGCATGTAGCGCACTCGAATACCCTGCTCATGCATATATTCTGTTAAATCTTCCGACATACGTTTTGTCAGTGTTGTGACGAGTACACGCCCGCCCTCACTGGCAATTTTTTGACATTCCGCAATGACATCATCAACCTGATTGGTCCCGTCAGCCATAACAGGGCGAATTTCAACCTCCGGATCAATCAATCCGGTAGGCCGAATGACCTGCTCGGTAAAGACGCCATCAGTGCGTTCCAACTCCCAATTGCCGGGCGTTGCTGAAACATGCACAGTTTGGGGGCGCATTTTTTCCCATTCTTCAAATTTTAAAGGGCGATTATCCATACAGCTTGGCAAGCGGAAACCATATTCGGCCAATGTCTTTTTGCGGCTAAAGTCGCCTTTAAACATAGCGCCGATTTGCGGCACTGTTACATGGCTTTCATCACAAAAAATCAGTGCATTTTCCGGTAAATATTCAAACAGGGTTGGCGGAGGCTCTCCTGGATTACGCCCGGTTAGATAGCGTGAGTAATTTTCAATACCATTACAAGCGCCCGTTGCCGCCATCATTTCCAAATCAAATTGTACCCGCTGCTCCAGACGCTGTGCTTCCAATAATTTTCCCTCATCACGCATTTGCGGTAGAGTTTTTTGTAGTTCTATTTTTATTGACGCCATTGCCTGATTCAATGTTGGGCGCGGTGTCACATAATGACTATTGGCATAAATCGTTACAGCTTCAAGTTCACTGGTCGTTTGCCCCGTTAGAGGATCAAATTCGGTAATTGATTCCACCTCATCACCAAACAAACTTACCCGCCAAGCACGATCTTCATAGTGCGCAGGAAAAATTTCAACCACATCCCCTCTGGCACGGAAAGTCCCGCGGACAAACGCCGCGTCATTGCGCTTATATTGAAGCGCGACAAGATCACCGAGCAATTGCTTGCGCTCTATGGTTTGATCGCGCTCTAATGTAAATGTCATCGCCGTATATGTCTCAACTGAACCAATACCATAGATACATGAGACAGATGCAACGATGACCACATCATCACGCTCCAAGAGTGCGCGCGTTGCGGCATGACGCATACGATCTATTTGCTCGTTTACCGAACTTTCCTTTTCGATATAAGTATCCGAGCGAGGCACATAGGCTTCAGGTTGATAATAATCATAATAGGAAACAAAATATTCCACAGCATTATCGGGAAAAAATGCTTTAAATTCACCATAAAGCTGGGCTGCTAAGGTTTTGTTTGGCGCGAGTATTAATGCAGGACGTTGCATTTCCTCGATAACTTTTGCCATTGTAAAGGTTTTACCGGTCCCCGTTGCCCCCAATAAAACTTGATCCCATTCTCCCTCACTCAAACCACCCGATAATTCTTTAATTGCTGTAGGCTGATCACCGGCTGGTTTATATTGTGATACCACCCGCAACGGCTTTGAAAGAAGCTTCGTCGTTGGCAATCGCTCCGGGCGATGGGGAACCCATTGCGACTCACTAACTTGGTGGTGATAGTTTGAAATCGCTTCAGAAAATCCACCCGGCACAATATCCGTCGCCGCAGTTACGGGCTGAGCGCTCGGTTTTTTACTTGATGCACCTCTAGATTGCGCGCGTTTTTTAGGTGCACTCTTTGAGGAAGATTGATTGGTGTTGGTATCGGGCATGAATGCAAAATACGGGTTCGCCAAAAGAATGCAAAGAATAATTTTGTTTTATTTTTGCAACAAAATCGCGCGTATCATTTCGAACGAAAAATGGCCAAAATTTAGTCACAAATTTTCCGCCTTAGGAAACCACCAACTGAAATTCTGCAATTGGATATTCAATGAGGTTGAATGAAGTAATTTTCTTTTTCTAAACAATAAAGACATTATTTTTTAAAACCTTCTACCAGCCCAATTATGGTTAAATTAAAATTAACCATAATCAGAAAGATATTACAGTACAGTGATTACCAAAGGACACATCATGTCAAAACTAACCCCAATTTATTTATTGGCTACTCTAACACTCATAGCCAATGCCGCAGCTCTGACTCAGGAAGACGCTGATTTTACAAGAGAGAATTTGCCCGATATTGCGCGCCAACTGATTGATGAGGCGGCCAAGAAAGGCGATGTTGCCAGTATTACCGCAGTCGCCGACGCTACAAAAGCTGTTTTACCGTCATTTTCGCAAGGTATTGAAGCCTATAGCGCGTTAAAGGTTAAATCGGTTTTAGCATCCGCCAACGATACTCCAACTGTATCGGACCCGTCTGTACAGCAAGTTGCAGATGCGAGCGAAGCGGTAGCCGAGACTGCGAGCGACGAAGTTGCTGACGCAGCGGCCAGCGCTGAAGCTCCAACAGTTAAAACAGGATTATTCTCTCTTGAACCCTGGGAGGGACGGATTTCTGCATCTCTCGTCAATTCAAGTGGTAACTCGCAAAACACATCTGCGGGTATCCTTCTCGATGCCAAACGCACAACCGGTAAATTTGATAAGTACACGCATCATGTCATTGCATTTTTCGATGTCGGTAATGCAGGCACTATAGCGGTGGACGCAGATGGGAATAATGTAGTCGACGAAGATGGTGATTTTGTCTTTATCGATACCTTGAACCAACGTCGTTGGGGAGCATCTTACCAGGTTGATTATGCTTTGTCTGATCGATTAAATGTTTTTGCACGTATAGCATATGATGAAGATCAATTCTCCGGATTTGATTATCGATTATTTGGTAATGCAGGCATAGGGTATTTTGTTCGTAAATCCGAACCTCTAACCTGGAAAATCGATGCGGGTCCTGGGTACCGACTGTCCCCGATAGATTTCAGCAATGAGACAATTAGTGAATTTGCTCTGTATGCTGCAAGTGATATTGACTGGGTAATTAGAGATGGTTTGACCTTCACATCAGATATAGGAGTCGTCTGGACTTCTCCGACAACGACAATTGAAGCAACACACGGTCTAAGCGCGGACCTTTGGGGGGGCTTTGTCGCCGGAGTCTCCTACTACTACCGGTTTGAAACCAGCCCACCCCCGGGTAATGTCAATACAGATACTGTCCTGCGCGCAACATTAGGATATGCGTTCTAAGGACAAAATCATATAATTGGACACTCAAAACAGATCCATTTAGAAATAAACTGCCTCGGCAAAATGGACACTTTGCCGGGGTATTTTTTTGCAAAAGCTCAAATCCTGAATTTTTCGCACACGCAAAAAAACCCACATTTCAACACAACATTATTCCAACTTTGCTCCATAAAATAAGGTACTTTTGGGAAGAAGCGATATGCGAACACAAAATTTATGTGTGCATCGCACAAAAATCATGTGTCATTTGCCAGTGCAATATAAGTTATTCCGTATATTGAAAAATTGTTACAAACTGTTAATATCATACTTCCTCGGAACATTAGGAAGGGAATTTACCTATGATGGAATTATTGCTTAGCGGCGCCGGCGGCGCGATTATCGGACCAATTGTGTCGCAATTTATGGGCGGCGGACAATCGGGTATGGTAGGGCGCATATTATCTGGCGTTATTGGCGGTGTTGGCGCGGGAGCTGGCGCAGACGCAGCTGGCCTTACCGGCTTACTTGGTGCTGGTGAAATGATGGGGATGGTTCAAAGCTTCCTCGAAGGCGGCGTTGGCGGCGGAGCATTGTCAACTATTGCCGGCATGGTCATGAAAAACCGCGGCTAATAAAAACAATCTTTACAAAAAGAAACCTCCCATATTTTTTGGGAGGTTTTTTTATGCACCATACTGAATTTTACGCAATACGTTCGTTTAATAAATCTAGCTCTTTATAAAGAAGATCGGGGCGCTCACATTCTAAATAATGCGTTCCATTTTTAATTAGTTGAAAGCGCACATCCTGATCCGCAGAAAAATAGGATTGCAAATCTTTCGCAGCAGAGAGCGGAACCAGATTATCCCGGTTACCGTGAAGTATGGTGACCGGTTGATGCATTGTCTTTAGCTTTTCAAACAATGGTTTAATTTGGGCGCGCCGGGCAATCACCTCGCGCCGTGCATTTTTCAAATATTGGGGGAGCGCATGATTAATCCCTGGCACGCCGCCAAGCTTAACACTACCCCTTACATAAGCCCGTGGTTCATGAACCAGCATGGCAACTGTCATCACAGCGTCAATGTAATCAGGATAATCGAGGGCGCATTTTAGAGATAGCGCCCCCCCATAAGAAACTCCAAAAATGAGCGTGCGTTTTTCATCATCTTTTTCGAACAATGGCGCGATGGCTTTTACCTGATCCTCAAATGACAATACTGGTTCTTGAACGCCCTCCCCATAACTGGCGCCTCCATACCCTGCTCTTGTCACCATTGTCACTTCCAAATCCGCGCGCGCCCGAGCTAGAAACCGGTAAAACACATAGTCTTTGCTAGGGGTTCCAGGAATGGCAATAATGCGTAACGGCAATCCAGCTTGCGGTTTTTCCAATGCAGGGGCGTGGAGTGCATGCATGGGATAATCCCCGCCCTGAATATCAGCTCTATAGTAAATCGAGTGATAGCGTTTTGCTGACATGGGTTTTTATAATCTCCTAATAAGGGTGATTGGCAGAGCGGTGCTGCCATTGGGATTAATCTATGAACTGCGGGTGTAAATTACCAGTTTTCGACCGAAATTATTTACGGATAAACTGCGGAACCATCACCCCATCAGGCTCCGCAGGAATATAGCTCAGCTCAAACTCTTGACCTTGATCAGACAGCTTTAGAACGATCGGGACAGTCGTATCGCCTCCCCCGCCAGATAGTTTTGATACAAACCCAATACCGTTGCGAAGGCCCGCTCTATAAGCATTACTTCCCTCCAGCACCCCTTCAACTATACCGTTCGCGCGTGTCTTTTCAAAATCGAAACCAATATCATATGGGTGCACTTTTACCTCTGATAAAACAAAGTCCGGCCCCAGCATATTATCAGGGGGCGTAAATAAATTTCCAGCAATTATGAAACCGGAAACGTCTAGTTCGGGATTGAGAGCCCCTTGCATTTTTGCGTGCTCAATCACAATTTCTTTTGTTAATTTAATACCGTCTTCAGTCACATTGTTTGCCCTTTCAAGGGATTTGAGCACATCAATCATATCGGCGATGCCTTTGGAGTGTCTCGCTATTTCTGCATCCCATTTTGCAGCAACCAAAAAACCACGTAAGTATGGCAACCGTTCAATATCTCTATCCGTCCAGAATTTTTCACCAATTTGCGCATTTGTATGCGTGCGCACGGGAGACAAATACAGCTCGCGCAAATCCTCGTTTACACGGTCCGCATAGCCCTGATCATCAAGTTGACCCGATTGAATTTGGGCCTTGCGAGAGAGCAACTGCGTGAAACCTTCTGAAATCCAGTAGCCTTCAGGCTCACGGCTCGTGGCTTCAAATTCGAGCGCGCCAATTTTATTTGGTACCCATTCATGGGCAACTTCATGGGTCAAAAACCCGCCTAATCGATCGCCCCCCATATCCGATGAGGCAGCAGCCGCAAAGCCGCCGGCAAATGCAGTGCCCGCCAGCACAGTACCGATCTCGGGCGGAGCAGGTTGCAAGGTCACGCTATAGCTAGTCGCCTCGCTGCCCCAAACCTGCGATAAAGAAGAAAGCACTGGCTCCAGATCTTTAATCAGTTTTGCGGAATTAAGCTCAAGCCCGGGCGCAATACCGACCGCAATTTTCTCGTCTGCGCTTCGCCTTGCATTTATCTTACCTGCCATCAAAAATCCGGATGGAATTTGCCCGCCATCTATAGGCGCCGGGCTCGACCATAGCGGACTTAAAACCGCTTGGCTCTCTCCGGCGAGCGCCGAGCCTGCAAAATTTATAGAAACCGGCGCTTTAGTTACCGGAAACATCAGTGAGGTATAGCCAATCAGGTGAATATAATTATCGGTGATGACGGGCGCAAAAAAATATATCGGGTCCTGCTGGAAATTACGGCCATCAGTTTTGTGCAACTCCCATGATATTGTCAGGTTTGCATTTGCTTCATGACGTATATTGACGTGCGCATTTTCACGGGTGAGCACCCCGCCAGATACTTCAATGCTCTTGAACCGTTCATGGGGGGACTTTTCATCCGCCCACGCATCACCAATTTTCAGTTCGGTTTCACCATCAAGATCGCCGCGCATGGTAAGCGTAATTTTCACGCCCGGCTCTATGCGGCCAATATCGTAATTGAGATGGAGCGGGGCATTTTCAATCGTATTGCAAGCCCCGAGGGCACAAGCAAAAAATAATGCCGACAGGCGCGCAGCAGGTTTGGTGAGGATTTTATGGGCCATATTATGCTCTTTCCGACGTATCAGATGCTGGACAAAATTGTTTATTCTGGATAATATGATCGTAAATAAATTAAAAATGATTGTTTTACAATGATAATTTATCAAAAAACACCTAATAACGCCCGAAAAATCGCGACGGTCAGTAAAATCGTGCGCTCGATTGGCTATTTGGGCGCCGCGCTTTTTCTGCTGACAGAGCTAACGGGGGGCATTTCGTTACAACTACACGGTAACGCCCCTTCCACCTTCGAGATCGGTGTTGATGAACGAAGCTGGAGTGAAAGGCTTGCCCGCCTGCCGTTTCAAATCTGTGTGGTCGCCGGATTTTACTGGCTGATCCGTTTGTTCGGATATTTCAAGAAAGGAGAAATTTTCACCGAACGAACCGCCGGCACTTTAAAATTATTGTCCTTATTCGTCGTTTTAATCGGCGTTAACCGCTTCCTACAGGGCGTCTATTCCGGCCTCATCGAGCTTGCTTTTACGAGCGGAGAAAACGTAAATTTTGATGTAGACATATTCGGTGTGGATTTACTAATTATAGGCTTTGGATTGCTTCTCTATGCGTTTAGTCTCGTTCAATATGAAGCAAAAACACAAACCGACGATTTAAGGTTGATCTTTTGACTGGCGAACCAGAAATAATTGTCCGGCTTGATGTCATCCTCGCCCGCCGAAAAGTTAAGTCCAAAGAGTTAGCCCAACATATCGGGATAACGGAACAAAACCTTTCGATTATAAAACTCGGCAAAGCCAAAGGCATCCGGTTCAACACACTCGCGAAAATCTGCGATTTTCTGGATTGCCAACCAAGCGACATTCTGGAATGTGTCCACAGCGGAAAATTCTCCGATCCCGAAAACAAGGGTGGTTGATAAACTGAAGTGCGGGGTGGGGTTTGTTTTGAAGGTATATGGATAGTTTTTAAAAGGCTGTCACTCAACGATTGCCTATAACTTGGTATTACCGAAAATGATCAATTCACAATAAAACTCAGAATTTGCTTAAGTCCACTAATATACGCGAACCCTATCCACAGTCCAAACGAAAACAGTGATAACAAGATATGAGAGCCGCAATATGTTGTTTAGCATCATCAGTGCAATCCACGTTGATAAAACCGTGCATTGTTGAGCAAGCAGATATTTCATCAACGCTAGAGTATTCTTGGTCTAAGTATAATTCTTCCATTAACTCACGAGATGAATTGAATAGTAATGCGTCAACCCCATGATTAAAAAGATCAAAATCATTATCGTTTACGTGCCCACCAAAACCTACAGAATATGCACCTTTTAAGGTTTCACTTGCAGTCGTATATGCCCCCCTTTTATAGATTAAAACAAAATTCTTGTGACGAAATAATGTGAATGTAACAAATTGTTTGACTGACTTGTCGGCTTCAGCGTCAGGTCGATTTTTAAAAAAAAAACAAATATCGTCTAAAATTTCTTCAAAATTACTTTTATTAAACTCTTTAAATTCTCCATAAATTCTTTTTTCAAGTAATTTTCTCGGGGCAACCAAGACGTTTTCTTTTTTAACTATTTTAGTACGACGAACCCCGCAACCGCTCATTCGCGCTGGGTCAATGGTCAATCAAGGTTGAATTTTCGCCCGCAGGACAAGGTTTTACAAGTTAGAATGGTGCG
>CAYMPJ010000003.1:0-212360 GCA_964392325.1 uncultured Caulobacterales bacterium
GAACTACGGACCTCTTCCATGTCAAGGAAGCGCTCTACCACTGAGCTATACGCCCTTCAAAGCTTTGCCTGAGCACAAGCTTTTCGAAGAATGAACGTTATAGTGCGAAATTAAATCCACGCAATAGATTTTGCGATGCTTTATCTTAACCCGAAAAAACGGCTGGTTTTCGCGAGGTCCAAGGCTGGGCTGCCTCAAGCTCATATCCAAGTTCCAGCAAGGTTTTTTCGTTTCCTGCTCTCGCATTGAACATGACCCCGACAGGCAACCCCTCTTTCGACATGGCCATGGGAAGGGACATTGAGGGAGTGCCAGCAACATTTGCGGGGGCGGTAAACTGGGCATAATTCTTTAATCGCTCCATCGCCTCATCATAAGGTATGGTAGACCCGAGATAGCCGATTTCAACCGGGGGGCGGGTAAGCACTGGGGACAAGACTAGGTCAAGGCCATTAAACATTTCGCTCCAGGTCCCCGAGAACCGCAAAAGGGAGAGAATTGCAGTTCGAAGCTTTTCCTGATTGGCTAAAAAATGTTGTTGTAAGCCAAGCGTAAAAGGCTCGAACACACTATCATCAGCGCGCCTTCTGTTCACGGCTTCCCACCTTGCAACATAACTGTTAGCAGCCGCAGCCCAGTAGAGAAGAAAATCATCACCAAATGCGGCGTCAAAATTTGGATCGATCTCTCTTGTTTCATGACCAAGCTCGTCGCACAGACGGCTGGTATTAGAAATAGCAGCCGTGACATCTTCATGAAGCTCACTGCCCAGCGGGGATTTGGCAATGATACCAATTTTCAACCGCCTGCCTGAAGCCTCGCTCACCAGCCTGGTGGGTGCTAACCCACTCTCATCCTCAGGAGCCTCCATTGCTGCCATAAACGCGGCTGTGTCGCGCATGGTCCGCGAGACCACACCATGCGCCGAAATACGGATAGGGGTTTTGCTCTCATCTCTGGCGGGGCGAAACCGGCCGCGAGAAGGTTTAAGCCCAACCAGCCCGCAGCACGCTGCTGGAATTCGTATTGACCCGCCGCCATCAGTCGCATGGGCAAATGGCGTTGCGCCCGCCGCAACCAGTGCCGCAGCGCCGCCCGATGACCCACCGCTTGAGTGGTTAAGGCTCCAGGGGTTGCGCGTAATACCTGAACTCACCGGCTCCGTTGTTGCCGTCAATCCATATTCCGGCGTTGTTGTCTTGCCCAAGCTGATCAGGCCCGCCGCTTGAAAATCATCAATAAAAGGAAACTGCGATTTTGCGATATGACCTTGCGTCGAGCGCGAGCCATGTCGGGTTGGCAGGCCGGTAACATCAAACAAATCTTTTATAAAAGTTGGAACACCTGCCAAAGCACCTTCATCAGTAGAAAGATTATTTGCCTGCTCTCGCGCCGCTTCAAATGTCTCGGTTACAATCGCATTGATTTTTGGATTAACTTTCTGTGTACGGGTAATTGCTGCGTCGATAGCTTCAAGCGCCGTGATGTCGCGATTCCTGATCGCTGTGGCGGTGGCAACCCCGTCCATCTGGTCAATCGAGATTGGTGCTTTGATTTGCGGCGCAGTATCGCGCGAGCATGCACCGCTTAATGTGATCAAACTTGTCGAAATCGCACTTTGTATCAAGAAATCCCTACGTGATGACGCCATAACGCACCTCCTCATTTGTTTTTTTCATGGTAGTGAAAATTAAAAACTGAGCAAGCGTGCAATGCACTAACGATATTGACAAAAATGGAGCGCTGATGATGACCTTAAAGAGCCACAATAAGTAGCCATGCTCAGCCATCCATTAAAAATGCGCTCAATACATGCGGGAGTCCTCTTCCGCATAGATATCAATTGCACGTATATTGATCAAGAAATGGAATGAGTATCTTAAGCTGCCAAAACCCGGTCAATCTCATTAACAAGATCTTTCAGGTGGAAGGGCTTGGATAAAACCGTAGCGTCTTCCATGGTTTTTTCCTGGGCATTCAAGGCAACGGCGGCAAAACCGGTAATGAACATAATTTTCATTTCCGGGTCTATCTCGGCGGCGCGTCTTGCAAGCTCTATCCCATCCATGACCGGCATAACAATATCGGTCAGCAAAAGGTCAAACTCGCGTAGCTGAAGTTCTGTTAACGCTTCATCGCCTTGCGCTGCATCAACAACATCATGGCCAGCACGTTCGAGTGCCTTTTTCAAAAAGCTGCGCATTGAATCATCGTCTTCAGCCAATAAGATCGACACCATTTTACCAAACCCTTCACTATATGCCCTTCAATGGGGCGAACTCATATTTTATGAGCTTAACAGCAATTTTCACGCCGCAACAGTTATTCCAACAAACAACAAAGTCAAACGCCTCGTTAACAACGAAATGACCTTGTTTTCCTCCCCTATTTTACGCCCAATGTCATGTCTTTTTACAATCAATTTGCCGGTTTTCCAAAGATCGGGGAATTCAACAATAATCCATTTCAAGCCTCGGCATGGAAATAACAATACAGGATTATGTATTGAAACACTCTTACCAAACATACCGAATAATCATCTAGGCGGGGTATATATGCAAAATAAATTTAAGTGTGTTATGCAAGAAAAACAATGCCTTATAACAAATTACCAAGTCAGTCCGGATAGATTTTTAATTGCGCCTTCCATAGCTGCCTCAACAAGTTTATCTTCTCAACTGAACGTTGAAATCTATGCCATGAGTAAAATTATTTACGGCTCAGTAATAACGTTCAATAGTATAGTCATGATTGTGTCGTAGATTTTTGCTCTTTTTTGGCAATATGCGGATGCTGGACGATACCGATATAAGAAAAGGGTGCACAAGATGGGACGCAATTTAGGGGATGTGAGGTCGGGTGATGTTCCATTTGAAAACACGCCGATTGAAATTATTCGCCCAAAAAAGCTGGCGACCCCGGTTATCTTTGCCTCACCCCATTCCGGACGGCGCTATCCTGAATATTTTCTTGAACAATCCCGCCTAGACCCACAAAAATTGAGACTATCTGAAGATAGTTATGTCGATCTGTTGTTCGATAATGCCCCCCATTTTGGTGCGCCTCTTTTGAAGGCGCTTTTTCCCCGTGCTTATATTGATGTAAACCGCTCTGACAGAGAAGTTGATCCGACCATGTTTCAAGGACGCGTGGTGCAGGCAAGTGGCCTTGATATGCGCTCCAGCCGGGTTATTGCGGGGTTAGGGGTTATCCCCAAAATTGTCGCAGATGGCCAATATATATATGGCAAAAAATTATCGCCTAACATTCTGGGGGACCGGTTAAAAGCTTGTTATGAGCCCTATCATCGCGCCCTCAAGCAGTTAATTAAAGAGGCTAAAGATGAATTTGGCGTGGCGGTTGTTATTGATTGCCATTCAATGCCCTCGGCTGGAGGGGCACCGCTTCGTCACGGGGAACCGATAATCGATTTCGTACTGGGGGACAGATTTGGAACCTCATGTGCGCCCTGTCTGCCCGGATTGATAGAGGGCGTTCTGCGTAAATCGAATGCCCATATTATCCGCAATTCACCCTATGCAGGAGGCTATGTGGCAAATATCTATGGCCGCCCGATGGAAGGGGTTCATGTTTTACAAATCGAGATTAATCGCCGCCTCTATCTTGATGAAACCCGTATCACGCGCACCGAGGGGTTTGATATATTGCGCGCCCAGCTCGATGACCTGATCAAAGAACTCATCACCATCGACCCTGCCGCGCTTCGCCCGGCACAGGCCGCTGAATAAACATTCAGTCCAGATTGTTTTGCCTAGCCTATATGTCCATGGCCCCAAACTATAATTTTGGCCTATGGCTCTGACCTTCGGAACAAGACAATTTGCCAAAAAAAAGACCGCAAGCAAAAGCTGCGGTCTAAAGTCTTAGGGAGGAAACGCCCAAAAAGGGCTGCGACAACAATGTGCCGCATAATTTATATAGAAATTTAGAATAAGCATTGCAAGTCTTTTTTTTGCGTTGCGGCATAATTACTGCGTCGCAACATTAAAATTGGAATAATCATTTGCTAGTGCCTTATTCACTGGTATAATATGTGATTATAATTTAATTTATGATATAATACGCCAATATATGATGATCTATTGCTCGAGACTTTCGGTGATTGTAGCAATATCGCTCAATTTTCATGTTTAATTTATAGGGTGAGAGTTTGATTTTATAATATTAACTTATAAACCCCAGACAATTCATTATGGATCGACACAGAGCCTCAATATATCAGGCCCAATTCCACCCAAACCGTCACTATGACTTGCCAAACCCTAAACATATGCCCAAATGAAAGCCTCTCACTTAATCTTTTTAGCTCGGGTGAATTCGAATGGTTGAAAATGTTTCTCAAGGTCCGTCACCGAAGACACCTGAAACCAAAGTCAAAAAGAAAAAAGGGGCATTGCGCCGACTTGGTTCTGGCGCAATCGCATTAACCCGCGCCCGTCAGCGCTTTCCCATGCCAAATGGGGACCTTTCTGGTCTGCGTATCGTTGTCGCTACAGATGCATGGAAACCCCAGGTTAATGGTGTGGTCAGATCGCTTGAAACACTTGGCGACATTCTTAGCGGGTTTGGTAATCAGGTGCTCTATATTACCCCCAATGATTTTAAATCGGTGCCAATGCCCTCATATCCGGAAATCCGCCTGTCTTTGCTGCCCAATCGCAAAGTCGCCAAAATGATCAATGAGTTTAAGCCCGACGCTATTCATATAGCAACCGAAGGGCCTTTAGGGCGTGCAACCCGGCGCTTTTGCAAGCGCCGCCGTTATCCGTTCACAACCAGCTTTCATACCCGCTTTCCCGAATATGCCAATGAGCGTTGGGCAGTGCCAACGAGCTGGGGTTATGGGATATTGAAGGACTTTCATAAAAGCGGAGAAGCCATGATGGTTGCGACCGAAGGAATGCGCGAAGAAATGAGTGCGCGTGGCTTTTCCAATCTCAAGCTCTGGGCCCGGGGGGTGGATCTTGAAATATTCAAGCCCGGATCTCGCACTCTCTTCGACCATCATGAGCGCCCTGTCTTTTTATATGTGGGCCGTATTGCGGTCGAGAAAAGTATTGAGGATTTTTTAGAGCTCGATTTACCCGGCACCAAGGTGGTTGTGGGCGATGGCCCGCAGCGGGCGGAACTGGAAGCCAAATACCCGGACGCGAAATTTGTTGGTCCAAAATTCGGGGAAGAGCTTGCATCCTATTACAAGGCGGCGGATGTTTTTGTCTTTCCCTCTCGCACGGATACATTTGGATTAGTCAATATTGAAGCGTTGGCATGCGGGGTTCCGGTTGCGGCCTATCCTGTACGCGGTCCGCTCGATATTTTGGGAAATGCCCCTGATGGCTGTGGTTCCATGAATGAAGATTTAAAATCAGCCTGCCTAACGGCGCTCGAGAATAAAGACTCGCAGGCTTGCTATACCCATGCCCAGAATTTTTCCTGGGAAGCAGCAGCCCGGCAATTTGTCTCCAATCTGGAGGTGGCCGGCTTTGACGAGGAATTCTGGTTGCGTTCAGCAAAAATGATTGATTGATTGATTGGCCCCCCTTACTAGTTACCGCTCCTTACCACTTGCTGGCCCTTAACGCTCGGGGGCCCACAAATAATCCCAATCTGATACATACAAAGACCATGTTTTGGGCTCAAAACAAGAATTAACCCCACCCTACTCGCCCTTAGAGAGACAAAACCGGCAAAATCACAAATCCCGTCCACGGCGAGGCTGGTAAAAAAACACTATGTAAAACACGCATTTATCCCGTAAAACGTGTAACTAACCGGATTTTTTTTCGCCAAATTCGCCCTATCAGAAAAAACGGCACGGGCTTTGCGTAACTCCATTGATTATTACAGCGGCACATATCGCGTGCCGCGTGTGTCATTCAAAGGAGTATCAGATGGCTCATCCAATTGATCATCACGTCGGACAGAGACTGCGTCAACGTCGCCGTCTGCTCGGGTTAACCCAACAAAAGCTCGCTGAAGCGGTAAATATCCGTTTTCAGCAAATCCAAAAATATGAAAGCGGTGCAAATCGTATCTCCGCGTCAAGGCTTTGGTCCCTCTCGCGAGCCCTTGATATTCCGGTTGCGTATTTTTTCGATGGATTAAATGGCCGCGACCCTGCCGCGCCTGAACAATTAAATGGTCATGCCAATCATGGTGCACATGAGAACGGTACAGATGTTTTCAATCAAAAAGAGACCATCGACCTTGTACGCGCTTATTACAATATGAAAGATGAGCCGCGTCGCAAATTACTCGACCTTGCAAAAGCCATGTCAGGGGCTGCGTAAGGCGCTCCTGATCCAAAGTTTCCTGCTTAAATATTAGCAGGTGGGCAACCAAGACCTTCGACATGTAAGGGTGTCGGAGGTCTTTTTTTTGCGTTTTTGAGCGCTGATCGCCTTTAACGCTTACGTTAAAAAATTTTGAGATTTGCCTAAAGCTATCGGGTGCGATATGTTGCTAACTCCCCCATAGTGCTGCGTATATTACGAGACCGTTTTTCTTTTTTACAGATGTGCAATTTACAAATAATTCGTCTTTATGGCGGTCAATTATAAGGCACCAACTATGGCGGACGATAATCAAGAGTTTTCAAACTATGTCGCCCTCGCCAACAGGCTTGCCGATGAGGCCAGCAAAGAAACTTTGCCCCGATTTAGAAATAAAACAGAAGTGTTTAACAAGGCCGGTCTATGGTTCGATCCGGTTACGAATGCTGACCGCGAGTCTGAACGCGCCATTAGACGCATGATCCAGATGGTATATCCTCGCCATGCTATTCATGGTGAAGAATTTGGAGAAGAATTGGGAAAGAACCCTGATGGAGAGGAAGGCAACTCACCATGGCGATGGGTTATAGACCCGATTGACGGGACCCGGGCATTTGTATGCGGTGTGCCAAGCTGGATGACTTTGATCGCACTAGAGCACGAAGAAAAACCCGTACTTGGTCTGCTCGATCAGCCCTTTACCGGTGAGCGCTGGGTTGGCACGCGCGATGAGACAAAATATTATCACCGTGATGACGTTAAAACCTGTAAAACAAGCACCATCACACAACTCGATAAGGCGCGCATAACCACAACTGACCCAAGGCGCGTGCAGGGATATTTTGATGCGAGCGAAGCTGATGCCTTTCGTGAACTCAGCAAAGCAACAAGGTTGGCCAGATTTAGCATGGATGCATATGGCTATGCGCTTTTGGCTCACGGCGAGCTCGAAATAGTTCTTGAATCAGGGCTTTCCCATCATGATTATGCCGCCCTTGAACCCGTGGTGTTGGGGGCTGGCGGGGTTTTTACCAATTGGTCTGGCGATCCCGTTGGGACAGATGACCGCGGGGAAGTTTTAGCTTGCGCAAATCATGAGCTTCACCAGAAAGCACTTGTTTTTCTTCACTAGAAGATTACCAGTTCTATTGGGCGCACATTTTTTTAGATAACTCACAAATAAAGGATCCGGCCGTCATGACGCAAACCATGCCCCTTGATGAGACCGAAACGCTCACCCCGAAATGGGGCGAGGACGGATTAATTAGTGCTATTGCCGTTGACCATGAGAGCGGCAAATTTCTAATGCTTGCCCATATGAACGCGAAAGCCTTAGAGGCAACTCTTAGCAGCGGGGAGGCCGTTTACTGGTCGCGATCCCGGCAAAAATTATGGCGCAAAGGCGAAACATCGGGAAACACACAAAAACTGGTAGAAGCCTATATCGATTGCGATCAGGACGCTTTATTATTGCGCGTTATCCAAACGGGAGCTGCATGTCACACTGGCCGCCCATCTTGCTTTTACAGACGGATAGACCTTACCGCGAGCAATCAAACACCGCGCTTACTTTTTGACAAGGCCCGATGATAAACTCCCCATCATCGCTCTTGCCGGTGCCGTATAAAGATATATTTAAGCTGGCCTGGCCTGCATCCATTGCCGCATCGATTACGCCCTTACTTGGGACAATCGATGTCTGGGTGTTGGGACGTTCTGAAAACCCCATTGACATCGCAGCGGTTGGCCTTGCGGCCACTATTTTCTCATTAATGTATTGGACTTTCGGTTTCTTGCGAATGAGCGTTGCGGGTTTGACGGCGCAAGCTCTGGGCGGAGATGATGGCGTTGAGGGGCGCGATGCATTATTGCGCGGGTTTTTGATGGGGGGCCTTATCGGTTTGTTGATGGTGATTGCCCAATGGCCATTGGGTAAGTTGGCTTTTACGCTACTGGGTGTAGACAGCCAAGCTAGCGATACTACCTTTGCCAATGCACAAATTTATTTCTCGATCCGCATTTGGGGCGCGCCTTTCGCGCTGGCAACGTATGCCTGTCTTGGTTGGCTTACGGCGCGAGGGCGTACGGACTATTTGATGATAACCGGATTAATCATGACTTGCCTCAATATAGGTCTTGATGTCTGGTTTGTGGCTGGCCTTGACTGGGGCGCTAAGGGCATTGCCCTTGGCACCATGATTGCGGAAATATCCGGCTTTTTTGTCAGTATTGCTCTTGTTTTTCTTATGCTCAACCGGGACGGCCTGTTGTTACAAAAACCCTCACTGATACGGCTCCTTAACGAGAAAAAAATAAAGCGAACCTTGTCTATCAATGGGGATATATTTATCCGCACCCTATTGCTGTCTTTTGCATTTTCCTGGTTTGTCCAGCGCGGTAGCGCTTTTGGCGATATTACCCTCGCCGCCAATCAGGTATTGATGCAACTTTTTCTGTTCACCGGGCTTGCACTGGACGGCACAGCCATCGCCGCAGAAACACTGGTCGGCAGGGCCATTGGTCAACGAAAAACAAATATAGATATGAGGGGGCACTATAATCAGATAGTCAAAAAAACCTTCACCTTGGCCAGCTTTGGTGCGTTGGTTTTTTCTGCCGTTTATGCCATTAGCGGCGCTACTATAATCAATATGCTGACTAACTCCGGGCCTATCTATGATGCCGGCCTTATCTATTTGCCATGGATTATTATCAGCCCTGTAATCGTTATGGTTTGTTTTCAACTTGATGGTATTTTTATTGGTGCAACCCGCTCGCGAGAAATGCGCAATTCCATGATTTTATCGGTAGCGCTTTATGTGCCCGTGAGCATATGGCTCGGAAAAATCGCAGGCAATCACGGGCTCTGGCTGGCGTTTTCCCTCTTTTTTATCATGCGCGCCATAACCTTATGGCGTTATATGCCGCGCATAAGTCAATCACTTCGGGCTGAGTAACGGGCATGAACTGCCTTTAAGGTGGCAAAAAAATGGGGCGCTTTTTAAGGATAAAACCGGCGCCCCAAATCTTTATTTATTGTGCTTTATTTGCAGTAGACAAAACACACTTAAACGCAAAACCCTTTAACGCCGGAACATGGAGTCGAGGGAGAGCGTATCATATTCTTTAAAGGCCAACGGTATCAGTGTCGCAAAAAATACGATCAAAGACGGGAAAAACAATAATCTAAAATCTTTCGGATCATCAAATAGGCTTATTCCCAGTGGCGCAATAAAAGGCTCAACAAAGTGCGGCCAAATCAAAATAGCACCCGCACCCAATATGATTGCTTGCAAAGGATAAACAAGTATACGAAACAACCCGAGTATGATTAGTATGCCAATTATTATTTCACCGTACCCCAATATGAGTTGCGGTGTCTCGGTGGCCAGAAGCCCGCTATAATGTTTCTCGGCAACACCAACGCCCCGTTCCGGGTTACCCGCTCGCAACATTCCCCATACAATGAGAAGCAAGCCGGTAGAAACACGTAAGAGCAATAAGGAAATAGATTTCATTTTACAGTCCTTTTTTACATTTAATGATAGATCACTATGGTCAGGCGATGAGTTTTGTTTTTTGTAAACTATGCCCATCTAATTTTTGTTGATATTACCCTCGCTAAGAGCGCCGCGACCACGCCTGGGGTCTGGTTCAACATTAATTCCCAAACGCTCACCCAAATCATCCGCGCCGCCAACAAACGCGCTATCGAGCCATATTTGCGGCGTTGTCACCGGAGTTTTTTCACCGATGATTGGCTTAACCCGCGCCAACATCTCATACATAGCAGCAGGATTGGTAACCACGTCATAATGAACATAGTCGATACCCGCATCATCGAGATATCTCTTCGCTCTGGCGCAATGAGGGCATTTTTCTTTACTGAAAATTACATTCCCCTCAAGATCGAACCGTTTCACATATTCCCTAATCACGGCCTCGGTTAAGACGCCGCGATTAAGCGCATCACCCTGACCAATCAGTTTATTCTCGACAAACACGATCGGGGCGTGCCAACCGATTTTCGGGAATCCCGCAAAAAGGGCTTTCCACCAATTGGTGAGCCATTCGCGCACCTCAAACTCGACCTTTGCGCCTGCTAGCTCATTTTCGAGCGTATCCTCGATAACATCCTCGGTCAGGGCGCATTCACCGCATGGGATTTTAATCTTGAAAGGCCCCCATTTACCGGCCCACTTATACAGGATTAGTTTTACCGGTTTTCCGCGATTTTTATTCGACATCTCAATAAACCCCTTTTTGTCCAATAGTCGCGAGCGGTTTTAAGCAACTTTGAATATTATATTCTGACCACTCACAAAAGTTGCGATGGCTCGTGCCCATAATGCCCCGTTCAACAACGAGTTTACATGTAGACGGATAATGCCCAAACCACCTCAGTGCTTACTAAAAAATTTCTTGCCATATTAGTCAATTCACGTTTTTGAGCTTATAGCCAAGAAACAGTGATCTCTGTCTCGTTGAGTCAACACGCCTTGACCCCAGGGCACAAAATAACCAAATTCTCTTTGGGACAAATCCACCACACTGCACAAGGTCGCCATGATCAATGACATATATACCGGCTTAATTCTGGAAGCTGCAGCAGCGCTACCGGAAACCCGCCGCCTCGAAAAGCCAGATGCCAGCGCCACAAAAGTTAGCCGCATCTGCGGATCCGAGCTAACCCTTGATCTCAATTTCAAAGATGGCGTAGTGAGTGATTTTGGTTTGGATGTTCAGGCTTGCGCCCTTGGTCAGGCGGCTGCTTCGATTATTGCAAAAAACCTGATCGGTGCGAAACCAGATGAATTATTTCTTCTGCGAAATGAATTTAAAGCCATGCTTAAGGGCGCAAAACCACCCGTCGCCTCATCAGGAGAGCGCTGGAGCGAGTTGGCAGGTTTACAGGCAATTCGAGATTACCCGCAAAGACATACTTCAACCCTTTTGATGATTGAAGCGATAGCAGAATGTCTGCGTCAAGCCGGTTTTGAAGAGCCCCCCTCCAAATAACCCTTATGGGGTCAACCATCATAGGCCCCCAAATTACCGATCAAACCGCGCCGCATTATGATTTAACGATCGGGCGGCCTCCTCATGCAACCATGAGGTCAAGGCCATAACAGCCCTGTTTTTTGATTTGGATTTTGGGTGCACAATATAATAGGCAAATTCCGTTGGCGTGGTCATATCAAAAGGCACAACAAGCCGCGCCGCCTCCAGATCAGCAAGCGCAAGCGCGGATTTAGCCAGAGCAACGCCTTTGCCGGCTACCGCCGCTTCAATCACCAAGCTGGACTGATTAAAGGTTGGGCCCCGCTTGGCCGGTACATCCGCGACACCGGCCGCTTTCAACCACATGGTCCAATCCGGGCAATCATCATCTTTATCGGGGCTACCATCATGAAGGAGTGTGTGATGGCGCAAATCATCGGGAGTCTTTAAAGGGTGATCGCCTACCATAAGCTGCGGACTGCACACGGGAATAATTGTTTCGGACATCAAACGGGTCACCACAAGGCCTGGGTAAGAGCCTGCCCCATAGCGAATGGAAATATCGACATCATCAACTGTGAAATCCACGATATTCATATCGGCAGACAGCCATACCTCGATATCTGGATTGGCGTTTGCAAAACCATCCAGTCTCGGCACTAACCATTTTGCGGCCAAGGAAGGCGCAACGGAGAGGCGCAATCGACCACTCTCGCTGCGGCGCGCAAGAATATCTCCGACTTCGGTTAATTTCTCAAATGCCTCTCGCAATGGCGGCAATGAAGCCTGGGCCTCATCGGTGAGAAGAAGCCCCTTTTTTTGACGGCGAATGATCGCGTACCCCAAAAAGTCTTCCAAAGCCTTGATTTGCTGACTGACAGCACCCGGAGTGACATTCAGCTCCTCGGCAGCACGAGAAAAACTTAAATTACGGGCCACAGCTTCAAAGACTCTCAAGCTATTTAGGGGGGGTAAATTTTTCATAGTGTTATTAGTATATCTAACCAGAACAATTTGATAACATCCCGAACATAATCAGCACTACCATTGCAAAACATGGTTCAAATTTACGTGAGATGCTTGTTTTAAGCGCTGTAATCTCCTCATTACTTCTTATATGTATAGAAAATCTATTCTTAATTCAAGGAAAAATCGCTTTTCATGTGCCTGGCATGACAGTAGATATCCTTAAGTATTAGTTGCGATGCCTCTATCCACCCTTTCGGCACTTCCCACATCTGTTCAACTCTGGAAATAGTAAATGAAAAACTTTCCCATATTCCTGCCTCTCGAAGGACAGAAAGTCGTGATTATCGGTGGCGGCGAGCTAGCGGTGAGGAAAGCACGGCTGGTTGCGGCGGCCAATGGCGCTCTGAAGATTATCTATCCCATTATCGAGAATTGTGTTCGCGAGGAATTTGACGGCAGGGCCGAGCTTATTGAACGCGATATTACCCCGTCCGACTTTTCCGGCGCGCGTCTGGCGATCATTGCCCATGAGGATGAAGCCGGGCAACACGCCCACCGCGAAATGGCCCATAATGCTGGCGCGCTCGTCAATGTCGTTGATGTCCCCCATTTATGCGATTTTTCCACCCCCTCCATTATCGACCGCGATGATGTGGTGGTGGCAATTTCAACCAATGGCAAAGCCCCTATCGTCGGGCGCACATTGCGCAAAAGAATCGAACAGATTCTGCCCGCACGTCTCGGAGACCTTGTTTCTTTTGCGGGAGATTTTCGTGAGAGTGTAAAAGCGAAGTTTGGCAACCGCTCTCGCCAATTCTGGGAGAATTTTTTCAAAGGCCCTATCGCCCAGCAAGTTCTTGATAATGATGAGGTCGGCGCGCGCGAAGCAATGATCAAGTCGATCAATCAAGAAAGGGACCCATCGGCACTTGGCTGTGTTCATATTGTTGGTGCTGGCCCGGGTGACCCTGAACTGCTGACCCTTCGTGCCCATCGCCTATTGCAAGATGCCGATGTGATTTTATATGACCGGCTTGTCGGCGACGGCATATTGGCTCTCGCCCGGCGTGATGCGGACCGTCTTTATGTTGGAAAAGCCAAATCCGATCATGCAGTGCCACAAGAAGAAATTCACGACAAAATGATTGCCTTGGCCCGCGCCGGGAAAACTGTTGTGCGCCTTAAGGGGGGCGATCCTTTTATATTTGGCCGGGGCGGGGAAGAGCTTGATGCTTTGCGCGCCGCGAATATCCCTGCTTTTGTCACCCCCGGCATTACCGCAGCGACCGGCTGCGCCGCTGCTGCGGGCATGGCACTTAGCCACCGCGAGCATTCTCAGGCCATTACTTTTTTAACGGGCCATGCAAAGCCCGGACAGGACGGCAAACCCGGTGAGCCAGATCTTGACTGGCAGGCCTTGGCGCAACTCAAAAACACGCTGGTTATTTATATGGGCGTCAGCACAGCAGAAATTATAGCAAACCGGTTGATGAACCCTCCCTCTCTTATCGGTGACGAAAAAACCCATCGGGGGCTTGTGCCCACAACACCGATCACCGTGATTGAAAACGGGACACGCGATAATCAAATCATCGCCCAGGGCACCCTTGGAACCATAAAGCTAACCCTTGCCAATGCCGGCATTAAAGGCCCTGCACTTTTGGTCATTGGTGATGTCGCCGCTCTGGCCGATCAAAATCTGGTCAACCATACAAATCATTTTCAAGAAAGGTTAAGCGCATGAAAGCCATTACCGCCAACGCCCTTAATGATGGCCGGGTGATTTATCTCGGCAAAAATAATCAGTGGTGTGATTATTTAAAGGACGCAAAAATTTTCGCTGATGAAGATGCTGAAACAGCCCTTGTCATCGCAAACCAGCGGGTACGCGAAATTGCCGGTGCTTATCTTATCAATATTACCCAAGACAATCTAGCCACCGGACGCGAGGCCCTGCACGAAACCATACGAAGCCAAGGCCCAACCATTCGGCGCGATCTTGGCAAACAGGCACAACAGCCGACCGGAGATTTATCGTGACTGCTTTTAAGCTTTATGGCGACCATAGAAGCGGCAACTGTTTCAAAGTGAAATGGAGCGCGGATTACCTTAATATTGATTGTGAATGGATTGAAACCGACATTACCAAAGGTGAAACGCGTACAGATGAATTTTTAGCGTTGAATAAATTTGGTCAGGTTCCAACAGCCGTGTTTGGTGAGGGCGAGAGCCGTTTTATTCTCACCCAATCAAACTCTATCGTTTTGTACCTAGCCGAGCGCGCCAATCATCCCACATTTCTTCCCAAGAACCCGGAGAAAAGGGCGCAGGTTTATACCTGGCTTTTCTGGGAGCAAAACAGCCATGAGCCTTATGTCGCTGGCCGGCGTTATCGAAAATCCATACTGGGGCAATCAGATGACGAGATTGATAAAGAGTGGCTACCGCGCGGAAATGCGGCCCTTGCAAGAATGAATAATGTTTTGAATGACCACCCGTTTTTAGTCGGCGATGATTTCACCGCCGCCGATATGGCGCTGGTCCCCTATACCCGCCTTGCCGATGAAGGGGGTTTTACCCTTGGTGATTATCCCTCGGTTGTTAGCTGGATACAGCGCGTCGAAGGTCTACTTGATATCTAACCCCTAATGGAGAAACGATCATGTATCGTTATGATGAATTTGATGCCAATCTTGTGCGCGAGCGGGTTACCCAGTTTCGTGGTCAGGTAAAGCGCCGCCTTGATGGCAAAATTACCGAAGACCAGTTCAAACCTTTGCGTTTAATGAACGGGCTCTATCTGCAATTGCATGCCTATATGTTGCGCGTTGCTATTCCCTACGGAACCCTGTCTTCAAAACAACTGCACAAGCTTGCCGATATTGCGACTAAATACGATAAAGGCTATGCGCATTTTACGACCCGCCAGAATTTGCAATATAATTGGCCTGCTTTGGTTGATGTCCCTGACCTTCTCGATGAGCTGGCTGATGTCGAGATGCATGCAATTCAAACATCGGGCAATTGCATTCGCAATGTTACCTCTGATCAATATGCCGGGGCAAGCGCCGAAGAAATAGAAGACCCGCGTCCTTGGTGCGAGATTATTCGTCAGTGGTCGACCTTTCATCCTGAATTTTCTTTCTTACCGCGCAAATTCAAAATAGCGGTTACCGCTGCCCCTAATGATCGCGCCGCCGTGCGTGTTCATGATATTGGTCTGGCCTTAAAGAAAAACGAAAAAGGCGAGACCGGTTTTGAGGTCATTGTTGGAGGCGGTCTTGGGCGTACTCCCTATATCGGATACACGGTCAAAGAATTTTTACCCGCACAATATTTGCTCTCTTACCTCGAGGCAATTTTGCGGGTTTATAATCTGGAGGGCAGGCGGGATAATAAATATAAGGCCCGTATCAAGATTTTGCTCAATGCTGAAGGCGGCGAGCGCTTTAAGGGGATGGTGGATGCAGAGTGGGAGAAACTCTCCAAAGAGACAACCATTGATCTGCCCCAAGAAGAAGTGGCACGCATTAAAGATTATTTTTCACCGCCTAATTTCATTAATGTCTCCGATACCGGACCTTTTGAAAACAAACGCGCTGAAAATTCAGAGTTTGCCCGCTGGGTAGAGGCCAATTGCGTTGCCCATAAAAACCCCGGTTATATGATTGCCAATATTTCATTAAAGCCGATTGGCGGCGTGCCCGGCGATGCAACAGATACCCAAATGCATGTTGTGGCTGATCTTGCAAAAGAATTCTCACACGATGAAGTGCGGGTTACCCATGAACAAAATCTCTGCCTGCCCCATGTCCGCGCAAATGATCTCTTTGCTGTATGGTCGGTTTTAAAATCCAATGATCTAGCAACGGCTAATCTTGGGCTAATAAGCGATATCATTGCCTGTCCGGGCCTTGATTATTGTTCCCTCGCCAATGCCCGCTCAATTCCTGTTGCACAGCGTCTGTCCGAACGTTTTGCCGACCCTGACTACCAGAGCGATATCGGCGAATTGAAAGTTAAAATTTCCGGCTGCATCAATGCTTGTGGCCACCATCATGTTGGACATATCGGCATTTTAGGTGTCGATAAAAAGGGTGAGGAATTTTACCAGATCACCCTTGGTGGCTCCGCTGCAGAAGATGCTTCAATTGGTGAAATTGTTGGCCGTGGCCTTTCTTCCGAGGCTGTTATCGACGCAGTTGAAAAGCTGGTTAGTTTCTACACGTCTCATCGTATCAATGATGAACGTTTTCTCGATACCTATCGCCGACTTGGCACACAACCCTTTAAGGAGGCCCTTTATGCTGACGCTTGAAATTAATGGAGCATCATTAAAACCGCACCAAACCAACTATCATGAAGTCGATTTTGGAAATCAGGACAATATGGAAAATGCGCCTAACGGCCCAACCGCACTCAATATTGAAAATAATGTCAAGGTTGAAGAGCTTGAGGGTGAGCTAGGAAAGTATGATGCGGTAATCGTCAATTTTCCTGCATTCAATGATGGCCGTGCGTATTCGCAAGCACGCCAGCTTAGAGAGCGCTTTAATTTCAAAGGGCGTATCTTGGCGCGAGGTGAGGTTCTTGCTGATCAAATTTTATTTATGAACCGATGCGGTATCGATATTGTTGAGATTAGCGGTAATGATACGAGCGCATTTGAAAATGCTCTTACAGAGTTTTCAAATTTTTATCAGCCAAGTGCAGATGATATTAAACCGATTTGGGCTTTGCGCGAAGAGCAAAAACGCGCTGCTGCTTAATCCGGGTGAAAGATAAAGTTTTTACCCGCTTTTAAATTTTTCTTTTCTTGAAAACCTAACCTGATAGCCAAAGTAATATACCGACCGTGTCTATGCAAAATCATACTGCTTCAATAGCTCGAGAAGTACCCGGCTCAACAGAGGGTCTTGAACAACGAGCCGCGCAACTGAGCCTCGAACACGCAAATTCAAGCGCGCAGGAAATCATACGTGCGGCCATTGAAGATGAATTTGCCGGGCGCATTGCGATGGTGTCTTCGTTTGGTGCGGAGTCTGCAATCTTATTGAAGCTGGTTTCACAAGTGGATCCAGATATTCCGGTCATCTTTCTGGATACACAAAAACACTTTGCCCAGACACTCAAATATCGAACACAATTAGCAACTAAATTGGGACTCACAAATATACTTAATATTGAACCTGACACTGACGAATTAGCCAACAATGATCCCGGCGGCACGCTTTGGCGCAATGACCCGGATGCGTGCTGTACCATTCGAAAGGTAAACCCCCTCGAGAAGATTCTTGATGGGTTTGATGCCTGGTTTACGGGGCGCAAACAATTCCATGGCGGGTTGCGCGGTAAATTACCGTTTTTTGATGCCGCTCCGCCCCATATTAAGGTCAATCCAATTGTTAATTGGAGCCGCGAAAAACTTGACGCTTTTTCCCTAGAGCATCAGTTACCCGCTCACCCGCTTGTTGATCAGGGCTACCCCTCTATCGGCTGCTGGCCTTGTACTCATCCGGTTGCAAAAGGCGGCGATGTACGTGATGGCCGTTGGCGCGGCGCGGCCAAAACCGAATGTGGAATCCACAAAGGGTAGATTCTAAAGACATTACTCAAGAATATGGTGTCTGATAAAAAGCGGGATTACTTATTCCCCGCCTTCAACCACACCCGATAACCAGATGCCTTCGCGGCGACGATCCGCCCCGCCATCAATGGTGCCGTCTTTATTGATTTTAAATCCGTGTACACCGCTGGTCAGCCTGCGCTCTCGTGGCTCATGCCCCTTGGCCTTGAGGCCTTCAATAATTTGCGGATCAAATTGTTTCTCTTCTAAAAAAATACCCCGACGCGGGGTGACCGCATTGGGAGCATCTATCGCGCTTTGCATGGATAGATCCCAATCAATCATCGCAATTAGGGTTTTTACCACATAACCGATAATTGCCGGGCCACCGGGCGAACCAAGCGCTGCCCATAGGTTTTTATCCTCATCAAACACAATTACCGGTGACATCGAAGAACGGGGACGTTTTCCTGCTGCAACCGCATTGGCAACCGGTACGCCGTCGCGCTCCGGCACAAAGGAAAAATCAGTAAGCTGATTGTTTAAAATCATCCCGCCCGCCATTTGATTGCTGCCAAACACAGATTCCACAGTTGTCGTCATGGAAACAACACGGCCCTCACCGTCAATAATCGTAAAATGGCTTGTCGAAGGAGGCTCGGGGGAGCGGCCCGTTGCAAGCCCATTCCATTTACCCGCATCTGCATCCAGATCATATTGTGATGGATCACCCGCCTCAACATTTTCTGCCGCTTTTGCCGGATCAATCAAAGCAGAGCGGGCGGCAATATAAGCCGGATTTAACAATCCAGCGATCAATGCTTCTTGACTTAACCCCCCCGCAGCAGCCGCTTGATCTTGGTCGGCTAAATATTTACCGCGATCAGCAAAAGCCAACCGCCCTGCCTCTAGCAATAAATGCAACGCCTCAACAGAGCCCTCTCCCGCACCGCGCATATCAAAGCGTTCCAGCAACATTAAAATCTGCAAACTCGTGACCCCGCCAGAACTTGGCGGTGCCATGGAGCATATTTCATATCCACGATATTCTCCGCATACTGGCGTTCTTTTTAGGGGTTTATAATTTGCAATATCTTCCAGAGTCATGCCGCCGGGATTAGGCGCATTATTGACGGCCTCGACAATAGAGCGAGCAATTGGTCCGTTATAAAAACTATCAGCGCCATTGGCGGCAATATCGCGAACGGTTTGCCCATAGGCGGGGTTTTTTAAAATATGCCCGACCGGATGCGGGGCTCCCTCAGCATCATAAAAGTAAGCGGCAGCTGCCGGGGATTGCTTTAAAAACGTAAACCGGTCCAGCAAGCCGTTCAAACGCGGTGAAACCTCAAACCCTTCATCGGCGAGCACCGCCGCGCCCTGCCATGTCTCCGACCAAGCCAATGCGCCATAGTCTTTATGAGCCATTTCCAACATGCGCACCACGCCCGGCACCCCGACAGAAAGCCCGCCCGAGACTGCCTCTCTAAAGCTCATCGGCTCGCCATCTTCTTTTAAAAACCGGTCAGGGGTCGCGCTTGCGGGCGCAACCTCGCGCCCGTCATAGGTTTCAAAAACACCGGCCTTCGGGTCAAAATAAAGCATGAAAGCGCCGCCGCCCAAGCCGGAAGACTGTGGCTCCACCAAGCCCAATACCGCCTGGGTTGCAATGGCCGCATCAACCGCGCTGCCGCCGCGTTTCAAAATATCGGCCCCCGCTTGGGTTGCGTGGGGGTTGGCTGAAGAAATAAAGTAAGTTTTTTCAATCGGCGCTTCTTGTGTGGTAACCACCGGCGCGCCAACCTCGCGCTCGCTACTACACCCACCCAGAAAAGCGCCCAAAGCAGCGACCAGGAAAAACTTCAGTATAAAGACGGGTTTGAACACCGTTCTAAAAAATAGATTTTTTACTGGGTGCAACATAAAGGTAGGAACGCGATTCATATTCTCTCACCGGAGTTTGGGGGTGTTTGGAGGCTTTTGGTTCTTGCGGGGCCCTGAAAATGGGTTAAACATGTCTATCATGTCAAACTCGAAACGTCATAACATTTCTTCGGCGCCTGCCAACAAGACGCAAACAGGTGTAACCACCGGGCCTTTTAATAATATCACCGATGTGAGCGGGATTGGCGTCGGCCACGCCCAGGATGACACTGCCAAAACGGGGGTTACGGTTATTCTCCCCGATAATGCGTGGACATGCGCGGTTGATGTGCGCGGCGGCGGACCCGGGACCAGAGAAACGGACCTACTTGATCCATCCACCCTCGTCAACGCCGTCGATGCTATTGTGCTATCGGGGGGGTCTTCTTACGGTCTGGCGGCGGCCGATGCTGTCACTGCGCAGCTTGGTGCACAAAATAGAGGCTTTTCGCTGATGGCCCAAACCGGCGTACCGCCATCGCCCATTGTTCCCGCCGCCATTCTTTATGACTTGGCCAATGGCGGTGACAAAGACTGGGGGGCCAATCCCCCCTATCACCAATTGGGCCTTAATGCGTTTCAACACTGCGAAGGCTCCAGCGAAATTCCCCAAGGCAAAGTCGGGGCCGGATATGGGGCGAAGGCCGGCCAGGAGCAAGGCGGCGTCGGTTCTGTGTCCCTTATTGACGGAGACCTAACCATCGGCGCGCTCATTGCCGTCAATAGTTTTGGCTCGGTGCGCATGCCCGGTAGTAATGCGTTCTGGGCGTGGCCTTTTGAAATGTCTCATGAGGGAAAAAGCGAATTTGGTGCCATTAAACCAGCGGCAAATTTTCAAGGCGCATCAGGCTATCCAGATGATACCAAGCTCGGCCCCGTAAATGGCCCCAAACAAAACACCACCATTGGCGTTATCGCAATCTCTCAGGCCTTGAGCCAATCCGAAGCCAGACGCATCGCGATTATGGCCCAGGACGGCATGGCCCGCGCCATTCGCCCGGTGCACGCCCCGACAGATGGAGACGTCCTTTTCATATTAGCCCCGCCCCCAAAAAATGGCACAAACCCTCTTGATCCCGTCCCCCTCACACGGATCGGCAATGGCGCCGCCGATTGCGTTGCCAGAGCCATTGCACGCGGCGTTTACGAGGCCAATCAATAGGAATTTTGCCCTCAATTTTATGGAATATCGCCATGATTTTAGGCTTGCATCACAGGCGCGTTTGCTGTTTAACCGAGCGCTCAGGCACCGGTAGCTCAGCTGGATAGAGTACTTGACTACGAATCAAGGGGTCGGGAGTTCGAATCTTCCCCGGTGCGCCATTTCTACGGTTTTGAATATTACAGGGCTTTGACCTTTTATCTTACAGCCGAAACCTGCATAAGTTTGCGGCCATGGGATAGTTTGCATGCAGATTGGATTAATGCCTCTGCATCAATGCGGAAATAACGATAAAGATCAACGATCGTGCCGGTCTGGCCGAAATGTTCAACGCCGTGTGGAAGGGTTTGATGTCCGTATACAGCGCCTAGCCAAGACAGGGTGGCCGGATGGCCATCAATGACTGTGATGAAAACACAGTTGCGCGGAATATCTTGCAGCAATGTTTCTATATGGGCCTGTGCGCCAGCAATGCCATTTGCCCGCGCGCGTTGTGCTGCGCTCCAGCCTGCGTTTAACCGGTCTGCGGAGGTCACCGCCAGAACGCCAACATCGCGACGCCCTTGCGCAATATAGCCGGCAGCTTTGATCGCTTCTTGGGCAACAGCGCCTTGATAGGCGATGACAATCTCGCAATTTGGCCCCGGTTCGCGCAACCAATATGCCCCGTCAATTGCACCTTGCCGAAAATTTTCGGCCGCGCGTTTGCCCGGTTGTTCAATCGGATTGGTTGTGAGGCGCAAATATACCGAACCACCTGTTTCATCGCGTAACCATGTGCGCTCATCGGGAGCACTTTCACCCTCTTTTTGCAAATGCTTAAAGGCCCACTCCATGATAACAGCCAGCTCGTCGGCAAAGGCCGGTTCAAACGCTGCCAATCCATCTTGTGACATGCCGATCAACGGCGTCGCGATGGACTGATGTGCCCCGCCTTCGGGGGCCAGCGTAACGCCGGACGGAGTGCCAACAATCATAAAGCGTGCATCCTGATAGCAGGCATAATTGAGTGCATCGAGTCCGCGCGATATAAAAGGATCGTATACCGTCCCTATAGGGATAATTCGTTTCCCAAAGACAGAATGGGATAAACCTGCCGCTGCAAGCAACAAGAAGAGGTTCATTTCAGCAATCCCGAGTTCAATATGCTGACCATCTGGTGTGAACTCCCATTTCGCCGTAGACGGAATTTTTTCGGTTTTAAACGTATCTTCCTGATGGGCGCGGGCAAACAGTTTGCGGCGATTGACCCATGGGCCAAGATTGGTTGTGCCAGTCACATCTGGCGAGGTCGTAACAATGCGGTCTGCCAGCTGACTGTCCCCTTTGGATAGGTTATCCAGAATTTTCCCAAACGCCATTTGAGTCGATATTTCACGATCCGATGACAACGCTATTGCCGGAACATCAATGATGTCGTCAAAATAGCGGCGTTGCCCCTTTGAAAAGAAAGGCGCTTTATTCAACATCGTTTCAAAAGAGGCCGGGTCTTTAATGGTGGCAAACCTGTCCCATTCTTCGCCTTCGCCAACCCCCATATATTTTTGCCACTCAGCCATTTGTGACTTGTTCATCAAGCCGCCATGGTTATCTTTGTGACCAGCAATTGGTGTACCCCAACCCTTGATGGTATAGGCCAAAAAGCAAACCGGGCGATCATGATCAATTGCCGCGAAAATATTGGCCATGGTCTCAACGCAGTTGCCACCAAGATTTTCCATTAACGCAGCCAGTTCCTCGTCACTGCGTGCGCCAATGAGTTTTGTGACATCGCCCTGATCGCCCAAAGCATCCATCAAGCGCTCGCGCCAAATGGCACCACCCATAAAGGTTAGCGCGGAATAGAGTTGGTTCGGACAATTATCGATCCATTGGCGCAGTTTCTCGCCGCCCGGTTCTTTGAACGCAGCTTGTTGCAGGACGCCATATTTAACACGCACAACATCCCAGCCAAACGCCTCAAAAATCTGTTCAACCCGTTGGAACAAGCCTTCGCGTACAACGCCATCAAGGGATTGACGGTTATAGTCGATAATCCACCAGCAATTGCGAAGGTCGTTCTTCCAGCCCTCTTGCAGGGCTTCGTAGACATTGCCTTCATCAAGTTCCGCATCGCCGACCAGCGCAATCATACGCCCTAGCTTTTGATCCGCGCCCCATGCCTTGGCTTTAATGTAATCCTGAACGATGGAAGCAAAGGATGTGATCGCTACCCCAAGACCAACCGAGCCTGTGGAGAAATCTACATCATCAACGTCCTTGGTGCGGCTGGGATAACTTTGCGCGCCGCCAAACCCTCGGAAATTCTCCATCTTCTCGCGGGTTTGATTGCCCATAAGATATTGGATCGCATGAAAGACCGGTGATGCATGGGGTTTTACAGCCACGCGATCTTCAGAGCGCAATGTTTGAAAATACAGCGCGGTCATGATCGACACCATTGAGGCCGATGACGCCTGATGCCCGCCAACCTTGATGCCATCCACCTTTGGCCGGATATGATTAGCATGGTGGATCATCCAATGAGACAGCCATAACAAGCGCTGCTCAATCGTTTTGAGATCTTGGGACATGTCAGTCTCTTTTATGCTGCCGTGCGGGTTGATGACTTTAGCAAAGCTTGCTCGAGATCATAGATTACATCATCAACCCCTTCGAGTCCGATTGAAAGACGCACCAGTCCTTCGCTGATACCGTGCAAAGCCCGCTCTTGGGGTGAGTAGGTCGAATGGGTCATGCTGGCCGGGTGTTGAACCAGTGTCTCAGCATCCCCCAATGACACCGCGCGGGTGATGAGTTCTAATTTATTCATCATTGTACGTCCCGCCTCCAAGCCACCCTCCAGTTCAAATGCAATCATACCGCCAAATTGTGACATCTGACGTTTGGCAATGTCATGCTGTTCAAAACTTTCCAGCCCAGGGTACCAGACTTTTTCAACGCCATTAACACCCTCTAACATCTCGGCAATTATCGCAGCACTGCTGCAATGGCGGTCCATGCGTAATTCAAGGGTCTTTAATCCACGCAAGATCAACATGGCGTTGAAAGGTGCCATAACTGCACCCGTCATATCTTTCATTCCGTAAAGGCGAATTTCCGAGACAAGGTCCGCTGGCCCAACCAGCAACCCTGCAACAACATCGCCGTGACCGCCAAGATATTTAGTAGCCGAATGCAAAACGATATCCGCTCCATGTTTTATGGGCTGGGTCAGATAGGGTGTTGCGTAAGTATTATCGACCACAACATAAGCATCATTTGCATGTGCAATGTCAGACACAGCCTGAATATCAACGAGGCGCATATTCGGGTTTGCCGGTGTTTCAAAGTACACCACTTTGGTTTTATCGCTGATCGCTGCAGACAGGTTTTCAGGGTTGGTTAAATCAACATGGCTTACGCTTACCCCGAATTTGGCCAGACCGTGCTGCATAAACGAAAATGTGCAGCCATAGAGTGTCTTATCAAGAATGACCTCATCACCTGGTGCCAGAAGCGTCCACATGGTCGCGGAGATCGCCCCCATACCCGATGCCAGTGCTAGCCCCGCCTCGCCGCCTTCAAGCACCGCGATACGCTTTTCAAGCAAGTCACAGGTGGGGTTAGAGATGCGCGAATAAAAATGACCCGCGCGATCGCCTGCAAACATCTCGCCGCCCGCGTCGGTAGTTTCAAAGGCAAAAGTTGATGTCAGATGCAAGGGAGGCGTCAACGCCCCTTCATTCTCCATAGGATCATAACCGTGATGAATGGCACGTGTAGAAAAGCTGTCTGGACGATTACGCATGGAATGACTCCTGAATTTTACAGGGGCATTATATTACAATAATTTAGCAAAATAGTTCCAAATTATGCGTTGATCTGTTCTTATATTGGCATTATTTATCTAAAATATGAGAAAAATAGACATTAAAGACCAGCAAATCATTCGCACGTTGCAGCGAAATGGTCGTATGACCAACCAGGATTTGGCCGCAGAGGTAAACTTATCGCCCTCTCCATGCCTGAGGCGGCTCAAGCTGCTGGAACAAGACGGTGTTATCACAGGCTATAGTGCCAATATTGATGCAGAGGCTTATGGAATACCGGTAACTGCATTTGTCCACATCAAACTGGCAAACCACACCGAGGCAGCAGTAAAGCAATTTGAGGCAGATATAGAGCGCGTTGACCAGGTGCTGGAGTGTTACGTGATGACCGGTACCTCGGATTATCTGCTTCGTGTTGTTGTGGCCGACCTTCCAGATTACGAAAATTTCGTGCGCAAAAAACTACATTCGATTGGGAGTATCGCGTCCATCGACAGCAGCTTTGTTTACGGTGTCGTCAAGAAAACAAACGTATTCCCAATAGTTGGATAATGAATGACATTACCTCCCGGGAAATTATATCCGCGCCAAAGTGATAACCCCCGCCCGGCTCATTGTGCGTTGATGACCATCTCGGCCTTGTCTTTTACCTCTTCCATCACCGGAAACGTTGCCGTTTGGGCAACGCCCGGTAAATCGGAAATCACATCCCCCAGAAGGGTGCGGTAGGCGCTCATATCCTGTGTACGGACTTTTAATAGATAATCATAACCGCCCGAAAGCATATGGCATGACATTATTTCCGGTACATCCATAACCGCCCGATTAAACCCCTCCAGACAATCACGCCGGGTGTTTTCAAGTTTGACTTGCACGAAAACAAGGTACCCACAATTAATCTTGGTCGGATCAAGATCCGCGCGATAATTTTTAATAACACCCGCACGCTCAAGCCGGCGCAGACGCTTTAAACACGGTGTTTTGCTAAGATTGATACGCTCGGCCAGCTCAACAATCGATATCCGCCCCTCGGCCTGAAGCGCTGCCAGAAGCCGTCTATCAACATCATCAATAAGACTATCATTATTCATATTTTTAGACCGTTTAGAACAAAAATAGGAGTTTTATAGCCCATTTGGATAGAGAAACCTATAAAATAAGACACATACGCCACGGTCGTTAGGATAGTATAGCGAAAAAAGAGGGCGTTATGGCATTTGAACACATCAATTCTGATCCCGCATTTGAGGATATTGCCTCACTCTATCTTTGTAATGAACAAAGCTGCGTGGAACGCCTTGCCAAGGTTGCGGACTTAAGTCCGCCGGAACGCAGCAAGATAGAGAATATCGCAAACGAGTTGATTGACGGGCTGCGATCAGATTCACAAAAATTGCCGATGGTTGACGCACTACTTCAGGAATATGATCTTTCCAGCGTTGAGGGCGTAGAGCTTATGCGCCTGTCAGAGGCATTAATCCGTACACCCGATTTTGATAATTCCCGTTTTCTTATACGCGATAAACTCCATAAGGGGGACTGGCTCTCACATATCGGGCGGGATCGCCCCCTACTGGTCAATATAAGTAGCTTGGGGCTAGCATTTTCCAAGCTATGGATAAATTTGAGCGGCGGTGTTTATCGCACCAACAAGGTTGCAAAAATCGGTGACCACGCACTCGCCTTCTTTGTGAATAAAACAATGGCATTGACAGCCAAACATTTTGTTTTGGGAACAAATATTGAAAATGCAATAGAGCGCGCAGAACTATTTTCTGCAAAGGGATATTCTTTTTCATTTGATATGCTCGGAGAAGCAGCTCTCACCCACGCCGACGCCGAAATCTATTTTGAAAAATACTCACATACTGTGCAAAGCCTTAAAAGCTCGGCAAACAACGCTGCGACAAACTCAAATATATCAATAAAACTCTCCGCTCTGCACCCTCGTTACGAACATCCCCAACTTGAAGAATGCGGCCCACCGCTGGTCGAAAAACTTGTCCGGATTTGTGAAATAGCAAAATCGGGCGGGCTGACCGTTACCATTGACGCAGAAGAGGTCGATCGTCTCGAAGCGTCGCTTTCGATTTTTGAACAAGCCTTCAGTGCACCAAGCTTAAAGGGGTGGGACGGACTTGGCCTTGTCGTTCAAGCCTATCAAAAACGCGCCCCGGCGGTTCTGAACTGGCTGATAGGGCTTGCAAAAAAACATGACAAATGCATCCCCATTCGTCTCGTAAAGGGTGCTTACTGGGATACGGAAATCAAACGCGCTCAGGAGTTGGGCCTTCAAGATTATCCGGTTTTCACACAAAAAGAGCATACCGATATCAGCTATATTGCGTGTGCACGGTTATTGTTGAATGCGGGCAATACGGTATATCCACAATTTGCGACCCACAACGCCCATACAAGTGCAACGATTATGCACATGGCAGGAGATGCGCGGGCTTTTGAGTTCCAACGCCTTCATGGCATGGGTGAAAATTTACATGATGAACTGATAGCCCGTTATGGGGTTGAAAGTCGTATCTATGCACCTGTCGGGGCCCATAAAGAGCTGCTTCCCTATCTGGTGCGCAGGCTTTTGGAAAATGGTGCCAATAGCTCCTTTGTCAATCAGTTACAAAACCCGGAGATCAACACCAAGGCTATCGCGCAGGATCCCTTTACCCAAGCTCAAAAAAACGATTATCAATCGAATATCAATATTGGCGCTCCGCGTGATTTATTTAATGCTGAGCGTTTAGCGGCATCAGGCGCTGACTGGACACAGTTGCAAGCCGGCGGGGATCTTGAAAAAGCAGCTTCCTCCCATAAGTTTTTTCACGCCCACCCACTTATCAGCACAGACACTCAAAACGGCGATCAGTTATCGATTACTAATCCCGTATTATCAAATGTGGAGGTTGGCACCGTTGAAGAAGCCACAACGCAACAAATTCATGACGCAGTAATAGCAGCAAAAAATTCGTCCTGGGGTGATCCGGATTTTGCAAAAGAACGTGTACGTATTATAAATCATACGGCTGATCTTCTCGAACAAGAATTGCCGGAATTTATAAGCCTGTGCGTCGCTGAAGCGGGAAAAACCATTCCAGACGCTATCGCAGAAATACGCGAAGCAATTGATTTTTGTCGCTATTATGCTTTTCAGGCCCACACCAAAAAACTGCAAACGCGAAGCCCCATTGGAATTGTCGCGTGCATATCCCCTTGGAATTTCCCCCTTGCTATTTTTCTTGGGCAAATTGTTGCTAATTTAAGTGTAGGAAATCGTGTAATTGCCAAACCGGCAGATCAAACACCCTTAATTGCATATAAAATTGTGCAACTCATGTTAAAGGCTGGCGTTCATCCGGATGCTTTATCCTTAACGCCCGGTTCTGGTGCAAAAATTGGTACGGCATTAACCCGTCATGAAGGCATTGATGGTGTTTGTTTTACCGGATCAACGGCCACCGCGAAAATAATTCACGAAAATCTCATTGAAACCGGGCGCGGCGCTATTCCCTTCATAGCGGAAACGGGCGGCATTAATGCGATGATTATCGATTCTACCGCGCTCATGGAACAGGCTGTACGCGATATTGTTATATCGGCATTTCAAAGCGCCGGTCAGCGGTGCTCAGCATGCAGACTTGTCTGTATTCAGGAAGATATTGCTGAAGATTTTGAAAAAATGCTCAAAGGCGCTATCGAAACTTTAACCCTTGGTAATCCGGCAATGCTGGACACTGATATTGGCCCGGTGATTGATGCTGATGCCCATCAAAAAATCAAGGGCTATATTCTTGATAAGAAAAAACAATGGACAGTGATTGGTGAGGCAGCCCCCGCGCCTTCTGATTTCGATAATATGATCGCCCCGATTGCTTTTCGTATCAACAAAATAAACGAGCTTAGATCAGAGATTTTTGGCCCGGTACTTCATGTTGTCCGCTATGGGGCCAAAGACATGACAGCAATAATTAATGACATAAACAAGCTTGGTTACGGGCTTACAATGGGCCTTCATACCAGAATTGACGCACGGGCGAGCGCCGTCGCGCAGCAGGCCCATATTGGTAATCTCTATGTCAATCGCAATCAAATCGGTGCTGTTGTCGGGGTACAACCTTTTGGCGGTGAGGGCCTATCGGGCACCGGACCTAAGGCCGGTGGCCCGCACTATTTAATGCGCTTAACGAAGTCGAAAAATCCAGCGGCAGCGACCGTGCCAACTGAACAAACTTCCCCTAGTCAGGTCACCCATAATGGTGAGAAACTATCTATTGCTTCGCAGCCCCTTGAAGAAATTTTGATGGCGTCTCAAAAGGCGCAGAAACTTTGGAGTCAAAATTTTACAAGCGAGGCCCGCACAAAACGAATTGAGTTGGTTCATCCGGCCTTGACCGGTAAAGCTGAAAACTTTCAAACCCTTGAGGAAACGAACCTTCCTGGCCCCACAGGAGAGACCAATCGGTTGCGATTGGTTCCTCGCGGTGTGTTTCTTGTTCTTGCCAGCGATGATCCTGAAATCCGCGCAAAGCAAATCTTTAAATCTCTGATCGCGGGAAATAGCCTGATTATCGTGGTTGATGATCAGCTCGCCCATTCTTTTGACATGAACTTTAGTCCAAATATGCCCGAAGGGCTTATACAATTTGTGACATGGGACCATATTAAAAATAAGGGCATACAAGATATACAAATTGACGGCATTGTTACCGATGGGCCCCGCCAGGAAAAAGCAATTGCACTAACCCGCGCCGCTGAAGGCCCGATAATTCCGCTTTTATTTGCCAATGATGAATTAGAACGGTTTTGCCTTGAGCGCGTGATAACAATTGATACGACCGCCGCTGGCGGCAATGCAACACTTATGACGATAAGTTAAAACTGTATTTTTTAACAATCACCCCATTTGCCCTATCGCACTATCATTGATCAACCAATGGTGCCCTAGCTTTTTATTCCAGATTGGTATAAAATGCTAATATTGAATTTTATATAATCACCGTATACTGATAATTTTGAGGGTTTCCATGCTTGATAGAAAAATCACCATACTAAATCTTGCCAAATGCAAGTCACCACGACGCATCAAGTCTCTGATCATGACAAGTGCTTGCCTGGCAGTCCTTGTTGGTTGTTCTCAGTCTCAACCAGGCACAAGCCATAGCGCCAACGCCCAAACCGATAGCGTGCAAAATTTGAATGCCGATGATGCACAAAAATTCATTGCCGATGCGGAAAAAAATCTCGCTCAAATCAGTGAAGAATTTGCCCGTATCGCATGGCTTAAAGAGACCAATATCAATTTCGATAGTGACTGGCTGGAAGCAAAAATGTCTGCGCGGGTAACCACGCTTGCAGTAGATCTTGCCAGTGGAACCAAAAAATTTGAAGGTGTGGAACTCTCACCGGTACTTAGTCGAAAGATAAATCTGTTACGAGGCGGCATCACAATTCCTGCCCCGTCAACCGAGGGCGCCGCCGATGAGTTATCGCAAATTAGCTCGCGTCTCAACACCGCCTACTCAACGGGCAAAATTGAAATTGGTGGCAAAACGGTTCCACAAGACGAAACCGAACAGCTCATGCGTCAATTACGCAATCCGGGGGAACTTGAAGAGGTTTGGAACAAATGGCGTAGTGCCACAAAAACCATGAAGCAAGATTATGCGCGCATGGTTGAAATTGCCAATGAAGGCGCGCGCGAGCTTGGCTTTAAAGATACCGGTCACATGTGGCGTTCTGCCTATGATATGGACCCGGATGATTTCGCGGCAGAAGTTGATAGATTGTGGGGTCAGGTCAAACCACTATATGATGAACTCCACTGCTACACACGCCGTCAACTCAATGTGACTTACGGGGATGATGTTGTCCCGCTTGATCAACCTGTTCGCGCTGATTTGTTGGGGAATATGTGGGCACAGTCATGGGGGGCCCTCAGCGACCTTGTAACCCCCAAAGGAAACGCAAAAACCGTCGACACAGATGCCTTGCTCACCAATGCCGGATATACAGAAGTTAAAATGGTGGAGGCCGGCGAAGGGTTTTTCACCTCCCTCGGCCTTGACCCGTTACCGCAAACCTTCTGGGAACGCTCGCAAATCGTAAAACCGGAAGGGCGCGAAGTTGGCTGTCATGCTTCAGCATGGGACCTTGATGCCAAAGATGATATCCGCATCAAGATGTGCACGAAAATCAATGGCGAGGATTTTCAAACTGTCCACCATGAGCTGGGTCACAATTACTATCAACGCGCATACAAAAACCAGTCTTATCTCCATCAAAATGGCGCTAATGATGGTTTTCATGAAGCCATTGGCGACATGATCGGACTATCAATCACGCCGCGCTATTTACAACAAATTGGATTGCTCGAAGAAAAAGACATCCCCGATGCTTCTGGTGATATAGCATTGTTAATGGATCAGGCTTTAAATAAAATTGCCTTCCTACCCTTCGGCTTAATGGTTGATAAGTGGCGTTGGAAAGTTTTTTCCGGCGAACTCACCCCTGCAACCTATAATCAGGGCTGGTGGGATTTACGACGCGAATACCAAGGTATCATGCCGCCTTCACAGCGCGGTAGTGACGCTTTTGATCCGGGATCAAAATATCATGTTCCCAATAATGTGCCCTATATGCGTTATTTCCTGGCCCATATTCTTCAGTTTCAATTCTACAAGGCAGCTTGCGATCAAATTGGCTGGGAAGGTCCACTTCATCGGTGTTCCTTTTACGGATCAAAAGATGTCGGCAGAAAATTCAATGCAATGCTTGAGTTGGGCGCATCAAAACCATGGCCAGATGCTTTGGAGGCCTTCACCGGTACCCGGCAAATGGATGGCAGCGCTGTCGTTGAATATTTTGCACCTTTGATGGGATATTTAAAAGAACAAAATCAGGGACAACAATGTGGGTGGAAATAAACCCACATTTACATAAGAGCGTGGATGAGTTTCTCAATGATCAAATTTTTTGAGGGTCTCAAGTAATTGCAATATCTGTTCTTTGGTCTCTTTTAGTGTCAAACCGGTATCAATAATATAATCTGCGCGTTTTCTTTTTTGCGCGTCTGGCATTTGCCGGGATAGAATTGTTTCAAATTTTTTCTCGCTCATGCCGGCGCGCGCCATCACTCTTTCATGCTGAATATGACCGGGCGCTGAAACAACGATTATTTTATCAAATTGGCCTTCTGCCTGGTTCTCGAATAAAAGCGGGATATCAAGGATACAGATTTTTGTTCCCTTTTTTCGCTCCTCATCGATAAATAATTGACGATCAAGGGCGACAAGCGGGTGAACAATTTTCTCAAGTTTTTTTATTTTTGATGGATCTGTCTGTAACTCTTCCGAGAGTTTTCCCCTATCAATTATTCCATTCTTTACGCAATTTGGAAAAACAGTTGAGACGGGCCTAACCGCTGCGCCATTTTTTCCATATAATTTATGAACGGCTTTATCTGCGTCCCAAACCGCGCACCCTTGCGCTGCAAACATTTGTGCAACCGTGCTTTTTCCCATACCAATCGATCCGGTCAATCCGATAACCAGCATTTTTGATGATGGAACGGCTTCCGGCTTCATTGCATCAATCAATAAATCTTTTAACGCGTCATCGACTTGCGCATTTTTACCAAGCCACAGCTCATAGCCGGGCACAGCCTGAAAGAGTAGCATATCCAGACCATCAATTATGGGCAGACCCATATCAATCGCTTGTTGCAATAAAGGAGTAATAAGCGGGGTATAAACAATATCCGCAACCAGTTGGAATGAACCGTTTTGATTAAATGTCATTTCAAGCGGGGCCATGTCCGTCATTCCCAAAGAGGTTGTATTAACGAGAATATCAGCTTCAATGCTCTGCCGGTTTTCCCACGCTATCGTGTCAAAACTGGTTGTTTCAAGCTCAAGCTTCGTTGAAGTTTTTTCAAAATATGACGCAAGATCGTCAGCTTTCTTTTTGGTGCGGTTTGCAATTGTTATGTTATTAACGCCGACTTGCATCAACGCAATTATCACGCCGCGTGTTGCCCCCCCTGCCCCCAATATAAGCGCGCTTATATATTTTTTTGATTTTATCCCTATGGGAAGCTTTTTTAACAAAGCTTGCTTAAAGCCAATAATATCGGAATTATCTGCAAATATTTTACCGTCTTTAAAACTTAGCATATTTGCAGCGCCAGCAAGTTTAGCGCTATCGCTTGCATCATCTGCTATTGAAAGCGCATTTTCTTTATGGGGCAGCGTTACATTAACCCCGCCAAACCCTTGTTTTTTTAAGTTTTCAATGGTTGCAATAAACTCATCCCGGCTTTTACCGGAATCAATTGCGCTATAAATGCCGCTGATCCCTTCTCTGCGCGCCCACTCATTATGTATAATTGGCGAGAGAGAGTGGGAAATGGGAGAGCCCAGAACTGCAGCCTTTTTTGGTGAGGTCATTTAAAACTCTATAACTTCTAGTTCACGCAACGCGGCCAATAAAGGCGATATGGCAAGGCCAAGAATTGCAAAATAATCACCTTCAATCTTTTCAAAAAGTCGAATACCGACATGTTCCAACTGATAAGCGCCAACAGAATTTAAAATATCATCATTACACTGTTCAAAATAAGTTTCGAGCTCACTTGGTGTAAAGTTGCGAACATGTAAAACCGGCCGCTCTATATGATGCCAGATCATTTTTCTATTTTGCATAAGCACAGAGGCATTAATAAGACTGTGGGGTTTTCCCCTAAATGATAGCAAACGCTCTTTAGCCTCACTGATCGATTTTGGTTTATCAAATGCCCTGCCCTCAAATTCCATAAGCTGGTCTGCACCAAGCACCACTGTATCACTGGGCGCGTCTACGACTTTTGCTTTTGCGAGGGCTAAATTTAGCGCTATTGTTTGCAGATCATGGTCTGCCTTGAGGCCTTGTTCTTTTATCAAAGCTTCATCTGTATCTGTTTTTACAATTTCAAAAGGAATATCGGCATTTTTTAGGAGTGTCGCACGCACACGGCTGCCAGAAGCTAGAATAAGTTTCGTCTGACTCATTGGATTTTTTCCGGTTTTTTAAAAAGCTTTTTTAATCTGACGGGGTTTCATTTTGGCGCGCAGAAAGTTTGGTCAAAATTTGCGCGGCTGTTTCTTCTACCGAACGACGGGTCACATCAATTACAGGCCATCTATGTTTCGCAAACAAGCGTTTGGCTTTAATAAGTTCTTCTTTAATAGAATTTTGATCAGCATAGTCTGAATCGCTATCAGCATTCATTGAGCCCAAACGGTTTTTACGAATTTGCCCTAAGCGATCAGGACTTGCGATCAAGCCTATAATCATTGGCTTTTTAACGGTAAACAAAGTTGCCGGCGGGTCGCTGGTTGGTACCAAGGGAATATTTGCTGCCTTTATACCCCGATTAGCCAGATACATACATGTTGGCGTTTTTGAAGTGCGGCTAACCCCAACCAGAATGATATCTGCTGTTTCCAGATCCCAGCTCATCTGACCATCATCATGGGCGAGTGTGTAATCAAGCGCAGCAATACGGCTGAAATAAGCATCATCCATTTTATGCTGAGCGCCAGTAGCAAGGTTTTGTTCCAAATCCAGATATTCTTCAAAAGCCTTGGTTAGAGGATCTAGCACCGAGACCGCAGGGATATGCATTTCAGAACAGCGAAGCTCAAGATAACGACGAAGCTCTGGATTAACGATTGTATATAAAACCAGTCCGGGCGATGCTTCTATCGTATTTAAGGTCTTTTCCAACTGGGTTTGCGATCGTATGAGTGCATAAATATGCTCCATCGGTGTTGCAGTTATAAATTGTGCAGTTGTTGCCTTTAACATTGTATTCAATGTCTCACCAGTTGAATCCGAGACAAGGTGAACATGAAAAAATGTTGCAGCTGGTTTAATCGTTGTTTGTGATTGATCCATGGCTTAATTTTTCATTTCATATTCGACTTCAGATAAGTTCTAACACTTGTGGATATAGGGTGGAAAATCTGCTTGGTTAAGAAAGAAACTTTATGCCTTGTGGTTAAGTGTGAAGATATACCGGTATTACTATGCCTGACTTTTGTAGAAGTTCTCCCTTGTGTATATGTTGTTTTTAAACTGTTGATAAGGTCAATATACAGCTTATCAAACTGTCATTGAGCAAAAATTTACATTATAAAACAGTTTACTATTTCATTTATCAACTAATATGGGGATAATTTTCTTAACAGAAAACTTAGCCCTACATTGCATGGATAAACTGTTTAAATCTTGCAGCTGGGGTTTTTTCCCCTATATCCAGCCCTACTCTTATATTAATACTTTTTTAAGATTCTTTAATAGAAAGTTAATCTGTTGAAAAATCGAATGGACACCTCCGACATGTTATTTTTGGAAACGATAAAAGGTAATCAATCGACTAAGACGCCTGTCTGGTTTATGAGACAAGCAGGACGGCACCTGCCTGAATATCGTGAGTTACGGGCAAAAGCAGGGTCTTTTCTCGATCTTTGCTATAATCCGGAATTGGCTAGCGAAGTGACTCTTCAGCCAATTCGCCGATATGATATGGATGCGGCAATTGTTTTTGCTGACATATTGTTAATCCCCCATGCTCTGGGTCAAAAGCTATGGTTTGTAGCCGGGGAGGGCCCTCGTCTTGATCCTGTTATAACCAAGTCTAATATTGATCAATTTCGGTCTAGAGATGATTTTTCAATGTTAGATCCGGTCTATGAGACGCTTTCTATGACCCGGTCAGAGCTTGGGGATGAGAAAGCCCTTATTGGCTTTGCCGGGGCGCCGTGGACAGTTGCAACCTATATGCTTGCAGGAGGACCCTCTAAAGACCCGTCAGCGTTGCGGGCTGCTTATTACGATGATCCTGTGTTTTTTATGGAGTTGATAGATTTACTGACCCAAGCAACAATTTCTTATCTGATAAATCAAGGTAGAGCAGGGGCAAATGCACTGCAATTGTTTGATAGCTGGTCATCAGGCTTACCAGAAGCGTTAATGAGAAAACTATGCCTTGAACCGGCTGAAAAGATTGCAAGTGCCGTAAAAAAAGCCCTACCGGGTATGCATTTCATTATGTTTCCTAAGGGGGCGGGGAGTATGGCTATCGATTTTGCACAAAGCGAGTTTTGTGATGCAATCGGGATTGATACACCGACCCCGGCAAAATGGGCGCTGGAAAATTTGAGCCCAAATTCTTGTGTTCAGGGAGGATTAGACCCGTTACTGGTGGTAAAGGGGGGTAGGGCTATGGAAGATAGCGCCCGGCACTATCTTGAGGTCTTTAGGGATGTTCCCCATGTTTTTAATTTGGGCCACGGATTTTTGCCGGAAACACCAATTGTGAATGTGACCAGATTAATGGAAATTATTCGCGAGGAGAGATAGATGGAATTGCTTTATCCATGGATTAAGGTTTTACACCTTGCCGCCGTAATTGCATGGTTTGCAGCCCTGATGTATCTGCCGCGCCTTTTTATCAATCATTTACAACAATCACCGGGGAGTGAGAGCGCAAAACTGCTGGAAGGCATGGAGCGAAGGCTCGCAAAAGGGATTATGACGCCGGCTATGATAGCCGTATGGGTGCTCGGTATCGGGTTGGTGACGATTAATCCAGGTTTAGCCGCCTCCATCTGGTTTCCCGTGAAGGTTGTAGCGGTTTTCGCTATTACAGGTATTCACGGGTTTTATACTTCATCGATGAAGAAATTTGCATCGGGGGCCTATCCCAAAACCGATAAATTCTGGCGCATTATGAATGAGGTTCCGTTTTTATTGTTACTGGTTATTTTGGTGATGGTCGTGGTGAAACCATTTTAAGCGATCAGATAATATTTTCCAAAGAGTGTAGCGAGCTTTGAAAAAATAGAGTATATTCTATTGAATAAGCACGGGATATGCTTAAAGTTTATTACATCAATAGTTGGATGTTATCATTTAAAATATCACGACTAAGGGCGGAAGAAGGGGTAAATCATGCGCGTATTTTTGGCTATTATTTTTCTTATAATAACGAGTCTGCACACAATTACTGCGTCTGCCAAAACCTATGACGCTGCAATTTCCCCTGATGGAAAGAACTATGCCGTTGTTAGGGATATCAATGAGAACAAAGCCATTGTTTTTTATGAATTAGAAAACCCTAATAAAAGACCTGTTGCGGTTTTGTTAGAGGATTTCACTTCGGTAGATCTTTATATGGCGGGCAATAATATTGCTATTATCAGACTGGGGGGTCTGAAGCGTGGTGTTGGAACTGTTAGTGGACAAAAAGCCCTAAATTTTTCACGTTGGCTCTCTATTAATACAAAGACCGGTAAAAACCGGATACTATTTAATAATGAAGGGGGCGCTGATTTTAATTATTTCCTCACCCAGGCAGGAAGACTGTTGGGGCTAAATGTGGGAAAAAAACGTGAAGCTTATTTTTCAAGATCAACCGTTAGAACAGAACTTTTAAGTCCGACACGGTTGAAAGAAGGACAAGATGAGCTTGTTTACTCTCTTTTAAAAATCAATGTTGCCAATGGTCGTTCTAAAAGAGTTAGCCAAGGGGAGCCAGATACACAAGCATGGGTCATCGATGAAAATGGCGATATTCTCGGAAAAATTGAACGCGAAACTAATGGCGATTATTCCATCTATGGGATGATTAAAAACAGGCTTAAATTGAACGGAACTATCGATGCAAAAGAACGGGGGATTAAATCCATATTTGTGCAGGGACGAAATCCGAATTCAAAAACTGTATTTACACAGATCAGATATGAAAATCACACCGCGTTCCAAAATATCGATTTAGAGACCGGAAAAATAGCTAACCATGATTATCCATTTTCAAACGCAATAAACAAAATTTTTTACAGCCCTAAAAAAGTTGCAATGCATGCGATTATTTATGATGGGTTCCAAAACATATATCACTTTGATGATAAAGACCGAGCCCTACAGACACGTCTGGAGAAAGCAATTCCCGACTCTTCCGTCTTGATTAGTGACGCAGACACAGCACGAGAGAAATTTATTATAAGTGCTTATACGGTTAGCAATGCAAAACAGTTTTATCTGTTCAATAACGTTGAAAAAACCTTAGAGCCTATTGGTGACTAATCTTTCGGGGCCAATTAACTCTTAAAAGGCTTCCCTTAATTTTTGTTGACGAATAAATATTTCGCTTTATATCTCTAATTCCTTCCTTTTAGAGGATTGAAAAACCTGCTGGCTGTGTCTGGCTCCTTTTGATCCTCAGCTTTTAAAAATTTAAAACACGCAACTCATCATGCCTTAAGGGCAGGGGAGTTTTATCTGTTATTGGGCAACATTTTCAAATCCCGCCTTTTTAAAAATCTTTCTTTTAAAGCCTAAACTTTCAAGAGAATAACCATGCTACCTCAAACCATGACCCTCGATGAGCTGAAAGCGAAATCACCAACCGAGCTTCTCAATTTTGCGGAAGATTTAGAGGTTGAAAACGCCTCTGCGAAACGTAAACAGGAATTGCTGTTTGAAATTTTGAAAGAACTTGCGGACCGGGAAGTGGAGATTTCTGCGGGCGGGGTTCTTGAGGTTCTCTCCGACGGGTTCGGGTTCTTGCGCTCTGCTGATGCTAACTATCTGGCGGGACCCGATGATATTTATGTATCACCTCAACAAATTCGCAAATTTGCTCTTCGCACCGGGGATACAATTTTTGGCGAAATACGCAGCCCGAAAGATGGGGAGCGTTATTTTGCGCTGACAAAAGTCAGCACCATTAATTTTGAAGAGCCTGAAGCTGCACGCCATAAGGTTCACTTTGATAATTTAACGCCGCTCTATCCTGAAGAGCGTATCAAGATGGAAATCGAGGAAAAGCCGGGTAAGGATCTCTCCAGCCGTGTGATTGATCTGGTGGCTCCGCTAGGTAAAGGGCAGCGCGCCTTGATTGTGGCGCCGCCGCGTACTGGTAAAACAGTATTGTTGCAAAACATAGCCCATTCTATCGCCGCCAACCACCCTGAATGTTATTTGATTGTGCTGCTGATTGATGAGCGCCCGGAAGAGGTGACCGATATGCAGCGCTCGGTTAAGGGCGAGGTTGTCTCTTCCACATTTGATGAACCGGCAGTGCGTCACGTTCAGGTTGCCGAGATGGTCATTGAAAAGGCAAAACGACTGGTCGAACATGGGCGCGATGTTGTGATCTTGCTGGATTCCATCACTCGACTTGGCCGCGCCTATAATACAGTGGTGCCGTCCTCTGGTAAGGTTTTAACCGGCGGTGTTGACGCCAACGCCCTGCAACGTCCAAAGCGCTTTTTTGGTGCGGCGAGAAATATCGAAGAAGGCGGTTCACTGACGATTATTGCAACCGCTCTGATTGATACCGGTTCAAAAATGGACGAGGTTATCTTTGAAGAATTTAAAGGTACCGGTAACTCCGAGATTGTTCTTGATCGCAAGGTTGCTGATAAGCGCACTTATCCAGCAATGGATGTTGCAAAATCGGGAACACGCAAAGAGGACTTGCTCACTAGCAAACAGAACCTGCAAAAAGTCTATGTCTTGCGCCGGATTCTCTCCCCAATGGGTACCACAGATGCGATTGAGTTCCTGATTGATAAACTCAAGCAGACAAAAACCAATGATGATTTCTTTGACTCGATGAATACGTAATTATTATTTTTGTGGTCAATTGGTGAAAAACTGACCGTGATAAAAGTGTGTGGTGCGTTTTTCGAAAGCTAATTGCGTCTTTGAAGAGCTGAGCTTTTGTGAGGGTTCCGCCTATGCCGGAGTCCGGTTTTGCGACATACTCTCCGTGGGTGTCAGAAAATACACCGGTCACTGCATTGGATGCTTTACCTTCGCCATTTCTCACCACAAACTGGTTTTAGAAAATGGAGAATAATATGAGCCTGACATTATATCATATGCAACATAGCCGTTCTTTGCGGCCTTTATGGTTGCTGGAAGAAATTGGTGTTCCTTATACGTTGAATGTTGTTGAACGCAGCGCGTTGAGCGGTGATGACTTCATGCAAAAAAGCAGTATTGGCAAGGTTCCGGTTTTCTTTGATGGGGATAAACGCCTGACGGAGTCGATTGCGACCATTCAATATATTGACGGTGTTCATAATGGTGGATGGCTAAGCCGCAAACCCGGTGATGATGACTATCATGACTTTTTGCAGATGATGGAGTTTGGTGAAGCGGGAATGGGCGGTTATGCGGGGCTTCTTGTTGCCCATACGGTTTTATTGCCGCCAAAACATCAAAACCCTGCAATCCGCGATTGGGCAAAAGGGGAAATTGATAAGGGCTTGTGTTTTATCGAGGGCATGGTGAGTGCGGATAAGGACTATCTATTGGGTGACTTCTCGCTCGCGGATATTTCAATTGCTTATATGCTTTATCTTTTAAAAATAACCAAGAACGGGCAAGGCTTTGGTGACAAAACCAATGCCTATTTCAAGCGCGTAGCCATGCGCGATGCCTGGGTCAAAGCCAGCGCGATGAAGGGTTGATTTTAAGCCTTTAATATTTGTTGAATCCTACACGCTAAACAAACCTAGATAACGAAGCGCGGCCACCTTCATGTTTTATCAATAGAGAATAGCTATTGTGTGATTGAATTTACAAAGTGGGGGGCACGCGAAATGGGCCGCGCTATATTCTATTCTCTTTTTGCAATTATATTTTTATGGATTGGCTCCAACCTCACGCCCTATGCTTATGGTTTATATGAAAAAGGGAAGGCCAGCGAAGCTTGGGTACCCGTGGAAGCAAAGGTAACAAGCTTCAAAGCCCATGGCAGCTCGAATATGGGGTCGGGCCGTAGAGGCACTGGCGGCCGGTCTGCCCCCACCGTAAAGGTTGCTTATAATTATCAGTATGACGGAATTGAATATGCGGGAGACCGAACGGGGTTTGGGCCTTACAGTTTTAAACAAATAGATCGCCCAAAGCGAGGAAAGGCGACTATTTTTGTTAACCCCCAAACGCCATCCGAGTCCGTTTATGCCAAGGGCGTGTCAAAAAACAATCTAGGGGCTCTGGCTGTCGGGATTGGGTTAGTGCTTGGTGGGTTATTTTTCTTCGCTATTGCAATTAAAACTATTATAAAAAATTAGGGCCTGGCCTTAAGCAAATTCTCGGCACGACCTAAATTGTCTTTTCTCAAGCTAGTGGGAGGAGGTGATAGGCGGGGGAAGAAATAAAGCGGTTTTAATAAAGCCTTGGCATTTTGCCAATTTCATCGGAGGGTCATCCTGTGTCATCACTTAGCGTCATTATCGGCCGGTTTTTATTGGGTCTTTATTTCTTGCTGCCCGGCATTGCCAAGATTATAGAGCCGGGCCCCCAACTTGATTTAATGGAGGCGCAGGGCATCCCGTTTGCTCAAGCTCTGCTGATGTTTGCGGGGGTGTCTAGCCTGTTAGGGGCGGTGGCTCTTATGTCCGGGCGCTATGTCAAACTCGCCGCTTATGGCTTTGTGATTTATGTACTTCTGGTCAATGTTTTGATCCACCCCTTTTGGGTCGTTGAGAGCGAATTGCAAAACTTCATCAAAAATCTCGGCATCATGAGCGGCCTGCTGGTTCTGGCAGGCTACGCGCCGCTTCGATCGCCATCGCCTAGCAATTGGTGGAAAAGCGACGGGGCCGTCCTTGATGCCTCTTTGCTCAGGAACGACTAATTCCGCATATTGGACTATCGACTGCGCGCCCTGTTTTTTGTAAGGCCTTATAGGCTTCTAAGGGTCTGTCGGTTGCGATAATATCGACGCCGGCTTTGGAAAGCTCTGTATACGTTACATTACTGCGCCCTGCTGCGATATCTTTATCGATGGCGTCGCGCCCGCCGAGGGTTCCAAATATAACCTCCACATCGCGGCTATTGAGCATATTGAAAACCCTTGGCCGTGGATTGCTGGTGCCGGTAAAAGCAAGCAATTTACTGGGGTCTATGCCAGAGGCAATGGCGCTGTTTAATTCCGAGAGGCTATCGACCGATACAGATACCATTGATTTGGGCGCAAGGCGGTGAAGCTTTCGTGCCTGTGCCATTGAATAGGCAATATAGATGACATGATTTTCCATGCCGGTAGAGCGAACAATATCGATTGCATCTTCAAAACGGGTGGAGCTTTTAAAATCAATCTGAACGAGGGAGCGTCCTTTTGCCCATTTGAGAAAATTTTCCAGTTTTGGCGGATGGAAACGGGTTGCTTTTCCCCTTTTGTCTTCGAGGCGCAATTGGCTTAGCTCTGACCAAGTGGCAGCATTTGCCTTGCCGCTGCCTGTGGTGGTGCGCTCTAAAGTGTCGTCATGCATCAAATAAAGAATGCCGTCTTTTGATGTGGCAACATCAATTTCATAAAGAGCGGGGATTTGACTGGAAACATATTGCGCACTCTCCAATGCGTTTTCTGGATAGCCGGGATAAGCCCCGCCCCGGTGTGCAGAAATCAATGTTTTATCCTCTGCCTCAAGACATTCGAAAAACGAGTTTAAATCGCCTTTAATATCGAGCTGCCAACCCTTTTGACTTTGTTTGATCTGGGTTCCTTGCGCTGGGTTTTCGCTTGCCCCGCAAGAAGAGAGTAAAACGGCGATGCTTATAAGAAATGAGCGGGCAATGAGGGTGCGCATAGGAATAGCTTTCTGACTTGGCAATTGTAGTGGATAGATACCATCGAGGTGACTTTTAGCGCGTAATAGATAGGCTTTGAAAGGGCTATTGTTGCATGGCCCCTTATTGAGGGTATAGATAGAGAAAAGGAGATTGGCCGATATGCGAATGACCATTGATATTGATTGTACACCCGAAGAGGCGCGCCGGCTTTTTGGGTTGCCTGATGTTAGCGCTGTTAATGAGATGATCGTGGCCGAAATGAACCGTCAGGCAAAGGAAAATCTTGAAAATCTGGGGAACCCGGAGACTTTGATGAACCAGTGGATGAATGCTGGGGGTAAAGGTTTTGAACAATTTCAGCAAATGATGGCCAGCGCGATGGCGAATAGCTCAAAAAGCGATGCTGGATCGTAGGGGTTCATGAGTGATACGGATACCATCTATGCCCGGGCGTCTGCACCGGGTAAGGCGGGGGTGAGTGTCTATCGATTGTCGGGCGCAGGGGTTAAATCTATCGCAAAAGCCTTGATCGGAGAGGTGCCCGAACCCCGAGTGGCGAGGCTAAATTCATTGACTGGTGAGGGCAGTGCAGCGCTGGATAATGCCCTGGTGATATTTTTTGCCGGGCCAAAAAGCTTCACCGGAGAAGACACGTTGGAGTTGCATTGCCATGGTAGTCGTGCGGTCGAGGCCGAGCTGTATAAACGGCTCTCAGGGTTGGGGGCGAGGCTCGCAGAACCGGGTGAATTTACCCTTCGGGCATTGAAAAATGGCAAGATGGACCTGCCAGAAGTCGAAGCTTTAGCTGATCTTATCGATTCCGAAACGACCCGGCAGAAAAACTTGGCTTTGAGCCAATTAGAGGGGTCTTTAAGTGATAGGGTTTTGGCTTGGCGGGCTTTATTGTTGAAAATTCTAACGCCGCTTGCTGCCGACATCGATTTTCCGGATGAAGGCGATGTTCCTGCTGCGATTTCATCAAATGCATTACCCGCTATAGGCGAGTTGAGTGATGAATTACGGGCAGCTCTTGCGAGTGCGAAGTCAGGAAAAATTATTCGTGAAGGGCTTCAGGTCGTACTTTTGGGCCCGCCCAATGCGGGTAAATCCAGCTTGATGAATTTACTGGTTGGAAGCGATATGGCGATCGTTTCTGACCAGCCGGGAACCACCCGTGATGTGATTGAGGCGACGCTCGATATTGCTGGTATGGCCGTGTGCCTTTTTGATACAGCCGGGCTCAGAGAGGGTAGTGATGATGCCATTGAGCTGGAGGGAATGCGTAGGACAAAAGAGCGAGCGGCTGTTGCTGGTCTGCGCATTTTGGTTCTCGATGGTATGATTGTTTCACGTGAAACATTAAACGATGAAAGCCTTATCAGGGAGTATGGCCTACGGCCGGGGGATGTGGTTGTATTAAATAAAGCAGACTTATGGGAGGGGCCACTGGGTGATTTCTCTCATTCGGCTTTTTCCTGGGTTAGTATTTCCGCAAAATCCGGGGTAGGGCTGGGAGGTTTGGTGTCCCGAATAGAGACAGTTTTTGAAGATCACAGCTTTATACCCTCAAGCGGCCTTCTAAATCGGGAGCGTCATGTGCAAGCGGTGAGTTCCGCATTGGAGGCCTTGGGTAGGGCTAAAGAGAATGTGCTGGTATACCCAGAACTTGCAGCAGAAGACTTACGCCTCGCGGATCGGGCTTTCAGTCGATTGGTGGGTGTTATTGATGTGGAAGAGGTTTTGGGAGAGATATTCTCCAGTTTTTGCATCGGAAAATAAGTTAGACCTTTGTGTCTTGCTAAAATGTTTCACGTGAAACAATTCGCTATCTACCTATTCCATTCCTTTTGCCCTATAGACTACTATATATATTCCAACACCGCTTAAACCGCACAAAGTAATACCCGTCATGTCAAAACAACAGCAAACAGAATATGATGTCATTGTTATCGGAGGCGGCCATGCTGGGTGCGAGGCCGCTGCATCTGCTGCGCGTGCGGGGGCAAAAACCCTATTGGCGACCCATCGATTGGATACGATTGGAGAGATGTCTTGCAATCCAGCAATTGGCGGATTGGGTAAGGGACATCTCGTGCGGGAGATTGATGCGCTCGACGGCTTGATGGGGCGGGTGATTGATCGCGCCGGTATTCAATTCCGAATGCTCAATAGATCAAAGGGTCCGGCGGTGCGGGGCCCGCGTGCGCAGGCCGACAGGGCGCTCTATCGCAAGCATATGCAAGAAGCCGTCAATAACACCGAAAACCTTGATATTTTGGGGCTCGCCGTGGAAGACCTGATGGTCGAGGATGGCAAGGTTTCCGGCATTATTGGTGTTGATGGCTCCGAGATCAGGGCGCAAGCGGTGGTGCTAACGACCGGTACGTTCCTAGATGGGATCGTTCATATGGGTGCCGAACGGATACCCGCTGGCCGGGCAACCGGTAAGGAGGGTTGGGAGAAACCCTCGACGGGACTATCCAAAAGGCTCTATAGTGGAGGTTTTACCATGGGTCGCCTCAAAACCGGAACTCCCGCCCGCCTTGATGGCCGTACCATTGATTGGGACTTATTGGAAATGCAGCCCGCTGATGAGCAGCCAGTGCCGTTTTCCTTTATGACCGATACTGTTGAGGTTCCTCAAATCTCTTGTGGTATTACTCATACGAATGAGAAAACCCATCAGATTATCGCTGATAATCTTGCAAAATCGGCTGTTTACAGCGGGTCAATTTCGGGCCAAGGGCCACGTTATTGTCCCTCTATTGAAGATAAAGTGGTTAGGTTTCGAGATCGCGACCAGCACCAAGTTTTTTTAGAACCGGAAGGTCTAGACGATCATACGGTCTATCCCAATGGAATTTCGACTTCTCTTCCTTCTGATGTGCAGGATGCTTTTCTGCGAACAATGGTCGGGCTTGAGAATGTTTCTATCATACGTTTTGGCTATGCTATTGAGTATGACTATGTCGATCCGCGATCCTTACGACCCACGCTGGAGACCCGCCCGTTGCCCGGGCTGTTTCTTGCGGGTCAAATCAATGGAACCACAGGGTATGAGGAGGCAGGCGCGCAAGGGCTGATGGCCGGGGTGAATGCTGCCCGTAAGGCTTTGGGTGCCGCGGAGCCTTTCATTCTTGATCGCTCGCAGGCCTATATTGGTGTTCTTATCGATGATTTGGTATCTAATGGTGTCACGGAACCATATCGTATGTTTACCTCTCGCGCGGAATATCGGTTAACGTTGCGCTCTGATAATGCGGACCAACGCCTAACCCCAGTCGGGATAGAGGCCGGAATTGTCGGCCCGGAGCGGGCATCATTGTTTCACGTGAAACAATCCGACTTAAGAGAGGCCAGAGATTGGGCTACGAAAACCCAACTTACGCCCAATGAAGCTTCTTCAATGGGGTTAAAGGTAAATCAGGATGGACGTCGCCGGTCTGTGCTGGATTTGCTTTCTCTTCCCGATGTCACATTGGAAAAGCTGGAAGGCCTGTTTCCCGCTCTAAAAGAATGGCCCCGTTTAATCCGTGAGCAATTAGCGATTGAGGCTCTATATTCGGGATATTTACACCGCCAGAAAGCGGACATACTCGCCTTTAGGAAGGATGAGTCTTTGGTCATTAGCGAGGCGCTGGATTATGGGCAAATTTCCGGTCTTTCGAATGAGGTTCGCGAAAAACTGATCCGCGCAAAACCCGGAACTCTCGGTCAGGCGGCCCGGCTCGAAGGCATGACGCCCGCAGCTATCGCTCTCATTCTTGCCCATATCAAAAAGGGCGTACCGGGCTCCACGAAAACCGATAAGCGAGCAGGTAGTGAGTAGTATGTCTAAAGTGGCCGGTCTCGACGAACTGGCTTCAAAGCTGGGTTTAACAGACGCAATCATTGAGCGGCTACGCACCTTTGATGGTGTGTTTATGGAAACAGCCCGCCACCATAATCTTGTTTCCCGCACGACCTTGCCTGACCGGTGGGAGCGCCATTATCTTGATAGCGCTCAGCTCTATTCTTTATTGCCAGAGGGAAAGTCCAGACTTCTAGATATTGGTTCTGGCGCAGGGTTTCCCGGGCTTATTCTTGCGGCTATGGGCGCAGAAGAATTTCTTGGGCGATCTCTCGAGATTACCCTCGTTGAGAGCACTGGCAAAAAGGCAACCTTTCTAAAAGACGTTGGTATGGCTATGGGTCTCAAATTGTTTCACGTGAAACAATGTAGAATTGAAACTCTCGTTTTGGGAAAAAAACCTGATATAATCACAGCAAGAGCCCTTGCCCCGTTGGTTAAGCTTTGTGATTATATTTATCCGCTGATGGGACCAAACACACAATGCCTGTTTATGAAGGGGGCGAAGGGCGAGGAAGAACTCGCCATTGCTCGCCAACAATGGCATATGAATGTTCAAGAGCATCCGAGTAAAACCAGTGATGAAGCCGTGATTTACCAAATTTCCAAATTGGCCCCTCTGAAAAAATAGAGGGTCGTTGAAGCATTTGGGGGCCTTGAAAGGATTGAGTCAGAATGTCCGAGCGTACGCACCGAACCTTTGCCATCGCCAATCAAAAGGGCGGGGTCGGCAAAACGACGACCGCGATTAATCTTGCTACAGCCTTGGTTGCGGTGGGTGAGCAGGTTTTACTGATTGATCTGGACCCACAGGGCAATGCCTCTACTGGGCTTGGGATTGAGGCTTCCCGCCGTGAATTGACCACCTATGATGTTCTGTCGGGTGAATACCGGCTGGAAGCAACGGTGATGGAGACAGGCATTCCGGGGCTGACCATTGCCCCGGCTGGGGAGGATTTGGCTGGCGCTGAAATTGAATTAGTTGATGTGGAGCGCCGCCATTATCGTCTTCAAGATGCAATCGATGAATATATGAGCGCTTTCCCGCAAACAAGTTACATCATCATTGATTGCCCACCATCCCTCAGTCTACTGACAATAAATGCATTGGTTGCCTGTGATGGGGTTGTCATTCCGTTACAGTGTGAGTTTTTTGCTCTTGAGGGGCTCTCCCAGATATTGCGGACGATTGAAACAGTTCGTACACGAATAAATGATACTATTGAGCTTTATGGTGTTGTGCTGACCATGTACGATAAGCGCAATAATCTTTCAGTCCAAGTTGAAGAAGATGTGCGCGGTCATCTTGGTGAAAAGGTTTTCAAAACAGTAATTCCCCGCAATGTACGCGTTTCGGAAGCCCCAAGCCACGGCAAGCCAGCTTTGTTATATGATTTGAAATGTCCTGGTTCTCAAGCTTATTTGCGCCTTGCTAGCGAGATAATACAAAAAGAACGAACCGCGCGCTCAACACCTCCGGTCACAGCTAAAGCAGAATTTATTTGAGTGCATGAAAGAGACTTGAGATTATATTATGACGGAAGATAAAAAAACCCCGCCTCAACATGCAAACCCTGTTCGAACGTCCACTCAAAATACGGGTGCGAAAAAATCGCGCGGATTGGGCCGGGGCCTGGACGCTTTGCTGGGTGAGCGCCCCTCTAAAATAAATCCCGCCCAGGATGCGCCCCGGACGGCGACAACTGAAAAAGCCCGTAGGCCAGTGATGCCAGCAAAGCCCCAAACGGGCCCATATATGGATCATGATGAGGTTAATACAGATATAGCGCCGGATAATGTCGTGCCTATTGAATATATAAGAGCCAATCCTACCCAGCCGCGCAAAAATTTTGATATTGATGCTCTAAATGATCTTGCTGCTTCAATAAAATCTACCGGCCTTTTACAGCCTATTCTCGTGCGTCCGATAAAAGATGCCCCTAAAGATGCCCCGCGCTTTGAGATTGTTGCAGGGGAGCGTCGATGGCGCGCGGCACAAAAAGCCGGCCTTCACGAAGTGCCCGTTGTCATTCGTTCACTCGATGATCAGCAAACGGCTGAAATTGCCTTGATTGAAAATGTGCAGCGGGTGGATTTGAATCCGATGGAAGAGGCGGAGGCCTATCATCATCTGAGTAAAACATATGCGCGAAGTCAGGAAGAGATTGCACAAGCAGTAGGCAAAAGCCGAAGCCATGTAGCGAACATGATGCGTTTGACTGGCCTATCAAAAGCTGCACGCGAGGCTCTGGCAAATGGAGTGATTTCTGCAGGACATGCCAGGGCGCTCCTTTCCAGTCCGGAAAGTGCCTTGCATTTGAGTGAGACAATTTCAAAGGGTTTGAGTGTGCGCCAATTAGAGGCGTTGATTAAACGAGACGGGGAAACGGGGTTTAACGATAAATCCGGCTCAAAGCCAAAGGACCGGAAAACAGATACGACAAAAGATGCAGATACCAGAGCGTTGGAGCGCGACTTGGCTGAAGCTGTGGGTTTAGAAGTATCAATAAATCACTCTGCCGGAGGCAAAGGTCAGGTCACAATATCCTACCTTGATCTCGATCAGCTTGATGATGTTTGCCGCCGCTTAATGGGATCATCGGCTTAAAGCTGCTTTGCCGGAAATATTTTTAGCGTCGCACCATACGCGCAAGGCGCAGGGCCGCGCGTTCAACCAGCTCGCGTTGGGGCGCCCCCGTTGTTTTCGCTTCCAGCTCAACTTGCGTTAACATGCGTTGGGCCTGTTTTAGTCTCAGCGTAGGCCAGCTGTTCAGGCGCTCTCTAAACGCATCTTGCTCGCCAAAAAAAACAGGGGGGCGTAATTTTTTCATCGCTTCATTCGGGTTTGCTCCCTCATCCATAAAATGCCTTGCCTGTTTTAAACGAGAAAATTGTCGTTGCAGACTACGCAGAATACTAACGGGGTTAATACCGCCAGTTGCGCTGCGATGAAGTGCGACCGATAAAGGTCCGGTGCGTCCATCCGCACAAGCGCTAATAACCTCATCAAGGGCATCGCTTACACCGTCAACAAGACACGCCCTGACATCGCCAAGGGTAATCAATCTGTCAGAATTTGAGTCCGCCCCTCCCTTTGGTGGCATTTTATAAAGACATAATTTTTCAAGTTCTGATCTCGTTATACCGCGATCCTCGCCCAGAATTTGTGTGGTCAGGGCAAGCGCGTCCTTGTCAAATTGCAGGCCAAACTCTTCCGCCATTTGTGTCGCTACAGTGCGTAATGCAACTGGTGTGTCGTTATAACAGGGAAGGCTCGCTGCTTTTTTTGCTTTCTCGAAAGCTTTTCTGAGCGAAGAGCGCGGGCCCAGATCACCGCCATCAATAACAACAATTCCATTGGGTTTAAGATGGTCTTTATCAAGCGCATCAAGGAAGCCGGGTATTGCGGGGCCCGCTGCTTCACCATTACAGCGTACACGGATAACCCGTTCACCGCCCATAAAAGATAATGCCGTAATTTCATCTGAGAGACGCCCGGGTTCAGATTTTAAATCTGCCTCACTAAGCTCCATGAAGTTAAAAGGATCATTGAGATCGGTCACGACCTGATGGGCAAGGCGCGTTACACGTTCACTCACCAATCCCTGATCGGGTCCATAAACAAGAAAAGCAGAAAAAGCCGGGTCTCGCTTTGCCAGCGCGCCTTCAATTGATTTCCCTTTGAGTGCAACCATGGGCCGTGATCATCGCCCCGGAATTAATTCGGGATCAAAATCAGGGTCAAATGGCGTGTCGTCTTCGGGGTCTTCAAACTGATCAAAACCTTCTTCACGTTTTTGACCCTTCTCTTCGGCAATGGCAATGCGTTTTTTCAAGACATCGTGCTGCAATAAAATATCGCGTTCAATTTGTTCTGCCAGACGTGTTGCGGATTTTTCAACGGCTTCACGTTCTGCAAATAGCGAAGAATATTGCGACGTAACCTGATTAAAAGAAGCAATGGCAGTGGGCGTGCCATTTACCATCGCACCGGTTTGTTTATGAACAAGGCGATAGCGGCTATTGAGTGTGTAGTTAAGGCGGGTCACTGTGCCGGTTAGTTGCACGGCAAGGCGTCTTGCGACCGGGGTTACAGTAACAAAAAGCTCATATTCATCGGTGCTACTCGCGCCCTGTAACAGCCGGCTTTCAAGCGCGCGTCGCAAGATGGGTTGAACAGCAAGATTACCCTCGCCGGCATCGCGGGTCGAGATAATGTTTGCGACCGTAATATTGCCAAGGAGACTGGCCTTTGAACCATCGATGCCTTTGCCGGTTTGTTGTTCTGCATAAATTGGCTGGAATCCGCACCCGCTTAACAGGGGCGCAAAACATATAACCATGATCGTTATTATTAAAGTCTTCATGAGCTTCCACCATTCCCAACTTTTATAATGCTAACGAAAAATCAGTTAGCAACAATATTTACAATCCGGCCGGGGACCACCACGACTTTACGAATTGTCTTGCCCTCAATATGGCGCTGAACCCCCACATCAGACAAGGCCATTTTTTCAACTGTTTCTTTATCCGCATCTTTGTTCACGACCAGCTCGCCGCGTTTTTTGCCATTGACCTGTAGGGGCAGGGTAATTGTGTCCGTCACCAAAAGACTATCATCGGCGATTGGCCAAGGGGCATTATAGACCAGCCCCTTCCCGCCCAAGGTCAACCAGCACTCTTCAGCCAAATGAGGAATGAAGGGGGCTATCAGCTGGGTAAGGCTGCTTAAAGCCTCGGCGCGAACGAAACTATTGAGGTCTTTATTTTCTTTCCGGATGGCATTGATGAATTCATAGATACGGGCAACTGCTTTGTTAAAGCGAAAATGTTCAATGTCTGCGGTGATATTGTGAATGGTTGCGTGGGTGATCTGGCGCAGGGCTTTATCGTCTTCATTGAGAGTAGGTGGAACGCTGCCAAGGTCGAGATCTTTTAGAATGCCCGGATAAGCGGCCACGGAATCCCAAATACGCCCCAATAAGCGCCAAGCGCCCTCAATGCCCCCATCGGTCCATTCTACATCACGCTCCGGTGGACTGTCTGAAAGCATAAACCAACGAGCGGCATCTGCGCCATAATCCTGGGCAATAGTCTCGGGCGAGATGACGTTCTTTTTTGATTTTGACATTTTTTCGACGGGGCCGATTTTCACCGGTGTGCCATTCGAAAGGCGCGTTGCGGTGCTTCCCTGAATGTCGACCTCATCGGGGGTGAGCCAAGTGCCATCCTCATCTTTAAAGGTCGCGTGGGTGACCATGCCTTGTGTAAACAGGTTTGCGAAGGGCTCATCAACCTGACAATGCCCGGTCGCTTTCATGCAGCGTGTGTAATAGCGGGCATAAAGAAGATGTAAGATGGCGTGTTCTATGCCGCCAATATATTGATCAACGGGTAGCCATTGATCGATAATATCCGGGTCGGTTGGTCTGGTGTCGTGAGGGGCCGCAAAGCGGGCAAAATACCATGAGCTGTCAATGAATGTGTCGAACGTATCGGTTTCGCGCAAGGCGTTTGCCCCGCATGATGGGCATGTGGTTTTGCGCCACTCTTCCGCTCGAAGGAGGGGGTTGCCGGGAATAGAAAATTCGCTGGCGTCCACATCAGGTAATTCGATTGGTAGGTCCGCTTCAGGGACCGGTACGACCCCGCATTTGTCGCAATGGATCGCCGGTATCGGGCATCCCCAGTAGCGCTGGCGGGAAATACCCCAGTCACGCAGGCGATAATTGGTATGGCCGTTGCCTTGTTCGAGTGCTTCCACCTTGGCGATCGCAGCCGCAATGGCATCTTCTACGGTAAGGCCATTTAAAAATCCGGAATTGGCAAGGGCTCCCGGCCCTACATAAGGGGCATCACCAGGGGTCAATGAGGCGGGGTCTTGTCCTGGGGGACATACCACGGGTGTAATCTCCAACCCGTATTTTTTGGCAAAGTCCCAATCTCGCTGGTCATGGGCCGGACAGCCAAAAATTGCCCCCGTACCATATTGCATCAAAATAAAATTAGCGACATAGACGGGCAGGGTCCTACCGGCCTCAAAGGGATGCTCGATCGAGATGGGGAGGGCATACCCTTTCTTCTCGGCGCGCTCGATTGCTTCTTCTGAGGTCCCTGCCGCTTGGCACTCCTGAATGAATGCCTGTAACTCCGGGTCACTTTCTGCATAATGTTTAGCTAGAGGGTGGTCCGTCGCCACTGCCCCAAAGGAGGCTCCGAACAGGGTGTCAGGGCGTGTGGTGTAAACCTCCAGGCCCCCTTTTAAATTATCGGATAAATTGGTTTCGCCTGCGAAATGGAACACCATTTTACAGCCCTTTGACCGGCCTATCCAGTTGCGCTGCATAAGCTTCACATTCTCCGGCCAGCCCTCAAGGCGATTATCGTCAAGGGCCTCAAGAAGGTCATCGGCTTGATCGGTGATTTTCAGGAACCACTGCGAAAGGCTGCGCCGCTCCACAGGTGCCCCAGAGCGCCAGCCCTTACCGTCTATTACCTGCTCATTGGCCAACACTGTATTATCGACGGGGTCCCAATTGACGACGCTTTCGCGCCGCTCAACAAAGCCTGCCTTCCAGAATTCAAGGAACATGCGCTGCTCATGGACATAATAGGCAGGGTCACAGGTAGCCAGCTCCCGGGACCAATCGATAGAAAGCCCCATTCCCTTGAGCTCTGTTCGCATGGCCTCGATATTGGCCAAGGTCCATTCGCGCGGGTGTGCCCCGGTTTCCATTGCAGCATTTTCTGCGGGCATACCAAAAGCATCCCAGCCCATAGGGTGGAGCACATTAAATCCGCGGGCCTTTTTATAACGGGCTATGACATCCCCAAGGGAGTAATTACGGACATGGCCCATATGGACCTTGCCAGAGGGATAGGGGAACATCTCGAGGACGTAATAATTCTCGCGGCTTGGATCACTGCCCGTTGCGAACACATCCTGATCTGCCCATGCCTTGCGCCAGCGTGGTTCTACTTCCTTGAAATTATAGCGTTCTATTGGGTCGGTCATCGGATTTCCAACATGAAATTTACGGGGCAACCCCCAAATTAGACAGGTGTTTGAAGGTTAAAATCAACTATTGAGCGCTTGGACTTTATGATGACGGCATCAAATTTTTTGGTTATAGGGAGCCATTTGACCAGATGATAAGTGCCGCCATCCAGGTTGCTAAACATATATGCCTACCTATCTTATTAATAGGCATTAGTTTCTTTAGCGAAATGAAAATTCATTCCTAAACGGGCTTACTCAAGACTATTGAGACGCAATTGGCGGGCTCGGTTCAAAATGGCATTTTCCATTTCCCGCGGTGTTGATGGATTAACTTTGGCATCAACCCATCCAGCACCGCCCTCCCGGACTTGCCGGAATACGGTGACCCGCAGGGCATCGGCGCGCAGGACCTGATCAAGAATATAGACATTAACCTTGAAACGCTCGGTAGTTGATTCCGGATTAACGTACCAGTCAGTGATAATAAGGCCTGAAATAGGGTCAGCCGAGGCAATAGGCAGGAAATTAACCGTTTCCAGTGAGGCGCCCCAGAGATAACGATTAACAGTTGTTACCTGACTGCCTGAGGAATTGCCTGAGAGGCCAGGGACGATCGTGCGATTACCCGAGCTTTTACTAACACTACCGCAAGCCGATAGCGCTAGAACAGCCAATATGGCCATACCTGCTTTTTTAACGAGCGCAGCATGTTTCACAAAAGATGATAGGGTTTTGGTGCTTAAAATATTCATGAACAATTCCAGATAAAATATTTACCAAGCGCAGTATCACTATTGGAGGGGATGTTGCAATCACTATTCTCGAGATTTCGCTCCAAGAAGCACAATATAGCGTGAAATGATATAATATAGCGTGGTAATACCAACACATTGCAGCATGTTCATACCGTACTATCGAATATTAGCTTGACCCGGACATACTATAGAGGGAAATATAGACCGGTAATGCCCGTGGTGGGGTGATACATTTTTAGCTATACCGCACCGAATTTGAGCCAGATTTAGTCCGAAACTCAAATTTGTTCTGATTGAAAGTAATGCATATCGAAAGACCAGATATCGTTACCAATTGTGAATAGAAGGTGTTGTTGAAAGCTATAATGTGGTCGCGACATTGAAGTGATCGAGATGATGTTAACGAGATATTGTAATGTTATCGAGATTTAGTGCGACATGGGTGGGGAGTTTGAGTATTTTGTGGGGTATGCCAGTCCAAATGGACAGGCAGGGTAAGGCAAAGTGTTGCTTCAAAGGCGCGCTTGGCAAAATCCGTGTTGCGTTGGTGAGTTTTTAACGATTTCGCCAGAATTGATGTGAGAAAGTTATTATATGATAATTACCAAATAATTGCCGGGTAGTGCCGTAACAACCTTGGTTATGACTGTAATTGGTCATGGGTTAATGAGGCGGGGTTACTAAAAAGAGGTTTAATGCGGATAAACAGGTTTAGTCCGGTTAAGTATGATCCCGGTAATATTGGAAGAATTTTCGCCAAGAGAATTCGGCAAGAGTAATTGAGTAGAGAGAGTAGAAAAAATAGAAGGTTATTAATTGCAGGACTAATGCGCAATTCGGGGACAACATATACTCGGTCCAAATGGGGACCTGAAAAAGACGGCATGACATCATGCCAGTCGATAAGTCCTGTTGCCCGGAAACCTTTCGGACAGGCAAATGCCATGGCAGGGATGGCGGCCATTGCCGTTTCTGTTTTTGGTGCATTTTTCTCCGTCTCTGCAGCATCTGCACAAGACGGGATAGACCTTGAGCTAAAAGGCAAGGCAAGTGCCGTTATAGGTATAGATGATACGGGCGATGGTGAAGGCGATGTTGATGCAGAAATCACCCTGAAAGGCTCGCGCATTCTGGATAACGGAATTGAGCTTGGTGCGGTTGTTGGTGCGCGCTTTGATGAAAATCAACCCAGACAATCATTTTCTGCTGGCCGACAATCGGGTCTTCTGATCGGCGGGCCTAGAGGTGTTGGGCCTTTGTCTGGTGATGCGTTTGTGCAAGGAGCCTACGGTTATGCCCGCGGTGGGTTTGGTAAGGTAATCGTGGGTCGTGACTCAGGTGTTGCCCGTCAATTGGCTGTAACGGCTCCAACCATTTTCCAGTCCGTGAATGTTAATGATTTCCGTACGGATTTATCCGGATTGAATGATATCCATACAATCAATGATTTTTCCGGTTACGCAACAAAGATAAGCTATCTTCCACCAGCTAATTTGTTTGGCGGCGTTGTGGGTGGTTTGCAATTAGGGGTTTCTTATTCTCCAAGGCTTTCCGAATGTGGAGAGGCTTTATGCGCGCCGCAAGATGAGCGCGAATTAATCCCCGAGACTAGCCTCCTTAATGAAAGTTCGCGCTGGCAAAATGTTTTGGAAGGTGCGTTTTTCTATCAAAAAGGACTCGACTTCGGATCAGATGGCGGAGATGATTTGGTCGTTGGTTTCGGCGCGAGCGTTGTGACTGCCGAAGAAGATGCAAATGCGGTTGTGAATTTCTTCGATGATTATCAAGCTTATTCCGTTGGCTTAAACTTAGCTTTTCGCGGGCTCACACTTGGTGGTTCTGTAAAAACAACAAATGCAGGGATTTCTATTCCTGATTCTGACGATGATGATTATTTTGCTTTTGACGCAGGCCTAACATATAAAACTGGCGATTGGGGATTTATGTTGGGATACGGACAATCAGAAGCTAATATTATTGGTCCAGCCCCAATATTAACCGATCCGCAAATAACAAGGGATACCCAAACGGCTCAAGCGGGCATAACTTATTTCTTAGGTCGAGGAATTACAGTTGGTGCTGCTGCGCAATATGTGGAGTCCAAGAAACTTGAAAATGCGCCAATTTCTGGACAAGAAGACAGTCTAACAGCGCTTACTGAAATCGGTATTCGTTTCTAGAGCACTTCATTCTTTAAAAACCTAAAACGTTTGTCGCTGTCCAGATTATTTATCAAGGGGTGGTTTGAAACGCTTTTTAAAATTCCCATACTGATCATAAATTTTCTGAACTATATATAGGCACACAATCAACGTAATGTTTTTATAAGGATTTTTCGTTTTTCTCTTTCAAACGGTTATCGCCGTTCGCTGCGCCGCCTGCTGCTTCGTTGGAGATGGCCTTCATAAATTCCAGAAGACACTTGCGTACCTCATGATCAGGTATTTTTGAAAAGTACTGATAAAGCTTAACGCTTTCAGCAGCGCTGATATCATCAAATTCGCCACCCGGCTTTTTATCGAGGGTTGCTTTCGTATTCTCGACATTGTCGTAAAAATACTGGACTTCAACATTTAAGGCATTGGCAATTTCATAAAGACGACTAGCGCCAATCCTGTTTGCCCCTTTTTCATATTTTTGGATTTGCTGGAATGTAACACCCAGCTGATGTCCCAATTCGTTTTGACTAAGGCCAAGCATTTGTCTGCGCAACCTAACGCGCAAACCAACATGGGCATCAATCGGGTGTACTCTTTTTGAGACATCTTCCATAGAATTCTTTTCTGCCCGGTTACACAAACTCTTATCACTGACTGTCAGCTAGTTTTCTTTAGCCCGAAACAGCCTTTACATATAATCCGGCGGATATGCTTGCAAAATCATTGGGCGATTTATCGCATTTGCAACACATGCAAAATCGGGTGATGCGAGCCGGAAATTACCTATAATGCGACTATACGCGTAAATTTGTGTTGATGCGAATCTATGGGGTAGAAAAATATCGCGAGCGAACAAGCATCCGGTTTTGTGGGGTGGAGATTAATCCCGTTGATTTTTTCTCGAGACCCATAAATACGCGAAAACGACAGCCAGCATCATCCCATAAAGCCAATCGCCTAAAAGGTTATAGAGTGTATTGGCTTTGGCCGGCGGCAAAAATGTTTCTAGGACCCCTTGTTCATAAAGCGGTATTTTGTCAATCACTCTTCCGTTCGCATCAATGACAGCAGAAATTCCTGTATTTGCCGAGCGCAGCATTGGCAGGCCAGTTTCGATAGAGCGAAGGCGCGCTTGATCAAGATGTTGCTTTGGGCCCGCCCCGTCACCGAACCAGGCATCATTGGTTACGGTCATGAGCCACTCTGGCCGTTGACCTTTCGGGTATAGCTTTCCGGGAAAAATGGCTTCGTAACAAATTAGCGGTGCAAAGGGCGCAGGACCAAAGTCCAAAACTTGCGGACCAGTCCCAGCTGTGAAGCCATCTTCCACGGGCATAATTTTGGCAAGGCCAATGGCGCGTAAAAGGCCCTTAAGGGGCAAATATTCCCCAAAAGGAACAAGATGATGTTTATCATAATAGCGCGATACTTGCCTGTCAGCATTGTTGTCTTCAAGGATCGCTAACGTATTGAAGAAGCGGTTTCTACCGCTCTCATCGCGTTGCTGACGCAAGGACCCACTCAGAATAATTGTATCGGGTGCGATTGACTGTTTTATAGCATTGAGAACATGAGGCTGATCCCCAATCCATGCCACAGCATTTTCCGGCCAAATCATATAGTCAGAAGGGCGTGTGTGATCGCGGCCAGCGTTGGAACTTGCAGATAATTTTAGAAGTTTTTCAAAATTTTGCGACGCAAGAGCTGGATTAATTTTATCCTTTTGTCGAATGTTGGGTTGAACAATGCTGACCTTCACATCATCGCGCAGGGCGGTGGGAGTGAGAGACATTAGCAAAAAACCGGATGCATAAAGCAAAACCAGTCCGGCAATAGTCAGCGGCCAGCCAAATATCATAGATTTGTTGATGCGACTTACAGCAAATAATGAGAGCAAAAGGATCAGAAACCCAAGTCCGTATACCCCATAAATTGATGCTGTTTGTGCACCGGCAATCCATCCGGCCAGTGCTTGCCCGGTATTGTTCCAGGGAAGGCCAGTTAAAATATGACCGCGTGCATACTCAAAAACCGAGAGGAGACTGGCAAAAAGAAGAGCGTGTCTAAAAATTGGAGAAGGGACGCGGTGGTTTTCCCATTTTTTGATAAACCAGACATAGACGAGCGAGGGAAGAGCAAAAAATAATCCTAAAAAGGCACAAAATGCAGGTATTGCGATGGGAAGCATCCAGATAAATTGTTCGCCGCGCGTGAGAAAAGCAAAGCCCATCCAGTAAAGCCCGGTCAGGAAATAACCAAACCCGAAGGCCCACCCTGTAAGAAAGGCCCGCCTCAACGGATGCGGCGCCCCTTCGCTACCAAACGATGTTAGCATCAAGAAAAGACCGCAATAGCCAATGATTAAAAGCGGTAAGAGATAATAGGGTGCCATCGCAAGGGTTGCAAAAATACCCCCTAAGAAAGCAACCAGATATCGTCGCCATCCCGATAGGGTCGAGATTTGCTCAATCGGTTTGATAAGGAATTGATTGATATGATTGGTCATTACCAGTATCGAGATCTACTTAATGAAAAAGCACCGCCAGTTACGCAGAAATGCTATTGCTATCATCAGCGTTTGAAACAGGGCGTATACGTAGTTTTCTAATCTTGCGTGCATCTGCATCTAAAATTTCAAACTCTAACCCGGCAGAGTGTGCAATAATTTCGCCGCGAAGGGGCACCCGCCCAGCGAGGGCAAAAATTAAGCCGCCAAGGGTTTCCACGTCCTCTTCATCATCACGTAGCGAAGCACCGGTAATTGCTTCTAATTCTTCAAGTTCAATACGTGCATCAGCATCCCACCCACCGCTGGTATGTTCTGCAATCATCGGAAATTCATCTTCGTCATGTTCATCATGAATCTCACCGACGATTTCTTCGATAATATCTTCAATCGTAACAAGGCCATCTGTGCCGCCATATTCATCGATAACAACCGCCATATGGATCCGCGAAGCTTGCATCCTCAAGAATAGATCAACAACGCGCATGGAGGGGGGTACATAAAGAATTTTACGAACAATGTTTTTAAGCACGGGCCTGTTATCAGCTTTAACAGCCGGTCGGGTCGCCGGATCGTCAAGGCCAAGCCCGTTTTCTGCCAAAATGCCAATCAAATCCTTGATGTGGACCATGCCAACAGGGTCGTCGAGATCATTGCGATAAACGGGCATTCTGGAGTGACCGGCATCAGAAAATAGCTGAATCAGATCGGGCATGGATGTCTCTATTTCTACTGCAGCTATATCGGCGCGCGGTAGCATTACATCGAAAACACGTTTTTCATCAAAGGCGATCACGCGCTCAATCATATCGCGCCGGGTCCGCGGGGCATTGGCGAGCGCATTCGCTTGGGTTTCCAGAGATTCAGACTCTGTATCGGGGCCAGGTGCACCAACCATGGAACGAATACGCGTCAGAAGACCGCCCTTGGTGACGCTATCGTTTAAAGCCCCGCGAGAGGTCCCGTTTGAGGTCTCATCCAAAGATTGATCGATAGAGGGATCTGCATCCCTGCCCAAGTCTTCAGAACTGCCTTTTGGATGTCCATTTTGCAATGTATCCAATCCATTGGTCGTATCCAAATCATTCGTCGGGGCAGAATCGCCCATTTAGGTATCTCCTTTTCCATATCGAGAAGAGCGCTGTTTGGCTTAACTTCAATAGGGATTATCAATCTTCATTTGCGCCAGGATTTGCACTTCCAGTGCCTCCATCCTTAGCGCATCATCATCTTCAATATGATCATAATCGATTAAATGTAAAAGACCATGAACAATTAAATGTGCAATATGATTTGGCAGGGGAATATTTTTTTCCCGTGCCTCTTCCAAACATGTCTCATAGCCAAGGGCAATGTCACCAAGGTGCCCATTAGCCCGTTCTCCGGGAAATGATAATACATTTGTGGGATTGTCACGACCTCGAAAATCCCGGTTTAGATTGTGGATATGGGCATCATTGGTAAGCAAAAGCGCTGTCTCACCCCGGCAGCTATCATCATGGGCGACGACCGCATCAAAACAGCTTTGTCCAAGTTCTGTCAGGGGGGCGAGACTTTTCTCTGGTGTTATATCGAGCCAGGGATCATGGTCGCATATAATCTCGATTGGCATACTCATTACTCTTTTGGAGCAGTTGGTTTAGAGGGAGGTGCTTTTTGTTTTTGGTCGCGCCGGTCATAGGCCCGAATGATACGGGCGACCATTGGATGGCGCACCACATCTTTAGCCACAAATTTTGTGTGACCAACGCCCTTTACATTACCAAGTATCGAGAGTGCATCGTTGAGACCTGAGGTTTCATGGGCGGGTAAGTCACTTTGTCCCGGATCACCGGTCACGACCATGCTTGCACCTTCTCCAAGACGGGTAAGGAACATTTTCATTTGAGTTGCGGTCGCGTTTTGACCTTCGTCAAGAATAACGGCAGCTCTGGCAAAAGTGCGCCCGCGCATAAAGCCGAGCGGCGCGATTTCTATATCACCTGCCGCTAATCGTCGCTCAACAAAGTCCGTATCCATCATATCATAGAGTGCATCATAGAGTGGGCGCAAATAAGGATCGACTTTATCCTTCATATCTCCGGGCAGGAAACCAATGCGCTCCCCTGCTTCTATGGCAGGACGGGTTAAAACGAGGCGTTCCACACTGCCAGATAGTAATAAATGAACCGCATGGGCCATGGCCAGATAGGTTTTCCCGGTACCAGCAGGCCCGGTTCCAAAAACAAGATCATTTTCCTGAAGGGCCGCGAGGTAGTGCGCTTGATTGTCTGTGCGCGGACTAATAATACGCTTGGGCGTTTTTATGGTATAGGCTTGCCGGTTAGCCAAAATCTCGCTGCCGGGTTGCGCAAGGCGTGCTGCTGCGCGCACATCTCCAACACTCACAGGCTCTCCTTTTTCAAGTTGGTCGTAAAGTGATTGCAAGGCCTTGCTCGCGCTTGTGCGCGCTGATTTCAGGCCGGTTATAGCCAGTCGATTGCCGCGCGGGTCGATACGGACATTGAGTGCTTTTTCGATTAAAGTAAGGTTGGAATCATGTGCGCCAACAAGGGCTGCAACCAAATGATTGTCGGCAAAATCGAGATATTGCGTGCCCCCTTTTTTGGTCGGGCGGGGGGAGCTGGTATTTTGGCCTTCTTCACGTTGCCAGGCTTTTTCAGCGCTGAAGTTTTTGTCCAAAGGTGATAGCCTTTATTCTAGTTTGGTTTATGAGCCGGTATCAGACAGTTTACCAGAAAGTGCATTCGGGGTAACCCCTGTGATGGTAACGGATTGGATCGTTCCAATCATCGATTGTGGCGCAACAACATGAACACTTTGCAAATAAGGTGAACGGCCAATAATTTGACCCTCATGACGTCCGGGCTTTTCAAAGAGAATATCCATGGTTTTGCCCTCTTGCGACCGATTGAAATCCTGTTTCTGTTCCTCGAGTAATGCTTGAAGGCGCGCCAATCGTTCGACCTTTATATTTTCTGCGACCTGACCGGGCATTGCGGCGCCCGGTGTGCCGGGGCGGCGGGAATATTTGAACGAAAATGCGGAGGCATACCCAATCTCGGCGACCAGTTCCATCGTGTCTTCAAAATCCTTATCACTCTCGCCGGGAAAGCCAACGATAAAGTCCCCCGAGAGGGCGATATCAGGGCGGGCGGCGCGAATACGGGCGATAAGGTTGCGATAATGATCTCCGGTATGGCCGCGATTCATCGCTTTAAGGATATTGTCGGACCCTGCCTGCACCGGTAAGTGCAGGTAGGGCATTAATTTTGGTTCATTAGCCAGAGCGTCGAGAAGGTCCTCATCCATGTCTCGCGGGTGGGAGGTGGTAAAGCGGATGCGTTCAATACCCCCGACTTTTGCTAGGTGTCGGCACAAGCTTCCAAGGCCCCAAGTGCCTTTTTTGTCATGGTTTGTTTCGGTATCGATATGACTAACATCGTGATGGCCTTTTGGGGGCTCGCTATGCCATGCATTAACATTTTGCCCCAATAAAGTCACCTCACGCACGCCCGCAGCGGCGAGGGCGCGCACTTCAGCTGTGATCTGATCGATACCCCGTGAAATCTCGGCGCCCCTCGTATAGGGCACAACACAAAAGGTGCAGAATTTATCACACCCTTCCTGAATTGTGATAAAAGCGCTCGGTCCGTCGGTTTTCGGGTCATGGACGCGTTCAGCGGCTAGCCGGTCAAATTTCTCTTCGACAGCAAAATCGGTTTCCAGCACCTCGTCATTTTCACGGGCGCTTCGGGCCAGCATTTCGGGGAGCCGGTGATAGGCTTGTGGCCCGAAAACCAAATCCACGATTGGGGCCCTTGTGCGAATCTCGGCCCCTTCGGCCTGAGCAACACACCCCGCCACGGCAATTTTCATATCATTACCGCTCGCGGTGCGCTCATTTTTAAATTTCTTCAGGCGACCGAGATCTGAATAGACCTTTTCGGCGGCTTTTTCGCGTATGTGGCATGTATTGAGGATTACGAGATCCGCGCCCTCTGGTTGGTCAACCGTTTCAAAGCCTAGCGGTTTTAGCAGGCCGAGCATCCGCTCAGAATCATAGACATTCATCTGGCAGCCATAGGTTTTAACAAAAACCGATTTTGTCGGTTTTGCAGGCTGGGCTTTCTCAGCTGTTGAGAGATCGATAATGTCGTGGTCTTGAGAAGCGGGCTTGCTCATGATGAACCTTAAATGGGGTATAGTTTTCCGGTCTTAAAATCCGGACAAAAGGTTCATTATCTCAACAGGGCAAAAAATGCAAAACCGGGATGAGTCATAATAAACCAGCCCGGATACGCTCTAGCAGGGTTAGCCGGCAAGGTTTGCCTGTAAGGGCTGTGTATCAGCCCATTTGTTCAACTTTTCTTGAAGCGCCTTTTTGTTTACCGGCTTGGACAAATAATCATTCATACCAGCATTGAGGAACTTTTGACCGTCACCGGTAAGGGCATGTGCCGTTATAGCAATTATTGGCGTTTCCGGCTTGTTGTGAGTGTTTTCAAATTGACGGATAGCCTTTGTTGCTTCGATCCCATCCATTTCCGGCATGGAGATATCCATCAAAACAATATCAAATTCGTTTGCGTGATATAGTTCGACGGCACTGATACCGTTTTCTGCCACTGTAATATCATAGTACTGATCATCGATCATATTTTGAAGAACCATGAGATTAACAAGATTATCGTCGGCTATCAGAACTTGAATCTTTTTAACCGAATTTATTTTTAGTTTTTCCGATTGAGCAACTGACTCTTGTGGCAGAGATTTGCGCTGTTCTTGTCCATACGCATTGAGTGCTACGGTTAAAGAATCCATTAGCAATATGCTGTTTGCGGGTTTTCTTAAAAATGAGACCCCGTTATGATCTTTAAACTCTTTACTTGTGGAAGAGTGATCTGTCGTTGATAAAATAATGATTTGAGTGTCTTCCAACGCACTATCATCGAGAATGGTTCGCGCCAATTCAAGGCCATCCATGCCGGGCATGTGAAGGTCGATAATCGCAACGGGAATAGGGACATTATTTTGATGGGCACGATGGAGTGACTCGAGTGCATCTTTGCCGCATGATGCAGAAATTACGTCTGCATTCCAGCCCTTTAATTTTGATTCAATAACTGTGCGACTAAGGTCAAAGTCGTCAACTAGCAAGATGGAGGCCGACGCCATATCGGGTAGCGGCTTTTTTGATTCAGCCTCCACAATCGGAAAACAAATATTGGCGCTAAAGGTTGAACCCTCTCCCAATCTGGACTGAACCTCGATCTTTGCGTCCATGGCCTCGATCAAAGAGTTGGTTATAGTCAAGCCGAGGCCCGTGCCGCCAAAGCGACGCGTTGTGGAGCTCTCTGCCTGTGAAAATTCTTCAAAGATAATGTCCATTTTATCTTGAGCTATACCAATCCCGCTATCCTCGACAGAAATGGTAATGCTGGCATTATCCCCGTTAATTTCCGAATGTGTGCTGATCCGGACATAGCCTTCATTAGTAAATTTAATCGCATTACTGATTAAATTCGTCAGAATTTGTCGTACGCGTCCAGGGTCACCGAGCAATGTTTCCGGAATGTTATCATCACAATCAACAATAAGCTCGACCTTATCGTCGGCGGTATTTGCTAATAACATGGCCACATCTTCTATGGCCTGTACCAGACAGAAGGGCACAAGGTTTAACTCAAGCTTGCCAGCTTCGATTTTGGAAAAGTCAAGAATGTCATTAATAATATTGACGAGAGAGTTCCCAGATTTCGAAATAGTATCGACAAAGACTTGTTGTTGTTGGTCGAGCTTGGTATCTGCAAGAAGCTCGGCCATTCCCAGAACGCCGTTCATTGGTGTTCTAATTTCGTGACTCATATTAGCAAGAAATTCAGATTTAGCGCGATTGGCTGCCATCGCTGCTTCTGATTTTTCATGCAACTTTTCGGTTAGTTCTTCTAATTCCAATTGGCGTTGATGGCTGATTGTGATGTCGGTATAGGTGCCCACATAAAGATCTTGCCTGAGTTTACGAAATGTCTCTTCGATCATAACCCCATGGGGGTGATACCGGGTTGCCCTGAACTCCTGCTTATCGTTGATCTGTTTAATGAATTGTTCGAAATATTCATCGGCGGTTGAATATTCTTTGTAAACTTTGTTTTTAACGCCAATCGCTAATATGGTCTCGACGCTGTTTCCCGGTTCCCATAATTCTTCGGGCAAGCTTGAAAGACGAACAGTCGTGCTGTTTCGTGTAATGATATTTCTATCTTCGCCAAAAGTCACAATACCCACAGACATGACCTGTAGTATTTCCTGAATTTGATCCGTCACATCCCGATCTGTGTGGGTGTGCTTATTCGCAAAATATTGCGAGAATTTAGAAACTAACGAACTGAAGTTCATATTGGCGCGATACCTTCTGTATAAGTATCGTGACTGTATTCGAATTCGGGTTAAAGGCCTCCTAACAATTGGGCGCGATCGCGCTAAAAACGATTGATTGGAACAATGACAATATTGTTGTTAAGGCTATATTAGGATTTTGACTTGGGTTTAGGCTCAATGACGCTTGTTTTGCGGGGCCGGTGCTCTGTTTCCCCTTCTTTAGGGTTCGCGTAGTTGGTACTACATACTGGGGCTTGGGTGCTACGCACGAGCGCCGGGTGGATATCAATGTTGAGTGTAAAAATATCAGGGCGCGAATAATGCCCGGCTATATCGCAGGCCGCTTTTGCAGCCCTGATGATTGCCGGGTCAGCATCGGCAACGAGCATGCCTTCGCCCTCCAGTGGTCCTGCAATAATTTCTCCGCGCGGATCGATGATCATCGAATGACCGGTATGCTCCCATTCGCCAAAATGTTTGTAATGGTCCGGTATGTGTTCTTTAAGACGAATCCCGGCGGCGCAGACTACGTAGGAAGCGGACTGGCTGGCAAAGGCGCGTGATAAGAGCGCCTGCCTTGCCCAACAATATTCCTCTGGCCGGGGCGTTTTTTCCCACCCTGGCCAAAGAGCGGCATGAAACTGTGTGCCTTCAGCGGCTAAGGCGTAACCGGGCAGCATCATTTGGTGCTCCCAGCAATTGAGCGCCGAGATGCGCCCATAGTCGCGCGGGACAATATGAAGGCCCGAGCCGTCGCCATCGGCCCAGATGATGCGTTCTGCATGTGTGGGTTTGAGTTTGCGATGGCGATTGAGGATTTTGCCCTCACGGCCAATGGTCAGGGCTGTGCAATAGGTGCTGCCTTGTGTGTTCGGGTCTTTTTCCGCCACTCCGATGGCAACATCTGTACCGGCCCGTTTTGCGGCCTCGCATAGGGCATCGGTTTCTTCGCCGCCCAGTATAATCGCATTGTCGATATAGTCTGCGCTTGCTTCCCATGTTTGGTCGGTAATCCCGCTCTCTATCCAGAACGGATAGCCGGGCAACCAGGTTTCGCCAAATACAGCAAAATCAACACCCTCTTTACCTGCCTCTTCGATGAGGGTGCACGCCTTTTGTGTGCTGGCATTTTTATCGAATAAAACTGATGCCGCCTGAATGGCAGCGAGTCTGACGGTTTCTTTCCCCATTGACAGGGCTCCTTTTATAGCGCGGCCATTAGCAATGAACCAATCATGATTGTCAGGCATATGAGGGATAGCCCAAATGCGACAAAGCGATGAAACACATGATTGTAACTTATATGAATAAGTCCATGCACGACTCTTATACCCAAATAGGTCCATGTTGTAATAATAATCAGGGTAGTGACGGAATTGGTGACAAACAGGGCAAGACAGAGTGCATAAAATAGAATTGGCGTTTCGAACAGGTTTAAAACATGGTCATTGCTGCTTTGGGTTCTGGCCGACCATAATGGTCCTTCGCCAAGTTTTGTTGCGCTGTCTCTTGTACCGGGAAGCGAGCCGATCGAAACGCCGCGCCTGCTCGCATCGTTGCCCCGGCGAATGACCATTACGATCATCATGGCAAGGGTCCATATCATCATAAGCGTAAAGGGTAGAAAGATAAGGGATTGTCTCATTTGGCGGTCCGAAGGCTGGTTTTAAGCCGGTAATGTACAAGCGTTGGATAATAGGATACATGCAGATTACACATTAGGTAGCTCTAAAACAAGAAAATGCCCCAACTTAAATTGTCAGCTCTTTTTATATGCGTATGAAAATTCTTTCCCTTGATACAGCGTTGCATCAGTGCAGCGGCGCCATTCTTGAGTGCTCGCCTGAGCAAAACTTTGCAAGGGAAGAGGTTAATGTATTGGCTCGTGAAAGCTTAAACATACCCCCAAAAAGACAAGCAGGTGTCGCCAATAAAAAGAATACAGATGCGCTTGATGAAAAGCCTCGAGGTCATGGCGAAGCGATTGCGCCCATGGCGGCGGGGCTTTTGGCAAAAGCCAATCTGGAAGTGCGAGATCTTGATAGGGTGGTGGTGACGATTGGCCCTGGCGGGTTTACCGGTGTTCGTGTAGGTCTTGCATTTGTGCGCGGTCTTGTTCTGGGGCAAAATCTGGAAGTGGTCGGTGTTTCCAGTCTGGTTGCAATGGCGGCAAGTTTTTCTGTCGATCCAAACACTATTGATAAGACTTTGATTGCGCCGCTCATTGATGCAAGGCGGGGGGAAATTTTTGGAGCGCTTTATGAGCGAGATAAAAATGGGACGCTTACAGAACATATTGCACCTTTTGTTGAAGCTCCAGATAAAATCATGGCGAGGCTGCGGGCACCAGAGACTATTTCTAAAATGCAATTAGAGGGCGCTAAATTACAGGCCATAGGTTCTGGCGCTGTTCTTGTGGATGATATAGAGGGTGCAGCGCTGGTACAAAATAATGCTTCAACCATTGATCCGGTAGCTCTCGCGGTTCTGGGCGCACAAATGACCCCCAATCATGAAATGCCTGCCCCTCTCTACCTCAGAGCGCCTGATGCCAAACCCTCTGCCAAGGCAATGTTTGCGCAATTAGGTCTCGTGTGAGATAGGCACCCTTGAACCCAATCTTGCGGAGTTTGGATGACAGCGAAGAATATGATCTCGATTAGGCCCGGAACCCCTGCTGACCGGGAGGTTTTGATCTGTCTTGAGCGAGACGCTTTTGGCGCGCATGCTTGGAGCGGCGAAGAGATTGGAAATAGTTTTGCACAGCCCTTCGTTTATACACTGTTTGCAATGCGGGGGTCTGCTGAGGACGGCGTTGGCAGAACGCCAGGCGGGTATTTGGTTTGGCGTCAAATCGCCGATGAGGCAGAAATTATGTCAATCGGGGTGAGCCCTGCGCAACAACGCTGCGGCCTTGCAAAAGCGCTCCTCGCTGAGCTGGAGGCGCAAACCAAGACGCTAAATTTACGCCGGATTATCCTTGAAGTTCGTAAACAAAACGAGCCTGCGCTTGCGCTTTATCTGGGCTATGGGTATCACCATATAGGCCAGCGGAAGAATTATTATCGCGACGGTAGTGATGGGATAGTGTTGGCAAAGCTGTTGTAATCGATTGGTAAACACCCCCAACCGATATATTGGTGGTTCATAAACAAATATCTAGATTGAAGTGGCTAGATTTACTGCGGAGAGACATGATGGCGAATTCAATTAAGCCTCTACAGCATGCCGGTGAAGCGGAAAGCGATCCCAAACGGCTCGAACGTCTTTGTGTGGAAAAAGGCATGCGCATGACAGAGCAAAGGCGCGTGATAGCGCGTATTCTCTCTGTTGCGGACGATCACCCGGATGTTGAAGAAATTCATCGCCGTGCCAACGAAATCGATAAGGGTATTTCGGTGGCAACGGTCTATCGAACAATGCGCCTTTTTGAAGATGCCAATGTTGTTGAGCGCCATGACTTTCAAGATGGTCGCTCGCGCTATGAGGAGGCTTCAGATGATCATCATGACCATCTGATCGATATGCGCTCTGGTGACGTTATTGAATTCGTAAATGACGAGATTGAAGCCTTGCAACATCGCATTGCAAAAGAGCACGGTTATAAATTACTCTCTCACCGGCTTGAGCTTTATGGCGTTCCTCTGGATTCAAAAGACGAGTGAGTGTTTGGCTATTGCCGAGCAAAGAAGCCGTCTGCATTAATTCAAACCGGAAATGCTTTAAAGTAAAGGGCAATAAGAAGCAGCGACGACCCGTCCAAGACGGCGCTCTTGAACGATGATGGCGCAGCCTGTATCGGCGTCAATCTCGCTAGCGCTTAAACTGGTTTTAAATTGTTTTCCATCGATACCAAACGGGCGCAATCCTTTAACAACATTTGTCTCGCGCCAGTCATGTCCGGCATTTTCTCCGCCAAGAATGGATGTTTGTGTATTGCGGTGGAAAAAAACCAGATTGGCTTCATACTTCCCGCCATCGCGGGGTGTGCCTTTTAAAGATACTGTCAATTGATCATTTTCATGCGTTAAATTCAACTTGGAGCGATGGTCGCTTTTTGCGACGACATTTTTGGCTCTGGATATCAAGGGTTCAATTGCACTTGTTCGCGAACCAACATCTTCAAATGATCCGTGTACAACAGCTTGGGGCGTATATATGCGACCGGTTGGAATATTTAGGCGATAATTACGTTGGCGAGAGGTATAGTCGCGGCTGGAGTAGGGGTCTTTCCATTTCCCATGGCGAAACACAACCAAATCGTCCCAATAATCCACATGCCAGGATAAAACGACAATATCTTTGCGCTCGGAGAGATCGGTGACATATCGTGCTGCTGGTACACATGATGAGCATGATTGTGAGAGAAACATCTCGACCAAGATGGGCGGTGTATCATCTTTATTGCTGGCGGCTGCGATCAGCGCGCCCTCTTGATTAGCTTCTTGGCTATTCCAGTTAAATTCATCATCAATGGCGGATACGGCTATGGCATTTCTCATACCCACCACAAAAATGCAGAGACCTGCAACGGCGAGTATGAAAAAAATTGGGAAACCTATAGAAGTGATTTTTTGCGTTTTAGACATGGTGTGTACGTATTATTATCAATATTGTTTGAGTGAACGGGTTATGTTGTTTTTCCCTATTATTGTTGGATATAGTTTATTGGGCAGTTATAAACGCTGCCATACCCATATAATTGACGCTCAATGGATAAAATTCAATGCACAATAGTTCTCATAACGCACACGTTTTTGAGAGTGGAAATTGTGGTTAATCCATTATTTGTCAACGCGTAGAGGCGTTTACGGGCCTAACCACGCCAGAATGCGGGAGAGAAGAACACAAGCAGTGTAAAAAATTCCAATCGCCCGAGTAACATACCTGCGGTCATCAACCATTTTGCACCCGGCTCAAAGCTGGAAAAATTACCCGATGGGCCAATGACATCGCCCAAGCCGGGACCAACATTTGCGATTGCAGATCCCGCTGCAGAAATTGCCGTAAGGCTATCCATATTGAAACCGGATAGTAAAACCGCGAGGGTTGCAAAGGTAGCAAAATAGACAAAGAAAAAACTAAGAACCGAGATAAAAACATCTGAAGTCAGGGGGCGGCCATTATAGTACGCCACAAAAACAGCATTTGGATGAGAGAGCCGTCTGGCATAGAGACGTAATGCAGAAAGCGCGACCTGAAACCGGAAAATCTTCATCCCGCAAGACGTTGACCCGGCGCATCCGCCAACAAACATGATGCAAAAGAAGAACCCGACCGCAAAGGGTCCCCACTGAGTGTAATCTGTGGTGGCATATCCGGTGCCTGTTGTGATTGAAACCACATTAAATACGGCAAGGCGAAAACAGGTTACAGCATCGTGTTGTGTCGTGGTCACGGCTTGGGCAAACATTAAAATTGTTGCGGCGATGATCACGGCTATAAAAAATTGAATCTGGCTATCAGTAAATAACCGACCCCATGCCCCGCGCAAAATTGCGATTAAAAAAATCCCGAAGGGCAAACTGCCGATCAACATAAAAACGGTGATGATCATATCAAGGGGTGCACTTCCCTCGCCGATAAAGGCACCGACCGAGGCATCGCGTGTTGAAAACCCACCAGTTGCAACGGTCGTCATGGCGTGATTGAGCGCATCAAAGGCACTCATGCCAAAAGCCCAGAGCAATAAAAAGCATAGTGTTGTAAAGAAAAAATAGATACCGGTTAGCGCGACCGAATATTGGGAAGCATTAGCGATAAATTTCTCAGTTGTATCCCACGCCTCAGTTTTAAAAATCTGCATACCCCCCACTCTTAGAGCGGGCAGCACAGAAAAGGCCATAATAACAATACCCACCCCGCCAAACCATTGCAGCATGGAGCGCCATAATAAAGCCCCCGGCGGGGCATCATCAAGATTGGTGAGTATAGTTGCGCCGGTTGTTGTAACACCGGACATAGCCTCAAAGAAGGCGTCGGTCCAATCTATGTTCAACCCCCCAAGGGCGAGGGGGATAGTTGAGAAAACGGCCAGAGCAATCCAGCTTGCTGCCGTGAGCATAAAGCCTTGTCGCACGGAGATTTTATCAATGCGTCCCCAGCTTGCCGCAGCAAGCCCCCCGCCGGTTAGAAAACAAATCGAAGCGCCGACCGCAAAGGCGCTCCAGTCCTCCCGGTGCACAGAGTCAACCGCAAGCAGGTCCGCAAGCATGGGGATCAGCATTGTTGCCCCGAGCATTGCCACCAATATCCCGGGAACGAGAATGACAGGCCTGTAGCTATCCATGGTAAAAATTTCACGGGTTAAAATTAACGTTTAAGCAACAATGGGTGTTGTGCCGCGGGTTATGTCCGGTGACAATAGCTTAGTTTGAGGGTGCGGGGAAAAGCCGGGTTAAAAAAGAGCTATGGTACCAATGAAAGGATAGCGCTTTAATGTAATTGACGTATTTCATAAGGGCTATCGAGAGAAAATGCGGGAATTGCCACTTCAAAGCTATCGCCTGTGAGGGTTTCCATCTCATAACTGCCAACCATAACACCAGACGGAGTATTGAGAGGGGCGCCCGAGGTATATTCAAAACCCTCACCAGGTTCGATAACCGGTTGTTCCCCAACGACGCCGTCGCCCATGACAACTTCCGTGCGCCCGCTCGCATCAGTGATTTCCCAATGGCGTCTGCGCAGGCAAACCGAGCGTGTTGAATTATTATCAATGCGGATTGTATAGGACCAGACAAAATGCTGGGCATCGGGATCAGATTGATCCTCAAGATAGGCCGGATACACTTGCACCCGGATCCCAGCGGTTTCTGTTTCATATGTGCCAAATTCACTCATGGCATTACTCTTTTTTCGATCACGCTCAATGGAGCCAAATTAACGCTTTTATGTCCGTTCAACCTAGCGCACTTTGACAATAGGGGGAGTCTGACAAATGGATATAAAAATGCAAGGTTTATGATGGGTTGGCCAATCAAAATAAATATGGCCAACACCAGTTAAGTGTTCATGGCTTTTAGGGCATTTTCAATATCTTCCCACAAATCTTCAACATCTTCCAGCCCTATAGACAGGCGGACAAGCCCCGGGGTGACGCCCTGTTCAAGGCGGATTTCTTCGGTGAGACGGTGATGGGTTGTGGTTTGTGGGTGAGTGGCCAAACTCTTTGTATCACCTAGATTATTTGATATATCAAACAAGTTTAGATTTTCGAGAAAGCTAAAGGCTTGTTGTTGCTCGTTTTGAAATTTGAGGCAAAGTAAACTGCCGCCAGCGGACATTTGTTTACGGGCAATTGCCGCTTGAGGGTGATTATCATTGCCGGGATAGATCACACTTTCAATCTGTGGATAAGCGTCCATTTGCCCGGATATGCGAGCCGCAAGGGTATTCGCGCTGGCCGTCATCGCATTTACGCGAAGGCTTAAAGTTTCCAGCGATTTTACCAGCACCCAGGCATTAAACGGCGAAAGCGCTGGACCTGTATTGCGCAAAAAGGGTTGCAGCTCATCCTGGATATAGGCTTCATCATTGCTCGCTATAATCCCGCCTAGAACCCGGCCTTGACCGTCCATATGTTTTGTCGCGGAGTAGACGACAATATCAGCGCCCAGAGCCAGCGGTTTTTGTAAAATTGGCGTGGCAAAAACATTATCGACCACCACTCTGATGGGGTTTTTGGCAGCGTGTGCAATTGTCGATATGGCTGCAATATCGAGTATTTCCATACCGGGATTGGTCGGAGTTTCAAAAAAGAAAAGCTTGGTATTGGGGCGGATAGCTTCTTGCCATGCCTGATGGTCCTTGCCGTCTATAATGGTGATTTCGATACCAAAACGAGGCATTAATTCACTGACAACATAATAGCAGGACCCGAACAGGGCCCGTGAAGCGACCATATGATCGCCGGCACTAAGCTGGGAAAGAAGCGAAGCTGTAACTGCCGCCATCCCCGATGCGGTGGCCTTGGCAAAATCGGCCCTCTCTATTGCGGCTAGGCGCTTTTCAAACATCTCAACCGTCGGGTTGGAAAAGCGCGAATAGATAAAGCCCTCATCATCACCACTAAACCGGTCTGCTGCTTGTTGCGGGCCGCTGTAAGCAAAGCCAGAGGTCAGAAATAAGCCTTCACTGGTTTCCTGAAACGCACGGTTGGTTCCTGTACGGATCATTTGTGTTTGGGGTCTGTAATTTTTGGGTGACTGAGGCGTTTGGGCCTTTTTATCAGTAGACATGGTCGACTTCCTGTCGATTGTCCGACCCTTAAGGCAAGTCATTGCGTGCGATTTACGCAGCGCCCTAGCCAAAACAGGCCGGCCGTCCAGCTAGGGACAAGCCCCGATCTTTTAGCGGATAAAACAGATCACGAGAGTGATAAGATGTCTGCAGCCGCAAGCCGACCGGTTCAAACCCTGCTGACATGGATGTTGCAATAGTCTTTTCAAGAGGCGAGGTCAATGATAGGAGCATGGCTTTCAGGAATTAATATCGGAGCCTTTCATTATCTTTGTAACATCAAGTGAAAACCCGATTGGCGTGTTGCCAAGCCATGCGATTGTCGAGCTGATCAAGGCCGAAGCGATAATGCTGGCCGGACCCAGCCTCGCCGAAAAGCAATTGCAACCTGCAAGCCTCGACCTAACCCTTGGTCGGCGGGCTTGGCGGGTGCGTGCATCATTTTTGCCATCAGCCGAGCGGAAGGTCTCCCAGCGGCTTGAAGACGGCTTGATGATGCAGGAATTTGATTTGAGTGAAGGTGCAATTTTTGAACGTGGATGCGTCTATTTGGTGGAGTTGGGCGAGCGCCTTGCCTTGCCCGAGGCCATAGAGGGCGCAGCCAATCCCAAAAGCTCTACAGGGCGAATTGATGTTTTTGTGCGTCTTGTGACCGATTATGCCGCAAGTTTTGATTCTGTTGCTGCAGGGTATAACGGCCCATTATACGCAGAAATCAGTCCACGGACTTTTTCAATTTTAGCGCGAACGGGCTCATCCCTCAATCAATTGCGTTTAAAAAACGGCCCTTGTCGCTTGAGTGACGGGGAGCTTGAAACTATGCATGCCAAGCAGCCGCTTAGTGATTGCGAGCAGCTTGATTTCAATCAGGGGTTGGGCGTGCGGGTGCACTTAAAAGCGCAAAGCGGCAGTGTTATTGGTCATTGTGCTCGCCGCCATGCGGGGCTTATTGATGTTGATAAGGTCGGCGCGCTAAATCCTGCCGATTATTTTGAACCGATTATAACTCCGGAAAGTGGTTTTATTATTCTTGATCCTGACGAGTTTTATATTCTTGCCTCACGCGAAGCATTGTCGATACCTGCTAATATGGCCGCAGAAATGACACCGATCAGCCCGGGACTGGGGGAGTTTCGGGTGCATTATGCTGGCTTTTTTGATCCCGGATTTGGGGTAGAACATCCCTCGCGCGGTGTATTGGAGGTGCGTTCCCATGATGCCCCTTTTGTCTTGGAAGATGGTCAGCTTGTGGCCCGGCTTGTATATGAGCGCATGGCAGGCATTCCGGAACGGGTATATGGTGAAGGTGTTGCTTCGAATTATCAGGGGCAGGGTTTAAAATTGTCAAAGCATTTTCGATAATTTGACGGAGCAATTGTCCAAAGAGGATGGGTTAAATATCCAGCAAGTCTAGTGAAGTTTTTTTAAATTTTCTAAAAATATTTTTCCCGAAGATTTTACCTCACCCCATTCATCAGACGAAAAAATTTCAGAATTTATATTTTCATGCTTAGCAATAAAATCATCCAGTGATTTTTTAAAAGCCATCGCATTTTTTTGATCAAGTGTACTATTCTCAATTGCTATTATTTTTTGAAAAAACATCTCGAAATGAGCGTCCTCATATAATCTGCGGACCAGTTCAGAATAGGAAAAGGCAGGATTATCTTTTTGGCTGTTGGGATGCTCTAAAAACCTGTCCTCAATCAAATCCTCTAATTCATCGATGATATTGGCTACCCAGATTTCAAATTTAATCGAGCTTTTTTCGTGACTAGCATTGTTTTCGCTCTGAATAGTGCGGCGCACCAAAATGAAAAACACACCTAAAAAAACAATCGCCGGTAAAAACCATAATAGGGCGTTTTGCGCATTCATACGGGGTTTGAGCAATACAAAATCGCCATAACGCGACGACAAATAATCATAGATTTGTTTGTCGCTACGCCCTGCAATAATCTGTTCACGAACGAGAATTTGCAAATCTTTCGATATACCCACATTGGAGCTGTCAACGGATTGGCTGACGCAGGTCGGGCACCGTAATTGACTGGTGATTTTTCTGGCGCGGGCCTCCAGCACGGGGTCATCTAGGATAATATCTGGATCAATGGCAATGCTGGGGGCGATCAGGCAGAAATTTAAAAGAAGGATGATGAGATAGCGCATTCATTCTCCTGATGTGATTGCGGGGGCGGGGATTGGCGAATTGCCATTGGTTTTTCCTTGGGGGATGCCGTAGCGAAAGCGCCGGTCAGATAATGATAACAATCCCCCCAGCGTCATAATAAGCGCGCCGGCCCACATCAAATATACAAGTGGGTGATACCATGCCCGAACGATTTGCGCCTCGCCCTTTCTGGCCTCACCAAGAGCGACATAAATATCGGAAGCCCATTGCGCAGTCACGGCGGCCTCCGTCGTTGGCTGCCCTGCGGCGGGATAAAAGCGGCGCTCCGGGGTTAAGTGGGCGATTTTTTGGCCATTTCGATAGAGGGTAAAAAGCCCCATTTGCGTTTCATAATTTGCAATATTATCAAAGCGCATACCGTCAAAAGTCAGCTCATAGCCTGCTATTTCAAGGCGATCACCTGGCTTCATGATGGCTGCTTTTTCGCTTACCCAAAGCGCAGTGCCGGTCATGCCCAGAATAACAATTCCAACGCCTAAATGCGCGAGCGTACCGCCCCAATAGCTCCGCGGAAAACCGGCAAGGCGGGCAATAGAGGATTTGAAGGGTATACGGAATAATTTCATGCGCCCGGCAATATCCGTGACAACGCCAAGCAAGGTCCATATCGCCATAAAGGCCCCCACAACTCCCAATATTGGTCCGCCGCGTGTGAGCCACGCCACAAAAAGCAGAAGGGCAATGGTCCCCAGTGCGGCCCATTTTAGGCGTTTGCCAAGGTTTGGCAGAGAGGCGCGCTTCCACGGCGCAAGGGTGCCAATGGCCATTAGAAGGGTAAGTAGGAAGGTGAGGGGTATTGTAACGGTGTTAAAATAAGGTGGGCCCACAGACGCCGGGCGATCAAAGACAATATCGTAAAAGCTTGGCCAGAAGGTACCTAGAAAAACTGTAAACAGGATAATTGTCAGGATCAAATTATTGCCGACTAATGCTGCCTCCCGGCTGATCAATTGAAAAGAAGTTCTGGTCTTTAAGGCGCTTGCCCGAATAAAAAATAATGTGAGCGCGCCCCCTGTAATCAAAATAAAAATCAATAAGAGAAACTGGCCTCGCGCGGGGTCCGTTGCAAATGCATGTACGGATGTGAGCAATCCAGAGCGGACCAGAAAGGTCCCCATTAAGGAAGTGCTAAACGCGATTATTGCAAGCAGGATGGTCCAGGCTTTCAGGGCATCTCTTTTTTCGACAACGATTGCCGAGTGCAATAGGGCCGTCCCCGCAAGCCACGGCATGAGGGATGCGTTTTCTACCGGATCCCAAAACCAGAAGCCGCCCCAGCCAAGCTCGTAATAGGCCCACCACGCGCCCATTGCGATGCCGAGCGTGAGACTGGACCACGCAAGCAAAGTCCAGGGCCTAACCCAGCGTGCCCACCGCGCGTCAACCCGGCCCTCCATGACGGCGGCGACGGCAAAAGCAAACGCGATCGAAAAGCCAACATAGCCAAAATATAAAAATGGGGGGTGGTAAGCAAGACCGGGGTCTTGAAGGAGAGGGTTTAAATCGCGCCCGTTAAAGGGTGCTGGTTGTAGCCGGGCAAAGGGGTTGGAGGTAAATAGTGAAAAGGCAAGAAAGGCAGTCGTTATTATGCCCTGTACGGATAAAACTCGGGCCTGAAAGCTAAGTGGTAGGTTTTTGGCAAAAATCGCAACCATCGCCCCCAAAAAGGTCAGCATTAAAATCCATAGAAGCATTGATCCTTCATGGTTGCCCCAAACACCGGCAAATTTGTAGATGAGCGGGTTTAAGGTGTGCGAATTTTCATAGACAATTTTAACGCTAAAATCGGACGTTAGAAAAGCGTGGGTCAATCCTGCAAAAGCGATGATGATCAAGGCAAATTGCGATACGGCTACTGGCTGAGCCATTTTCATCAGGCTATCGGCGCGTAGATGCACACCCACCAGCGGTATGATGGATTGAGCCAACGCCAAGAGAAAAGCGAGGATCAGGCAAAAATGAGAAATCTCCGTGATCATGGCGATGGCATAGCGGATTTTCAATCAAAAGAGAATGCGACGTGATGAGGGGGGTAGTGGGTTAAATAAAGGGTGTTGAAACGTAAATAACACGATATACCAGAGGGTAATCGCTAGATTGCGCAAAATTTCGTCCATAGTTAAATCGGTTTAAAATTAATATGCCACATCCTGTTTTTGATCCCGCCAAGCCTACGCCTCCCGAAACGGTTCGCAAAGACCACATAATAGAACAACATGGCACCCGGCGCATTGACCCCTATCACTGGTTACGTGATGAAAACTGGCAGGAAGTACTGCAAAATCCATCAAAATTGGGCGGTGATATTCGTGACCATCTTGATGGCGAGAATAAATATTATGAAGAGAGCACCGCTCATCTTGCGCCGTTGCGCGATGAATTGTTTGAAGAAATGCGCAGCCGTATAAAAGAAGATGATAGCTCGGTTCCTTCTCCCGATGGCGATTACTCCTACGCGGTGCGTTATCGCAAAGGAGGAGAATATGCTATATTTTACCGCCATCCCCTCGGCGCGCCCAATAAAGAACAGGTGCTTTATGATGGTGATAAGGAGGGCGAGGGTGAAAAGTTTTTTGATATAGCTGATGTTGCCCATAGCCCTGATCATCAATGGATTGCTTATGGTGTTGATCGCCTAGGCTCTGAATATTTTGATATTCGCATTAGAAATATCAAAACCGGCGAGGAGTTAAACGAGACGATCACGCGTAGTGATGGTGAGCCGGTTTGGGCAGCAGATTCAAAATCTTTTTACTATATTGAGCGCGATGATAATCAGCGGCCAAAATATGTGCGCCGACATTTTCTCAACACTGACCCGGCCCAAGACGAGATGCTTTATGAAGAAAGCGATGACGGGTTTTTTCTATCTGTTTACAAAAGCCGGTCCGGAGATTTTATTTTTATTGGTGCTTCTAATAGTGTTAGCGGCGATACGCGGGTTTTATCGGCCCATGGGCCTGCTGGCGAGAAGCCGCAACTAATTGCACCGCGATTGAGTGATGAGCTATATTCCGTTGATCACCATGGGGATTATTTTTATATCCAGACCAATGCAGGCGGCGCGGTCGATTTTAAAATAATGCGTACACCGGTCGAAAATCCAGGGCGCGATCATTGGCGAGACTGGCTTGCCCATGTGCCCGGTACTTATATTCTTTCGCTGGCCCTGTTTAAAGATTTTGCTATCCGTCTTGTGCGCGAAAATGCGCTGCCGCGCATTATCATCAGCGATTATAATCGCAAAAATGAAAATGCGATTGATTTTGAAGAACAGGCTTATTCTTTAGGGCTAAATCCCGGTTATGAATTTGACACCCAGATGATCCGTTATACCTATTCATCCCCGTCTACGCCCCAACAGACATTTGATTATAATATGAAGAGCGGTAAACGGAATTTATTAAAAACCCAGGAAGTTCCGCGGGGCCATAACCCGGAAAATTATGTGGTTGAACGCCTCACGATTGATGCAAGCGATGGGGCACAAATTCCGGTGACGATATTGCGGCTAAAACAAACGCCAATTAACGCAAGTGCGCCGCTTTTATTATATGGCTACGGGTCGTATGGCTCGACAATGCCCGCAAGTTTTAATGCCTCGATTTTGTCGGTCGTTGATCGCGGTGCAGTTTATGCGGTTGCCCATATTCGCGGCGGCGCGGCGCGTGGGCGTCAATGGTATCTTGACGGAAAGCTTGATAAAAAACCCAATACATTTTCTGATTTTGCAACGGTCGCAAGGGGGTTGCAGGATAAGGGCTATGGCCGGAAAAACGAAACCGTCATCTATGGGGGATCGGCAGGAGGCCTATTAGTGGGAGCAACTCTTAATTTCGACCCGTCTCTTTTTGGCGGCGTTATTGGCGCAGTTCCCTTTATTGATGTTTTAAACACAATATCCGACAAGGATTTGCCTCTTACTCCGCCAGAATGGGATGAATGGGGGAATCCAATAACAGATAAAGCCGCTTTTGAAACCATCGCTTCCTATTCACCCTATGAAAATATCAAACCTGATACTGTCTATCCGCCGGTTTTTGCAACTGGTGGGCTTACTGATTACCGTGTAACCTATTGGGAGCCCGCAAAGTGGATTGCCCGTTTGCGCCATGAGACAAAGGGTGGCCCTTTTTATTGCCGCATGAATATGGGTGCAGGTCATGGCGGGTCGGCTGCGCGCTTTGAAAGATTAAAAGAACGCGCGCATGATTATGCATTTGCTTTGGCAATATTTGGTCTTACTGATACAAAGCCAATTACCCATACTTAAAAAGGAAGATTTTATGTCTAATGTTTATTCCGTATCGAAAATAGTTGGAACATCCAAAAAATCGATTGAAGATGCCATTGAAACGGCAATCGCCACTGCAAGCAAATCCTTAAAAAATCTCGACTGGTTTGAGGTGGTTGAAACCAGAGGCTATATTGAAAATAATAAAGTCGCTTATTATCAGGTCTCTTTAGAGGTCGGTTTTCGTTACATAAAAAATTAAAAAGGTAGATATGATCAAAACGATATCTGATGAGGGTCTTGATGTCTTGTTCAGAGATGCGCGCTCTCACAATGGTTGGGAAGAAAAACCAATTTCCCCAACCCACATACGTGCATTATTCGAGCTTTTAAAATGGGCCCCGACATCGGCGAATTGTTCGCCAGCGCGTTTTGTATTTGTCGCAAGTGATGAAGCGCGGGAGCGGTTAAAGCCATGCTTGTCTCCAGGCAATGTTGATAAAACCATGTCGGCGCCGCTGACGGTAATTATCGGCCACGATATGGATTTTGCCGATCATTTGCCGAAATTATTTCCCCATGATGATGCAAAGAGCTGGTTTGAGGGAAATGAGGCCCTAATCAGGGAAACAGCATTTCGTAATGGCGTCTTGCAGGAAGCCTATTTGATTATGGCTGCACGGGCGCTTGGATTTGATTGTGGTCCGATGTCGGGATTTGATAAGGAAAAAACCGATGCAGCTTTTTTCGCCGGAACCAATATCAAGTCTGATTTAGTGTGTAATATTGGCCATGGCACTGACGAAAACCTGTTTGAACGCTCGCCGCGATTTGATTTTGATGAGGTTTGCCGAATTGAGTAATAAGACCGGGCGCTTAAAAATAGGGATGGATTTATCACAGACGCCCAAAATTCCATGAAATCCAGCGATAAGCGGGTCTTGGGATATTGATTCCATTAACCATTTGCTTATATATCCATTTGGTTAACGGTGTTTTGTGAGCTTGATTACTCAGTATGACGCTGCCTCACCGCTAAACTTTGAACCGCCACTCTTGTACCGAAGTCACTTTAGGAGAAATGTCCATCGTCCGCAGACCGCTTAATGCCCCGCCCTCAAAATCCGACGGCCCTCGTATGAATGAAGAGATCACAATACCTCAGGTATTACTGATTGATGATACGGGTGAAAAACGCGGGGTTATATCGACAGAGGAAGCCCTCGCTCTTGCAGAGGAAGCTGGACTTGATCTGGTGGAAGTATCCCCAAATACAAAACCTCCTGTGTGTAAAATTCTCGATTACGGGAAATATAAATATCAGCAACAAAAGAAAAAGGCGGAAGCCAAAAAGAAACAAAAAGTTGTTGATATCAAAGAAATCAAAATGCGTCCAAATATCGATCAGCACGATTATGAAGTGAAAGGTCGTTCAATCAAACGTTTCCTCGAAGAGGGCGATAAGGTGAAAGTCACTTTGCGCTTTCGTGGCCGGGAAATGGCGCATCAGGAACGCGGCATGGAATTGTTGCAACGGGTGCGAGGTGATTTTGAAGACATCTCAAAGGTTGAACAATATCCTAAACTCGAAGGCCGCCAGATGATGATGGTCATCGCGCCGCGATAGTTCTTCATCATAATTTGCCGTAAATCATTTATCGGATTTGGGTGTTTTACCTGACTCGGACAAAGAATTAGTCTCATGACGATATTAGGGCAAATTTTTTTGATGATCGCAGCGCTCATCAATTTAGCACCTATGGTTGGAATTGCCTCTGGGTCTCGTATCGCAAAGATGTATGAAATTGATGTTTCAGACCCAAATGTAGAAATTTTAATGCGCCATCGAGCGGTTCTATTTGGGCTTATTGGCGCTGTAATGGTGTGGGGGGTATTTGCTCAACATATGTTTATGCCAGCTGCAATCATTGGTTTTATCAGCATGCTGAGCTACCTTGTACTCGCGCTAGCCGCAAAATCATATAATCAAGCACTTCGCAAAGTTTTGATTGCTGATATCATCGGAATCGTCTCGATTAGTATCGCAATTATTATGGGTGTTTTTTCCAGCATTTAACTGGCCCCCATCTGTCATTCCCGCGAAAGCGGGAATCTACTGGCTTTAAGACTTCTGCGCATAAGCCCAGCCCATGGCCGCTAATGCCGGGACTTGGTCTTGCGTTTTTAAGGATTCCTTGGAAGAGGCATTGCCCTGAAGTCCGCGTTTGTACACGCCTTGAATAATCGCGGCGAGGCGGAACATATTATAAGCAAGGCAAAAATTGAGATCTTTTGTAATCTCTGTGCGTCCGGTGCGTTTTGCATAACGGGCAATTGTTTGGTCTAGAGTTGGAATTCCAAGCTCTTCGAGATTTTGCCCCATGAGACCACCGCGCACCTCAGCAGGAAAATGCCAGGCCATCAAAAAATAGGTAAAATCTGCTAGTGGATGACCAAGGGTGGATAATTCCCAATCAAGAACAGCCAAAACCTTAGGGCTTTTATGATCAAGGATCATATTGTCGAGACGAAAGTCGCCATGGACCAATGTAGTTTCATCTTTGGCCGGAATATTTTCGGGAAGCCAGCCAATTAATGCATCCATCGCTTCGATAGAGTCTGTTTCGCTATCTTTATATTGCTTTGACCAGCGCGTAATTTGCCGGGCAAAATAATCACCATGCTTGCCAAATCCTTCGAGACCCGCCGCCTCGATATCAACCATATGTAAATCTGCGAGAATATCCACCATAGCATGATAGATAGATGTGCGTTCATGTTTTTCGCAAGTCGGTAAGCGGCCATCCCAAAGCACGCGGCCATCAACAAAATCCATGATGAAAAACGCAGTCCCGATCACGGCCTCATCCTCGCACAGCGTATATGTTTTTGGCACAGGGAAGTTCTGTGTAATGAGGGACGCCATGATTTTATATTCCCGATCTACCGCATGGGCAGAAGGGAGCAGTTTTCCTGGCGGCTTGCGCCGTAGAACATATTTTTTGGATGGCGTCGTTAGAAGATAGGTGGGGTTTGATTGCCCGCCTTTAAATTTCTTGACCGATAATGGGCCTTCATATCCGCTCACATTTTTGCGCATATAGCGGTCAAGGGCGGATTCATCAAATTTTAGATGATCGGGCGTTTCAAGGGTGCCGGAAAATTTTTGATCGTCTGATTGCGTCATGGAAATGTCTCGTAAATATTGAAAGCCAATTGACGAACTATGACGTCTTTTTATCAGGATTTAAAGCGCGGTGCGCACACCGCGCTTAATCTTGTTTTCTATCACTCATCGGTGCGTTATAGATCTTCCAAAGCGCGAACCTCGACATCGCCAATGCCGGCTTCGCGAACTTCTGCTTCAATTTTTTTCGCATCGCCAATAATCACCCAAGTGAGTTGCTCCGGCCGTAAAACCTGCGCTGCGGCAGCGGCAATTGCTTTTGTATCAAGGCTTTGATATTTTTCCGGCAAGGTCTCGGGGTAATTGAAGGGCCGGGCAAAGCGATCACTTGATAAAAGTGAGGACAAAACTGCGCCAGATGTTTCAAACTGGCCGGGAAGGGAGCGGACATTGTCGAGTTTAACTCGTTGCAGCTCTTCTTGTGTTGCCGGATTTTCGCTAAAAAATTCGGTAAATTCCTGCTTGATTTCCGAGATTGCCGGGCCGGTTTTGTCGGTTTGTACAGGAGCCAGCAAAATAAACGGGCGTTGACCATTGGCCCCTACAAGAATGGTGCGTGTGCCATAGGACCAGCCTTTATCTTCTCGCAGATTGCTATTGATCCTTGAATTGAACCCACCGCCAATAATTTCATTCATGGCCGAGACTTCAATATTATTTTCAACGCCGGTTGGCGGGGCGACATGGCCCGCAAGGATATAGGATTGCGGCGAGTCCGGGCGATCAACCAGAATAACCTTTGGTTTTTCGGGCAATTCTACGGTGCTTAAGGTTTTCGTTGGCTTTGTGCCAACACTTTGCCAATTACCAAACTGGGCCTCTAGCAGGGGCTTGATTTCTGCCATAGTGGTATCGCCGACAACAAATATCTTGCCATTGTCCGGGCGCATCCAACGTTCTTTAAATCCGGTTAGGTCTGCGCGGTTAATGGCAGATACGGACTCAATTGTACCCGAGCCTGTTAAAGGAATGCCATAAGCATGATCTTCACCATAAAGAAGAGGCGGCAAAAGCCTAATGGCAATGGAAGTCGGATTTGCTTTTTCCTGATTAATCCCTGCAATGAGTAATTTTCTCTGGCGTTCAATTTCTTCTTCATTAAAGGCAGGGCGTAGAACAACATCACCAAGAAGGGATACGGATTTTTCAAGATTTTCTTTCAATGCAGAAAGTCTCACATTGGTCGCATCGAGATTAGAGCTCGGACTGATCACAGCGCCGATTTTTTCCAGCTGGGCCGAAAGCTCAAGCGCATCATAATCACCAGCGCCCTCATCAAGCATGGAGGCGGTAAAACCTGCAAGCCCCAGCTTGCCGCCAGCATCAGCGGCGTAACCAGCATCAAATTGTAGAGCAATATTTACCACCGGAATGGTTGACCGTTTCGCCAGAACAATTTGCATACCATTGCTAAGTGTCGTTTCTTCAATTTGTGGGAATGCAAGCTTTGTTTCACCCGTCACGTCAGGAAGACCGGTTGAGCGATCCACACCTTCACTCGCGTTTGTAAGCGTTGGGAAGGGCACATAGGTTATTTGATGATAGTTCTCGCCAAACCATTCGCGTGTGGAGGCGAGTACTTTGCGCGGGGTTGCCTGAGCGAGAAGATCCAGCTCGGTGCGAAAGAAAGCCGGATCATTTGCATAAAGTTCACCTTGGGCAAGGGTCACGGCTTTACCGCCAAAGCCGCCAACTTGTTCAAGCCCGCGTATGATCGATGCTTTTGCTTTTGTTGAAACAAGGCTGACCTCATCACGGCTTGGGCCTCTTTTAAGGAATTGCGCAATAACATCATCAAGGGCTGCTTCAACCTCTGCTACATCGCCGCCCTCTTTCACATCAACATAGACGCCTGAAATGGACGCCATTTGTAATTCAAGATTGAATGTACCGGCATCAGTTGCAATTTGTTGATCATAAACAAGCTCTTTATACAGACGGGAGTTTTTTCCATCACCTAAAACGCTCGAGGCGACAAAAAGATCGTTAGAAACCGGATCTGTATCTTCTGGTGTTGCCCAAACGCGGTATATGCGGGCCTGAGGAACGCGCCCTTGAATCGTTTGACGGCTAATTGCATTGCGCTTTGGTACCCAGCTATCAAATTTTTCAACTGGCGAACCGGCAGGGATATCGCCAAAATATTTATTCATTTTCTCTTTGGCGGTTGCCACATCGATATCACCGGCGAGAACCAGAAAAGCATTGGATGGCCCATAATAATCGGCAAACCACTTTTTAACATCGTCAAGGCTGGCCGCATCCAAATCATCCATAGAACCAATAACAGAATGAGAGTAAGGGTGACCGGGAGGAAACAGGTTTTCGAGAATTGCAGTAAAGACACCGCCATAGGGTGCATTCTCGCCTTGGCGTTTTTCGTTTTGGACAACGCCGCGTTGTTCATCAAGTTTTTCTTGAGTAACCGCACCCAGAAAATGCCCCATGCGGTCAGACTCTAACCATAAAATCCGATCCAGAGCCGGGGTCGGGACAGTCTGGAAATAATTGGTGCGGTCTGTGCTGGTGGTACCGTTAAGGCCCGTTGCACCAACTTCCTGAAGGGGCTTGAACCATTCATCATCATAATTTTCAGAGCCATTAAACATGAGGTGCTCAAACAAATGGGCAAAGCCGGTTTTTCCGGTGGGCTCGTCTTTGGAGCCAACTTTATACCATACAGATACCGCCACCACAGGGGCTTTGCGATCTTCGTGAACAATAACGGTAAGGCCATTATCGAGCTGAAATTTTTCAAAGGGAATATCGACCTGAGCAAGAACCGCGTTCAAAGGCGATAACGCCAAACTGATAAATCCCGCTAAGGTCAAAGCAAGCGATTTTTTCTGGCAAGTGTTCATGATGTTCATAATGTCTCAAGGGGTTTGTAGAGATTGGATCTGACTAAAAGTATGTATAGAGGATTTCAAAAACCTAGGCAAAGATGAATATGGGCGGCCTCGGGCTATTTGGAGTCAAGAGAGTTAGCGCGGCGCGCGTTTTGCCAATATTCGTTGCAGGGTGCGCCTGTGCATACCAAGGCGCCTTGCGGTTTCGGAGACATTATGGCCGCATAATTCATAGACCCTTTGAATATGCTCCCAGCGTACCCGGTCTGCGGACATAGGGTTTTCCGGAGGCGGTGGGCGCTCGCCGGGATTTGTTAGCAGGGCTTTTTCAATATCGTTAGCGTCTGCAGGTTTTGGTAAATAATCAAGAGCGCCGGCTTTAACCGCAGCAACAGCGGTCGCGATATTTCCGTATCCTGTCAGGATAACCACGCGGCAATCCTCGCGGGCTTGATGGATAGTGTTTACAACTTCAAGGCCATCGCCATCTTCCAGGCGCAAATCAACCACTGCGAAGGCTGGCGGGTTTTGCCGGGTGATTTCTGCTGCCTCTTTGACACCTGCTGCCAAATGGGGGGTAAATCCGCGTTTTTCCATGGCGCGGCCAAGGCGGTTTCGTAGGGGCTCGTCATCATCGACGATAAGTAAGCCCATATCGTCAGGGCGCATCAATTCACTGTCATCAGTGGTTTTGGTGCTCGGATTATTTTGTGTGTGATCAATCTGGGTCATTTCTTGTCGCCTTTGCAGATATCTGTGGCTGCGTCGGGTTGGTCGAGATTATGGTCTAGCGTGATGCTGGTAAAAAATACAGACTTGCCATCCGTTCCAACCGTTTAAAATACCGTCTTGAAAGTACACCCGTTATGTATGACCTTAGCGTTTGTGCTTCAAGCGTGCAGATCTGTTCTGCGGCAAAATACACATAGATTTTGTCCAAATCCCTGCTTTATTCGTCAATTATGGTTTGCTGGCTGCAGAGCCGAGGCTCTAAGGGCTTTTGTGGGCCAAACCGCACTCACCATTGCGCCGTCTATTTTTTGAGGCGTGTAGGCAGTTGAATATGATTGTCGATCATCTTTATCCGGATGTTCATCATGAAGGTTTTCAAAATAAATCACCGCCTGGGTACGCTCTAAAAGGGTTTTTGCGATAAAAAAGCCAAGCCCCATTCCCTCATATCCGGACAGCTGACTTGTTTCATTCTCTTTGGTTCCAATCGCAATTCTTTGCACCTTCGGACGTTGATTGCGTGGTTTTAGATTAACATATGGCTCACCAAGTCGGCTGAGAACGTCCGGGCTAAAGCCGGGCCCGTCATCGCTGATGGTAATACTAATTTGATCCTCATCGGCGATCGCAGAAATCAGAACCTCTTCTTTTGCAAACCGGAGAGCGTTTTCGATGAAATTGCGCAACCCGTATATAATCTCTGGCCTGCGCAGCAAAATGGGAGGCGCGCTCAGGCTTGGGTCGTAAGCGGTTTCAAATATAATTTTTGCGCCGTCAGGCTGATCAAGAAATGGGCTTGCCGCCTCCTTGAGCAAAGAATCGAGGCGCACTTGATTGTGCATCGCATCCCCTTCATCCCCGTGACTTGATAAGCGCCCTAAAATGTCGCGGCATCGATGTGCCTGGCTCACCAGCAAATCGGCATCTTCACGCAAAAAATCGCGATCTATCGGGTCATCGCCCTTCAGTTCTTCTGCCATCTCTCTTGCGGTAAGTTGCATTGTGGCCAAGGGAGTTCCCAGCTCATGAGCAGCAGCAGCAGCGAGGCCACCCAGAGCAGAAAGGCGCTCCTCGCGTGACAAAATGATTTGTGTAGCGGTCAAGGCGCTGCGCATCTGCGCCGATTCAATGGCGATGCGGTGGGCGTAGGCACAAAAGAATAATACCGAAAAAGAAAGCGCCGCCCAAACACCGGCGACATAGATATCCGGCACAGTAAAATCATCCGGTGCAATCCATGGCAAGGGCAGGTGAAAAAGAGAAAGCAAACCGATGCCACAAAGTGCAAGGAGGGCGATTAGAACTGTTTGGCGAATAGGAAGGACACTTGCAGCTATTGTGGCCGGTGCAAGAATTAGAGTTGCAAACGGGTTTTCCAGACCCCCCGTCAAAAACAACAAGCCGCAAAGCTGTAAAATATCAAACCCAAGATAAAGCGAGGCTTCTTTATCACTCAAGAAGCGTTGGGCAGAAAAGCGCAACATAATAAAAATATTCAACCAGGCGCTGATTGCTATGATGCCAAGGCAAATTCCCAACGGGAGTTCAAAGCCCAGAACAAAGTGGACAAGAAGAATTGCAAGTGTTTGCCCGATTACAGCCAGCCAACGTAAAGTTGTCAGGGTGCGCAGACGAACGGGTCCGCGCAGGCGACTAAAGGGGAGAGTGTTGTCGGTCTCTGAGACGCTGCGCTGCGCGATATCAGGATTGGTTTTATCTTGTGGGGGTCTTCTCCCGCCAGTTGAAGAGGCATAGCGAAGCCTGTCAAAGAGATTTATACGATCCATCCCTGCCTCCAAGGTTGCGCCATATCCCTCTCCTGAGGGGTGGGCAAACACACCATGGACAGACTTGTCATCTGTCCGTTCGCTTTGCTAAGAGGCTTAGGGGTGGCCATAAAAAGGATAGTGGATTCCATGATGAATAATGCTCTAGCCCAAATGGTTGGTTTTGTCTTGGTGGCTTGCATAGTTCTCGTTGGTTGCAATAGGTCAAATACACCGACCCTGCCCAATGGCACGATCATACCCTTGAGCGAGGCCTTTACAGGTGAGTTTTCTCTAACCGATGTGGAGGGAAAAACACAGGCTAGTCGTGATTACCACGGAAAGGCATCCTTGATCTATTTTGGTTTTACGAACTGCCCGGATATATGTCCGGCTGCGTTATCGGTTATGAGCGCCGCTCTTAATGAACTTGGAGAAGATGCAAATCAGGTGCAGACACTTTTCATCGCGCTAGATCCTGAACAGGATACCCCCGCTGTCCTTAAAGATTATCTTGCTTTTGATCCTCGCATATCTGGATTAACGGGTTCGCAGGATCAAATTGAGGCGGCAAAACAAGGGTTTAAGGTGTCTTCCCGGCGTGTGGATCATCCAGAGTCTGCTCTTGGATACACTATCGAACATAGCAGCCTGTTCTATCTGACCGGCACAGACGGGGTGCCCAAATATGCCATAAGGGATAATTTATCGCCCCAGCAATTGGCGGGGTTCTTGCGCGTGGAAACCCGTAAATAGCTTGTTAAACCAATCAAACTACTCTTTTTTCATGGTTTTTGTTGCATTGCACAAAATACCTAGGCAAAGTCTTTATGCCGGTAGGTATCGTAACCACGAGATCAAACTACCCTGATTAGAGAGTAAAGAATTTTATGTTGTATTCTGCGTATGAATTGGGCGTGACAGTATTTTCACCAGCGCGTATTGCTGCGGGATTTGGAGCAAGAGCTTGGCGCTCCCCCATGAACCCTCTGGCGCAGACATGGTTGGGTCGCTCATCAGCAGCGGCTCTGGACCTGTTTGAAAATGCGACAAGGCGCTACCCCAAACCTGAATGGGGCATTGATTCAACCACCATTAATGGTGTGCGCGTACCGGTCACCATAGAAGAAACCCATCGCAAGGATTTTTGTTCACTCATTCATTTCAAGCGCGATGCGGCTGCATTGAAAAAAGCGAAAGCTGCAGGCGATCAAAAAGATAAAGGCACCGATCCTTGTGTTATGATTGTCGCTCCTCTGTCCGGCCATTATGCAACTTTATTGCGCGGTACGGTCGAGGCGATGATCAAGGAGCATGATGTTTATATAACCGATTGGGTTGATGCGCGCACAGTTCCCGTAACAGCAGGCCGGTTTGATCTAAATGACTATATTGATTATCTGATTGAATTCATCCGTGTGCTGAACCCATTATCTGATGGTGCTGGTGTTAACACGATGGCGGTGTGTCAGCCCGGGCCTGCGCTCATGGCCGCGGCGGCAATCATGGCTGAAGATAAAGACCCGGCGCGCCCTGCCTCAATGACAATTATGGGTAGTCCGATTGATACAAGACGCTCGCCGACTGTGCCCAATGTTTTATCTAAAGAGCGGCCTTATGAATGGTTTGCGCAGAATATGATTCAAACGGTTCCGGCGCCCTATCCCGGTGTTTTTAGAAGAGTTTATCCCGGGTTTATTCAGCTTTATTCATTTTTGTCGATGAATTCAGACCGGCATCTCAATGCGCAGTATGATTATTTTCAACATCTGGTTGAGGGTGATGGGGATAGTGCCGATAAACATCGCACCTTTTATGATGAGTATCTTGCCGTTCTCGATATGACCGAGGAATGTTATCTGCAAACGATCCGCGATGTTTTCCAGGAGCATTCTCTGGCAAAGGGAACCTTTATGCATCGTGGGCGCTTGGTTGACCCATCTGCGATAACCGATATCGCATTGATGACGGTTGAAGGCGAGAAAGATGATATTTCCGGGATTGGTCAAACCCAGGCCGCACATGATTTGTGCACGAACATTCCTGAAAATATGAAGATTGATTATATACAGCCAAATGTTGGCCATTACGGCGTTTTTAATGGCTCGCGTTGGCGCAGCGAAATTCAACCGCGCATTCGCGATTTTATCCGAACGAAAAAAAGCAAACCGGCTACAAAAAGCAAAAGTGTAGCAGCCAAAAAAGCGGCCCCCAAAAAAGCCATCAAGAATTCGGCTAAAAAGCCGACAGGAAAAACAGCCAAAAAACGGGCGTAAATTATCCCGATTTTATGGCCATTTGCAGAGCTTCTTTTAGTCTTTCGCCAAGCGCGCCCCGTTCTTTAGGGGATAAAAATGATCCTACGATCAGGGTCTCCCCTTTATAGTGAAGCCCGATTTGACTCTCATGACGCACGGGACTGTCATAGGTGATGCGGGTCCAGTATGGCGGTAGAGACCATTGCAACTCATGGCCTGATGGTAATACTCGCGAAACCAACATTTCGTCTGCACTAATGCGAATACGCTCATGTAATCGCCCTTGCCGATAGCTTACTTTAAAAGCGAGCCACACGAAAAAGATATCGAGGCCGCCAAAGATTAAAATTGGCCACGCCCCGGCTAAAGTAAAACCAACCCCTAAGGCAAGATTGACGATTATCACAATGCCCATCACTGCGATAAAGCCATTATTGGGAAGGGAGCGATTGGGATAGAGCAAAGCTTCGAAGTTGTCGTCGCCCTTTTGATCGCCCGTGCCCCAAAACTCTTTTCCCGTTATCCCAGAGGGCATATCAATGCGGCGACCCTTAATGGCCGGGGCCATCGTTTCCGTGATAGTGGCGCTAGAGATAATGCTCATAGGGATAAGCTATCAAATCGCGTGACTGTGTAAAATGGGCCAATATGACACGTTCGAATATAAGCTAGCGTCTTGACCTGTTGACCATATCGACCCATTTTTGCCGATAACGCCAGATGAAAGCTGTAATCCCCATGGCCAAGCGTAAAATGACGCATCAGCAAATAGATGGATTTTATCGCACTCTGGCGACTGCGTCGCCCGAGCCGGAAACCGAGCTCAATTACACCTCCCCTTATACATTATTGGTCGCGGTGGTGCTTTCTGCACAGGCAACCGATATTGGCGTAAATAAAGCAACCGCGAGACTATTCCCCATTGCCGATACTCCCGAAAAAATGGTGGCCCTTGGGGTCGAGGGGGTCAGCGAATATGTAAAAACGATTGGTTTGTGGCGAGGCAAAGCCAAAAATGTCGTGGCACTCTCCCAAATTCTTCTTGATAAATATAATGGTGAGGTTCCCGCAGATCGCGATACATTGGAAACTCTGCCCGGTGTTGGGCGAAAGACAGCAAATGTCGTGTGTAATGTCGTTTTTGGGCAACCAACCATCGCGGTCGATACGCATCTTTTTCGCATTGGAAACCGAACGGGCATGGCTCCCGGTAAAACGCCACTGGAGGTTGAGCGAGGCCTTGAGAAAGCTACGCCAGATGAGTTTATTCAGCATGCCCATCATTGGTTGATTTTGCATGGACGTTATATATGTAAGGCCCGCACGCCAGAATGTTATCGCTGCATCGTTTCCCAATTTTGTCTTTATAAGGATAAAACACCCAAAAGCATTCCAGTAAAAAAGGGAAGCGTAAAAAAGACAACCAAGAAAAAGAAGGCTGTAAAAGCAAACTCGAAAAAAACAGCAAAAAAGACGAGCAAGAAGATGGCCAACAAACCCTCCTTGCGGGTGGGTGGTAAAAAAACCAAGTCAGGAAAAAGCACTGGCGCTGCAAAATGAAAATATAAAGACAGCAAAAAGAAGACTTAAAAATTATGAGTGATATGCGTGACAGGATAATTATTGCATTGGATGTTCCAACGGTTGAGGAGGCGCAGGGCCTTGTTGATAGTCTTGGGGATCAGGGAATATTTTACAAAATCGGCTATCAGCTTATTCCCCTTGATGGTTTGGAGCTGGCCAAGCGTCTGGTTCTGGCAGGCAAGAAGGTTTTTCTAGATTTTAAATTTCACGATATTGGGGCAACTGTGGAGCGCGGCACTCGAAGCGTTGCAACCCTTGGGTGTGATTTTCTAACTGTGCACGCGGATCCTGACGTGCTTGCTGGCGCAATAACCGGAAGGGGAGACAATCCAAGGTTGAAAATACTGGCGATCACCGTATTGACCAGCCAGTCCCAAGAAAGCCTTTTAAAACTCGGTATCAACACTCCCATCACTGACCTTGTCTTGCAACGCACCCAAATGGCCCTCGACGCGGGGGCAGATGGTGTTGTGGCCTCGGCGCAAGAGGCTACGATAATTCGCAGTCATTTCGGATCCGGATTTGATATTGTAACACCTGGCATTAGGCCGAAAGGGAGCGCTATGGACGACCAAAAGCGGATTGTTACCCCGGCAATGGCAATCCAGAATGGGGCCAGCCATTTGGTTATAGGCAGGCCGATCGTGCGCGCGCCCGACCCCGCGCGTGCCTATCAGTCTATCCTGGAAGAAGTGGAAGCGGCGCTAGCAAATGGGGCTTGAAAACGCCCTATCCTTGACTATCTCAATACCTAGACCGGAAGCGAACGAGCCTGATCGATATATGGTGAAATCTTTAGATTTAATTCGCCTCTCGCTTATGCTTTACTCTGTGGCAGAATGCACAAAGTAATCAACAAAAATACGCATTCCCGGAAGTTTCTTTTGACCTAATGTTGCCGGTCAATTTTTTGGGCTTGAAATAATTTCGTAGGAGGAAAAAGTGTCAGATGTAATCCCCCCCAAAAACACTTCACATAATTCTGCGCGTTTAAATCCATCATCAGATATTGCCCCAAGCCCAACTGGAAATATGTCGGAAAACGCCGTTACTTCTGAACAAAAGCCGAGCGTTAATATAATTCCCTCCAGAACCCCAAAAAAAATAGAAAAATCCATTGAACGCCGTGCCAGTCGTTCCATCTTTTTTGCTTTTCTGGAACGGGCCCGGAAGTCTGGTGGCGGTACGGTTGCGGTCATTGACGGAGACGGAAAGAAGATAAGTTATAAAGATATCGTTCGCGGGGCTTTTGCTCTTGGCGGGCCAATCGCTAAACGCACAACAAAAGATGAAGCGGTAGGCATTTTATTGCCGACAGGGGCGGGGGTTGTGATTTCCCTGTTTGCACTGCATGGGTGCGGGCGAATACCGGCAATGTTAAATTTCACCGCCGGTGTAAAAAATCTCAAACAGGCGGCAAAGTCAGCAAAAATAACGAAAGTTTTAACAGCAAAAAAGTTTATCGAGATCGCCAAACTTGAAAAGCTGGTCGAAGACCTCTCCGATGAACTCGAATTTATCTATCTTGAAGATGTTCGCGAGGAGATTGGCCTACCCGATAAATTGCGTGCGATCTTTGGGCCGTTAATCCCTTCAATGCTGGCCCATCAGCCAAATCCAGATGCTACCGGTGTGATTTTGTTTACTTCCGGTACGGAGGGCTCTCCCAAGGGGGTTGTACTCAGCCATAAAAACGTCCTTGCCAATGTTGAGCAAATTTCAAACCATGTTGAACTCGATCCCAATGATGTTTTCTTCAATCCTCTGCCAGCTTTTCATTGTTATGGCCTGACAGCGGGTAGTTTGTGGCCAATTATACAAGGGCACCCTGTCGTGTTTCACCCCTCGCCCTTACAAACCAAAATCATACCCAAGCGCATCTTCGAGACCAGTTCTACTGTGCTGTTTGCGACAGATACATTCTTGCAGCAATATATGCGCGCCAGCGATGAGGGCGGAATGAGTTCCTTGCGTATTGCCGTGTGCGGCGCGGAACGCGTGCGCGATGAGACGCGTCAAAAGGCCGAGACAAAGTTCGCTTTTCAGGTTCTTGAAGGATATGGCGTTACCGAGGCCTCTCCCGTATTAGCCGCTAACCAGCCTGAAGATATTCGTAACGGAACAGTTGGCAAGATGTTACCAACCATTGAGTCGCGTTTAGAAGCCGTTGAAGGTTTGGACGGCGCGGGGCGCTTACATGTGCGCGGCGCTAATATAATGAAGGGCTATCTGTCTCCGGATGCACCAGGGGAGTTGCAACCTCTTGGCAATGATGGCTGGTATGATACGGGTGATGTTGTTGCGATTGATGATGAGGGTTATGTATCGATCCGTGGGCGGTTGAAACGATTTGCAAAAATTGGCGGCGAAATGGTCTCGCTTACCGTGGTTGAAAACTGTGCATGTTCGGTCTGGCCCGGAAATATGCATGCAGCAGCTATATTGCCCGATCCTAAAAAGGGCGAACAAATTGTTTTATTGACGGATTATCAAGAGCCAGATCGAGCCCATTTGCTGCGGTGGGCACAGTCTCACGGCGTGCCTGAAATTGCCGTTCCTAAAAAAATTCTCAGTGTAGATGCAATCCCGGTGTTAGGTACCGGTAAGACCGATTTTGTATCTGTTACGGCTTTGGCAAAAGAGCAATTAGAACAGGGAAGTAGACCCAAGAAAATTGAGAATGCGCCAGAGGCATCAAATCAGACGGCGGTTCAAGATGCAGATATGGCGCAGGCCCAAAAAGATGTCACGCCCGACTCGGTGTTAGATGGGATAGAGCTCCCGAAGGCTGCGGAGTAACGTGTCTTTTATTGGGGTTGTGTGTCGGGGGCGGTCTTTGCGTTTGCGCCACTTGATAGCGAACTGTTTTTGCGCGCCATGCAATGCCCAAAAACCCTAATATCATCAAACCCCAAATATGGGGTTCAGGGGTCGGCGCTGTTACGGATACAACCTCGCCATTTATCTGGATGTAATCAACTTGTACGCCCTCTACATTTTGACTGGTAGCTCGCGTTAATATTTCTATAATGTTACACCCGCCAAAACTTGCACAATTGCGTTCGACAAATCCATTGAGACTGACTGTTGAGCCAGACAAGAAAAAGCGCCGACCGGCGAACTGAAAATTATCCCCGTCTAAACGCCCAAAACGAACTTCGCCAATTGCTGCGCCGCCGCTTATTGGCTGTGTAAAAATAGAAACATTGTCGTTTCCACTCGCGGAAAATGGTTGGTCAAACAAAAGTTGTAACGATGGGCTTCTCGCAACCAACACACTCGCATTATCGCCAGCCGTGGAGATTGCCGCCGTTTCTATTTCATTGAGTTGCTTAGGACCAATAAAGGTAGCCGATGCGCCGTGGGCGTGCTGGCTCTGAAAAAGCCAAAGCCCAATAACCACCATAAATATATGCAGGCGCACCATATTTAGAAACCAATTTGATTCGAGAAAAACTAAAATTCGCTCATTGAGTATACGGGGCAGCCCTTAACTGATTTTTAAAAATTATGCTTAAAAAAATTTAAGAGATATGAAAAAATCGTAAAGAAAAAAATTTGAACGGTCGAACTTGTGAAAAAAGTGACCAATCCTTCAAAATTAGGAATGCGTTCAACTTTTTTGCTTATTGCTAAGAGAGCTTTCATCCATGCTCGCAAAGAGGGGAATTTACGCGCGGGAGAAGCCCCGCTGACCTGCTATTGGCTGGCTCGGAAGATGAGTATTAGGAGTAATAAAATGTTTAAAGATAGAGCGCTATTTTACAGGGCTAAAAGAAAACCCCTCTTTCGCAATATGCTTTATGTGTTGAGTGCAATTGCTCCAGCCGCGATTGTAGCCACCTCTACGCCAGCTTACTCTTTTGAGGGCCGTGAAAAAGTCTCTAGCGGAAAAACGCAAGTTTTAGCCCGGATCGGAAAACGCGAAATCACATCAAATGAATTGCGTGTCGAAATGGCTCGCCTTGGTATGACCCAACCTGATCTGCAAGCCGAGCAATTCGCACTGCAGAGCATTATCAACCGGCACTTGCTTGTTCAGGCCGCTATGAAATCAAATGTTCATCGCAAACCCGATGCTGCATTGCGGGTTAAAGCAGCTCAAGATCAAACCCTTGCCGATTATTATTTGGCCACGGCCTCACAGCCCCCTGAACCAACATTATCAGAAATTGAAGATTATATAACGGCGAATGCCGGCTTGTTTGCAGACCGGAAGCTATATGATTTTTCGGTAGTCACAATGCCAACGGTTGATTTTAGTGAAGAGGAAATGGCACCTTTGTTTAGCGAGACAAAGGATTTTGCGGCCTTGATTGCGGTTTTAAAAGAGAAGCAATTGTCGTTTAATCTAAAACCGCTCTCGCAAGCGTCTTCATCATTTCCAACTCAAATACGAAAGCAATTACTGCAATATGATGTAGGCGATAACATAATTATTAAGTCCGATAGCGATACACAGATTATGAAAATTGTGAGCCTGAAAGCAGCTCCGCTAAATAGTGAAAAGTGGCCCGCAATCGCTCGGCGTATTGTTATGGAGGAAAACGCGGTTACCAAAGCCAGATCGCTTGTCGATAATCTGAAAGTAGGAAACCGGGTTACATATTATCGCACTGACTTGGTGCCAGTGATCACCGAAAATCCTGATACCCCATCCCCTCACGGGGCTAACTCGAGTTCGTCAGGAAAATAAGCACTCGGCATGGAACTGGATCCGATTAAAATTTTCTTTGGCCTAAAAGCACGCAAATGGTTGATCCTTTTGTGCGCTTTACTTATGGCGGCGCTCGGGGCGCTGGCCAGCTACAAATTGCCAAAAGTCTATGAGGCCAGGTCTGTCGTGCAAGTTGACTCAGATCAAAAAAATGCACTAACGGGGCGGTTGGAGAGTACGGTCAGAGTTGGTGAGTTCTTAGGTCAGCAAGCTGCCATTGCCCAAAGCAGAACTGTTGCTTTGGTTGTCATTGATCGCCTGATTGAAGAAGGCTTCTTCTCAATGGCGGATTTTGAAGATACTTGGCGCAAACGAACAGGCGGCGAGACAATTGCCGGCAATGATGCCAGGCTTTGGGCTGCTGACCAGATTTTGGCTAGCCTTACAGTTACTGGTGATGCATTGGCAAGTTCGCTTACTTTTACATTTGTTAGCAGTGATCCGTCTCAATCGGCAAAATTATCAAATGCATTTTCCAGTGCTTATATGGTGACGGTTTTAAATCAGCGCCAAAGACGGGCAACGAGGAATGCACAAAAATTTTCTGATGAAACCTTCAATCTTGCCCGGGACGTTGAAGCGGCAAAGCAAGAATTATCAGACTATCGCGCAGAATCCGGCATTGTCGGTGTAAATACAGCCCGACTGGAAGCTGCGGAAGTTGAGCTTGCCGCACTAACCAACCGGCTTGGGGATGCGCGGGCAGATGTTTCTGAAGCTCAGTCGCTTCTTCGCGAGGCGAATGATTTAACAATTGATAGTTTATTAAATTTGCCATTGGGAGAGGGAAATTTACCCGGACGACAAGCGCAAGTGCGTCTTGGCTCTGTGGCGATACAATTGGCCCGATTGAGCGAACGGTTTGGTCCCAGTTACCCGGATTTAATTGAATTACAACGCGAAAAGAGAAAACTGGAAAATAACATTCTCGACTCAATCCAGAATCGATTTGCATACGCAAAAAGGAGATTGCGAGAATTGGAAGAGGCAACAGGCGAGCAAAAGAAAGTTGTATTGAGCCTGCAGGAACGAAAACAGACTTTCGATGATCTTGAAAAAACTGTTGATAGTCGGCGCGATACTTTTGATTTAGTCAGTGCACGCTCACTGCAAGAAAGCTTGCAGTCTCGCATAGATGTTGTTGATGTTTTACTGTTGGCGCGCGCTGTGCCCGATAGTGTGCCCACCCTTCCCCCTTTACATGTATTGGTAATATTAGGCTTGGTGTTGGGTACCGGGCTCGGCGTAGTGACTGCATTTTTGCTTGAACTGATTACGCAGAAAATACGCCTAAAGAAAACCGTTGAAACAATATTGAATGTACCTGTTTTGAGCGAATTGGAACTCGATAGTGGTTTGAGTAGGGAGTATTTTTAAAATGAATATTGTCGATCTCGCCGTACCCTCACATACAGACTCCCTTGAAAATGAACCAGCAAGGCAATTAGCGGAAATAGAGCGCCGCCTTAATGATGATAGGCTAGCCGCAAGTCGTCGTTCAAAACGGCTAGGGGATACTCTGTCAGCCATGGGCCTCTTAAGTGAGCGTCATGTCAAGCAAATCGCCCGTATTCAGGAAGAAACCGGCGAGCCATTTGGCAAGATTGCAATTCGCAAGGGATATGTAAAACCAAGCGCAGTGCAAGCAGCGATTGGGGTGCAGTTCGGGTTTTTGCGTGAAAGTAATAATCCAATTGATATTCCTGAGCGCCTTGTGGTTATGCGCAAACCGCATTCAGAGCAATCGGAAAAAATTCGCCTACTACGCACAAGACTGATTACAAGTTGCAAGCAGGAAGAATTAAAAACCATCTCAGTGATCGGTATGGGAAATGATAAGGGAGCGGTTGAGTTAGCGGCAAATCTGGGCGCTACCTTTGCACAACTACACAGACGCGTTCTTATCATTGACGCAAATCTTCGTACATCCGGGTTAGCTAAGTTTTTTAATATCAAGGATGGAAACAAGAAAGCTGCCGGCTTGGCTGATTATCTTTGTGGCCGTGCGCGATATGACGATATCATTCAGCAAAGTCTGGTTACGCGACTTGATTTATTGACGGAGGGTCAACGCGCTTATAATCCGCAAATACTTCTTGGTAGTGACGAATTTGATAAATTACTTGATCGTGCGCGCAGTGCTTATGATATTATTCTCACATTGAGTAGTGGTCATGGCTTGATAGGCGACGGGCAATTTGTGTGGAACAAATCTGACAGCGCCCTAATTGTTGCCCGTAAAAATAAAACCCGTGAGCATGAATTAAAACAACTCGCGGGGGTTTTGTTCGATTTGGATACGAAAATTCTCGGCGCTATACTCGCCAAATAAAAGGCTAATAGTAATTTTGTGAGCGAATTAGCGAACATATCACCCTTAAAAGAACAACATAATAAGTCGACTAGCCACACTGGCGACCCGTCAGGGATGTTTGGTGCAAAACCATTGTTTTTTCAGGGCGGTCTTGCAAAAGCGGGCGGAATTATTTTTATTCTTTCATGGCTGGTCTTGTTCGGCCCAGCATATCTCTCTTTCTTTCAAGGGGCATGGGCGCTTGAGCAAAATATGCATATGCCATTCGTTTTGGCAATTTGCATTGGACTTGCCTATGCACAGTTTTCTACCGGCGACTGGGCAATCACGAACCTTTGGTTCGAGCGGTTAGTGGGATTGCTTATTTTGTTTTTTTCATGCCTTGCGTTTTTCTATTCGAGAATTCAGGAAGTCGACCTTGTTTTGTCCGCAACACAGATTGTTGTAGGGCTTGGCGCCGTGATTGGGTTGTTTGGATATAACGGTGTGCGCAAGCTCTGGTTTGTTTTTTTATTGTCGTTTTATCTTATTTTGTGGCCGGGATGGGCAATCGATATGATAACATTCCCGTTAAAGATAATGATTTCACAAACTGTCTCTCAATTTCTATTCATGCTTGGCCTGCCTGTTACCCATGAAGGTGCAATTATCAATGCTGGCGCATATGAACTTCTTGTAGCCGATGCCTGTTCGGGGGTTAACTCCCTGATTGCTTTGACCTGTGTCGGGGTTGTGTATCTATATGTTATTAAACGCCCCTGCCTGCAATCAAATATCATAACCGCTTTAGCGCTTGTGCCGATAGCAATTATAGCAAATATGATTCGTGTAGGGATTTTAGTGTTGATCACATATTTTCTGGGCTATGATGCGGGGCAGAGTTTTCTGCATGACCTTTCCGGTATAGCCACTTTCGCGTTTGCATTAATGGGAGTTTTTGTAATTGAGGCATTGGCGGCGCAATTTTTTATGAGAAATTGGGCAAAGGAAACCGTTGGCGCTGAATTGGAGCAGGCATGATGAAACCACAGCAAAAGTCACCAGAATGGCTGATGCTTTGTGTGATTAGCCTCATGATGGTCAGTACGGCGGCAATAACCACGCTCATGATGCAAGATAATGGGCGAAGGGGCGAGCGTGAAGATTATGCTAAAAATGCACCAGATCTGGAGACGCTTTTTCCTGATAATTTTGATGAATGGCAGCGAGTCTATTTAAGTGATACGGTTTTACCAAGTGAAGTGAATGCGCAGCCCGGTGAAGCGGTTACGTACCGTGCCTATCGAAATAAATTAGGCCGTGTGATCACGTTATTGGTGGCTTATGGCCCTCCTGCAAGCGATTCTGTTCGCCTACATCGCCCGGAAACGTGTTATGTTGCACAAGGGTTTGCGATAGATTGGCGAAAAAGTAGCTCGCTCAATCTAAGCAATAATCTCAATTATAGCCCGATACCCATAAACCGTTTAATGACGCAAAATTCATTGCGCTTTGAGGCTGTTAGCTATTGGTTACGGGCGGGGCAAGGATATGCAACAAGCGCAGCCGCCCATCAATGGATTAATTTACAACAAGGTCTTGGTAAAACAGCTGATGGTGTGTTGGTTCGCATTTCCAGCAATGGAAAAAGTGATCAGGAATTTAATCTACATACAGAATTTATGGAATCGCTTCTTTATCATATGGCCCCTGAAAAACGCTCCCTCTTAATTGTACAATCGGTCTAAGGCTCAAGTGTTAGCTATGGCATGAGCAGCGAGGCGTAACAGTTTTGCCAGCTTTTGCGTGGCATTCTAAAGTTTGATTTTGCCAGGGAACGAGGGCACGATAACCTCATTGACAATATTTAGATTATCGATGGGCTGGACCTGTGAATTTACTCCAAGACGAAAAACCTTCTTCTGCTCAACCTGTTGAGCAAGAACCCGCAACCGATCAGCCTCCATCATCGCCTGATCAGACTGGCGGAGATGTTGAGGGGGCTTCTATTGATCAGGAGAGCGGCGCGAGCGATAGTATAGACTTTCTGAGCGCCGAAGGCTTGCAGTCAACTGCGCGCAGTGCATATGAATTTATAAAAGATAAACTCTATACGATTGATATTCTTGTTCAATTGGGGGTCCTTGCGGGCGCGCTTGTCCCGGCCGCGATCTTTGGACCTACTCTTAAATCACTCATTCTTGATCGGTTGTCCCCCTTGTTGCCGCACCCGTTCTTGAAACGGATCTGCAGGGCATTTTCTGAAATCGCCACACCCATAGCTCTGTTTTTGACATTGCAAATTGCCCGTGCGGTTATTTCGGGGATGGGGCTAAAAACGGGGCTTGTCGAAGCGGCAGTTGCATTATTGTCAGCGTGGATTGTAATTCGTTTGGTTACGCTGGTTATCCGTTCTCAGTTTTGGTCAAAGGTTGCCTTTTACATAGCTTGGCCGATAGCAGCTCTCGATGCTTTTGGTGTTCTGGGCAATGTTGTTGGTGAGCTAGAGAAATTTTCTTTCCCGATCGGCGAGAATGATGCAGGTCAAGCGATTAAATTTTCAGCGCTCGATGCGGTGCGCGTGCTCATCGTTTTTGCGGTTCTTATATCGATCGCGAATTTTGCAAAACGCTTTCTTGCAGAGCGCATTCGCGCCGTAGATGAGTTGACCCCCTCCATCAAGGCGATGCTAATCAAGATCATCGATATCTTGCTCCCGATAATTGCCCTGTTGATGGCGCTACAAATTGTGGGTTTCAATCTGGCGACACTTACCATTTTTGGCGGCGCGATCGGTCTTGGCGTGGGCTTGGGCATGCAAAATACTGTCTCCAACTTTATCGCAGGATTTACCTTGGTGGCTGATAAATCGATTAAGCCGGGGGATGTGATCGAGGTTGGTGATACTTTTGGCTGGGTGACGGTTATGGGCGCGCGTTATGTGACCGTGCGAACCCGGGATGGCACTGAGCACCTTGTTCCAAACGACCAGTTCATTCAGCAAGGGGTTACCAACTGGTCTCATGCTGACAAGGTTATTCGCCTCCATGCACCTTTTGGGGTTGCTTATGGCACGGCCGATTTGCGCCTGGTGAAGCGCCTAGCGGAAGAGGCATGTGAGCAGCACGAGCGGGTTTTGAAATCGCCAAAACCGCGATGTAACTTAATGGCTTTTGGTGAAAGCGCGGTTGAGTATGATTTAAGGTTCTGGATTAACGATCCTACCAAGGGGATATCTAATGTGCGCTCGGATGTATTCTTATCGGTCTGGCAAGCCCTGAAAGATAATGATATTCAAATTCCCTTTCCCCAGCGCGATTTACATATCAAGTCGATGCCATCAGGGCTCGGGTTAAACCGAAACGAGTCCCAGAACAAAACTCAGAACAAAACTTTGGCCTCATCAATTGGCGATCTCCAGGGCGAAGATGACTAGGGTGAACCCGAAAGAGTAGGGTCGGTTTTCTAAAGCCGAAACTGGCTGTAGCGCGCTAATTTGCCCGATAAATGGGTAAAATGTCGTTAGAAATACAAGCTATTTTAGAGCGATTGCCTGGAAACCTGTTTGGGTCTGGCTTATTGCCTGCTATAGTCTGGCTCGGGGCATCTATTCTGGAGTTTTGTAATGATTAATCCCAAATCGCTTATCGCCGCAATTGTGGCTGTATTCTTCCTGACGGCCTGTGTCTCTTCGACGCCCTATGGCCCGGTGAATGGAGGCGGCTTTGGCTATGCCGATCAGCGCATTCAGAGTGATAAATATCGTGTGTCTTTTCGCGGTAATGCGGCGACCAGACGCGACACAGTTGAGAATTTCCTGTTGCTTCGCGCCGCAGAGATCACTCTGGCAAATGGGTTTGATTATTTTGTGGTAGAGGAAAACGATACTGAGGCCCGCTCATATTTTACTTCTATTTATGGATCTTCTTTCCATGGCGGATTTCACAATGGTTTTGGACCATTTTATGGAGGTCGTGGGTTTGGCCGGGGCTTTGGGCCAGGATTTCGCGGGGGATTTGGTAGGGGGTTTGGCGCATTTCCTTATTACCCCGGTGGTTTCGGGTTTAATTCCGGCTTTCATAATGGTGGTTTTCAGGAAAATACCCAATATTCTGCTATCGCCTTTATATCCTTATATAAAGGGGAAAGGCCTGTTGGTGCAGGCGCTGCGTTTAATGCAAAAGAGGTTGCCGAAAACCTGCGGCCTTTAGTGGCGCAGTCTGAGGGCTAAATAAGCTCTGGTGGGCTTTACAAATGCTGCCATCAAAGGCATGTACTGCCTGAATTCTAGTGTTAAGCGCAACGAGCCCGCCACATGCCTTCTTTAAAAGACCTTAAAAACCGCATCTCTTCTGTGAAATCTATCCAGAAAATCACTAAAGCGATGCAGATGGTTGCATCAGCAAAATTACGAAAAGCCGAGGAAGCGGCCCGTGCCTCGCGCCCTTATACAGAGCGCATGGAAGCTGTTTTGGGTAATTTAACCAATAGCGCCAAAGACAACCCCAATGCACCCAAGTTACTCTCAGGAACTGGGCGTGATGATACCCATCTCCTGATAATAGCAACTGCTGATAAGGGGCTTTGTGGCGGTTTTAATTCCTCGATTGTCCGTCTTGCCCGCGAGCATATTGTCAAATTGCAGGGCGAGGGCAAAAAAGTAAAAATCGTCGCCGTTGGGCGTAAGGGATATGATCAATTACAGCGTCTTTATGGTGATCTTATCGTTCACCGAACAGACTTCCTTGATATCAAGGAAATTGGTTTTTCTCAGGCAAATGATATTGCCAGCCGGGTGCTGGATATGTTTGAAGCCGATGAGTTTGATGTGGCGACCTTGTTTTTTGGTCAGTTCAAATCTGTTATCTTGCAACAACCCACCGCGCAACAAATCATACCGGCACAAGCTCCCACATCTGATGATGGGGAAAGCTCTCCGGACTTAAAGGGTGCGATCTATGAGTATGAGCCCGGTGAGCCAGAAATTCTGACCGCACTTCTTCCACGCTATGTTGCCATACAAATATTTCGTGCCCTACTGGAAAATGTTGCTTCCGAGATGGGTGCTAAAATGACTGCGATGGATAATTCAACGCGCAATGCCGGTGAAATGATCGACAAGCTCTCCTTGCAATATAACCGCGCACGTCAGGCTCAAATCACCAAAGAGCTGATTGAAATTATATCCGGCGCCGAGGCATTGTAGATTTAGTGCCTCGCTACGTTGATTAACTTTAATCTTTGTAAAGATAATAAATTTGTCGGGTCTCCACTGGGCCCGATTTTTATCGACGCGCGCCCAATTTCAAGCGCAGGGCATTAAGTTTGATAAAGCCTTCTGCATCACTTTGATCGTAGACATTATCTTCTTCAAAAGTCACATGAGCCATTGAATAAAGAGATTTGGGAGAGGTGCGGGCGATCACATTGGCGCTGCCTTTATATAAGCGCAAAGTCACATCCCCTTCGACATGTTCCTGACTTTTATCGATTGCTGCTTGTAGCATTTCGCGCTCTGGCGCATACCAAAAACCATTGTAAATAAGTTCTGCATACCGGGGCATTAATTCATCTTTGAGGTGTGCAACCTCGCGGTCAAGGGTGATTTGTTCGATGCCCCGATGGGCGGCAAGTAAGATTGTACCACCGGGTGTTTCATAAATCCCCCGTGATTTCATGCCAACAAACCGGTTCTCAACAAGATCAAGGCGTCCAATACCGTGGATGCGTCCATATTCGTTCATAGCTGTGAGTAATTCTGCCGGGCTCATCATTTGGCCATTAATCGCTGTGGCGTCACCATTTTTAAAGCTAACGACGATATCCTCGGGTTTGTCGGGAGCGTTTACGGGATCGTTCGTGCGCTGATAAACATAATCTGGCGCAGGATCAGCGGGGTCTTCCAGTACTTTGCCTTCTGACGATGTATGTAACAAATTGGCATCAACAGAAAACGGTGCTTCGCCGCGTTTATCTTTTGGAATTTCAATTTGATGGGCTTCGGCAAAGGAGATTAATTTCTCCCGGCTGTTTAAATCCCATTCGCGCCAAGGGGCGATGACTTTTATATCAGGGTTTAACGCATAGGCATTAAGTTCAAAGCGAACCTGATCATTGCCTTTGCCGGTAGCACCATGAGCAATGGCATCAGCGCCAGTTTCCCGGGCGATTTCAATCAAGCGTTTGGTGATTAAGGGGCGCGCAATTGAGGTGCCGAGTAAATATAGCCCTTCATAAACTGTATTGGCGCGAAACATCGGATAGACGAAATCGCGAACAAATTCTTCTCGTAGATCTTCAATATAAATTTCCTTGATGCCCGCCGCTTCCGCTTTGCGCCGCGCTGGTTCCAGCTCTTCGCCTTGGCCTAAATCAGCCGTAAAGGTAACCACTTCGCAATCATAATGCACTTTCAACCATTTAAGAATAACGGATGTATCAAGGCCTCCTGAATAGGCGAGTACAACTTTTTTGATTTTATCCATGGCTGGGGCTCCGGGGAAATAAGTTTCGATATGGCCATGCCATAACCTATCTAGGGGCGTATATGAACCCACTTTTTGTGGTAAAGCCCCAAAGTGTATGGCCGCGCATTTTTCTGCTAAGGCGAGCGCAAACGTGCGCTTGCGCGTTCTTTGATGCTTTGGCTTTTTAACTGTCCACATGCGGCAGCAATATCCCGTCCGCGCGGCGTGCGGATAGGGGAGGCGTAGCCGGCCCGGTTTACCAAATCAGCAAAGCCTTCAATATGCTCCCAGGAGGAACACTCATAAGGGGCACCGGGCCACGGGTTAAAGGGGATAAGATTGATTTTTGCCGGTATCCCTTTTAGCAATCGCACCAGTTCGCGCGCTTCAACGAGGCTATCATTTACTCCGTCAAGCATAACATATTCAAAGGTAATGCGCCGAGCGTTGGAAAGGCCGGGATAATGCCGGCAAGCTTCTAAAAGCTCTTTGAGCGGATATTTTTTATTGATCGGGACCAGCTCATCGCGCAATTCGTCATGCACCGCATGTAGGGAAATTGCCAACATTGCATTGGTATCAGTTCCAAGGGGCTGCATTTGCGGGACAACACCAGATGTGGAAACCGTTATCCGCCGCCGTGACAAGGCGATCCCGTTACTATCGGAGATCAGATCAATAGCAGTGCTTACATTGGGTAAATTATAAAGAGGCTCGCCCATTCCCATAAAAACAATATTCGAGAGTTGGCGTGTATGAGAGTCCGAGGGCCATTCCCCCAGATCATCTTTGACAATCATAACCTGCCCGACGATTTCAGCAGCGGTCAGATTGCGCACCAATTTTTGAGTACCGGTATGACAGAAGGTGCAATTTAAGGTGCATCCCACTTGGGAGGAAACACACAATGCGCCAGAGCGCCCGACATCGGGAATGAACACACATTCTGCTTCAATATTTTTGCCCGGCCCTAAGTCTGGCCCATAACGCAATAAATATTTGCGGGTGCCATCAGTGGAAACCTGTTTCTCGATTATTTCTGGCCGGGAGATTGTAAAATGGGCCGGCAAAGCCATGCGCATCTCTTTTCCCAGATCGGTCATGGCATCAAAATTTGTAGCACCAAAATGGTAAACCCAGCGCCAGATCTGGCTGGCGCGCATTTTTGCTTTCTTTGGCTCAAGATTGAAGGCATTGGCCAGCGCCTCGGCTAAAGCCGGGCGCGATAGTCCGATAACGTCTTGAACGCTCTTTGTCTTTGGCTGTTGGCCGTGGTCAATATTCAGGGTCTGTGTGGTCATAGCCGGTGGGTTCTACACCTGCGATGATGGGTGGGCAAGGGCGCTCTGGTAAAGACATTGCGATATTGCCATAGTGTGCCAAATGATGGATGCACCAAGTATTCATATGAAACGCAACCTCAAACAGAAAGCTAAAGCCATGCCTATTTTATTCCCGGCAAAAAAAATCGTTATTGCCAGTCATAATCAGGGGAAAATTCAGGAAATCGCAGAATTGCTTGTTCCATATGGTATTGAGACGGCGTCGGCCTATGAATTGGGTCTTGAGGATGTCGAGGAAACCGGGACGACATTTGCAGAAAATGCGACTTTAAAGGCTGTGGCGGCTGCAACCGCAACGGGACTTCCCGCGCTTTCCGATGATAGTGGTTTATGTGCTGAGGCGCTGGAAGGGGCACCGGGGATTTATTCTGCGCGGTGGGCCGAGCGTGAGGACGGAACAAGAGATTTTTCTTATGGGATTGAAAAATTGGAAAAGGCGATTGTGGATCAGGTGAGAGCCGGTGATGGCCGGAATGATTTTGATGCCTATTTTATTGCAATGTTATGTCTGGCAATGCCCAATGGAGACACGCATTTATTTGAGGGCCGGGTGAATGGGCATTTGGAATTTCCGCCCCGTGGGACTAAGGGATTTGGTTATGATCCGATCTTTGTAGCCGATGGTGAGGAGATTACATATGGTGAGATGGAACCGAGTAAAAAACATGCAATATCGCACCGGGCCATTGCTTTTGCTAAATTTGTAGAAATGTGTTTCGAGTAAAATGTCTGTTCCGGGCGCTGTTACGGCTTTGGATCTTGGTGTCTATGTGCATTGGCCATTTTGTCAGCGCATATGCCCCTATTGCGATTTTAATGTGTATAAGGATCGTACTATCAACACCCAGCAATGGTGCAGCGCGCTGAGTGCTGAGCTTGAGTTTTGGTATGATCGACAAGAAAAAACAGACCGTAAACTGACAAGCCTTTATTTTGGCGGCGGAACCCCCTCGCTTGCGCCATTGGCGGTGATTGCCGAGGTAATTGAACGATGTCATGCATTATGGGGGTTTCAACGGGATGCGGAAATTACGCTGGAAGCAAACCCAACTGATTTTTCAAAATCACAAATGCAAGCGCTCAAAGCCCTTGGTGTCAATCGGTTATCTTTAGGGGTTCAATCTTTTCGTGATGACCATTTAGAATTTTTAGGGCGCGATCATGATAGCGCCAGTGCATTACGTGCAATTGATATGGCTCAGGATATATTTGGGACCATCACTTTTGATTTAATCTATGGCCTGCCACAACAGACATTGGTGCAGTGGCGTGAGGATTTGGAGCGTGCCATCGCGCTCAAAACACACCATTTATCCATGTATCAGCTCACAATAGAGCAAGGCACTGCCTTTTCATTTGCCGCCAAGCGCGGTGACTGGCAGATGCAAGATGAGAATGTTTTGGCTGCGTTTTATGAAATGGCAATAGAACAAATGGTGGGTGCTGGTTATGGGCATTACGAAATTTCTAATTTTGCCAAGCATGGCCATAAGGCGCAACATAATCTTTTATATTGGCATTATCAGGATTATATCGGTATCGGGCCGGGGGCCCATGGCCGCCTCAGATTGAAAGATGAGCGATTGGCAACACTCAATTATCTAAAGCCAGCTGACTATTTAAACGCCTGTCAAAACAATGGTCATGGGGTTGAAAGCGAAGAGGCTCTTAACCTATTTGAGCAAATGCAAGAACGTTTTGCCCTTGGTCTACGTCTGGAAGACGGGATTGATCTATTGGAGGATGACTATTTTTTTACCGATGAAGCGCGAAAAAAATATCTTGATAATCTGTGTGGGGATGGCTTGTTGATTTGGGAGAATAACCGTCTGCGAGCCACGGGCAGGGGGCGTGCGCTTCTTGATAGCATTTTACCGGCGCTGGGGTTATAAATAACCATGCGATATATGATTTTTGGTAAGGGCCGCGTTGGCCGGAATTTGTCTCACTATTTGCAGTCTCAAGGCTGTAGGGTTGATTTGGTAGGCAAAGCACTGAGCGAAGAAATGCTCCAACGCCAGATAGAAGTGATGAACAACGCAGATATTGTTCTGGCGGCTATTCCTGATAGCCTTCTTGGTGACTGGTTTGATATGTGGCATGGCGCGATTGGTGCACGCCCGGCAATTCACTTTTCCGGTGCTATAGCGATTGAGGGGATGCATAGTTTTCATCCTCTTTATTCTTTTCCTGAAACGGTCCTTTCTTTAGACGATTTAAAAAAAATTGCCTTTGCTTGCGATAAGCATGGACCCACATTTAGCGAGATTTTTCCGCAATTATCGAACACGACCTTTGTTATAGAGAAAGAAGAACGTGCCTTGTATCATGCGTTGGCTGTTTTGAGCGGTAATTTTGCCAGCTTTTTATGGAACCAGAGCGCTAAAGAATTTGATCATATTTCAAATGGCAATGTTGCCGACATTATGGGCCCTTATCTGGAAAGTGTTTTGGCGCGGTTTAAAGAAACGCCGTTTAATAGTCTGACCGGCCCGATGGCGCGCCGCGACAGGGCGAGCGTCGAGGCAAATCGGGCAGCCCTTGAAACAAACCCTGAATTAAAAAAGTTATATGAAGCTTTTCTTGCGAATGCATGGCCTGACTATTAAATCATAAACGCATATATGGATGAACACTAAAATACCCCCCCAAATAACAATCTCGATGACAGAATAAAACGATGATAATTTGTAAAACAAAAGCAGAAATTCGTGATCTCTTAAAGCCTGTGCAATTAAATCAGGAAAAAATTGCACTCGTGCCGACGATGGGCGCGCTCCATGAGGGTCATCTATCTTTGATTGAAAAGGCAAGAGAGGAAAGTGACCGGGTTGTTGCGACAATATTTGTGAACCCCCTTCAATTTGGACCAACAGAAGATTTTGATACATACCCTCGCCAGTTTGAGGAAGATCTGGCTAAGCTAGAAGTGGCGGGGTGTGATTATGTATTCGCTCCCGAGCGTAGTAGTTTGTTTCCTGATGATTTTTCAACACATGTAAGCGTTACGCAGTTAACCGAAAACCATTGCGGGGCCGTGCGACCGCAATTTTTTGGTGGGATTGCAACCATCGTCACTAAGCTTCTTCTCATTATGCGGCCCACTATCGCTATATTTGGCGAGAAAGATTACCAGCAACTCACCATGATCCGCCGAATGGTGCGTGATCTTGATATTGATGTTGATATTATCGGCGGGCCAACAGTGCGCGAGGAAGATGGTTTGGCGATGTCGTCGCGTAATAACTATCTTACCCCCAAGATGAGGGCTATTGCGCCCGCACTATACCGTATTTTAAGTCGGGCATCTTTACAGGCGAGTGAGGGGGATCAGCCCTGGAGCAAAATAAAAGATAAGGCGTGTGCAGATCTTCTGGATATGGGTTTTGAGAGTGTCGATTATTTCGACTTGGTCGATGCTCAGACATTGGCCATGTTAGCGCACGCACAAGGCCCAGCACGTATTTTGGCTGCGGCGCGTATCGGTCAGGGGGAAAACGAGGTCCGCCTGATTGATAATGTGCCGGTTGATGCTTAGCGCTTGATCGCGGTAACGTTATTGTCCTCGTCGCCAGACTCTTTCGCGGGGCGATTGCCAGTATCGTATATTTCGGCGACGCTGGGAAAGCTGCGATTTGTAACCGAGTTGGCATAATCAGCGATAGCTTCTGATATAACCTCGTTAAGAGCGGCAAATTTGCGTACAAATTTCGGCGTGCGCTCGAAAAGCCCGAGCATGTCTTCGGTCACAAGAATTTGGCCATCGCACTGGGCTGAGGCACCAATACCAATTGTCGGAATGGAGAGGGTCTGGGTGATTTCAGCTGCAAGATCTTCAACCACGCCTTCAATCACCACGGCAAAAGCGCCAGCAGCTTCTACTGCTTTTGCATCATCGAATGTTTGTTGCCATTGTTCATCATTGCGTCCGACAATGCGATATCCACCAGTCGACATGACGGCTTGGGGTTGTAATCCAATATGAGCCATTACCGGAATGCCGCGTTCTGTTAAGAAGGCAATGGTATCGGCATGAACAACCCCGCCTTCCAGTTTGACTGCATCAGCGCCGGTTTCTTGCATAACGCGTACACAAGTTTTGTGGGCCTGTTGTGGGCTTTCTTCATAAGTACCAAAAGGTAAATCAACGACGACGAGTGATTTTGGTTTGGCTCGCATAACGGAGCGTGCGTGCAAAATCATTTCAGCTAAAGTGACATTCAACGTGGTCTGATGGCCATGAACAACCATTCCAAGCGAGTCGCCGACCAAGAGCAAGTCTACATGAGGGTCTAACAGTGCTGTCATTGGCGCGGTATATGCCGTAAGACAAATAATCGGTATGCCGCCTTTACGGGCGCGAATATTTGTAATGGTGGTTCGTTTAATAGGTGTGGTTTTTGACATTTTTGGGTATTTTTTGTTGTAAACGCGGGCAATGACTGGCAGCTAATTCAAAAATCATCAGTATATGAATTATATCATTAGTTGTAATATCACCCAATGATTATAGTACTGATAGTGTTTGAGGTCTTAGCTTTTTACTTTCCACCCATTTTGCGTTCATTGCATTGCCTGTTCGGCAATATCTTTTTTCGCGGTAAACGAAGGCTGCAGTATTGATAATATTCCATCAATTTTTACCAGTCTTTCAAAACCGTCATTAACCATGCCGTCATTTGCGTCTTCAAGGACCATAATCACGGTCAGGACATGCCTGAGGCCAACATTATTAATATAGGTATTAAATCGTGCTTTTTCAAGTGTAAGTTGAAGGGAGTAGGGATGCTCTTACAACTGTGAACACGCTTGATAAAAACAGCCCTAGCAGCATAAGTCCTTTGACTGGTAGAGAAAATTCAATAAAGTCAGATCATTAAGGCAAAATCAAAGAGGAAGTAAGCCAAAATGCCCGAAACTAGTATTGATGCGCAAAAAACAGAGACTGCACCTCAAAAAGAAATAGAAAATCGGGCCAGTTTTACGGCTATGGAGAATGGCACCAAGGAAGACTGGATGATCATAGCAAGGGAATTTTTGCCCTTTGCTGCCCAAGGGGGCAAACGCATTCTCAAACATCTAGAGTTGCTCAAAGACGATACTGGCGGTTTTCCGGTAGATCGGTATGAGCATTCTTTGCAAACTGCGACGAGAGCATTTCGTGACGGACGTGATGATGAATATGTCGTATGTGCTCTTGTGCATGATATAGGCGATTTGCTGGGCGCTTATCATCACCCTGATATCGCAGCGGCTATTGTCAAACCTTTTGTCTCAGAGGCCAATCACTGGATGGTTGCCCATCACGGAATTTTTCAAGGATATTATTACTTTGATTATTTGGGCCTCGATAAAAATAAAAGAGAAGAATTTCGCGGCCATGAATATTTTGATTACACGGCTGAGTTTTGTTCTAAATATGATCAGAGTGCGTTCGATGCCAACTATGATAATTTGCCGATAGAAGCATTTGAGGCCATGGTGATGAAAGTGTTTCAAGCACCTAAGGGCCCTTTGCTGGGATGAACAATCAGCCAATACTCCAAAATGATGGTAATTCTAGCGCCGGTCCCAGCAAACAGTTCCGTGCCTACCGTATTTATGTATTGGTATTGCTGACCCTGGTTTACACTTTCAATTTTGTTGATCGCCAGATTATTTCAATTGTTGCCCCTGCAATTCAGGCGGATCTGAATCTAGCAGACTGGCAACTTGGGTCTTTGATCGGGTTTTGGTTTGCTCTTTTTTATACCACGCTTGGAATTCCAATAGCGAGGTTAGCGGATAAATGGAACAGGGTGTCGATTATCGCTATTTCTCTTGCGTGCTGGTCTGGATTTACGGCGATTTCCGGAATGGCGCAAAATTTTACACAGCTTGCAATGGCCAGAATAGGTGTGGGTATTGGAGAGGCCGGAGGGTCCCCTCCTTCTCATTCAATTATATCTGATTTGTACTCGAAAGAAGAACGTGCCGGTGCTTTGGGTGTTTACGCGCTTGGTATTCCGATCGGCATTACTTTGGCTTTCCTCGGTGGTGGGTGGGTTGTTCAAAATCTTGGTTGGCGCATGGCGTTTTTCGGAGTCGGTATACCGGGCGTTTTTCTGGCAATCCTCTTAAAGCTAACCGTGCGTGAGCCAAAACGCGGCGGCGCTGAAAATACGCCGGTTCATGACGCTTTCACCAATGTGGATAGAAAAACTGACAATCCATTATTGCACGAGATTCACGTCGTATGGCGCGCGGCAAAACACCTTCTTTCAATACCGTCCTATCGCTGGGTTGTTGTCGGCTTAACCGCCGGGTCTTTCGTTTCATATGCCGTTGGGGGGTGGGTTGTGGTTTTTTTCAAGCGTATCCACCCCGACTATGCCGAGGCTAATATTTACTTATGGTTGGGTTTAATAAATGGCACAGCATATGTTCTTGGCGTATTCGCGGGAGGTAACCTCGTAGACCGATATGCCAAAAAAAATCTTAAGGCTTATGGTACTATTCCGGCCTTGGCATGGACGGCCGTGCTCCCCATTTATGCCGCCTTTTTATGGGTAGATGGTCCGGTAAAAGCACTTATCCTGGTTTGGCCCTTTACCCTTCTGACCGGTTTTTATCTCGGCCCTTGTTTTGCATTGGCGCAAACTCTTGCTCCGATTTCAATTCGTGCATTATCAACTGCCATTTTTTTCTTTATCTTAAATATGATTGCTCTGGGTTTAGGGCCGACATATGTTGGGATTGCCAGTGATATACTTGCTTCATCGTTTCAATGGGGTGATAATCTATCATTACGGGTTGCCCTTACAAGTCTGGTAATTTCGGGAGTCGTCAGTATTTTTGCATTCTATAGGCTTACAAAAACCATTGATGAAGATTGGAACAGAGTGTCGAGCACTTAAATTTTGGCCGCGACGGCCGCGTGTATATTTAAGTACTACCTTATGCGCTTCGTAATACCCTTGAAGAGGGAGGCAAGTATGGGTGAGAAAGTAAAAACATTTTTTCCGGAATGGATGCTTGAGCGACAAGTTGTAAAAGCGTTTATTTTACTGTTTCTGTTTTGTGCGTATATGGCAGGGGTGAGGCTTATTGATCCGCCTTATCAGCGCTCCAAGAATACACCAGATCAATTTCATACCGCGCGTGCGTTGGGTTTTATGACGCAAATTATGGGCGCACAAAAACCGCACCCGGTCGGTTCGCAAGAAAATGACAATATCCGCGAACGGTTAATGGATCAGATCGAAATGCTTGGTTTTGAACCGCAGGTAACAAGCGGTCTGGGGTGTAACTTAAGTGAGAAGCAGCGATTTGGCTCTTGTGCGCTAACTCATAATGTCAGTTTTTACATAGGCCCAAAGCCAAGACCCGGCGATAAAGACACAATACTTGTCACCAGCCATTATGATAGTGTGCCAGCCGGGCCCGGGGCCGCAGATGCGATGATGGGCGTTGGTGTTATCCTCGAAGTTGCTACGCATCTGGCAAAGATCGAGAGTGAGCGTCCAATATTATTTTTAATTACCGATGGAGAAGAAGCTGGATTGCTGGGTGCGCATGCATTTGTTGATCATGATCCGCGGGCAAATGAAATTGATGTTGTTGTCAATCTTGAAGCGCGCGGTGTGCTGGGCCCCGTTTTTATGTTTGAAACCAGTCAACCCAATGGCACTGTCATACCTGCTTTTATGAAAGGTGTGAAACGCCCTGCTGCCAATTCAATGATGGCGGGAATTTATGAACGCCTGCCAAACTCAACAGACGTTTCGGTTTTTTTAAACAGCGGTATGAAAGCATTAAATTTTGCAATCATTGGCAATGAATCTTTTTACCATACGCCAAAAGATAATCTCGAAAACATCTCGGTCAGGTCCGTCCAGCATATGGGGGATCAAGTACTCGCGACGGTTAAAACTCTGAGCCGCAATGGTCATCCACAATTTAATGGACGACTGATATATACAGATATCTTTTCGAGAGGCATGATCACAATCCCGCAAATTCTTGCACTGCCAATTTTGTTTTTATCGTTAATGATGGCAGTTGTTGGGTTTTTTGTTGCCTCAAAGTCTATGCCAAATGGCACGTCCATATGGGTATCAATAGGCGTTTTATTTTTACCGTTATTGATCGCTCTAACCGGGGTGGTTCTTAGTTATGGTGTAGAATTTATCATATCTACTTTGCGTATTGAGCCGGACTATTGGCGCGCACATAGTTGGGCGTCGAGGGGGTATGCGGTCATGTCGGCATTATTGGCATTGGTTTTCTTGCCCGGGCTACTCGCGCGCAAAGCAAATCGTGGGCAAATTTATACTGCATCCTGGATCTGGTTTATCCTTGCTGGTTGCGCAATGGCGCTCATAATACCGGGCGCAATGATTTTGTTTGTGGTGCCAGCAATACTATTTTGTATCAGTATTATTGTACGTCTTACTTTTACTCCTGCTTTGGAGTTATTTGAGGCCCTTTCAGCTCTTGTAACACTCTCTATCTGGGTTGCCCCTGTTGCAGCCATTGGTGAGGGCCTTGGTTATAGCGTGACATTTGTGATCAGTCTGATTTGTGCGATTACATTACTGCCATGGTTGGGGATTTTGGTGAGCAACCGGGATAGCGTGCAAGAAAACACCGTACCCGACCGGGTTTTATCTAGGCCAGCATTAATGTGTGTGCTGTTATTTGCCGCTTTTAGCCTTTTGACAATGGTCTTACCTGCATATTCCGATCAACGCCCGCGCCACCTTAATGTTTTAACGATTCAAGACGGTGAGAAAATCTGGCATACATTCGGGAGTAATCCCGCACCTTTGCCAAAAGAAATGGTTGCGGGGCTGCCTTCGCCTGAGCGCGCTGTTCTCATACCTGAGTTCAGGTCAAAAATATGGCATTTCGAAGCCAATTCTGATGCGCAGTTTATCGCTACGGCTAAGCCAGATATTGAAAGATTGTCGTTAGGGAAAGAAGACGGAGTAACGCACGGGTTTAAGATGCTGCCTAATGGGAGTGATCGTATGACCTTAACACTACCCGCGTCAGCAAGGCTTAAAACGCTAAAAGTAGGCCATAGAAGCCTAAATCTTGGCGGCGTTGCCCGCGATTATGTTTTGCGATGTCATGGGGCTGTATGTGATAATTTAGGTGTTTTCTTTACGATTGCAGAAGAAGGAACGCATACGGCTTTTCTCACAGGAGAGTATTTTACACATCAAGATAAGGCTCGCATAAATATAGCACCTTTTACCAATTTACGCCCGTCCAATGCTGTTGCGCGGCAATCTGGTGATCGGCTGATGATGATCAACCGGGTTGAACTTTAACGTTGGCTAAATCATAAAGCCGCGCCGGCGTATTTAATCGAAATGAATAGGATTTCAGGTTTTCGTCAAAGGCGACACGCTCGCGTAAAATTAGACGATAGGTGGGTCCCCAATATCGCCTTATGATAGAGTTGCAAAAAAACTAAACCTCTTTTGCGCACAAATGCAAAAGTCCCAAAATGGCACAGAACATGCCCTGAAAATTGCCTGAACCAAAGCGTGACCGTGATCGGCATTGATATTGCATTTTCAAGAAAGGATTGTTCGCTCTGCAAGTTCCGAAATGGGTATGGCGATCAAAATGATTGTTATAATTTCGCCTGTAGTTCTTGGGTAGTGCCAGCTTGAATTATTCGCAAGGGTGCGAATACGAAACTGTTTTAGCCTTAAAGAACTATTGAAGGCGCATATATGTATGTTGGTAATGATGAATGGATAAGGGTTTATGAGTGTGCTGCGCGGCATGCGGTTTTTTTTGGGCCAATTACCATCATATACGGTAATTGGCTACCATATGCGTGCGCGCCGTTGGAAAATGATCAATCCGGATTTTAAAGGGCAGACTTGGTTGGTGACCGGCGCATCGGAAGGGATTGGGGCGAGTATTGCCGAAGTTGCTGCGCGCAATGGCGCTCGCGTTATTGCGGTTGGGCGTTCAGAACAAAAACTGAGAGATCTTAAATCTCGTGTGCAAGCAGCAAGCGATAATTGCCCGGAGAGTGCGCGTAATAATGGACTGATTATTTCCGCAAAAGCCGATCTGTCACAAATGAACGAGGTTTCAAAGCTTTCAGCAAGGCTTAGAAAAAAAGTCAAGATTGATGTACTGATTAATAATGTTGGAATTTTAAATGAAACATATCACGAAACCAAAGAAGGCTTGGAACAAAGCTATGCGGTTAACCTTCTTGGTCAGTACTTCCTGACGGAAACCTTGTTGGAGGGTGGTGTTTTTGCAAAAGCACCGTTAATTATAGCAATGGCCTCCGGAGGGCTTTATCATCAACCACTCAATTTTGGTTTGCTAAATCAGCCAAGAGAAAATTTTGATGGTCCCCTGGCCTATGCCTCTCACAAGAGAGCGCAAATTGCCCTTGTGGATCATTGGCGTCGCCAACATCGTGACAAGAATATATTTTCTTATGTTATGCATCCCGGTTGGGTGCGCACTCCCGGGGTGGCACGTAGCATGCCGATGTTCAGTATATTGCTGAATCCATTACTGCGCAGTTCCTATCAGGCTACAGACACGGCGATTTGGCTGGCTCAAAAGCGCCCCACCACTAAGGAAAACATTGTCTGGTTTGACCGAAAACAACGACCTTCCCATATATTTGGTTTTACCCGAAGGCCTCGCACGACCCTGACAGAGATAATATCCTTTATGGACCGCCATATCGCTCAGATTATGCGCTAAAAACTCTAATAGAGATTATCTCCAACCTCTATTAGGAAAATTTTATTCTCGAACTGTTCCACAAAGCTAAATGGATAGATAGATTGCGGCGGCTATTGGTCGTTGTCTTCCGCGTTTTCGGTATTGGTATCTTCACTTGGTACCGAGAAAATTTGTCCGGGATAAATTAGATCCGGATCGCGTATTTGATCATTATTGGCTTCATATATAATGGTATATTGTGCACCGCTTCCGTAAGCACGCCGCGCGATGCGCCATAGGCTATTGCCCGGTTGTACGACGATTTTTCCATCGCGTAGATTGATTTGGTCAGCGCTTGCCCGTTCGAAGGGGAGCTCAATAGCATAAGCCGGTCTTCTGCGCTCTTCATCATATTGAATAATAAGTAGCGTATAAACGCCCGGTGCCATTGCTGCTGTGAGAGTCCACTGGCCATCCTCGTTGGAGTTTGTCACGCCAACGCGTTGACCATTAGCGAGAATTTCTACGGTACGGTTTGCCCCAGCCCGGCCAGAGAAAATCACACTTTCTGAATCATCATAATCGATTGAATCAAGACTTAGCGGCCCATACTCTAGTCCGCGTTCCGTCGGGGATTGCAATATCTGTGTTGCACCGCCAGGGGTCGTACGAAGGATGAGGGGGCGTTTCCCGCGTTCAGGCAGGTAGATAACAATGGTTTGCTCCGAGCGGATGAGCTGACCTTCTTTTGTGATCATTGAAAGGGAAAATTCAATAGTACCAACATCGAGAGGATCATCAGGATTGATGGTCCAACTGCCATCGTCATAAACTTTATCGCGCGCCAGTTCTTCCTCATTTGCGTGGACAATGATTGTGGCGCCAGGCTGACCGCGCCCGGATATGGAGGCATAACCGCTATCGCTAACGCGTACGACATCAAAGCTTGGCGCGATGGGACCAGAGGGAATAGGCGCTGGCGCAGAAGATTCCTCTTGGGGAGTTGGCGTCGCTTGCCTTTGTGTGCCGGGTTGGTCTGGACCGAACAGTTGAAATTTTTCAACGGCCTTCCACGAGATAAAACTTAAAATAATCAGCAATAGGATTAGTATTAAATATCGCATTGTTTCTAGCTTTCACAATAGATGAGCCGAACGAACGCGTAGCTGACTTGTAATTACGCCCGTTTACTTGTAGGTCGCTAATACTCATTTCAAATGTCGAACCCCGCAAAATCGGCAAAACCGATTATTGGAGTAGTAAATTAACTTTACCCACACTTATTTCGTACTACAATAGCGCGAAAGACGAATAAGAAGCAAAGCCTTAACAAACAACAGGGCAAAAAGTTCATGAAATCAATATGTGTTTATTGTGGGTCTACCCCAGGTGATGACCCGGCCTTTATTAAAGCAGCCCAGGATATTGGCGAGGTTGCAGCAAAATCTGGTTGGCGTGTCGTTTATGGCGGCGGCAAGATGGGGCTTATGGGGGCTACCGCCAGATCTGCCTACGAGAATGGCGGGAAGGTTTTTGGCGTTATCCCGAAGTTCCTGACTGAAATTGAAGGCATTTTTGAAGAAGTCGAGCACAAAGTTGTTGATACCATGCATGAGCGCAAAATGCTGATGTTTGAGGAATCCGACGCTTTTTGCACCCTCCCTGGCGGCATTGGCACGTTGGAAGAGATTATTGAAACCTTGTCATGGGCGCGCCTTTCTCTCCATCACAAGCCAATAATTGTGGCCAATATTAATGATTTCTGGTCGCCCTTGCAGGAGCTTTTGCATCACATTGTCGATCGTGAATTTGCGCCGGCCTTCCTGCTTGATACGATTGAGTTTGTGGATAATGCAGAAGCCGTGATTGCAGCGGCAGAGGCAAGCCTGTTAAAAAACAAGGCATAACAGTATTTTAAAACCAATAAGGGCCTCTGGTCGTTTAAGATGACTTTAGTCAAGCGCTCGCTCAGCATTCAAGGTCATCGCACTAGCATCTTGCTAGAGCCGGTTTTCTGGAAACAGCTTGAGTTTATTGCTGAAGAAAAAAAGCTTAGCTTGCCCGCGCTCATTGCGCATATTGATCGTCAACGTGTCCATAAAATTTTTGGCGAAGATGATAGTGATAGCATGCACGTGTTGTCCGGCAGAGAGCTTCCGTCCACATCCAATGCACCCTCCCAGCCCGCTTCATTGGCGTCAACATTGCGGGTTTATGTCGTAGAAAATTTGTTACATACGAAATCCCAATAAATTTTTTAATGCTCTGCGTGCAATAGATTATCCCGAATGAGGCATTGTCCGCATTTTGGAATTATTGCCGATGGTTTGATGTAAATAATTGGCCCGGATTTGCGGAATTTATGGCACGCAACTTTACACTTGTGTACCGATGGTTCATGAGTTTTGATAAACGTGCAATGTGCTCTATCGCGAAATCCGACGGAATATGAAACGGAACATAAAAACAGATTTGCTCCGTGTGCTGGTGAAAATCAGAAAGCAGGGCAAAAAGCTACGCAGCAGAGCGGGTGATCTAGCGACCCTGCGGGTGTGGGTGTTTGCGCTTTTGATCGGGGGTTTTGTTGGGTATGGCGTGCTGGGCTTTCGCTATTCCATTGATCAGGTCTCTCTGATTGCTTTTGGCGAGACAGAAGAAACCATTGCAACAGGGGCTGCTTCCCTGGGGGTGATGCGGGCTTGGTTGGCTCCGATTATTGCTGGATTAATCGTATCCTTCATTTTGTATTTTGCCGATAAATATAAATGGCTTGAAGATGGCCGCGCGCAAGGTGTGGCTGATGTGATTGAGTCGCGTGCGGTAAAGGGGGGACAAATTTCCCTGAGAGCTGGTATTACCGGGGCCTTGGTGACGGTAATTTCGTTAGGGGGCGGGGCGAGCGCGGGGCGTGAGGGGCCAGCGGTACATTTAGGGGCAACGATGGCGTCTTTTCTGGATCGTCATTTCGGGTTTTCTGTCCACGATCGAAAAACCTTACTTGGGTGCGGGGCTGCAGCGGCTGTTGCTGCCAGTTTTAATGCCCCCATTGCGGGCGTTTTGTTTGCATTGGAGGTGGTGCTTGGTAATTATGCGTTGTCGGTCTTTGGTCCTATCGCCTTTGCCAGTGTTGCTGCGGCGTTAGTCGGTCATGCCTATTTGGGAGATTTTCCGGCTTTTGCCGCACCTGAATATGGCGTTGCCGGTACAATAGATGTGGCTTTGTCATTACCGCTTGGTGTTTTATGCGGTATCACGGCGATTATTTTTCTTCTTTTGACGGAATTTGTTACCGAGAAAGTGCGAGAAGTTGCAAACCGCAAAAATATATCCTTTGTATTCTTGCCGCCCATAGGCGGGGTTTTTGTGGGATTTATTGGCACAATCCAGCCAGAAATCTTCGGCGTTGGCTATGAGGCTATTACCCGGGCGCTAGAGGGTAATTATGGGTTGCAGGCGGTTGTGATTATTCTGGTTTTGAAGTTTGTCGCGACAGCCATCACAGTGTCTTGCCGGTTTGGCGGCGGCGTGTTCTCGCCCGGTCTATTTGTCGGGGTGTTTGTGGGCGCTGCTTATGGTTTAATATTAGCAGAATGGTTTCCTGATATTAGCGCCCAGCCTAGTTATTTCGCTATGGTGGGAATGGGGGCTGTGGCCGGCGCAATAATCGGTGCACCGATTTCTACAACTCTGATAGCCTTTGAACTGACGGGCGATTATCGCATGGCAATCTCATTATTGGTTGCCGTGTCTATAGCGACCTTGCTCACCCAATGGGTCTGCGGGCGTTCTTTCTTCCATTGGCAATTATCGCGCAGAGGTTATGATTTATCAGAGGGGCCGCAAGGGGTCATTCTACAAACAATTCGGGTACGTGATGTTATGGAAAGAATGCCGCCACAAGCGGCTCTTGCTCCTGAGGCAGCCCGGTTAGATGTGAACCAATCCCTTGGCAGTGCGCTTGCGCTATATGAAGGCGCATCAGAGGTTGGCTTACCAGTCGTAGACAAAAGCGGTGCCAAGCCTGATGAGCCAATCGGCTATTTGACCAAGGTTCGAGCACTTGCAAGTTTTAACAAGGCATTGATAAATAGCCATATTGAACACCATCGTTGAGGTTTTGATTGCAAATAAGGGGGTGGGTGGTTAAGCGGGGTTCATGAATAAAGCCCACATCAATAAAACCCCCAACAATAAACCCATGTTGCATTCCGGCGATCAGCCAGGAACGCGCGAGCTTGTAATATTGGTTGCCGGGCTTTGGGCGCTAAATGCATTTGCAATTGACATGATGCTGCCTGCACTTGGTATTATCAGTCATGATTTGGGTGCACAAAAAAACAATGATCAACAATTAATGATCGTGGTTTATGTTGTATTTAATGGCATTGCACAATTGGTTTTTGGTCCATTGGTTGATCGTCTTGGCAGACGCACTGTCATGTTGTGGTCGATGGGCGCCTATGTGTTTTTCTCTTTATTGAGTGTCCTTGCTTCAGGGTTTAATCTGATGCTCGTGGCAAGAGCGATGCAAGGCGCGACAACGGCGGGGACACGTGTTGCAGCGAATGCGGTCATTCGCGATCGTTTCGCCGGGCGCGAAATGGCCAAGGTTATGTCCCTTGTTATTACCATCTTCATGGCCGCACCAATAATAGCGCCGGGCATTGGTCAGTTGATATTGGCGATAGGTCCGTGGAGATGGGTTTTCGTTTTTTTAATGGTTTATGGTGCGATCCTCTGGCTGTGGGTTTTGTTTCGCCTGCCGGAAACTCTAGAACCTGAAAAGAAAGTGATGTTAAAGCCTGCCCTTATTGTCAAAAATTATCTTTTCTTTTTTAAAAACCGTTACAGTGCGGGCTATACAATAGCGGGTGCCTTTGTTTTCGGGGCGTTGTTTTCTTTTCTTAGCGCCTCTGAACAAATATATGCCGAGACGTTTCGGGTTGGCGACTACTTTTTTCTGTTTTTTGGTATGGTTGCCTTGGGTCTTGCGCTTGCCACCGTGACCAATTCAAGGCTTGTGAATCGCTATGGCATGCGTCGTATCGGACATATTGCGCTGTTTGGATTTATCATTTGCGGTGTTGTCCATTATCTCGTCTTTCTGGCGGGCTTAGAAACCCTCTGGGTATTTCAGTTTTTTATGATGATTTCATTTTTTACTATTGGTATGATCGGGCCAAATTTTGGCGCTATCGCTATGGAGCCAATGGGTAAGATTGCGGGGATTGCTGCGGCAGCAAATGGATTTGCTGGAACAACAGTTTCCGGAATTTTAGGCGGACTGATTGCCAGTTTTTATGATGGTACCCCAACTGCAATTATTATTGGCTATGTGATACTGGGTATTCTTGCTTTGATTACAATCGCCATTGTTGAAAGAGGAAAATTGTTTGAACCGGCGCAGAGAGAATTATGAAAAGGCGTGAAACAAGAGTTTGTGTTGGGGCTTTTGCAGGTGCCCATGGTGTGCATGGCGACGCCAAGCTTAAGGCTTTTACCGCGGACCCCGGTAGCATTGATAAATATGGACCGGTTGAAAGCGAAGATAAAGAACATCAATTCACTTTGAAATTTATCCGTATATTGAAAAATGACATTGTATTGGTGCGTTCAAAGCAAATTACGTCGCGCGAAAATGCTGCCGAGCTTGCGGGCACGCGTGTTTATGTGAGTCGTGATAAATTGCCACAAGCACAAGATGATGAATTTTATCATGCTGATCTGGTCGGGCTGGAGGTGCGTATTCCTGATGAGGAAATGCCAGAGGGTCGCCCTATCGGAGAAATCTCATCGGTCCATAATTTTGGAGCCGGAGATATTATCGAGATCAATAATATGGCCCGTCACGGCGGCCCCAAGGGCGCGCATCTGGTTGCGTTTAGTCTTGAGGCGGTTCCCTCTGTCTTCATTGCTGAAGGGTTTGTGATTTTAAACCCGGACTTTATGCCCGTCAAAACATCTCCCGATGAAAAACAGATTGGTTGAGATCAATCTGTCACCCTATAGAAATAGCTACATTACCGGTTCAACTTTTGCGACCTCGGGGACGTAATGTTTGAGCATGTTCTCTATGCCGGCCTTTAGGGTGTAGGTTGAAGATGGACAGCCCGCGCAAGCCCCTTGCATGGATAGAAAAACAACGCCGGTGCGTGGCTCAAAATGGTGAAACACAATATCACCGCCATCTGCTGCAACAGCTGGGCGTACCCGTGTGTCAATCAGCTCGACAATTTGCTCTACGACTTCGCGGTCTTCGCCTTCATAATCTTCCAAAGGCGTTGCACTAGAGGGTTTAGCGGATGCGCCTGCATTGAGGATAGGCAATTTCGCCGTTAAAAAGTCGGCAATGATGCCCAGTAGTTCTGGTTTGATGTGGAGCCATTCGACGCTTGCATCCTTGGTAACGGTTACAAAATCAGCACCCAGATAAACGCCCATCACCCCGTCAACGCTAAATAATGCCTCGGCTAAAGGAGAGATTGCCGCGCTTTCAATCGTTGGAAAGTCCATGCCGAGCTGGCCCTCTCCCAATACCGCTTGGTCAGGGATAAATTTCAGTGATTGAGGATTTGGCGTATCTTCGGTTTGGATGAACATTGCGATCGGCCTTTAGCTTCATTGGTGGGGCTCATTATGACACAACTTATGTCACGATGAGCCATATTAATTATTGATATATGCGTCCGTCAGTCTAAAAACAATGGTAACATTCAATCTAATAGGCGTTGAAGGGGTTCCAAGCGACTTTTATGGACGACAATTCTACCAAGTTTACAGACGAAGAAGCCCTTCTGTTCCATTCCGCGGGCAAGCCCGGGAAGTTGGAGATTTCTCCTACCAAACCCATGGCGACCCAACGTGATTTATCGCTGGCCTATTCCCCCGGGGTTGCTGTTCCGGTCAAGCGTATCGCGGAGAATCCAGACCTCGCCTATGACTACACGTCCAAAGGCAATATGGTCGCGGTGATCTCTAACGGGACAGCGATATTGGGGCTTGGCGATTTGGGGCCTCTAGCCTCTAAACCTGTGATGGAAGGGAAGTCGGTTCTCTTCAAGCGTTTTGCCGACATTGATAGTGTTGATCTTGAAGTGGATACCTCGGACCCTGAAGCTTTCATAAACTGTGTGCGTTATTTGGGACCTGCTTTTGGCGGGATTAATCTTGAAGATATTGCAGCACCTGAAAGCTTTATGATCGAGCAGCGTCTTAAGGAATTAATGGATATTCCGGTCTTTCATGATGATCAGCATGGAACCGCCATTATCGCTGCGGCCGGCCTGCTAAATGCTCTCGATATTACGGGCAAATCTATGAAAGACATCAAGGTCGTTGTGTCTGGTGCCGGCTCCTCTGCGCTTTCAGTGATCGGACTAATCAAGGCGATGGGGCTTCCCCATGATAATGCATTGGTGTGCGACTCAAAAGGGGTATTGCGAAAAGATCGCCCAAACCTTGATCAATGGCGCTCTGCCCATGCGGTTGAAACGGATAAGAAGTCACTGGCTGAGGCCGTTGAAGGGGCTGATGTTTTAATCGGTCTTTCAGTCGCGGGCGCGGTTAGCAAAGAAATGATCAAATCCATGGCCAAGAATCCGATTATATTCGTGATGGCCAATCCTGATCCGGAAATCCTCCCCGAGGATATTGAAGCTGTGCGGGATGATGCGATTATTGCCACAGGGCGGTCGGACTATCCCAATCAGGTCAATAATGTACTGGGTTTCCCGTATATCTTTCGAGGTGCGCTAGATGTGCGTGCGCGTACTATCAATGACGAAATGAAGATTGCGTGCGCGCAGGCCCTCGCCAAGCTCGCGCGCGAGGATGTTCCTGATGAGGTTGCTGCCGCTTATGGAAAACGCCTGAAATATGGGCCTGGCTATATTATTCCAACACCTTTTGATCCACGTTTGATTAGTGAGGTGCCTCCCGCCGTTGCCAAAGCGGCGGCTGATACCGGCGTTGCGCGAAAACCGATTGAAGATATGCAAGCCTACCGCGATAAGCTTGCTGCGCGCCTAGACCCGTCTGCATCCTTTTTGCAGAAAGTTTATAGCACAATACGCGGGCAAGAAGAGCCTCGAAGAATTGTCTTTGCCGAGGGGGAAGATCTATCTGTTATTCGGGCAGCTTATGCGTTTCAGCAACAAGAATTTGGTAAGGCCATTTTAATTGGCCGTGAGGACCGCGTAAAAAAATGTCTTAACGAGGCGGGTCTGCCTGCCGATGCTGATTTGGAAATCCATAATGCTGCTTTATCAAACCATAACTCTCTCTATACGGATTATTTGTACAAAAGATTGCAAAGACAGGGTTATCTGTTTCGCGACGCCCAGCGTTTGGTAAATTCAGACCGGAATGTTTTTGCTTCTTGTATGCTCGCAATGGGGCATGCAGATGGCATGGTTACCGGTGTAACCCGTAATTTTGATGTCGCCCTTAACAATGTGAAATTGGTTCTTGATCCGCGCGCCGGGGAGCGCCTCGTTGCTATGTCTATCATTCTGGCACGTGGCCGGACTATTTTTATGGCCGACACGAATATCAATGTTCTTCCAACTTCTGAGGAACTTGCAGAAATAGCAATGCAGGCAGCGCACGCGACACGTCGTCTGGGGACCGAGCCCCGACTTGCCTTTGTCTCTTATTCTAATTTCGGTAATCCCGATACTTCACATTCAAGGCGTGTTGCAGGTGCCGTCAAAATTCTTGATGGCCGCGATGATGTGGACTTCAACTATGAAGGCGAAATGACGCCGCGCATGGCATTAAATGAGCGCTATAGGGAGGCCTTTCCGTTTTCACGACTTGAAGGTGAGGCGAATGTATTGGTCGTCCCGGGGCTGCATTCAGGGTCTATATCAACAAAATTACTGGGTGAATTAGGTGAAGCGACCGTGATTGGTCCACTCTTAATGGGTTTAGAAAAGCCAGTGCAGATTGCTCAAATTGGCTCCAGTGTCTCTGATCTGGTAACCCTTGCGGTAATGGCTGCGGTTGAGCTCGATGATACGCACCGGCTCTGGGCTCAAAAGTCCGTGTAGTCGCGATTTTTGATATTACTACACATTGAAGTGAGTTTGTTATATCAGTACTTGGACTGACCTTTTGTTCGCACTAGATGGGTGTAGGCAGAAGCGCACTTGAAAGTGCTACGTAGCAGTGAGCAAGGTATCCATATTATGGTTGTACGTTTGATGGTCGTTATTTCGATATTAATTCCTTTGGTACTGATGTTGACAATATTTCCAGTCAAGGCAGCCCCAATTTGGGTGGAGAGAAATTTTGTTGCGCCCAACAAACTCGTTAATGAAGTCTTCACCAGAAGTGATGAGCAAAGCACAATTGTGATTGATCATTCAGAGTGGAGTCATTTTTTAAGCAAATATGCAAGCGCACGCGATGACGGTTTAAACGTCGTGGATTATCGCGGCGTTTCATCAGAGGACGCTATGGCACTTGACGCCTATATCGAAATGTTGAGCGCAATCGATGCTACTACACTAAACAAAGATGAGCAGCTCGCATTCTGGATTAATATGTATAATGCGGTGACGGTTCAGTTGATCATAAAATCTGAACCCGTCGATTCTATTCGCGATTTAAATAAGCCATGGGACAGGCCGCGTGTGACTGTGAATGGTGTTTTCCTAACTCTTAACCAGATTGAGAGCGGTATTATTCGTCCTGTCTACGACGATCCACGCATTCATTATGCGGTGAATTGCGCGTCTATTGGATGTCCAAATCTTGCCCTAATGGCATATAGTGGTTCAACTCTAAATGATATGCTGGATGCGGGCGCTAGAAATTATATCAATCACCCGCGCGGGGTTACGGTCAAGGGGCGCCGTGTAACTGCATCAAAAATATTTGGTTGGTATAGAGAGGATTTTGGTGCAGATATTCAGGCTGTTCTTGATCATATCCGCAAATATGCCGATGATGATTTAAAGGCTGCCCTTGAAGGGCGGACCAAAATTTCCAAATATAAATATGACTGGAATTTAAATGAACCGAATGCGGCTTCTGCGAACTAGTCGCTTGATGAAAATCAATGCGACGCTTTGTTCTTTCGAAATTTCGCTGAATTCTTAATCATAAGATTTGCTGCCCACGGTCTTGGAATAGCATTGGCAATCCAGACAATAAACTTGTTGACGCGTCCAGGTACATAGACCACGTGATTACGCTCCAAAGCTTTGAGGCCTCCTGCGACCACCGGCTCGGTTTTCATCAACATATAAGAAGGAAGCTTTGAAAGTTGTGCTCTTGTGCCGTTGACATCATGAAATTCAGTATAGGTAAAACCTGGGCAAAGCGCGGTCGTCTGAACGCCCCGGTCTTTATATTCTGCAGACAAAGATTGAGAAAAATTAATGAGGAAGGCTTTGGTAGCGCCATAAAGTGTGTGGCCTCTAGCCCCTGGTGTTAGTCCTGCAACGGAAGCAACCTGTATTATTCTGCCATATCCGCGTTCTACCATTGGGCCCAGAAGGTGGTGGGTAAGGGCGCAGTAGCTTGTCACCATTAGTTCTATGAAGTCTCTTTGTTCTTGCCAGCTCTTATCAATATATTCCCCGTCCAGACCAAACCCTGCATTGTTAATGAGTATATCAACCCCGATATCCGCAGTTCTTAAATTATCGATTATCATGTCCGGGCTTTTGGGGTCTGCAAGATCTGCTGTAATGAAGTGGGTTTTTATAGCGTGGTCTGCTTCCAGTTTTTTTGCCGCTGTTTCAAGGCGGTCATGACGACGTGCGACAAGGACCAGATTTGCTCCTTGCTGTGCGAGTTGTGTTGCAAATTCCTCACCGATTCCAGCAGAAGCACCGGTTATCAGTGCCCATTTTCCTGAATATTGTTTCGTCATGGTCAATCTCTACGTTTTTTTGATGGGGTCATTTAGCACGTTTACAGGCAGTGGATAAGAGCTGATGCTGATTTGTTGCCTTAAAGGCAGGCTTTTCAAAGAGTTACATTTCCAGATTTAAGCCTAGGGAACGGACTTTTGGTGGCCTATACTCTTTTAATTGTGAAGCTGAGCGAATGGGAACTATTAAAGTTTCGCATTGCTCGCGCTCTGATAAATTGGCATAACAGACAGGTTATGCGTGCTGCTTTTCCGGGACTGGTAGGCAGATTATCTTTAAATCACAAAACTGGGAACTAAAATGATAAAATCATCGTTTTCTAATCGCGGTATTGCAGCAGCGAGTACACTCGCCATAATTCTTCCTGCATGCGCGACAATTTCTGACGTTACCTCTTCCGGCGTGGATGCGGTTGATGGCGTGACGGCAGCAAGCACTTCAGCGGTTGAGGCAACCGCGGCAAGTTCAGCGGCTTCAGCTGTTGATGGAGATCATCACCAAAAATCAGGCCAGTTCGGCATGCCCGTTGGTGATGTTTCCGACATTGTTGCCGGAACCTACAAAATCGAACCTACCCATGCTTATTTGAGTTTTTCATATGACCATCTTGGGTTCTCCTACCCCGTTTTAAGCTTCAACACCTTTGACGGTAGTGTGGTTGTGGACCCTGAAAACCCTGCCAACACGACCGTCTCAGTAACGATCGATGCTTCCAGTATTGATAGCCGTGTAGAGAAATTTAACGCTCACTTGCGCGGTGAAAACTTCTTTGATGTCGAGCAATTTCCTGAAATTACTTTTGTCTCCACCGCCGCGTTACCCACATCTAGTGGCAGCGGTAAAATTACTGGTGACCTGAATATGAAAGGGATTACCAAGCCAGTTGTTCTCGATGTCGTGCTTCATAAGGTTGGTGAAAACCCGTTTACGAAAGCGCCAGCCTTTGGGATTTCCGCCAAGGCGAATATCAATCGTAGCGAGTGGGATCTTGGGGCATATACACCCAATGTTTCTGATAAAGTTAAAATTGTGATTAGCGCCGAGTTTTTAAAACAGTAACTAAAGTCTTTCGATCATAATCGATTAAAGTTCTTTGCACCCCCGGATGTTTAAATCATCCGGGGGTGTTTTCTTATGGCGCTAGAAATTACTAACGATAGATGATGACTTGGAATGGTAAGAATAGGGTCAGTAGAAATAGCTCTATCTGGGCGAAGTGTTATTATAGCCTTTTCTTTCTTTGGCTTTTTTCCGGGTGCGTTCGCAAAAAAAAGTCTCAACCGGAATACCGGTTGAGACTGATTTTACAAATTTATAGTCTTGTAAAGTTATCTTCAAAAGAACGTCTTAGAATATAAAATCACCTGCCACGAGATCAGCTGCCTCAACACCCGTGAGGGTGATAGTATTAGCACCGTCCGTGATCACCGCATTACCATCAATCTCGCTAAGGTGGTTGGCTAGGAGATCTGCAAAGTCAGTGATGGCTGTTACTGCCGATAGATCAATGGCTTCAAACGCATTGGCTTGATCAAAGTCGGTGATGGTATCCTGACCGAAATTATCTTCAAAGACAAAGAAGTCTGCATTGAAGTTTCCGGTAAGATCATCATTTCCTTCACCGCCATTCAGGCTGTCAAAGCCTGCACCGCCAAAGAGGCGATCATTGCCATCATCACCATTTAGGAAATCATTTCCGAGTTGGCCAAATAATGCATCATTATTCAGGCCACCACTTAGATTATCATTTCCTTCTTCACCAAATAGACGATCAAAGCCCTGACCGCCAAGCAGTTCATCATCGCCAGTACCAGCAAACAAATTGTCCGCATTGGCACCGCCATCAAGGGTATCATTACCAGCACCGCCTTGAAGAAGATCAAATCCGGCTTCCCCGTTTAGGATATCATCACCGCCATTACCATTTAGCGTGTTTGCTTGATTGTTTCCGGAAATGTCATCATTGCCTGAAGCTGATCCTGTAATGTTTTCAATCGAGATCAAGCTATCGCCAACAGATGCAATTGCATTACCGGCATTATCTAGGTCAACGGTGACACCAGGGCCAGCAGAGAACAACACAGTATCAATGCCTTCGCCGCCATCAACAGTATCTGCGCCGCCAAAAGAGTGGAATGTATCATTACCCAGACCACCTTCTAGAACATTGATTTCATTATTGCCGAAAATACCATCATTAAAGTCAGTACCGATAACATTCTCAACATCATCGACTTCAAATAGAACGGCGCCGCCTGCTGCTGGAGGGGCATCAAGAACGCCGCCATCTTGACTAGGCGTACCATTGCCACCTGCTGAATTGACATCGAGATCAACGATAATGCCCGCAGAACTACCAGAAAAATTCACAGTATCGTTGCCAGTACCGCCATCGATTGTGTCGATCCCGTCGGAGATTAGAATATCATCACCTGCGCCGCCATTGAGCGTATCATTACCGCCATTACCGTTCAGAATATTATTGCCGGCATTGCCAGTGATATTGTCATCGCCTGAGGCTGATCCTGTAATATTTTCAATCGATATCAATGTGTCGCCTACTGATGCGACCGCATCACCAAAATCATCAAGCGTAACGGTGACACCAGGGCCGGCAGAGAACAATACAGTATCAATGCCGTCGCCGCCATCAACAATATCTGCGCCGCCAAAAGAATGGAATGTATCGTTACCCAGACCACCTATCAAAATATTGACTTCATTATTACCGAAGATACCGTCATTGAAGTCAGTACCGATAACATTTTCAATATCATCTACTTCAAATAGAACAGCGCCGCCTGCTGCTGGAGGGGCATCAAGAACGCCGCCATCTTGACTAGGCGTACCATTGCCACCTGCTGAATTGACATCGAGATCAACGATAATGCCCGCAGAACTACCAGAAAAATTCACAGTATCGTTGCCAGTACCGCCATCGATTGTGTCGATCCCGTCGGAGATTAGAATATCATCACCTGCGCCGCCATTGAGCGTATCATTACCGCCATTACCGTTCAGAATATTATTGCCGGCATTACCAGTAATATTGTCATCACCTGAAGCTGATCCTGTAATATTTTCGATCGAGATCAATGTGTCGCCTACTGATGCAACGCCGTTACCAAAATCATCGAGTGTAACAGTGGTGCCAGGGCCAGCAGAGAACAATACAGTATCAATGCCGTCGCCGCCATCAACAGTATCCGCGCCGCCGAAAGAATGGAAAACATCATTGCCCAGGCCGCCTTCAAGTACATTGACTTCCTGATTACCGAAAATGAAGTCATTGCCTTGTGTGCCGATCACATTTTCAACATCGAGAACAGCAACAGTCGGTGTACCGCCCGCGGCTGGAGCTGCGGTTAAAACGGCGCCAATTTCTGATGCTCCTGATCCTGGAGGCGAGTTAAGGTCTAAATCGATGGAAAGACCATCGGTTAGAGCAGAGAAATCAATAGTATCTATGCCCAAGCCGCCGTCTACGAAATCAAGCGCGTCTGAAATGAAGGTATCGTCGCCATCACCCCCAATTAGGACGTCACTACCTAGGGCGCCGTCCAAAGTATCATTCCCCTCAAGGCCAATTAGTTGATCGTTGGAAATTGTTCCGGTTAGCGTGTCGTTTAACTCTGTGCCCAAAACGAGGGGGCTAAATGAAGTGGTAGTCATAAGTACAAGTCCTTGTTTTTTTAATTTTCTACATAATGGTTCCACCCTCGCTTTTTGATTACCAGTTTCGCAGCGCGAGTGAAGTAAGAACACACTCACAATGGGTCACTAATGTGTGAAGCTTTCGCCATTTTTTGTGAAGACTAATCAGCACAAATTACAGTCGGAATGATGCCATTTGTATAACAGGCGTTTTCTTTTGGAAAACTCTCTCTATACTCTGTGAGTTATATCCCGTCATTTAGGGATGGCGATTGTTGAATTTAGGGGGCCTGTTTACGGGCATAAATTGAGAGACAGAAGTAAGGAAACTCTTATGGGCTGGTGGTTTGCAATCAAATTATGGAAACGGGTATTTCTGGGGCTAGCATTGGGTATCGCCTTCGGGCTTGCCGTAACGCAAGTTATGGGCCCGGTTGAGGGAGAGGCTCTGCTCTTAAAAGTGAAAGTCGTTGGCGATATTTTTATCCGCCTGATCCGAATGATTATCGTTCCACTGATTTTCTTTACACTGACAGCTGGAATTTACGCCATGGGCGATGCCCGTAAATTGGGCACCATTGGTGTGAAAGCATTTACGCTATATGTGGTAACAACCTTTTTTGCTAATCTCATCGGGCTTGGTATCGGCACGGTTTTGCAGCCAGGTAAAGGCGTGCAGCTGGGTAGTCCCTCAACTGTTGAGCTTCCCGTCGCGGCCCCCTTGGGAGAGCGTTTAATGGGAATTATCCCTGAAAATCCGATCGCAGCCCTTGCGCAAGGGGATGTTCTCGCGGTCATTTTCTTCTCGATCCTGTTTGGAGTAGGGATTTTGATGGCGCGCTCGGAAGGCGAACCGGTTGGTCGCTTTTTTGAATCTGCGTCAGAAGCAATTTTAAAGGTGACCTATATTATTATGGAGCTTGCTCCTTTTGGCGTTTTTGCGTTGATCGCTTATACTGCCGGCACCAAAGGAATAGAGACGTTTACAGCTATTTTGACACTAACGGTTGCGGTTTATCTTGGCGCATTTATTCATATGATTGTCGTCTATGGCGGGTTAATCCGGATCATCGCGAATTTGCCATTACTCAATTTTTTCCGGGGTATCCTCGAAGCCCAGATGGTGGCTTATTCAACATCTTCAAGCTCGGCAACCTTGCCGGTAACCATCCGGGCCGTCTCGGAAAATCTTGGTGTGGATAAGCCGGTCGCCGGTTCGGTTTTGCCACTGGGCTCGACCATCAATATGGATGGTACTTCTCTCTATCTCGGGATTGTTGCGCTTTTCGCTGCGCAAGCTTATGGGATCGAACTTGAACTTATTCACTACCCGCTTATTGCTCTGACAGCAGCCCTCGTTTCTGTTGGCGCCGCAGGGATCCCGTCCGCGTCTCTGTTCTTGCTGGCCATTGTGCTCGATGTATTTGGTTTTCCCGCCAGCGAAGTTCCCATCATTGTCGGCTTTATCCTGCCCTTTGACCGGCTCCTCGATATGATGCGTACGGTCGTTAATGTTACGGGCGATGCTGCGGTTGCGACTGTCGTTGCAAAATGGGAAGGCGAGCTTGATGAAGAGGTGTTTCGCGCCAAAGTACCTAACTAGGCACTTGCCCCCAAGAGGCGGCCATCGCTAGGGCAACCATTCTATGTTGCTGAATTAAATTTTCGGGATAAAGGCCGCGCTCTCGTGAATGCTTTCCCGGTTAAGCTCATAGCTTGGCCTCTTGCTCCTCAATTAGACGTGATTAGGAGTGACCAGCCTTTGTAGGGCTTTTTAATATTTTTCCTGATAGGTCTAGTCCACCCGAAGATAAGACGTATGTATTAACTCTGCGTCTTTAGGAGACGGTATGGATTTCTCTCCTCCCCCCAGACACCATACCGTCTCCACCCCTCCCTCTTTTATCGATGCAGCATCATTCTGGTCTTGGTAAACTCTGACCGAAGTGGTTATACTAAATTCTCTAAGAGGCGGCGCATTCTATACTTATTCCATTTTCAAGTGGTGGCCGGGCCGGAACAATTAGATGGGAGTGTCGATTGTGGGAATTACAAAGTTTCATTTTCTAAAGCTGAATGGCAAACTACTTTTAGGGTTTTTTGTAAGCATCCTATTTGCCTGTGCTCCCGAAACGCATCGTGATCAGGCGGGCGCAGACCGCGAGATTTTTTTTGATGGTCTCAAAGATCTTTGTGGTCAGTCCTTTCAAGGACGCCTTGTAAGTAATGATGCAGTTGATGCGGATTTTGCTAAAGCGCAACTGATTATGCATGTGCGTGACTGCACCCCAGATACGGTGCGCATTCCTTTTCATGTTGATGATAATCGCTCGCGCACATGGGTAATCACAAAATCAGATCGCGGTTTGAAACTTGAACATGATCATCGTCACAAAGATGGTGAACCTGATGCAGTAACTCTTTATGGCGGCGATACAATCGATGGTTGGGAGAGCTCGGAAACCGGTAAATTAGCCGGTCGACAGGTTTTTCCCGTCAATCAATATTCGAAAGATCTTTTTATACGCGAAGGGCTCGATGGTTCGGTTACGAATATATGGAGCCTTGAGTTGAAACCCGGCGAGATATTTGCTTATGAGCTACGCCGGACAGATCGTCATTTTCGGGTTGAATTTGATTTGAGTAAACCAGTAGCGACACCGCCGCCTGCCTGGGGATATTAAATATATCTGTGTGCGATTTATTGTATTTTCTCCTCTCTATTCGCCAAGAGGTAAACGGCAATCCTTTTCGCATTTCAAAACCGGCTAAACCTGACTAAGATAATCCTGGCGCAACACGAACCATTTGCAGGTAGGACTATGAAATTTGAACGCAAAACACTGCCCCAAAAAACCTATATTTATATTGAGCATACAATAGCAATATCCGGGCCCGAGATTACTCAGGCGATGGGCACAGGATTTGGCGAGTTGTTCATGTTGTTGCAAAAAACCGGGGTTGCGCCGATCTCTGCCCCTATGGCTATTTATCCTGATATGCCATCAAATAACCAAATGACATTTCGTACGGCCTTTGCTGTAGAAGATGGTGATGCACAAAAATTTGCAGGTCAGGTTGAAGCCGATATTATTCCCGCCGGGGATGCTGTTATGGGGTTGCATGTAGGGCCGTATATGGGTTTAGGGCAAACCCATCAGGCATTATGGAAATATATGGAAGGGGAGGGGATATCCGGCTCGTTCGTATGGGAGGTCTATATTGATGATCCCGATGCTGTAGCGGAGGCGGAACTGCGTACTGAAGTATACCGCGGTGTAGCTTCATAAGCCAATAAAGCCACAACCGGGAATAATCCCCCGCTATAAGCTATTTTTCTGCCCTCAATTGACGCAGATAGGCTGATCAGCTATGACCCCTATCTTCTCGGAAAAGATAGCTTTTCCGCGTCTACCATTACGACCCTCCCAACCGATAAGGGAGCTGAGAATGGGGATGTATCGCCGTCGGGGTAACGCCCTCACGGTGACATTTGTGGCTTGTCGATTGGTTCTTCTAACAAAGGGATCAGCAGACATTAAAGGATGAACGCATGTTTGAGTCATTGAGTGACCGCCTTGGTAGCGTTTTTGAAAAGCTACGCGGAAAAGGCGCCTTGGATGAAAAAGACGTCTCGGCCGCTTTGCGCGAAGTCCGCATTGCCTTGCTGGAAGCGGATGTTGCGCTGCCCGTTGCAAAAGACTTTGTCGCAAAGGTAAAAGAGCGCGCGGTGGGTCAGGAAGTCTTGCGCTCCGTCACGCCCGGCCAGCAGGTCATCAAGATTGTTCATGATGCGCTGGTTGAAATGCTTGCGGGCTCAGCTGATGCAGATGGCAGCGAAAATATTTTAAACCTTGCAACAACGCCTCCGGCAGCTGTCTTGATGGTCGGTCTGCAAGGGTCGGGTAAGACCACATCAACGGCAAAAATTGCCCTGCGCCTGACCAAGCGCGACAATAAAAAGATATTGATGGCCTCTCTTGATACGAGGCGACCTGCAGCGCAGGAACAATTACGCGTCCTTGGCGAGCAAACAGAAGTCGCAACCCTTCCTATTATTGACGGCCAAACCCCTGTGGACATAGCAAAGCGCGCTATGGAGGCAGGAAAGCTTGGCGGCTATGATGTGGTAATGCTCGATACGGCTGGTCGCCTCTCGATCGATGAGCAATTAATGGCAGAAGTTGCGCAGGTTCATCAGGTTACCAATCCGATTGAAACGTTACTCGTTGTCGACAGTCTTACCGGTCAGGATGCTGTGCAGACCGCTGACAAGTTTAAAGAGCGTGTCCCGGTCTCCGGTATTGTTATGACCCGTATTGACGGCGATGCGCGCGGCGGCGCGGCGCTCTCCATGAGAGCGGTCACCGGTGCACCAATAAAATTTATTGGTGTTGGCGAGAAAATTGACGAGCTCGACACATTCGATCCCCAGCGTATGGCGGGTCGTATTCTTGGAATGGGCGACATTGTTTCACTGGTCGAAAAGGCCAGTGAAGAAATGGATATGGCTGAGGCCAAACGTCAAGCCAAGAAGATGGCCAAGGGCGATTTTGATATGGACGATCTTGCTGCCCAGTTTAAACAGATGCGCAACATGGGCGGCATTGGTGCGATCATGGGCATGATGCCGGGTATGGGCAAAATGAAGAAGGCCCTCGATCAGGCGGGCGGCATGGATGATAAAGAAATTGTCCGGCAAGAAGCAATCATCAGTTCCATGACAAAAGCAGAACGAAAAAAACCGGCGCTCATGAATGCGTCACGTAAAAAACGCGTGGCTGCCGGCTCGGGGACAACCGTACCAGAGATTAACCGTCTCCTGAAATCCCATCGGCAAATGGCCGACATGATGAAAAAAATGGGCAAAGGCGGTATGAAGGGCATGGCCCAGCAGATCGCAAATATGGGCGGCGGGATGCCGGCAATGCCAGGCGGCGGTATGCCAAGCGCTGATGAGGCCGCAAAAATGATGGAACAAATGGGCGGCGCTGACGGCGCGCCTGATCTCAAAGCCCTCGAACAGGCTATGTCGGGAAAAGGTCCGATGCCTCCCGGATTGGGTGGTGGCAACTTGCCGGGGCTTCCCGGTCTTGGTGGGACTAAATTTCCTGGACAGCGGGGAAAGAAGAAATGACCGGTCTTTCTCACCCTGTCCTTAAGCGTTTCGATAGTCCCGATGAATTGCGTACTTTTTCTAAGGGTAAGTTTGAAATAGTCCGTGTCGGCGAGATGACTATAGGGCGTGCAACCTATGAGCCCGGCTGGCAATGGTCGAGCGATGTCGGGGCGGCAATTGGCGAGAAATTTTGTGGTGTCGAACATGTTGGCATGGTCGTCTCTGGCTGTGCCAGTGCGGAAATGAAAGATGGCGAAACAATTTATATGAAGGCTGGCGATGTTTTTTATGTCCCGCCCGACCCGCACGATAGCCGAGTGATTGGCGATGAGCCCTATGTTTCACTTCATTTTCTGGGCGGCGATCATTATGCGGAGAAAAATTAACGCAGTTAGAAAACCATAATTCTAGTAACAATTTTAAATAACAATTTCAAAATATAACCAATTAACAAAAGAAAGAAAAAATATCATGGCTACAAAAATCAGACTGGCCCGTGGCGGCTCTAAAAAGCGTCCCTTTTATTCAATTGTTGTTGCGGACGTTCGTGCGCCGCGCGATGGCCGTTTTATTGAAAAACTTGGTACCTATAACCCCCTTCTGGCTAAAGACGACCCGAACCGGGTGCAGTATAAAGAAGATCGTGTAAAGCATTGGCTCTCTGTGGGGGCGCAGCCAACGGACCGTGTAGCGCGATTTTTATCAGTAAACGGCCTTGTTGAATGGAAAGCGGGCAATAACCCGAATAAAGGCAAGCCCGGCACTAAGGCAATGGAGCGCATTGAAGAGAAAAAAGAAAAAGAAGAAGCGGCCAAGGCAGCACCAGAAGCTGCTCCCGTTGAAGAGGCTCCTGCTGAAGCTCCTGCAGAAGAAGCCGCTGCGGAATAGTTTTCGACCGCCAGATAGATTTCGACCAATGTGCCGTAATGGTGGTTAGAGATTGTTATGGCGCATTGTTGCCCCCGGTTTCTATCGGGTGTGCAACAAAGATTGGATAGTGGATGTTGAGCGCGACCAAAACGATAATATCGGGTGTTGGAAGTTATTTGCCTGAACGGGTTGTAACTAATCATGATCTTACAAAGTTTGTTGATACAAGCGATGAATGGATCCGTTCTCGGAGTGGAATTGAACAGCGCCATTTTGCTTCCGATGAACAGGTCACATCAGATCTTGCAAGCATAGCCGCGCAACGGGCACTGGATCAGGCGGGGCTTGCGCCCGGTGATATTGATCTGATCATCGTTGCGACGGTAACGCCCGATAAAACCTTTCCTTCAACGGCAGTTTTCGTTCAAAAAAAATTGGGCGTTCCTGCCGGGATTGCTTTTGATGTTTCTGCTGCTTGTTCCGGGTTTTTGTACGGTTTGAACATCGCCCATAATTTTATTTCTACAGGGCAGGTGCGTCATGCACTGGTCATTGGCGCAGAAAAACTCACCTGTTTTCTGGATTGGGAGGACAGGGCAACCTGCGTTCTATTTGGTGATGGCGCCGGGGCTGTGGCCCTCTCATCTGAAAGCGCCGATCAGCAACCCTATGATCGCGGTCTCATCGCAACCTATCTTTCATCCGATGGAAATAGAGCTGATGATCTGTATGCAGATGGTGGTCCGTCTTCTACCGGTACTGTTGGCAAGGTTCGTATGAACGGGCGGGAAGTTTTTCGCCATGCTGTCGAGCAAATATCGAATGCTGTTGTCGAGGTTGCGCAGCGCGGCGGTGTTGAAAACAGCGAGATTGACTGGTTTGTGCCCCATCAAGCGAATGTTCGAATAATCGAGAGGTGCGCGAAGAAACTATCCCTCGACAATGATAAAATCATTGTAACGATTGATCACCACGGCAATACATCTTCCGCTTCAATTCCCCTTGCGCTTGATGAGGGCATTAAGGATGGGCGCATAAAGCCAGGACAATTGCTGGTGTTTGCAGCACTAGGCGGCGGTCTTGCCTGGGGCAGTGCGTTGCTTCGATATTAAGCGGTGCCTTTTTCGCTCATAGCCTTTATCTGATCGATAATGCCGTTACGTGCTTCCTTCATCATGGAAATCGGGACACCGGATTTTGCCATGACCCGCATCCCAAAATAAACGGATGTAATTGTGCTCGACATAGGCTCTAGCGTATTGGGACTTAATGTTTTTGTCGTGGGATCATCGTTTAAGGCTTTGAGGAAGCCTAGCTTCATGCGCTCTAATCCGGCGGTGACAATCTTTTGTGTTGCAAGATTAAGAGGCGCTTGCTCTATCGCGGCATTACATAAAAAACATCCGCGTCGATCATTATCAATTGCAACGGCATCAATCACTCGTGTCAGTAGCGATTGAATGCGTTCAACACCGTTCATATCATTCTTCTCACTCAAATGTTGAACCGCTCCGCTAACTTCCATCTCATTATATGCGCGTAATGCCTGTATGTAGAGATTTTGTTTATCGCCAAACGCGGCATACAAGCTTGCCTTGTGAAGACCGGTTTCCTTCATCAAAACCGGATAACTCAGCCCCTCATATCCATGAGCCCAGAAGGCTTCTTTTACCTTCTCTAAAATTTCAGCTTCCTCGAACTCTCGCCGTCTACCCATCAATCCTCACTTTATTGTGTTTATTTAATTGTTGACCATTCGGTCTTGAATATATACCTATCACCCATCAAATTCAAGACCAATCGGTAAAGAATGTAAAACCCAAATATGGAGAAGAAAATGAAGTTTCTAAATAGAGGACTACTTATCGCTACTTTCAGTGCAGCTATGGTGGCTACAAGCGCATGCGCAGCTACCCAAGCTCTAAGCAGTAATGATGTACAAGCGACACCAACCGCAACTGTAGCAGCTACCGCGCAGCAAATTGCGGCACAATCCATTACTACGGCGACAATCCAATCAAAGGGTGAATTTGAAGGCCGCAGCAAACATATTACCACTGGCGGAGTTTCTGTCGTCAATACCGGTTCTGGTTATCTGGTGGTACTGGATAATAATTTTAGTTTAGATGGTGCTCCCGGCCCAACACTAGGGTTTGGCGTGGACGGACAATTTGACGGTAAGTCTGAGTTTACACCGCTCAAATCTAAATCCGGTGCGCAAGTCTATGTGCTGCCAGCGTCAATTAATCCTGCCAATTACAATGAAATATATGTGTGGTGTGCTGACTTTAGTGTGCCGCTCGGCGTTGCCAAGCTTGGATCATAATAAATCGAAAAATGTAGTGCGAGGGGTTGGTTAATATAGGGCCAACCTCCTCAAGCTTCTGGGCGTTTTGCCCGTAAAACAAAAAGAGAGAAAAACAATGAGATTTTTACCAGCAAGTATTCACGGTGTTATCGATTACCTCGCAGCTATAGCTTTAATTGTAGCGCCCTTTTTCTTAATTCCTGCTAGCGATGGTCCGATTGCTATGTATCTGTCAGTTGCGGCTGGTGTGGCGCTTATATTATATAGTCTTATCACTGATTATTCAGTGAGTATTCGTAATGCGCTACCATTTTCCGTTCATCTGATTATTGACTTTTTAGCCGGTGCGGCTTTCGTTGCGGCTCCATTTATATTCGGGTTTGAAGGCATAACAGAACTTTATTATCTGGTAATGGGTGTCACTGTGATCTTGGTGGTGCTAGTGACTAATCCAAATACAAATTCATAAACTGGTAAACTCCGTTAAATTTTGATGGTTTTATAAAAACTATTTGCGTAATTTTGACGGAGTAAAGCCAGGCATACGTTTAATTAACCAAACATAGGCAAAATCTGCCTATGTTTACTGGTGAGCAAATCCTCGATATTGGCCGTGAAGCCTTCATGGTGACCTTGATGGTTGCGGGACCTGCCATGATTGCGGGTTTAGTCGTTGGGTTTTCAATTGCCCTTTTGCAGGCATTGACACAAGTACAAGAACTCACTCTTGTTTTTGTACCCCGTATTATAATTATGTTTCTGGTTTTGAGTTTATGCCTGCCCTTTATGGGTACGGTATTAGGCCAATTTGCAATTCGCTTGTATGGAATGATCGCTTCAGGTGGAAGCCCGGCGGGGTTATAGCCGTCATGACCCTCTCCCTTGCGACGCTACCCATCAATATCATTATTATCTTTGCGGTGTTTTGCCGGGTTGGAGCCTTTTTTATGGCGGCGCCCGCATTCGGCGATTTTTCTCTTATCCCGCGTCTTCGATTGGTTGCGGCACTTGCTGTTTCTATGGCATTGGTGCCAAACGCTACGCCTTATTATCCAGAAAATTCTCAAAACATTCTTGGTGGGAACAGTATTAGCACCGTTATGCTCATCGGGCTGATATTTGGTGAGGTCCTGTTTGGCGCATTCTTGGGATTGCTGGCAAGGGTTTTGATGTCTGCTCTCAATGTAGCGGGGCAAATTATAGCTTTTCAAATCGGGCTTTCCCTAGCGCAAATCTTTGACCCGACACAAGAATTACAAGGGGCAATCGTAGGTGGGTTTTTGGCGGTCTTCGGGACGACCATGATCTTCGTGACCGACTTGCATCATTTATTGTTAATGGCGTTACAAGATTCTTATGAATTGTTTCGACCAGGGGTAATGCCCGCCTTCGAGGATATGGCTGATGCAATGGTGCAAGTTCTCTCTCAAGCCTTTTCATTGGGTTTCAGACTGGCCTCACCCTTTATCCTGTTTGGATTGGTTTTTTATATCGGGGCCGGTGTCCTCAACCGATTGATGCCCCAAGCGCAAGTTTTCTTCATGCTGCTCCCGGCCAATCTTGGCCTCGGCATAATGCTCTTAATGCTGACGGTTGGCGCGATTATGGCGGTATTTCTTGGAAATTTTGAGCGCTTTGTGACGGGTATTGCAGGATGAGCGAGCATGCAGATCAGTCAGAACGAACGGAAGAGCCCACGTCCAAGCGGCTAGCCGATGCGCGAAAGCGCGGTGATGCTCCAAAAAGTCAGGAGGTTACCGCAACAGCTTTGTTGGCTGCGGGAGCGTTAGGCTTGTGGTTAATCTCGGATTATACTGCCAGCTCAATTGCCAAAATTTCAATCGCTTTCATTGATCATCCGGACGCATTTGCCGTTGATGGGGCGAGCCTCCATAGATTGTTTGTTTCGATCGCGATCAGCCTTGGCGGGGCGCTGGCTGGTGTTGGTTTGATCACTGTACTTGCTGCGATTTTGGGAAATATCGCGCAATCCCTTCCCGTGTTTACAACACACCGGATGAAACCGGATTTAAAAAAACTCTCACCGCTCGCCGGGCTAAAGCGAATATTTGGTCCAGCGGGTTTGGTCAATTTTGCCAAAGGGCTTGGCAAGCTGATCATTATTGGCGGGATAATGGTATTTCCCTTATGGCCTGAACGCCATATGATTATTGGCCTGCTCCATACCGAAGACTTAAGTGTGATGATGCAGGCTCGCGGGCTTATCCTGAAATTGTTGGGTTTAACCGTATTGGCGATGATTGTTATTTCCGGATTGGATTTTGCTTTTGTCGTTAGGTCGTGGAAAAAGCGCTTGCGCATGACAAAAGAGGAAGTTCGCCGGGAGCAAAAAGAGCTCGATGGCGATCCGCAAATAAAAGCACAGCAAAAACAATTGCGCGAAGCCCAGTCGCGCCGCCGTATGGCTGAGGCGGTGAAAGGGGCGAGTGTTCTGATTATGAACCCGACCCACTATGCGGTTGCCTTGAAATATGAAAGCGGCGTCGATAGCGCCCCTATTTGTACGGGTAAAGGGATGGATGAGCTTGCTTTGCGCATGCGCCAGATAGCAAGAGATCATCAGGTTCCCGTTGTCGAGAATCCGCCCCTTGCGCGCGCTCTACACGCAAGCGCCGATTTAGACAGGGAAATCCCTCTGGAGCATTATGAAGCTGTTGCCAAGGTAATTGGCTTTGTCATGATGAAGGCAAACACAAAAAGACCTTGAGATTAGCACCCGCAGGCTGGTGCAATCTGAAAATTGCTTATTTCTATATTGTTTCTAAATACAAAGAGCCAGTTGCGTGGTTTGTGTAAAACTATCATCGTATGCAGGGTCGAATCACCTGATATTTTGGGCTGGATATGCCAATCTAGGCGAACTGTATCCCTATTTTCCTCGAAAAGACTTTTGGGCATAGATGCTATTGATGGAGTGAAGTGCGTGTCAAAAACTAGGCAAGACCAGTCCTCGTTAAAAAAGCCCGTTTCGGCCACCTTGGTGGAAGATGAGCATGCGCTAACGGATGGGGACCAGAACGAGGCACCGCGCCCTGTATCGGGTCCAGAAATTGTGGCCATGATGGCGGGGCGCGCCGATAAAAGCGTCGCATTGGACGCCGATAAGCCTGAAGAGCCCCAAGCAACCATGAATGAGTTGGCTGGTAACGAGAGTTCAGACGAGATCGGTGGACAATCGAAGCAAGAAAAAGTGGCTGGCCTGCAACGTTGGAATTTTCTCATTGGTTTAGGCATTGGAGCGGGGCTATTTTTAGGGGTCGGGGCCCTTCTAACCCTGATATTTATATCCGCCAGAGATACTGCGGCTGGCATACTGGTTTTGGGTTGTTTTGTTTTACTCGCTTCCATTGTTGTTGTCGTTGCGGCTATCCGGTCTATGCCGCGCATTATGCCCTCCCAGTTCAATGCGGATTACAGTATGGACAATCATGGCGGCGATGACGATGGCCCTGCGGGATTCACACTTGCCGGCACTCAGGCACTGGCCGCCCTTAATTTGGCTGAAAAAGTACTTGATGATGACCCGAATCCACGCTTGGTTGCTCGCCGGGATGGGGTCGTAGTTTTTGCCAATAAACATTACCAGAAGTTGGCCAAGGATGCTGGTGTCGAGGGATATTCCGGCTTGCCGCCGCGCATTGAGCGTCTGTTCGGACAACAGGGCGCCGAGGCGATGAAAATTTTTCGTCTTTGTCGCGCCGCGCGAAGCGGTAAAATCGCTAATGAAGAAATTTATCAGGTTAGTGGCCATATTGGCGGCGGTGCCCGAAGACGTTTCGATGTGAGTGTTCGCCCTATTGATGCCGATGACCAGCATGTCACATGGTCATTGCATGAGCTAACTGTTGACGAAGAAGAGCATGATCCGCTGGCGAGTGCGTATGCTGAATATCAGCGGCCAATTTTTGCTTTGGAAAAGTCTGGACAAATTGCATGGGCTAATGCCGCAATGCGCGAAAAGCTTGGTGCAGAAAAGGGCGCCTTGCACCATATTAATGATGTTGTGCTCGGAGAGACGGGGGAGTTGACGCTCTCTCTTTGGGATATCGGGAAAGCGAACCCATCAGCCAAGATTCGCCGGGAAAATGGAGGGCCTCTGGACGGCACTTTTTTCTCATTTTGCCGGGGCGGGAGCGGCGAGGGATTTGTTTGTGTTGAATTGATGCTCGAGGATGAGCTCGCCGAGCAAGATGAGTTGACCTTGTCTGGCGATATTACCGAAGCGCCTTTCGGCGTGGCCATTATTGAAGGTGAGTTTGGCAAAGACGCTAAAATTGTCGAAGCAAATAAGGCGTTTACGGAGGTTTTTGGGGGGGCCGTAAAAAATACTGTTTTCGCCAAGCGTTTTTCAACCGAAACCATCGAAGAGCTTGCCCGTGAGGTGAAACGTAAATCAAACACTGGCGGGGCATCACAAATTATCGAAACCCGCACGGGTGAAGGGCCAGCAGCGCGCGTTTTTGCACTTTACGTAAAGCCGGTTAGCCGTCGTCGCGGCGGTTACGGAACCCGGCGTTCATTGATTTTTTCGCTTGAGATTACTGAGCGCAGACGGATGGAACTTGATTATGGCCAGGATCAAAAATTAAAAGCAATCGGCAACTTGGCGGGCGAAGTTGCTCATGATTTTAATAATTTTCTACAGACCATTATGGGCAATTGTGATCTCCTGTTGATGAACCATCCGGTGGGCGATCCCAGCTATGATGAACTGGTTGTTATTCGTGAAAACTCACAACGTCTTGCCAATTTGACCAAACAATTATTGGCCTTTTCACGAAAACAAACCATGAAGCGCGCAACGCTGTCAGTAACAGAATTATTGCGCGATTTTACTAAATTCTTGGATCGCGCAGTTGGCGATAAGGTCAAGTTAGAACTAATTAATGGCCGTGGTTTGCGGCCCGTGCGCGTTGATCAAAATCAGCTAGAGGCTGCAATCATGAATTTGGCTGTAAATGCCAGAGATGCGATGGGGGCCAATGGCGGGCGATTGATACTTCGTACACGTCATGTCGGTGCGCAAGAAATTATAGATGGCGGATTAACGGAGCTGTCTCATCAAGATCATGTTTTGTTGGAAATCGCTGATACCGGGCCGGGGGTTCCACCCGATATTGCCGATAAGATTTTTGACCCTTTCTTCACCACAAAAGATGTTGGTCAGGGTACCGGGTTGGGGCTTTCTACTGTCCACGGTGTGATCGGTCAGATGGGCGGCGGGATTTATCTTTCCGAGGGTTCCGAAGGTTTGGGCGCGGTTTTTCGCATTTATTTGCCGGCGATGAGCGAAGAAGAGATGGTAAAAGCGCAAAATGAAGCGCCGGCCAAACCCGTTGAAGTATCTGATTTAACAGGGGTTGGGCGTATTTTAGTGGTTGAAGATGAGGACTCGGTTCGTAATTTTGTTGTCATCGCTCTGAAGGGGCGGGGCTATGAAGTCTTAGAGGCTTGCGACGGTGTTGATGCACTGGAAATGTTGGAAGAGTTCGGTGCGGATCATTTTGATCTGATTATATCGGACGTGATGATGGCAGAAATGGATGGGCCGGTGTTTGTGCGCGAGGCCCAGAAAAATCATGATTACAAACGCCGCGTGATTTTTATGTCCGGTTATGCCGAAGCCGCGATGCGTGAGCAAATTGATCTCATTGAAAATACAGGCTATTTGCAAAAACCATTTCAAGCTGAAGTACTAGCCTCGGCGGTGAAGGAGATGATAGGTGGCCCTGCGGGTTAGGCATACGGAGCAATTTGCATGAGACAGATAGTTTTTGATCTGGAAACAACCGGCTTTAAATTCGCTGAGGGGCATCGCATTGTGGAAATAGGTGCGATTGAATTAATGCGCGGCGCAGTTACCAGCCGTTCTTTTCACTCATACGTTAACCCGCAGCGGGATATGCCGCGTGATGCGTACCGGGTGCATGGTTTGTCGGGCGAGTTTTTGCGGGACAAACCGGTTTTTAATGATCCCCAAGTAGCGCAAGCCTTTCTTGATTTTATAGAAGATGCCGAATTGATCGCTCACAATGGGGCCGGGTTTGACCTGCCTTTTTTAAACGCCGAGCTTGAGGCGGCTAAACTGCCGATTATTAAAAACAATCTCGTTGACACATTATTTATGGCGCGCCGAAAATTTCCGGGCGCCCCTGCCAATCTTGATGCGCTGTGCTCGCGCTTTGGGGTTGACACAAAACAGCGTGAACGCGATGGACACGGAGCACTACTGGATTCGCGGCTTCTGGCGGAAGTCTATATCCATCTCACTGGCGGTGCGCAAGCGGGGCTTGATTTTCAAACTGATAGTGAGAACACCCAGTCAAGCGGCCAAACGCGCACCTCTGATCGCCCGGCTGCTTTACGTCCAAAACCCTTCGAAAGTTTGCTAAATAATGAAGAAAGGCAGGCTCATGCAGAGTTTGTATCCAGTTTTGGCGAGGAGAGCATGTGGTCGAAATTTGTGAAATGAGCAATATTTCAAGCCGCGGTAAAATTATATCATTACATCTCTAAAAATATAAATTTTGTAACAGAATCTAAATTTTGCCCGTTATAGACTATTTTTTATTAGTCTGATTAATTGAAATGGCTAATATCTCAAAGTTCGCGCGGAGAACCTAAATGTTATCCCAACAAGATAAACCTCGTATCGCTTTTCAAGGTGAAGCAGGCGCATATTCACATATTGCGTGCCAGCAATTTGCTCCTGATCTGGAGCCGTTACCATGCGCAACTTTTGAAGAGGCCATAGAGCAGGTTAAATCGGGCGGTGCCCGAAAGGCGATGTTGCCAATAGAAAACTCTGTAGCGGGAAGGGTTTCGGATATTCATGTATTATTACCCGATTCTGACCTCTATATTATTGGGGAACATTTTCTGCCAATTCACCATCAATTGATGGCGCTTCCGGGGGTAAAAAAGGAAGATCTAAAGGTGGTGCGCTCTCATGCAATGGCGTTGGGGCAATGTCGTAAATTGTTTAAGAAGAATGATTTTTTACCGGAAGCAAGCGGAGATACGGCCGGGGCTGCAAGGATTTTACGCGATAATCCCAACACCTCGCATGGGGTGATCGCTTCTAAGCTAGCAGCAGAAATTTATGATCTTGATATTCTGGCACCCGATGTTGAAGATGCGGCCCATAATACAACGCGGTTCCTCGAGATGGCTTCAGAGCCAATGGATGCGTCTTCCGGGGACGGGGATATTGTCACCAGCTTCGTTTTTCAGGTCCGCAATATTCCTTCAGCTCTTTATAAATCTCTGGGTGGTTTTGCGACGAATGGTGTCAATATGACGAAACTGGAAAGTTACCAGTTAGACGGTACATTTTCGGCGACGCGGTTTTATGCAGACATTGAGGGGCACCCAGAAGATGAACCTGTCCGTCTTGCACTAGAGGAGTTAGGTTTTTTTTCATCCTCTTTGAAAATATTAGGTGTTTATCGCGCAGATCGGTTACGCGGCTAGGGCGAGGGTTGAACCCATCTTTCCAGCAATTGGCGGGCAATGGTGAATTTCGGGGGAAGAAAAACCCCAAGGCTTTTATCCCCTTTCATTAAATCAATAATCTGTGTCCGCTCAATCCACCGCGCTTCTTCTATTTCCTGCACTTGAAGTTTGAGATCTCTGGACTTGGCGGTAGCAAAAAACCCCATCATTAAAGATGCGGGAAATGGCCAGGGCTGTGAGAATTGATAACGTACATTATCAATCGTAACGCCAGCTTCTTCTTTAACTTCTCGAATGGCACATTCTTCTGGTGTTTCTGCTGCCTCAACAAATCCGGCTAGACACGATAGAAAGCCCGGCGGGAAATGGGGGCCACGCCCCAGTAAACAAGCATCATCATGTTCCACCAAAATAATGGCGACCGGCTCGGTGCGCGGAAAATGCTCCGTATCACATTGCGTGCAAACCCTTTTAACGCCGCCATCTTTCATTGCTGAGGGCGCGCCGCATTGTCCGCAAAATGGATTGCGCATATGCCAGTCGAGCATCCAGCGCGCTTGACCGATAATGGCGATTGTTTTTGAGGGGAGCGTGCCAGCGATTTCACGAAGATTGGTATATTTGCCAAGATCATGAAATGGGGCGTTAGTTTGGTGAGATGCACTGGTGGAGGCATCAAGAGCAAATAAGGGTTTATCTTTTTCATCACTGCCGAGAAAGATCAATATTGCATCTGAGGCAAATTCGGAAAGGGCACCCATTTGTAAAAATCCTGGGGCCCCATCAATCATCAGCGGGTCACCTTTGAAAAACGGTATAAACTCAGCGTGCGGGCTTTTATAGTGTTGTTCAAGCCATTCAGGATCGGAGCGCTCGGAGGATGCGCGCTGCAGGGGATTGCCAGAGAAGGTGAGAGGGGGGTGTTTATCCATAAAAATAGTCTAGCGCAATTATAGGAAGGTGTGCATGTTTAAAATGGCATTGACTGTCATTTTCGTTTTTCTCTTCCTTGGTATCGGCCTAAGGTCTTGGTAAAGTCCGGTGGCAATTAAATAAACTCAGGGTCCTGTTATGACTGATATCGTTACGACACAATTGAATGACGGCGCAATGACGATCACGATGGATGATGGTAAGGCCAATGTGCTCTCGCCGACTATGATCGAAAAACTCAATTTGGCTTTCGACGAGGCTGAGAAGGAAGAGGCGATTGTTATTCTAACAGGGCGGGAGGGCATGTTCTCTGGCGGCTTTGACTTGAAGGTAATGCAAAAGGGGCCCAATGAAGCCCTGCAATTGACCTCTCAGGGGTCCAAGCTGGCACGGCGTATTCTGGCCTTCCCCCGGCCTGTGATCGCTGTTTCTTCCGGACACACGATTGCGATGGGGGCATTCTTGATGCTGGCTTGCGATTACCGGATGATCGCGGAAGGGGACTTTAAGGTTGGGCTGAACGAGACCATGATTGGCATGACCATGCATAATTTCGGTATCGAGTTGGCGCGCTATCGTCTGGCAAAAAATTACTTCAATAGATGTGTTATTAATGCAGAGATTTTTGCGCCCAAACAGGCGGTTTTTGCCGGTTTTTTCGACCGCACTGTGCCGCAAGATCAGTTATCGATGGCCGGGCCTATGGCTGCGCAAATGTTTGGTCAATTGAACAAAACCGCTTTTCGAGGCACTAAACTGCGTTCGCGCAAAGAGATTTTCACTATTCTTGATCAAGCCATTGAGGATGATCTCGACCCCGCCAAGGTTCATGCGGTGTAATTTGGCTGATTTAGCTGTTATTTCGCCCTTGCATTTTATTGGCGCAAGGTCGATATAAATGCTCGGAAGGCTGGCGGACTTGCTTCTCGCCAACCCGGTCAGGTCCGGAAGGAAGCAGCCGCAACGAGTTATTGCAGGGGTCGTTCAGCTTTCCACCCATCAATCTTACGATTAATTGAGTGCGCGGACGCTTTTTTCCAAAGCTGCCAATTGCCCCTTTATTCATCTTACCGGATCGCCCATATTGGGAATGATGGATACTTCACTCCCTATAGCCAATAGCTCCGAAGATGCACTCGGCGAAGATGCTCCCTATGAAGTGCTGGCGCGAAAATATCGCCCGCGCCGATTTGAGGATTTGATCGGCCATGAGGCAATGGTCAAAACCCTTGAAAATGCCTTTACTGCGGGGCGTATCGCCCATGCCTATATTCTAACAGGCGTGCGCGGCGTTGGGAAAACCACGACAGCTCGTATTCTTGCCCGTGCGCTCAATTATGAGGTGGCCGGGGATGATGGTGGTCCCCAAATCCATATGGCTGAAGATGGATTGCATTGCCAAGCCATAGCCCAGAGCCGCCACCCTGATGTGCTGGAGATGGATGCGGCGTCAAGAACTGGTGTTGGTGATATTCGAGAATTGATCGAAGGCGTTCGCTATGCCCCAACTCAGGCTCGTTACAAAGTCTATATTATTGACGAAGTCCACATGCTGACTACCGCAGCGTTTAACGCTCTGTTGAAGACCCTTGAAGAGCCGCCGCCTCATGTAAAATTTATCTTTGCCACCACAGAAATACGCAAACTACCCGTCACTGTGCTTTCGCGTTGTCAGCGTTTTGATTTACGCCGTATCGAGCCGGAAACGATGATTGCTCATCTGGAGAAAATTGCAGAAGCTGAAAATGTAAAGATCGCGGTGGACGGTTTGGCAATGATCGCACGGGCCGCGGAAGGCTCGGTACGCGATGCACTATCGATACTTGATCAGGCAATTGTACAGCACGATGGCGATGATGCCTCCAATGAAGTCAGTGCCCAGACTATTCAGTCAATGTTGGGCTTGGCCGATAGAACAAAAAGCTGGTCATTGCTTGAGGCTTGTTTCAAGGGTGATGGTGCGATGGCCCTTGGCGAGTTTCGCGACCAATATGATGATGGCGCCGATCCGCTCGTGATTATACGCGATTTGCTAGAGCTTGTTCATCTTTTGACACGTATTAAAGCGGCGGGCCCTGTTGCGGCTAGCCATGGTCCAGCGGGAAGCGCTGATGCTGAGCGGGCTATGGCGCTTGGCGACATGCTTGGCCTTGGTGGATTAACGAGGGCCTGGACTTTGTTGATGAAAGGGCTTGAAGAGATCAAGCTCGCCCCTGACCCTGCCGCCGCCGGGGAGATGGCTTTGATCCGTTTATGTTTTGCACAAGATCTGCCGACACCCGATGAGGCTTTAAAATTGTTAAAGTCGGGTAATTTAAGTGCGACAACACTATCTCCCACCGAGGGTAAGCCGCAAAGCGCAGATAAAACTAAAAATGATGCGCCTGAAAGCAAGGCCGCTACTAAAGAACATGTAGAGAGCGTTGATATCGATCAGGCTACTGCGCAACCCGCCCACCCAGAAGGGGTGATACCCTTTCGCCCAAGGCCTGTGGCTGATGGGGCTAGCAGGACAAAAATGCCGGAATGTCTGGAAGATATTGTCTCGCTTGCCTTGCGCCATCGTGAGGAAAAGTTTCGGACCGAGTTAGAATCTTCAGTGCATCCCGTATCCTTTAAACCATTTCATATTGTTGTGAGGTTATCAGAAAAAGCGCCTGGGGATTTACCTGCGCGCTTGATGCGCTATTTAAAGAATTGGACAGGCGCAGACTGGATGGTTGAAACTGTTCAAGATGAAAGCGGGGGCGAGACCATACGCGAGGCGCGTGATCGCGAGGTGCGCAGCCATCCCCTTGTTGCCCGGGCGCTGGATTTATTTCCAGGTTCCAAATTACAAATTCGCGAAGCTAAAAATTTTGACACGCCTTCATCCGATATGGAAAATGAAGAAATGGTGGACGAGGACCATGACCAGAGCTCCGTTGCAAAATCCAGCTAGCCCTGCATTCTGACCGGTGGCAAATGATTTACTTGCAATCATATTAGAACATATGAAGGGGTTGGGCCAAACATGGGTCTTGATGCTTTACTCGCGTTGCAACTGGCGCAAATTAATGACACGGTAGGTCCGCAATTGAAGGCCACACCCTCAAATAGAGAAGCGATAAAACGATGAAAGATTTAAACGATATCATGAAACAGGCTGCAGGCTTGCAATCTAAAATGCAAGAGATGCAGGAAAAACTTGGCGGAATGGAAATTGAAGGTCAAGCTGGCGGCGGCCTTGTAAAGGTAACGATGAATGGAAAGGGCTATGCGAGTGCCGTTTCTATTGATCCCAGTTTGCTGAATGCTGAAGAGGGTGAGGTTTTGGAAGATTTATTGGCAGCGGCAATCAATGATGCAAAGGCCCGGCTAGAGACCAAGTCCCAAGAAGAGATGCAATCTCTGACGGCTGGTCTTCCTTTGCCGACCGGTTTTAAAATGCCATTTTAAAGCTACATAAAATATCTCATAACCATTGGAGCGCTTTGTGGCTGCAACGATCGGACCTGAACTTCAGCGCCTTATTGATCTTATGGCAAAAATGCCGGGCCTTGGACCTCGCTCGGCAACGCGTGCATCTTTGTTTTTACTAAAAAAACGCAGTGCCGTGATGGAGCCGCTGGCGCTCGCTTTGTCGGAGGCTGCGCAAAAAGTAAAGTCGTGTTCTCTATGTGGGAACTGGGACTCTATTGATCCGTGTGCGATCTGCTCTGACAAGGAGCGAAATTTGGATGTTTTATGTGTTGTTGAAGATGTGGCTGATTTATGGGCGCTAGAGCGTGCCGGTGCTCATCGCGGGCATTATCATGTTGTTGGCGGGCTATTGTCCCCCCTTGATGGTATCGGTCCAGACGATCTCAATATTGCTGGCCTTGTATCCCGTGCTCAAAGTCAAGACGTGGTCGAAATCGTCCTCGCGCTCAGCGCTACTGTGGATGGCCAAACCACAGCGCATTATATTAGTGATCATCTCGAGCCGGTGGATGTGCGTGTTACGAGATTATCGCACGGGGTTCCGGTCGGCGGGGAACTTGATTATCTTGATGAAGGTACATTGTCTGCGGCCATGAAAAGCCGGCGCAGCATATAAAGTTACTGAGTTTATAACGAAATCATACGAGTAAAGATTGATGAGCGCCCCTTGGTTAGAAAATTGTTGGTATGTAGCGGCGCTCTCGCATCAGATTAATGCGCGCCATCCAATAAGATTGATGATTGCGGGGAAGCCTATTGTTTTTGCCCGCTCTGCTGTCGATAAGTCGGTTTTTGCGTTAGCAGATCAGTGCCCCCATCGGGGAGCCCCGTTATCGCAAGGCCGGTTAGTCCATCAGGATGTAAAAACCCATATTGAGTGCCCTTATCACGGTTGGCAATTTTCCCCTGATGGTCAGTGTGCGCATATACCGGCCCTTAGTGCAAAAGACCCTGCGTCAGGAGAGCATTCTGGAATAGCGACGCAAGTTTATCCGGTTAAGGAAGAAAAGGGATTGATATGGGTTTTTATTTATGATGAAAAGGCTCGGCGCGCAAACAGGCAATCACCGGAATTGATGCCCGCGATTTCTCTTCCTCAAACTGAAATACCCGGCGAATGGAAGCCTTCATCGCATACAGTTTTAGATATACAAGGCTCATTTATGGAGGCCGTGACCGGTCTTGTTGACCCGGCACATACGCCATATGTTCATAAACAGTGGTGGTGGCGAAGCGGGCGTCTTCCTCAGGAAAAAACTAAAAACTATCAAAAATTGCCATTCGGATTTCGTATTCCTTATCATCAACCCTCATCCAATAGCCGTATTTATTCATTTTTTGGCGGAGCGCCGAAAACGCAAATTGATTTTGTGATACCATCCCTTCGCGTGGAAACTGTTCAACTGGGAACTAAAAAAATTATCGGTCTTACAGCCATCACACCGGTAAAACCTGGCATAAACCGCATTTTTCATTTGCTATATTGGGACTTATGGCAATTAACAATGATGAGACCGATCGTGAATGCGATGGCACTGAGTTTTTTGTCTCAAGATGCAAAAATTCTTCAAGCTCAAGCTATGAATCTAGGCGCAAAGTCAGACAAATCAATATTATTGGGCGAGCCAGATATGCCAGCGATATGGTTACACCAGTTAACTTCAGCATGGCAAAATCAAATCAAGGGGCCCTCGCCCGACGCCTTTAACAATCCTATCAAAACCAGTGACTTAAATTGGCGCACATAAACGTTGCTTGCCTCTCTAGCGATCGGTTTGTCCGCTATTAGTATTGGTGGACATGTTAAATGTTAAAGGACGGATTGTTCGTTCATTATCCTGTTGCACTGCTGGAATTGCCGGTTTTGGCACGCCAAGCTTTGCCGAGGCAGGCTTACCCTGGTTTTGGTTTGTTTCAGGGTTTCTATTAACATTGGAGGCAGTCGGCGCTGCTGCTGGTTCGCTATCGTCCATAGAAAATACGATCGGCGTTATTGTGCTTTCCAGATCTTCATCTGAACTCTGAGCGGCCGGGTCACTAGGGGCGACTTCATTTTGGCTCGGATGCGGATTGTAATCATATCCGTTTTCATAAGACGCATAATTCTCGCTTGGCTGAGGTTCATTGAAAGCAGCCGGCTCACTATGCGTGTCTTGTGTCACGTGCGCGCTCGTGGTGTCGCTTTGATGAGATGAGAAAGGCTTTGAATTATAGCTCTCTAGCATGCCCGGTTGCAGCGGAGTTGAAATGCCTAGCGCATCCATCGAACTAGGCTCCGTTTGCGAGGGGGCTTGCGCGGATGATGGCTGCTCACGTGTATCTTGGTTATAGCGTTCTAATACTTCTATCAGGCTAGAGCGCTGTGATTGCAAATCAGATTCCATGCGATCTATGCGATTATTTAGGGTGTCGAATTTACCTGAAAGAGCGCGGTTTTCTTGACGAAAATCGCGCAGAGATCGTGTTTGTTCATTAAGAGACGCCTCGAGCTTTCGCAAAATACCATTATTCATGTCGCGCTCTTTTATATACTGCTCATTCATCAGATTAACGGGCGCAGGGTCTGGGGCAGCGAGTTCGCGTTCTTGTTGTTCTTTGGCTGCTTGTTGAAGTTGGGCCAGCTGGTTTTTAAGTTCTGTCGTATCATTGGTCAACTTGGTGAGCTGAGGCGTTGGCGTGTCAATTGTCTCGAGCCTGCGCAGAACCCGATTGAAATTCATTTCTGCGGCGCGGCTTTGGTCAATAAATTTTTTGTCAAGTTCAAGCAATTTTGACTTGAGTTCTTTTGTATTCATATTTTCTACCTGGGAAATTTTTTCAGCAGTCATTTTTTCTGTTTGTGATAGATTCGTTTGCATCGTTGTTTGCATGTTATTGGCAAAGAGCGAAAATTTCGTTTCCATTTTACGATCTATATTCGTTTGAAGCGCATCTGTCTCGTTTCTAATGGTCGATAACTCATTTTTTGTACCGGTACTATGGTCGGAGAATTGTTTTTGAAGTTCATTAATCGCTTGTGAACTTTCACTCTGTTTGGCTTCAAGGGAGTTGAGACTTTGAACAATTTCTGCAGGCAGTTCTGGTTCAGGTGTTTGCGGCAAATTTACATCCATAAAGGGTTGAGGCTGAAAGCTAACATTGTCTTTTTCGAAAAGACTCTCATTGGAAGCGGCGACATCAATTTCTGGTTCGGTTATGGTTAACGGGTCAGACATCTGAAAAAACGGGTCAGAATCTGTTTCTTCCGTCGCCTCTTGAATAACCGTTTCTGTTATTTCTTCGTATTCTGGCTCATCAGGGATTTCGGGTGTGTTTTCTGAAACGAACGTAGATGCGCCTTCCTCTAAAGGCTCGGGCTCGACATCTATAATTTCATGATTTTCGGGTGCATCTTCATTAAACTCATTATGATCTGGGTCTACAAACTCTGACTCAACAAAAAGAGCATCGTCATCTTTAAGGTTTGAGTTACGGTTGCTGGAGAAAAGGCGGGATAAAAATCCGGTTTTCTGTGCGTCTTCATCCTGCGTGAATTCGTTCTCATTTTCTCCATCATGATCTGATATATCGATGGACATAGCATCTTGCAGAGACCCGGTTTCCAGATTTGCGTCCATATCTGGATCGATCGGGTCAGTATCAAGGAGCCCTGATTTTTCATTCAACTCAGCTGGACCATAGTCGTCTGTATCATCGAAACTGTAGGATTCATCATCGCGCGCATGGAATAGATCAGTTTCCTCCCTATCGCGGGCTGAGACAACATCTTTCAGACGCCGGGTTAAAATCCAACCGAAGAGCAATATGGCGAGGAGGCAGATTACAGCAAAGATAATCCATGTCGTGGCCTGAGATAGATTGAGCAGTGGCGGAATATCGGGTCCCTGGTATTTTTGTCCATAAGGGGGAACAATCTCGGCCGGGGCCTCTTCAATGATGGGGGCGATTTCTGGTTCCGCTTGAATGGTAACGGGTTCATTGATTTGTTCGTCTTCAATGATTTCTTCAATGGTGATTGGTTCAGCGGTCTGATTTTGTTTTGCTCTATCCGCTTCGATAACAATGTCTTTTAGCCTTGGCGTGCGTAATCCTGTGGTTTCAGTTATTATGCCGTTGTCTACAGGTGTGCTTTGCGATGAGTTAGATGTGCTATTTGTCTGCAAGGCTCTTTCCAGAGAGGTGATTTCCTCAACAACCTCTTCTGCTTGCTGCGCGGCAATACTATGCTGGGCGGGGCACAGTGCCATCACGCCGGCGATCAAGGCAATCTGGACGGTGTTGATTTTTACAACCGTTTTTCCTGTAAATATATTAGCCCAAAATTTTCTCATTTTTTCCACCTTTAACGCGCAAGCGTCCCACTGCGAGTCATTTTCCATAATTTTTCAATATGTTAAGTAAGGAAAAGTCTCATAGAGAGACTATTACAAAATACACATCGTCGAAAGTCCAGGATATTACCTATTCAAAGCGGATTTTCAGCCTTGACGGAAAACCCCATCGTGCATAATTCAAGATGTATGCCGATAAGACAAATATTAACCGCGCCTAACCCCATTTTGCGTCAAGTATCCAAGCCTGTAGATCAGGTTGATGATGAGCTGCGTGCGCTGATGGATGATATGCTGGAGACTATGTATGACGCCCCCGGAATTGGGTTAGCGGCGATACAGGTAGGGGTCCCTGTTCGTGTAATTGTCATGGATCTCGCTGGCGAAGGAGAAGAACCGGCTCCGCGCCATTATGTAAATCCCGAAATCACGAATCCTGCAGAAGAAACAAGTGTTTACGAAGAGGGTTGCCTGTCTGTGCCTGATATATACGAGGCTGTGGACCGGCCAGAAACATGCACAATTACCTATCTGGATTACGATGGGAAAGAATGTAGCGTTGAGGCAACAGGTATGCTCGCGACTTGCATTCAGCATGAGATGGATCATCTGGAGGGCGTTTTATTCATCGATCACCTCTCTCGCCTAAAGCGGGAACGCATCTTAAAACGCCTTAAAAAAGAACAGAAATTCTCGGCGTCTGCCTGATTTAAGAGAGCGTTCATTATCGGGGTGATCGTTAAATTGGGTTGGTGGGTTTTGTACTGGCTTTCATTTTATTGTGCGGTGATGCACATAAAACACGTCATAAATAGGGAAGTAATACCATGCGTATCGCCTTTATGGGGACGCCAGAGTTTTCAGTGCCAATCTTGAGTGCCTTGATTGCTGATGGCCATACCGTTGCGGCTGTCTATACCCAGCCGCCGCGCCCGGCTGGACGTGGTAAAAAACTGCGGCCCTCGCCTATCCACCAGATAAGTGATGAGTATGGCCTGGAGGTGCGCACCCCTGTGAACTTTAAGGCCAGTGAGGATATTACCGCTTTTGCGGAGCTGGGGCTGGATGTTGCTATTGTTGTCGCTTATGGCCTTATTTTGCCCAAGGCCATACTTGATGCGCCCCGGTATGGCTGTCTTAATATCCATGCCTCCTTGCTACCGCGCTGGCGCGGCGCAGCGCCAATTCACAGGGCGATAATGGCTGGAGATCATGAGACCGGTGTGCAGCTGATGCAGATGGAGACCGGTCTTGATACAGGTGCGGTATTACTTTCGGAAAATACGGCTATACAATCGCACGATAGCTGTGGCTCGCTTCATGACCGTCTCTCCCACATTGGGGCTGAGATGATGCCACGGGCATTAGCCGCCCTTGGGCGGGACTCTCTTGTCGCCACTCCCCAATCTGACGAGGGTATTACCTACGCGAACAAGATTAGTGCGGATGAGGCCCAATTCGATTGGTCACGTCCGGCCCGGGAACTTGATTGGCATATTAGAGGGCTCTCCCCCTTTCCCGGTGCGTGGTTTTTAGCGCCAGATCCAGCCGGTGGGCCTCCCGTGCGCATCAAGGCTTTAATGAGTACCCTAAAAAATGAATCCCACGATCAGCGATCAGGTACGATCCTGTCCAGGGATATTTCTCTAGATATTGCTTGTGGCGGGAATGCTGAAAGTCGGCGCGAAATCCTATCTATCACAAAATTACAACGCCCGGGTAGGGCCCCGCAAAGTGCCGAAGAGTTTTTACGCGGCTATCATTTCGAAAATGGAATGACGCTTTTATAGCAATGGCTTTGGGGGTGTTTTAAGGCCTAATTAATGGCTTTAAAGAGGCCCCGTTTTGCACATCGCAAGCCCTCTGCCTTTTTACAGCGATATGTTGAAAACAATATGCGATCGGCGCGCCCAAGCAGGTTTTCAATGGGGAGATATCCCACGCCGCGTTCTAAATAACGACTATCAATGGAATTATCCCGATTATCACCCATCACAAAGATGTGGCCCTCTGGCACCTCGAAAATGGGCGTGTTATCGGCAAAATCGCCATCGGATTGTTCGAATATCTCGTAGGATTTTCCATCGTCCAGTTTTTCTTCATAGTGGGTGACGTTAAGTACACCGCCCCGATAGCTACGATAATCGAAATTGGCAATCTTTGTGCGCGAGACATTTATCCCGTTCACGAACAGGCTGCCACCGCGATATTGTACGGTGTCACCGGCCAGGCCGACGACACGTTTGATGAAGATTTTATTGTCCTGCAACGGGTTCTTAAAAGTGACAACCTCACCGCGTTTGGGGGTGCGCCCAAAAATGCGTCCGTTTTGCCCTGGAAATTTCGGAGCGAGGGAAAAGGGCACGGTATGGCGGCTATATCCATAGACAAATTTATTGACGACAATGCGGTCGCCAACCTCAAGGGCGGGCTGCATGCTCTCGCTAGGTATGTAATTCATGCCGAAAAAGAGCAGTCTAAAGGTAAACACCACCCCCAAAACACCAAGAAAGAAAGGCAATTCGGATTTAACATTGTCGAGAAATTTTTGACCCGTTGAGTGGGGGCCGCTAGCCGAAACATCGCTCTGGGGATCATGATCGGAGGTGGCCTTAGGTTTAGCCGTCTGCGGTTTGTCCATCTGGCTGGTCATAATCGTGAATTTCCCTTAACTAGCTGTGCCTACCTTTTAGTAAATAAGATAAGCCGGTAAATGCAAAGATACAAACTTCTAATCGAATTTGATGGCACGGACTACGCTGGCTGGCAACGGCAAAAAAATGCGCCTTCCATTCAAGAGGCGCTCGAAAGCGCGGTGAAGGCGTTTTGCGGCGAACAGCAAGATGTTTGCGGTGCAGGGCGCACCGATGCCGGGGTTCATGGCATTGCCATGGCCGCCCATGTGGATATCGCCAAACAGACAACTGCTTTTCGGGTGCAACAAGCAATCAATTTCCATTTGGGCAAGCAGCCGATCAGTGTGGTTGGAACTGAAGCGATTGAGCCGGACTTTCATGCCCGCTTTTCATGTATGCGGCGCTCCTATCGCTATCGTATTATTAACCGTCGCCCGCCCTTAACGTTGGACCGGGGGAAGGCATGGCGGATTGTGCCGGACCTTGATGCTGAAGCAATGGCGGGGGCTACGCAAATCTTGGTCGGCAAGCACGATTTTACCACCTTTCGCGCGACTATGTGTCAGGCCGCCTCACCGATCAAAACAATTGATAAAATCAGTGTACAGTGTAATCAGCAGGAAATTACGGTGGATTGCACTGCGCCGTCCTTTTTGCACAATCAAGTGCGCTCAATCGTTGGGGCTTTGGTTGCTGTGGGACAGAAAAAATGGAGCCAGACAGATTTACAAGCAGCACTGGATGCAAAAGACAGAACCAAAGCCGCGCAAGTGGCTCCGGCCTGCGGCTTGTATTTTTTATCGGCAGATTATGGTCCGTAAAAGCGCTGATCCTTTGATTTTTCAGCCGCTTGCCTTTTGTGTCGATATGGTGTCGCCGGCCTTACCCCCGGTAAAAATGCGCCCGATAGTTTAGGGCGTATCACATTAAGGGCGCGTTGCGGTTTACCGGTGGCGGGAAGGGCCAGTGATTTTTTTGCTTCCACAATCAAGATGCCACAAAAACCCGGCCATAATTTCCTGCCGATATTTTCTATTTTTGCGCTATAGCGCAGATTCAATCGCCAATTGAAGGGGGGGTAATGCAAAGCCCTTTTAACATGGATCGGGGTGAATAGAGAGCGCTCCAGAAGACGATTTAATTGTACGCGCAGCCATGGCCTCCCCGCAGCAAGGGGCGTTGTGTCATATCCGGCCCAAAGCCCGCGCCGTTGAGCGGCGACAATAATCAATTGTCCATCATCGGCAAGGACGCGCCATACCTCCCGAAGCAGCCGTGTTGAATCACGCACTTCTTCCAGCCCATGTATGATGATGATTTTATCCATCGATCGATCCGGAAGTGGCCAAAACCCTTCATGGACAAGGCAGGCACGATTGCTTTGTTCGCGTCCCGTCGCAGGGTGCGGCCAACGCATAACCCCTTGTGCATCCGGGGCAAGGGCGATGACACGTCTGGCGGTGGGAAATAAATCTAGCCACGGGGTGGTGTACCCAAAACCGGCAATGCTTTGCTCTGCACCCTCTCCGCAGATCTGGTTTAGATTTTCCGCAATTGTATCTCGAGCCAGTTTGCCAAGGGGGGCTTCATAAAAATGATGAAGATCGAGAATATCGGTGCGCATAAGATAGGAGTATAAAACAATCTGGCAAAAGCGCTACACTAAGATCGATTTTCACGTTAAGATAAATATCTGTGCAAAATAGGCGTTTAGGAGCCGTGTGAATGCCCATCGAAATTTTTCAGTTTCCCTGCCTGTCAGATAATTATGGATATTTGATACGTGACCTCAAAAGCGGACGGGTGGCGGCGATTGATACACCTGATGTTGCGGCTATTAATCAAGCACTCGAAAAAAAACAATGGGTGCTGACGGATATTTTTAATACCCATCACCACTTTGACCATGCAGGGGGAAATCTTGCCCTAAAAGATCAATGGAAATGTAGGATCACGGGGCCAAAAGCGGAAAGCGAGCGCATTCCCGGTATTGATATCGCTGTCGGCGAGGGCGATCTGGTTCGTCTCGGGGACACCGTTGCGATTATTTATGATACGCCTGGTCATACAGCGGGTCATATTGTTTATCATTTTAAGGATGATGATACCGCTTTTGTCGGAGATACAATTTTTGCACTTGGTTGTGGCCGTCTTTTCGAGGGTACACCTGCGCAAATGTGGACCTCCTTATCAAAAATTATGAACTGGCCAGAACAGACAAAACTATATTGTGCTCATGAATACACCCAGAGTAATGCAAAGTTTGCGTTAAGCGTGGATGGGGAAAACGAGGCCCTCTTGGCGCGAAGTGCAACTATTGATGAATTGCGCTCAAAGGGTATACCTACAGTACCATCCACCCTGGCATTGGAGCTTGCTACCAATCCTTTTTTGCGCCCTGATGCACCCGGCGTGCGTGCGGGCGTAGGGTTAGAAAGGGCAGATATCGTTGAAGTCTTTGCAGAGGTGAGGCGGCGCAAAGATAATTTTTAGGTCAGGCGCAGCTTACATAGAAAAAATTCACAGATTCAAATTCAAAACTATTTACAGTATGAATTCTCCAGATTGGTCGTTCTTATGTTTAAAAAAATATGTTCCCTCGTTCTGTTCTTGAGCGCTCTTGGTTATGCCGCCATTTTTTCCTTATCGGCACATGCTCAACCGGAACCTTATAAATTCAACGACAAACAAATCTCTCTAACCAATACGCTGATTGATCGCGGGTTGGAGGGTAATCAGGCTTATGAAATTCTTGAAAGCCTAACCACACAAATTGGCCCCAGACTTGCCGGCTCGACTTCAGAGGAAAAAGCCCGTGAATGGGGCGTCAAGAAATTAAAGTCACTTGGCTTTAAAAATGTTCGTATAGAACCTTTTGAAATTCCTTATTGGGAGCGCGTTGTGGAAGAGGCGAAAATTACTGCCCCTTTTGCTCAAAAGCTATCAGTGACGGCCTTGGGAAATTCTGTTGCCACGCCAAAAGATGGAATCACAGCGCAGATTGTGCGTTTTGAAACATTGTCCGATCTGATAGAGGCGCCGCTTACCGGATTTGAAGACAAAATTATATTTGTCGATGAGGTCATGACACGTACGCAGGACGGTTCCGGATATGGGTGGGCCGTCGCAAAACGTTCAGGTGCAGCCAATGAGGCGGGAAAGCGCGGAGCCCTCGCAGCAATCATTCGCTCCGTTGGCACGGATCGTGATCGCCGAAACCCTCATACTGGCAATATGCGCTATCAGGACGACGTGAAGAAAGTACCCATTGCAGCCCTTTCAAACCCGGATGCCGATCAGCTAACCCGCGCCATAAAAATAGCAAAAGAACAAAATGCCGGACCGGTAACCTTGTATTTGCGCGTGGAAGTGATGACCACCAAGAGCGTGCAGTCGGGAAATGTGATTGGAGAAATTCCCGGTCAAAGCGATGAAGTGATTGTCGTGGGCGGACATCTCGATAGCTGGGATCTGGGAACCGGTGCAATTGATGATGGCGCCGGCGTTGCCATTACCATGGCCGCTGCAAAACTGGTTGGCGATTTGCGCGGCAAACCAAAGCGCACAATTCGGGTGATTTTATGGGGCGCTGAAGAAGTTGGTTTATTGGGTGCTCGCGCTTATGCAAAGGCGCATACGGATGAAATGGAAAAACATATCCTCGCTGCGGAAAGTGATTTTGGTGCCGGGGCTATTTGGCAATTGCAAACGCGCTTTGGTGAAGCGTCTCTTGGTAAAGCGACAACAATGGCCCGCTATTTACGCCGCATTGGCGTCGGTCCGGGGCACAACGAAGCGCGCGGGGGGCCAGATGTTGGCCCGCTTCGGGAATTAGGCGTTCCGGTGGTTACTTTATACCAAAATGGCTCTGATTATTTTGATTTTCATCACACCAAAGATGATACACTCGATAAGGTTGTGCCAAGTGAGCTTTCTCAGAATGTAGCGGCTTATGCGGCAATGATTTATATGGCAAGTGAGATGAGCGGAGATTTTCGCGAATAAGCGCTGGGTCGGCCATATAGCGGAGAATATTTGTTTACTGTTTCGGGTTTTTCATCATGGTGTGTCATTGATAAATAGTAACTATGAAAGAAGGTTGCGATGATTTCTTCAGTTCATTTTCCCGCGCGCGTTTCTATCGCCGGAGCATTATTGTTTCTTGCAACTTCTTGCGCGGCTATCGGCATAGATGATGCGCAAACGACCTTGCCGCAAGCGGTGGAGGGTGTTCGCGAACAGGCGCAAATTTCTGAGAATAGGGGTCTTGAAAATAGCCCTGAAGCTGCTGACGGGATCATACGCGCAATACCAATGCCGTCAAAGGCTTTGGATTATTCGAAACCACTTAACCGGATTGTATTTGCCTCCTGCGCGCAACAAAATAATGATCAATCATTATGGGATCGCCTTGCTAGTGAACAAGCTGATTTAACACTCTATATCGGGGATAATGTTTATGGCGATGTTCGCAGTAACGACCCCGCGCTTCCGGAATTGAAAACGGCCTATATGCGCCTCGCACAGAGCGAGCCTTTTGCAAGGCTTCGTGCAAGTGCGCCAATGCTAACCGTTTGGGATGATCATGATTACGGCCTAAATGATGCCGGCGTTAATTATCCTTATAAAGAGGATAGTCAAAAACTTTTTAATTATGTCTGGGATGTTCCCGCTAACAGTCCGCGCCGTTCGCGTCCGGGGATTTATGAAAGCTGGATAATCGGTGAGGAAGGGCGGCGCGTGCAGATTATTATGTTAGATACACGCTATTTTCGCTCGGACTTGATGGCCACTGATGAACGCGGTGCAAAAGGCAAGGAGCGTTATGTGCCTGATAGTGACCCTTCAAAAACAATGTTAGGCAGCGCGCAATGGGCGTGGCTTGCATCTGAGCTCGAAAAACCGGCAGATTTGCGTATTCTGGTTTCTTCTATCCAAGTCATTGCGGAAGGCCATGGGTGGGAAGCGTGGCGTACACTGCCCAATGAGCGCGCGCGTTTATATCAGACCATCGAAGCTTCTGGTGCAGAACATCTTATAATGTTGTCAGGGGATCGCCATTCTGCTGCTTTCTATGAGCGCGATGACGTGATCGATTATCCATTGTTTGAAGTGACCTCAAGTTCGATCAATTTGCCGGCTTCCGTTTGGCGAGCAGAAAGTAACGAGACTCATATTGAGCCCGGTCCCTATCGTCGTGGTGCTATGATTTATGAAGCTAATTACGGCCTCCTCGATATTGATTGGGAGGCTCAAAGCTTGAATGTAAGTGTAAAGGGCGAAGATGGGTCCGCTTATCTGGAGCGTAAGATCGATTTTTCTGCTTTGGTTTCCCCCTAAGCGTAACCGATCATTTGCAAATTTTATTCGCCATTATTTTGCGCGGATTTATGTTTTTGCCAATATGTTTCCGGAATCCCAAGGCGTGCAGCTTCAAAGCGGGCGGCGATAAATAAAACATCCGAGAGACGATTTAGATAGGCAAGACCATTGCCTTCAATGTCACTCTCTTGCATGGCGTTTATCAATGTTCGTTCGGCTCGGCGGGTTACGGCCCGTGCGAGATGTAACCAGGAGATAAGCGCAGACCCACCGGGCAAAATGAATTCCTTTAAGGGGGGTAAGTTTTCGTTGAGTGTTTGGGCCGCTTCATCAAGACGGGTTAGATGCGCGGGCGTTAGAACGGGGGCACCGGGAAAACATAGGGCGCCGCCAAGATCAAATAGATCATGCTGTACGCCCTCTAACAGGTCTCGTAAAACTTCGCCCGGACTATGAGAGAGCACAACGCCGATCCAGCTATTAACCTCATCAACATCGCCAAGCAGGGCAATGCGCGGATCAGCCTTTGTAATACGGCTTCCGTCACCGAGCGATGTCTCGCCCTTATCTCCGCCGCGTGTGGTAATTTTTGTTAACCGGTCTGCCAAAGAGCCTCCATTAAGGAATGCGTTCGAAATTTTTTAAGTTGTGGTTTATCCGGCTTCACGCCTGTTTTTTTATTAACCGTGCTTTGGAAAAATCCAAGCTGACAATATTTCCGGAATTTGCATCATTTCCGGAGGCATTTTCTGGCCGGGAGAATGAAATTTTTCCTTGGTGAGTATGCATTATTTTTGCAGCCAATAAAAGGCCGAGCCCGTCGCTTTGCAGGGGAATTGTTCCAAAATCAAAGGTAGGCTTTTGCAGCAATGACGCCACCTCTTCTTGAATTTTAAGATTTATTACCGGTGCCTGATCTTTTACACTGATATGAATGCCGCTCGCATCAAGGAATGTAATAAGGGTAATGGTGCCGCCGGGTTTGCATCGGTCAATCGCATTATGAATGATTTCATAGAGGGCTTTGCCAATTAGTTTTGGTTCTCCAAAAATTTCTAGGCCGCAAAAATTAGGATAGACAAGATTTATGGATTTCTCTTCCGCTTTGGTCTCGAGCGAATGAATGGTGTTCAGAGCAATACCATCAAGATTTAGAACAAGGTGGGTGTTGGTATCGGCTTGGGTGTGCGTGCCAAGAAGAAAGGGAATATTTTCTGCAATGCGTTTTATGGTGTTTGCTCTTTGTAAAACCTGATCGTGTTCAAGCGCATTCGAAGATTCCAAAATATCAACCGCTGCTTGTGTAACAAGCTTGCCGACTTGTATGATTAAATTTTCTTGTGCTTTTGCTTCCTTTTCGGCCGTAACCTTGTCAATTTTTGCAGATGAAAGTGTGTCGGAAAGGTCTTTGGTCCGTAATTGGATTTTTTTCTCTAGGATCGACTGATAATTTTTTTTCTTCTCGCGCGATGTTACGGACTGGGTGATATCAATAGCGCCGCCGCGAAAGCCAAGAAACTCATTTTTTGAAGAAAATAAAGGCTTACCAAAAAGAGCAAAAGTTATTTGCTCAGGTTCTAATTTTCCTTTGTGCATATGTTTTGGAAAACTGATTTCCAATTTCTCAAATGGCATTTTAGTGGCCAGCGCTTCCTGAATTTTTTCCCGATCCTGGTTTTTCAATTCTGGAATGATGATGCCCTTAGATAAACCGCTCTGGGGCAATCCATTATGGGTTTTCATCTTTGGCTTTAGCCCGGTAACTGACTCAAAATTATCGGTGATAAATGTAAGGCGGTGATCTCGATCAGTTTCCCAACTCCAATTGTTCGAGTGATCGATAAAATCTTTTAGACGGGCATTTAGGGTTTCGTTTTGGAGGTTTTTCTCAACCAGATCTCGCTGGGTATTATGTCGCCATGCTTGAAGGAGTTTGTGAGCGCCAATGATTGAGGCGCCTATAGATACCGTTTGTAGACTTAAACCCAAATACGAAAAATTTCCGCTACTAATTAATAACCCCGTAAGCGGAAGAAATAAAAACCCTAAACTGATCAACAAACTGGAAATGGTTGCATTTGATCTGGCGTTCAAGCTGGCTCCCAGAGCTACTAACCATAGCAATAACGGCGCAAGCACCTCATCACTCCCCAGATGGAATAAAATAGCTGCGCCGATGCCGGCAAGAATTGGAAAGGCAAGATTTGGCAAATCAACAAATGTGAAAGGAACAGATGTTTGGCTGGGTTTTTGAACGCCTCTTTTCGGGTCCAGCATGACGACTATACCCGTTGCGGTAAAACTGATTGCAAGTATCCACAAAATGCTTGTACCCGCTAAGCCAACATGTTTTACAGTGGACAATAAGGTGATCATGGTTGCCAGACCTGAAAACAAGCAAGCAATTGCCAGCATATTAACGGGTTTGCGTTCTATTTCGGGATATTGGTTAATGTCGACATCAAGATTGTGATCATGGATTCGGATTTGGTCTTCCGATGGATTTTTCGGGATTGCCGAAACAGGGTTTTGCATATCATTCATCACATTTTCCCTAGACCCAAACTTATATTCGCGGGTTTTGATCTCGCTTGGAGGTTATGTCTTAAAGCTCCCACCTTTGCCCTGTTGATTAACCATTTTGAGGATGCTTTATCACTCGCTTTATGGCGTGGGGCGTTCTTGATTAGACATATGTGCAAAATTCCTACCAATTCTGAATTATTAACCCAGATTAGGCAAGTGCAGGTAAGTTGAGGCTAGGAACGCCAAACTCAAAGCGTTCCCGAAATGGGATCGCTTTGAATTTCAGCAAGGTTCAGAAAAATACTGGCCGACTTAGTCGCGCAAGGTGTCTAGGTGCATTAGCCGGTTGATCAGGGGTGATATCACGATCAGGGCGACGCCAACAATAATTGCAAGCCAGCCATAACGTGTATAGATTTCCAGAACATCCGCCCCCTCTGCCGCTGTCGCTTGCGCGATTAGGGAGGCTGCAAAATTACCTGCAGCGGAGGCGAGGAACCAGGTTCCCATAATCAAACCCACCATACTGGGGACGGCAAGCCTTGTCATGGCTGATAGCCCTACCGGGGACAGGCATAACTCGCCTGTGGTGTGAAGGAGATAAATCAGGAAAATAAAGATAACAGGTGTCAGATTTCCAACGCCCGCCGTGTTTGCGCCCCATACGAGAACCAGATAGCCAAGGCCTAGCTGAATAATGCCGAGACCGAATTTTTGCGGAGCCGATGGGTCCTTGTCCCGTTTGGCAAGATAGGCCCATAGGCCAGCAAAAACCGGCCCTAGGAAAATAATGTAGAGTGCATTTAGGGATTGGAACACCGAAGCCGGGACTTCTTGCCCAAAAGCGACGCGATTGACTTCATTGTCTGTGTATACATTAAGAGAGGATCCGGCTTGCTCAAACAGGGCCCAGAATAAAATTTGCATAATAATCAAAAACAATGCAGCGAAGATGCGATCACGTGCATGGGCATCAAGAGTAAATACTGATCGGTACAATATGTATCCGACAGTAATTAAACCAAAAAATCCAAGGAGAAGACCAACAGTCTCTTGATCGCGCACCATCCACCAAACAATAATTGTTGTGACAAAGGTGCCGATATAAATCAGCCATTGCGCTGATAACCCAGCAAAGCGTGGCTTGGTTAAGGCTTCCTCGCTTGGTGCTTCGCCTGCGCCATTGAGTAGGGGCTTACCCCATATGAAGACGATAAGTCCTGCCAACATGCCGATGCCAGCGAGACCAAAACCATATTTCCAACCATATGTCTCCCCGAGAAAGCCTGCCCATGTGGCGCCTAAAAATGCACCGGAGTTAATGCCGACATAGAAATAGGTGAAGGCTGAGTCCCGGCGTTTATCGGTTTTAGGATAAAGCTCTCCGACGATTGCAGAGATATTGGCTTTTAAAAAGCCTACGCCCATAATGATAAAAGCAAGTGCAAGGTAGAAAATATTCAGGATCATTGCATCAGCTTGAGCGCCCGGTAAGACGGGTTCCCCTTCTACGGCCATTAATCCGTGTCCTATCACCAGTAAGATAGCGCCAATAAGTACTGCGCGTCGTTGGCCTAGATAACGATCAGCTATAACCCCGCCGATGACCGGCGTGATATAAACGAGGGTTGTATACGCCCCATAAATTCCATAGGCAGCATTTTGTTCGAATAAAAAATGTTTGGTGAGATAAAAGACAAGAAGGCCGCGCATACCATAAAAAGAAAAACGCTCCCACATCTCTGCAAAAAATAGAATGTAGAGGCCTTTAGGCTGAGTACGCATCAGATATAATGCGCGGACCATGCCGAGCAGTCCGATAGCCGTTAGAATTAAAATTAGCGTCATTGATAAACGTCCTTATCTGCCTAATATTTTATATTGAGCCTTTGCGCGCATTCGTAAAATGTCACGCATAAATTGCTGCAATAGTGGGTATGAAGTGGGTGGATTTTGCAACCCCCTTCAGATTAACTTATAATTTAATCTGGAATTTTATAGAAAATCCAGTGATTTATCATATTTTCGTAGATCAAGCGATTTTCGCTCGGTTTTTTTGGTGAAAGAGTGGCAATCGCCGTTGAATTTGAAATTAATGGACAATTGGTCCAAGACACGCGCCCTGTTGGGGAAATGGATTTATGTAGTGTCTTGCTGATGCGGGAACGGCGCTTTCCATGGCTAATTTTAGTGCCGCGTATTGCAAGAATATCTGAAATTTTTGAACTTGCCCGCGGGGAGCGCGCGCTCATGATGGAAGAAATCGCGCAAGTTAGTGAAGCTCTGGAAGGTGTGACAGGTTGCGACAAGATCAATGTTGCCGCTCTTGGCAATCAAGTTAGCCAACTTCATATTCATATTATTGCCCGCTCGAAAAGCGACCCAGCTTGGCCTAACCCGGTTTGGGGGGCTCAAGGGGGCGGCGGGGAAAGTCTTGATTATGACAAGGCCAAAGCAGAAGAATTTATCCACGAAGTTGCGCGGGCTCTTTCGATACAGCCCCGGATAAATGTCGTCTAACGGGCTGAAAAAACAGCGCTGCTATGGAATTAACGCCAAACGAGTTTGTATGCCTCTCGCGTAACGGGCGTATCAAAAGTCAGATCGATAAAACTGGCGGCGCCTATCTCGGTCAAGAGGGCTTTGGCAGCAGTCTGTTCTGTTTCGTTCAACGCGGTCAGAGGCTCAAATGCACGTTGTGCCATCCACTGGGAATAAGGCAGCATAATACGTTGGCCGGTTTCTCCGGCAACGGTAAAGGGGTGCATTCCGATTACCCGCGGAATGGGCTTGTCCGGATTTTGCTCTTTAAAGGCGCCGAGCTTTTCGAACAGGTCCAATAGGCACGGGCCTTGTTCGCTCATCATGTGCTTTAGAACGGGCATCAAGGTTGGGGGAATACTATCATCTTCCACATAATCGTCTCCGGCAATGAACGGTGCTGCAATCATGCGCTCCACCCAGCGTGCAACATTTGGCGCTTCTTTTTTCATTAATGCGCCGGAGGCAGGATCGCGGTAAAGATGGGCATAGAGGGGGCCGATTAAGCCGAAATCACCAGCGCAGGGTTTGCCCCCGAGGATAAAATTATGGGTACCGAAATGTGCATCCATTTCATGGAGTAATGAGACGTAAGAGCGCTCTATAGCGTCTGCCATTGCAGGGGATGCACCGAGCAGGGGAACCGATCCTTCAAACATGCCAGCTGCTTTTTCGCCCGCTTTATATTGTTCTTCCGGCGTGCCCTCAGCGAGGGCAAGCTTGCCAAATTCTGCAAGAGCAAAATCCCGGTTATGGGCCCAGCGATAATGCATCGCTGGTATGACGAGCCATTCATCTCCGTATAATTCCATCAAGCTGGAGACAAGTCTTTGTTTTGCACCACTGGGCGTTGCAGATGGTGTTGAGGTCTGCGTTTCAAAAAAATCGATCAGTTCTGTGGTGTCTTGAATAAGAGTGTCGTCCGGAAAAACCATCACCGGGATCATAGGATATCCAACCCGGGGCATAATGATTGTCTTATAGATTTCAGGCGTCGCGAGGCGTTCCTCAAAATCGATTTTCTTGAAATTGAGAAAGGATCGTGCTTTCCCTGTAAAATAGGAAAGCTTGCCGCCGTAGAGAATTGGTTTGTCCATCGTAAATGCCTTGACCTGTTGTGGTACACCCAGCGCTAGTCTTAACGATAGATGTTGCCAGAGGGAAGCGCGCTATGCACTCAAGATTGGTTGATCTGAGTGTGCAAGGCCTCGATGATAGTGCTCATTGCATCTGGTGGTTGCGCGCTGACTTGGATTGAGGGTTTGTTTTTCGATATGGGAATCGAAAGGGCAGAGGCATGAAGCATCATTGAGTGTTGGTTTTGTTTTGTGTCTGTTGATCCGTATTTGATGTCGCCCAGAATTGGTGCTCCGATGTGGGATAAATGGACTCTGATCTGGTGGGTCCGCCCGGTTTTAGGCCTGCATTCGATAAGACTTAATCCATCGCAAGATTTTAAAACCCGGTATACAGTCGTCGCAGGTTTTGCCTCTTCATGGTCTTGCGCGACGACGCTCCATCCGGATTTTGTATTCAATTTTCGCAGCGGCATATTGATTGTGCCTGATAATTTATCCGGAATTCCCTCGCAAACCGCGAGATAAGTTTTTCGAATACGCCCTTCTTGAAATAGTTTTCCCATCTTACGTGCGGCTTTGGGATGTCGCGCAAGGATAAGACACCCCGATGTATCCCGGTCAAGACGATGGGCGAGAACGGGATCGCGCGGCAAACCAAAACGCAAAGCGTCAAAATAGTGTTCGAGATTATCCGTATCTTGATCTCTAATCGAACCTGCTCCAGGGCGCGCGTGCACTGCTAATCCTGCGGGTTTATCGATGACGAGTATCAAGCCGTCTCGATAGAGAATGCGCTCTGTAAGGAAGTTCGGGTTATAAGCGTTCATAGATTCAAATTGTTTAGGTAATCTTCTCAGCTACTCTGGTGGCGATCAGATATATCTAAAACCTGATGAATTCGCAAAAAGTAAATAGAAAAAGACAAAAAGGCCATCCCACTGATGAAGTAAGATGGCCCCTTGTTAGATCGACAGATCGATCAAATATGAAAATTGAAATTTTCTCTGGAATTAAAACTCCAAATCAAGACCGAAATATAATAGTGCACCGCGTGGATCAGCGACACGACTATCGAAGCCACCATTTGTTTGCACAAACGGCGCGCGTGTTCCCGTAGCGTTTCGCACACCAAGTGTTGCCGAGATATTTTTATCTTTGTTCAAGAACTCATTGATTGCCACGGAGTATTGAATATCAAGACGAGTATCAGAGTCAATTTGCGCTAATCCATTTTGATCATCGAGATATTCGCCAATGTGGCGTACAAAGATGTTTGCGGAATGGGGACCATTTTTCCATGCCAATCCGGCGTTAAATCGCAATTGCGGTGTCGGGGAGCCAAAATTGCCGAAGTTTCGTGAGCCTTCACCATCAACAATTCCTGCTTGAGGGTCTACGATATCGTAATTGAGAATGTAAGTACCCGTAAAGGTCGGAGTGAAATTTCCTAGCGGCGTTTCAAAATTATATACAGCTGAAAAATCCAAGCCTGAGGTTTCAACCGATGATGCGTTTACGAAATCATTGTTGATTTGCAAAACTGTTCCCGCCGGGGACCGAATAATCGCTGCAAGAGCTGTTGCGTCACCACCATTGGCCGCGTCCAAAATCGCCTGAGGCGCAGTTGCGATAATTACATTTGAGAAATCAAAATTGAAATAATCGACATCTATTTGCAAACCGCTAACAGGTATCCAGGTGCCACCGACATTAAAGGCTTGAGATTCTTCCGGTAGAATTTCACGGGGCGTTATTTCGCCATTTACCTCAGGTGCAAGTGTTCTGACAGCAACGAAAGCCGTTGCGCCCGCATCGCTTACTTGTTGCAATGTTGTTGCTTCGCCAAACTGTTGGAAAACAGATGGTGCACGGAATGAGGTTGAATAGGATCCGCGAAGTGAAATACTATCTGTCGGTCTTACCAGAAGAGCGATTTTTGGATCAGTTGTTGATCCGCCTTCTGCTTCGCCGTAGCGTTCGTGACGAATTGCCAATTGCAGATCAACCCAATCAGTCAGCGGGACCGAGGCTTCGCCAAAAAATGCGAACACATCTTGTGAGCCGTCAAAATCCCGGCCACCAACCAGAAAGCCAAATGCATCGACGGCCGACAGTTCATCAACCTCCTGCGATAGATCATTGTCACGATATTGCGCACCGACTGCGACGGATAATGGACCAGCTGGCAGTTCAAAAATATCCTGGGAAATGAAGGCTTCCACGACTGTGAGGTCAGAAGTGAAATCACGTAACTGCGTACCTTGAATAAAATCAATCAGCTCTGGAGAATTTGCTAATGCAGGATTGGTGATTGCTGTCGAGAATGGGTTGAAGAATGTGCCAACAGCAGGGATCGTACTACCCTGAGCCGTTAAAGTTGTGTTCGCGGAGGTACAATCAGCACCAGCAGCCAGACCTGGAATTGCCGGAACGGAATTAAATCCGGCCAATGCACACTGGAAACGATCAACCACTGTATCTTCTGTAGCGACGATGAAATTATTATTTGCGCGGGTAAATGATACTTCCCATGCGCCGCTACCAAAATCACCCCCAAGGCTGGTTGAGACACGCCAAGTCTCGGACTCTGTTAAATTGGGAGAAACAGATCCGCCATTACCGCTGACACGGCCAAAGAAAATAACCGTTGGGTTGACCTGATTTGTGGCGTCGAATGGGTCAGATAGAATATTAAATGGGTTTGCCGTTAAGCTAAAAGGTGCAAGGGAGTTACCGGGAATTAAAGCACTTGCAGTCTGTAGGAACGGGAACGACGGTGAGTTACCGCGGATTGCCTCATTGTTAGCGTAACCAAATTCGCCCTTCCATTGGATAGTGTCTGTCAATTCGAACTCTGCGCGGGCAAGCCCGGTGAAGCGATCTTCTTCGGGGACAAGGTTGAAGAAATCACCAAAATCAAATTGACAAAAGCCGACATTAAAAGCGAGCAATGGTGCAGCGGCCACACTGGCCGGGCCCGGGTTGCCGCCTGCAGCTGCGCAGCCGGGATCAACGAAGGGGAGTGTGACCGGGCCCCCTAAGCCGAAATCGTTTCCATCGACGAGGCCGAAAAATGCACCTGGATTGCCAAGCGAGGATGTGTCTTGTCCAGCGCCAAACGGTACGCTCAGACGGCGCTCTTCGGTGGTCAGTGCAGTTCTGCTTAGATAGCTGGCGGCAACGATAACCGATCCGCGACCAAAATCTTTGCCGACAAGGCCCTGAATATTGAACTCATCATAGTCCCCTTGGCTTTGATGGGTCGTATAATCGCCAGTAAGGCGAATGCCGTCATAATTTTCGACAGTAATAAAATTCACAACACCGGCAACGGCGTCAGAACCGTATAGTGCTGACGCGCCGTCCTTTAGAATTTCTACGCGATCAACGGCGATTAGCGGCACCAGAGAGGCAGTGTCGACAAAATTAATCCCGTCATTGGTTGGTGAACCTGACAAGACCTGACGCTTGCCGTTAAGAAGTACCAAGGTTGAACCGACACCAAGACCGCGTAAATTGATATTGGAAGTACCGGTCGTGGCGTTTTGCGTAAACGCATCGGGGTTGTTTTGTGCGCCTGTATTAATCGTCAATGTCTGCGTAATATCTGCGATATTAAACACACCAATATCTTCTATGTCGCTCGCGCCAACTGTTTGTAGGGGCGAGGGTAAATCCGCCTGATTTTTACGTTTAATGAATGAACCGGTAACAATGATTTCATCGTCGGTTTGGGCAATTGTTGGCGGTGTCGCAAGAATTGCTAATGCTGCTAAAGCGCTTGTTGCGCAAAGATATTTTCTCATCGCGTTAACTCCCTGATGTTGTTTTATACGATTGCTCTGACCCGTGGAGAATCAATGGGTTAATTATGACTGTGGCCTGTCTGTCAAACAACAAAAAATAGCTGTTATTTTGGCTATAAAAAAACCGCGCCTCTGAGGGCGCGGTTTAGTGCAAGGCAAAAAAGTCTCTTGAAAGTTAATCTAAAAATTTCTTGCTAAGTTTTTCCATTGAGAAGGGAAATACGATCGTATTTGTTCCCTCACTAGCAATTTCCTGCAATGAATTGAGATAGCGCAACTCCATAGACCCTTCTGATGTTGCGAGAATGTGGGCCGCTTCTGCAAGTTTGGTGGCTGCTTGTTGTTCGCCTTCCGCCATAATCACTTTTGCGCGGCGCTCACGTTCGGCTTCAGCCTGTTTGGCAATGGCGCGGATCATTTCAGGGGCGACATCAACATGCTTGATTTCAACATTGGCAACCTTGATGCCCCATGCTTCTGTTTGCATATCAAGAATAGCCTGAATGTCTTTGTTGAGCTGTTCGCGATCCTGAAGCATTTGATCAAGATCATGCTTACCCAGAACCGAACGCAAGGTGGTTTGAGCAAGTTGACTTGTAGCGGCCATGTAATTTTCAACCTGAACCACCGCGCGCACAGCGTCAACCACCCGATAATAAATCACCGCATTCACTTTTACCGAGACATTATCCTTGGAGATCACATCTTGCGTCGGGACATCATGGACGAGGGTGCGCATATCGACTTTGCGCATTTGTTGAACGATGGGAATCAAGAAAATCAGACCGGGCCCTGCCGCTTTGCGACCTACCCGGCCAAGAGTGAAGATGACAGCCTTTTCGTATTCTTTCAAAATTTTGACGATGTTCGTCACTATTATGAAGGCAAAGAAGATAAGCGGTATAATTATTCCAAAACCACCGGGCATAGTATTTCTCCTTGGTAATGAGGGCTAAACCCTCCTGAAGCGTTGTTTTTACATTTATGCAAAAATGCAAAGTTTAAATTCTACTTTATTTTCTACTGCAATTTTCATCCTTTATTATTCGGGACGAATAAATGCTGTTAAGCCTTTTAAATGTTGTATGCGGACATTTTTGCCCACATGTAATTCGCCGGAAAAGCGTGCATCACATTTCGCGCGCCAGCGCTCTGTGCCAACCATGATAAAGACGCAGCCATTTTCGTCTATTTCTGCAATGCGGCCTATACGCCCGCGCATATCATCACCGAGCATGATTTCTTCACGCGCTGGTCGGCGTCTCATCCAGCGATAAATGTGGCGGGTTTGAGCGACGGCGATGAGCAAAGCAGTACCGGCAAATGCGGCTGCAAAAATCAAGATATGTGTCATCGAAATTGACATTTACACCCCTAAATTTCCCCTACCCATATTTAGTTTCAAGTTCAAACTTCTGATCGACGTAATAATCCGGGTCCATCGCTTTTTTTAACCACCAATATTAGTCCATCAACTTTGATGACTTTAACAGTATCGCCTGGCTCCAGCGGTCTTGCCGAACGGGCTTGCCAGCGTTCGCCTTCGATAACGACATATCCTTCAAGGCCGTCCCAATCATCGACATAGCCTTCCCGGTTTGCAATGGCTTCTGCGCCAATCAGCGGGCCGTGGCTACGTGACCCGACGAGGGCAAACAAAATCAAGGCAAGGAAAGAGCCGACCAGAGCGACGGAGGTAAAGATGACCGAGTTCGAGACCCGCAGCGAATCCGGGAATAATAAATAAAGCCCTGCGCTAAATGCCGCTAGGCCGAGAATACCGGCAACGCCAAAGGCGGTTGTATAGGCTTCAACCATAATGAGCATGGTCCCGGCCAGCATAAGGCCGATGCCAAGCCAGGTGAAGGGCAGTGTCTGCGCCGCATAAAGACCAAGGAGCAAGCAAATAATACCAATTGCGCCGGGGAAGATTGAGCCGGGGTTCCATAGCTCGACAGTAATGCCGAGCATACCGATTGACATGAGGATAGCGGCAACATTTGGATCAGAGAAAAACCCCAGGATACGCTCTACGGTTGTGGGTTCGATCCGGTTTAAAGTCATATTATTTGTTGAAAGAGTGCGCGGCTGGTTTTTTACGGTAATCGATTTTCCATCGATTTGCGCCAGTAAATCATCCATATCCTCGGCGATTAAATCGATAACATTGAGGTTAAGCGCTTCTTTCGCCGTGACATTTGCCGCTTCGCGTACAGCCTTTTCAGCCCATTGCGCATTGCGCCCTCGCAACTCGGCCAAAGATTTTATATAGGCGACGGAATTATTGATGATTTTTGCACGCAGTGCATCATTATTGGAAAGCGGGGATTGGCGCCGTTCGATTTGTTCTTCAAAGCGTTTGCGTAACTCTTCGCCATCAAGCGGAGTATTATCGCCCGCATCCTTTTGAGTATTTTCCTCTTGCCTATCGTCTGGGCGTCCTTCGTCATCTTTGTTGACGGGTTCGAGTTCGGGTTGATTGCCGCCAATTTGTATCGGTGTTGCTGAGCCGGTATTGGTTGCAGGCGCCATTGCAGAAATATGGGCGGCATACATAATGTAAAGGCCGGCACTTGCCGATTTTGCCCCGCGCGGTGACACATAGGTGGCAACCGGTGTATCGGAGCGTAGAATGGCTTTGATGATGGTCTCCATTGAGGTCACCAACCCGCCGGGCGTATCAATTTCTATGATAATGAGTTCTTTTTGGGATTGCGAGGCCAGTGCGATTTCTCTTGAGAGATAATCCGCAATTGTTGGCGTCACTGGGCCGCTAAGGGTTAGAATAATGGCTTCAGGCTGCGCAGTATTTTGTGCTTGAGCGTAAGGGCTATTAAAAACCTGCAACATGGACGCGGCAAGGCCAGTCATCATGATGACAGCAAAAATCGTCAGCCGAATATTTCGCATGCGTCAACCCCATTTAGATGTACCCTCAGAGTCTTAATATGACCTTTGTTTGCCCATTTTTCAATAGAGCTGCCCCCAGCTGGTGTGAATTAAACCATAACAGGTTAATTATAACAAAACGCCGGCCCAATTCTGGACCGGCGTTTGATGTAGAAATTGATTTTGAAGTCTGTCTTAACTTCCGTTTACCAGCTTGGCCCACTGTGGGTCTGCCTTTTCGATAAATCCTGGAATGTCTTTTCTCCATTTATTCTGAATACCTTTGTTGAAATTCAGGTAAAGCTTACCGTCAACAATATCGAAATAATTAGGTTTTCCAGGTGCTTTCTGGCCTTTTGCCATCGCCCATGCGCAGTAACCGCCATATTGTGGACGATAGGCATCGGGATCAGCAACAAACGCATCTAGATTAGCCTGATTAGCAAAAAACCATTCTTGGCCTAGATATGTTGTCGAGAATTCAGAGCTGCCCTTAACCGGACCAGTCTCAGTAAAATAGCTCACCGTATCATATCCACCAACGGCAGCGGGCCAGCTTTTGTTTTTGTATACCAACTCACCTGCGTTGGCGTTGGTAGCAAATAACATGGCAGATGCCATCATAATGAAAAGTGATTTGAGTAGATTGGATTGTATAAGATTCATTGTTTTTTCCTCTTACTGTTCATTAATGTAAAATCTAAATGCTTGGTACTCGGAACATATTGACCGCTCTTAAGGGCCTGATGAAGCGCCGGTAAGGTATTATAACGGCGCTTCAATGTTGTATTTAATTATTGGCAGTTTTCTTGGCCCATTCCGGATCAGCTTTTGCGATAAAGCCAGGAATATCTTTAAACCACTTTTTCTGGATGCCTCTGCTCACGTTCAGGTAAAGCTTGCCATCGACGACTTTATAAACCTTTGGGTTGCCCGGTTTTGCCAATCCTTTTGACATTGCCCATGCGCAGTGACCACCATATTGTGGACGGAACGCATCCGGGTCTGCTGTAAACGCGTCAAGATTTTCCTGACTTGCAAACAGCCATGTCTCGCCGAGATAGGTTGTCGAGTAATCGGCACTTCCCTTTACCGGGCCGGATTCGCTGAAATAGCTGACCGTATCATAACCCCCAACTGCAGCTTTCCAGCTACGCTTCTTGTAAATGAATTCTCCAGCATTTGCGCTTGCTGTGAATACAAATGCCGACATCACAATCATGAGGAGGGATTTTAAAATATTTGTTTTAGTCAGTACCATAATTATCTCCGTGTTTTTGCCATATGTTTTGGTGGTGTGTTTTTTTAGATATTCGTTTTAATAAAATTCGTGGCCGTGAACTCGCGTTTCCGGGTTAGGGCTATAGATAGCTCTTCAATTATGTCGAATATAGGTATGAAACGGCCATATTTTAGTCATAACACGGATATGTGAGTGATCGTGTTATGATGCGTCCCGAAATAGGGCGTGCATTGATGATTTTGAGGGTTTGATGGCGTGATTCAATAAAAAAGCAGCCCCTTCGGGCTGCTTTTCTGTATGTATGAAACTCGGGTTAATTTTAGCCTGCTGCCCGAATGATAGAGGGGCCTAAGCTATCCACAACCGAACGGGCGTCATAAGCCGTTGGGTTATCGGTGGGTTTATTGCCTTTATAAACCTGAATGATTGCGCCAATTGTGTATTCGTTGCGCTCTCTGGTGACTGAGGAATCAAATCCGCCGCCACCAAACCCGCGACCGCCAAATCCACGGCCAAATCCACCGCCGCCATAGAAGAAGCCACGTCGGCCAAACCCTCCACCGCCAAACGATGTGCCGGTTGTGCGGAAAGAGCGGGTTATATCGGCGCTATCTTCGAGCATGATGAAATAATCATTGCCGCTCTCTAGTGTTACTTCTGCAGCGCGGAAGAGAACGTAATTTTCGACTGTCACGCGGTCGGTCAACGAGTTGCCACTGAAGACGATACGGTATTTATCGCTTTCGAGTTTCTGTTGGGAATACCCATCTCCCCCATTTGCCGCGGGAGCATAAGGGGTTGTTGTTGCGCAAGCGCCAAGCAGCATTGTTGCGGCTGCAGCCATTATGATGTTTCGCTTGGACAGTTTGGGGAGTTTGGTCATTGCATTTTCCTTCAGAGAGTAGTGTGTGCATGTTGCCGGAAAGAGTACATAGTTTTGTATAATTGTCGAATTCCGGTCTAATGCCTTTTATACAAACATAATGATGTTAACCGTGATAGAGAGTCTAATCACAAATACTCTACCAGTCTGATTTTTCGATCAGTTTTTGTCTATAGACCTATAATATACAGTCGAATGAAGCCGCCAATCAATAATTCACCCTTATTAATATCTAAATCGCCTTTCGAAAGTTTGGCTAAGCATTGAAGAAATATGGTTATATCCAAAAACTATCGACCTGCGCCTTCCTATATCAATTTATCCGATTCTATTGATGAGGGCGCGCCTTTTTATGACAAGGTAGTGCCAGCCGATTTTCCACAGGGAAAATTGCGGTTTCGCAATAATGAGTGGGCTGCTCAAGTCGGTCTTGATACTGTTTCGGATGCAAAATGGATTCTATTTTTTAAAGATTTTGAGCCTCTTCCCGATAATTTTTCAACCCCAATTGCGGTGCGATATCATGGTCACCAGTTTCGTCACTATAACCCGGATATAGGCGACGGGAGAGGGTTTTTGTACGCACAATTGCGAGATGATCAGGGGCGGCTTCTCGATCTTGGCACCAAGGGGTCCGGGCAGACGCCCTATTCGCGTTCCGGCGATGGGCGTTTGACCCTGAAGGGGGGCGTAAGAGAGGTGTTGGCAACACAAATGCTTGAAGCCCTCGGGGTCTATACCTCGAAAAGTTTTAGCCTTATCGAGACCGGCGAGTCTTTGCATCGTAATGATGAACCATCGCCAGCACGCAGCGCGGTACTGGTACGCTTATCGCATTCCCATGTCCGGTTTGGCGTGTTTCAGCGTCTGGCTTTCGAGAAAAATGCTACGGCAATCGAACAGCTGGTCGACTATTGCATTACAAATTTCTATCCACACCTTTCCGATGCCACAGGAGATGACCGGGTTTTGGGTTTGTATCAGGAAATCATCACCCAGTCCGCCCGTTTAGTGGGGCAATGGATGGCGGCGGGGTTTGTCCACGGTGTCTTGAATTCTGATAATCTGAATGTAACCGGCGAAAGTTTTGACTACGGCCCATGGCGGTTTGTACCAACCGCTGATCCGGGTTTTACGGCTGCCTATTTTGATCAAACCGGGCTATATTCCTATGGCCGTCAAGGTGAGGCGGTGGGTTGGAATTTATCGCAATTGGGCGGTGCTTTGTCGCTTTTGGTCTCTCCAGATGAGCTGACAAAATGCCTCCAGACCTATCCACGCCATTATGAGAGGTCTATGGCCGATGCTTTTTTTGCAAGGCTTGGGTTAGTGCGAGAGGATGAGAATACCGCCTCTCACGCCGGATTGGTGATGGATCTGCTTAAAGTGATGGCCCTTAAGGGCGCGCCCTTTGAACAGACGGTTTTTGATCTTTATGGCGGAAAACTCTCGGAAAAACGCATAAATTCCAGCAAATACAATGAGTTATATCAAGGCGCAGAGTTTGCGACGGTTATTGAGCGCCTATATGAACTAACACCGGCTAAAAACGCCTCAAAAGCTTTGGGCCACGCGTATTTTGCTGGTTCTAGCCCCTGCACCATGCTGATTGACGAGGTGGAAAAAATTTGGTCGCATATTGCCGATGAGGATGATTGGGCCCCATTTCAGGCTAAACTGGCGCAAATCGGGCATTTGCAGGAAGCATACGGTCATCAAGCCAGTCATTGGGCTTAAAGAGTACAGCACCCATTTCCAAATGCATATTTTCCCGCTACCATTAACTCTAAAATATGCCCTCGGGGTGGGCAAACAGGTAAGGGGTTTCCCATGACGTCTGAAGTCGTATTGATGAACCGGAAAACGGTGGCGATGGCCTCCGATAGTGCTGTCACGATTTCCGGTCCGGGTTTTCTTAAAACCTATCAATCTGAAGATAAGCTTTTTCCCCTCGTTGAGGGCGCGCCAGTGGGCGTGATGATTTATAATAATGCCGAGATTATGTCGACGCCTTGGGAGACGGTTATCTCGTTATATCGTGAGCAAATGGGCGGGCGCACTCTCGATACTGTTGACGCGTATGGCTCTGATTTTATGGAATTCTTGTCGGGCAATCCTGATTTGTTTCCAGCAGATCATCAAGATACTGAGTTTTTTAAAACCATTGCTGTTGTGATGACATTGGTTGCAGAGGATTTTGACGAGCAGATCGCTTATTTTCGCCGTGAGAATGAAGATAAACTGCGCGATCATATCTCGAGTATTTTTGAATTCGTTGTGCGCGAGCTTCATGCAAGCTACCAGCAATATCCTGACGGTTCGCAGCGGAGTGATCTTGCCTGTTTTCCAAAAGGGATGGATGAACAGGTGCGCAGGCGTTATTCCGGTGAAATTGATCAACTCGTCGATAGTCTGATTGGCTCCTTAAAAGCTGAACATTCTGTTCTTGCAGTCTCCGAAGAGACTAAAAGCAAATTGCGCGACATTGCCGTTTTTGCAGCAACGCGAGATGCATTTTTTGAAAATTACACCGGAATTGTTGTTGCCGGTTTTGGCGCGCGCGGTCAGTTTCCCTCGATGCGCTCCTACCTGACATCGAGTGTTGTGCTAGGTATTTTAAAGCGAAAGCAAGACCGGGGAAATGATATGAGCGCGGATGCGGGCCCAGTCGTCCAGACTTTCGCACAAGACCGAATGATCCAGACATTTATTACGGGCATGGACCCGTATTTGACGCGTTTTATGTATGGTGAAACCCTTGATCTTTCCCTTCGTGTGGTGACAGATGTAATACGACGTGTACCAAATATATCTGATGGCGAACGCCAAGCGATGTTTGAAGATTATAGCCAGAATAATCTCGGTTTTGCTATTCGGGAATTTTTTGGCACAATTGGTCAATATCAAGAAGCGGTTCATACGCGCCCCATTTATCGGGCCGTTGGTGTGTTACCGAAAAAAGAATTGGGCGAAACGGCCGCTGCGCTTATTAATCTCAATTCTTTTCAGCAAAAAGTAATGAACTCTGTTGAGACCGTTGGGGGCCCTGTTGATGTGGCTGTGATCACTCGTAACAACGGTCTGGAAATGATGAAACAAACGCCTAATGTTTAGGCGACGGGTTGACTGGAGGTTTGACAATGTCTGATCGTTTAAAGCAAATATGGTCCGGTTTCGAAAATGAAACCACCCGTAATCTGACGGGCTCGGGCATTGATAATATTCATGTGCCCCATCGCCGGGAATGGCGTGCGCGTGATGATAATTTTTTACCTGAAGGTTTTGAAGCGCCCGCTGAACGTGCTTTTGCTGCGTTAAACTGGAAGCTTACTGCTGAGCATGAAAAGCATACCCGCAAGAAACGCAAGGGTAAAAGTGTTGATGCGTTCATGTATGCAGGCGATGATCAAGAACATCTTCCCGAAACTCGCCGTTACGCGCCGGGTTATCCGGGTGCCAGGCTTGGTGGGGGCGAAGGAGGCGTTGATGATCAACAGCAATCCATGGCTGCTGCTCTAAGAGCAACTGATTTTCGGGTTTTGCGCCGGGAAATAAATTATATGGCAGGTGAGGCGAGCTCTACCGAGCGTGCTTTAAAAAATCGCCCGCGCAAAAAGAAATTTTTGGGAATTTTTTAAGCGTAAATTTTAATAACGTTAGCTATCCGTACAAAGATTTATGGCTTGGCAAACAAATCGCGCGGCATCATTTCTGTAATGAGCATGACCGGTTTGTCTACAAAATATACGCGGTAAACCCGTGCTAAAAATGACAAATCTTTTCTATCGGCAAACAAATGTTGATATTGCGCCCCGTCCTCAAAATAAAACCCTAAAAGTTGGCGATAAATTGACAGCCGATAGTCTACGAATAATCGGCCCAGACCGGCAGGGGAGGTCTTCAGGTCTTGTTGTAATTCAACAGGTAGGCTCTCAATATCAATATGAGAGCGGGCAAAAACATATGGTTTTTTAGATTGAGCGCCCCGAAGTAGCACCATGCGGTCCCAAACGTCTCGCTTGCTCGATGTCTCCAAAAAACTGGCGGTATTCTTGCCAAGCGGAAATTTGGCAAAGTGCAGTATATCGACTTCAATGGTTTCGCGAAAGAAAGCCTCTAATTGGAATGTGAATGTGCCATCGCACGCCAGCATAATGCGTTCAATATCACTTAGATCATTTCGAGAGATATGTGCGCCGATAATGGGCTCAAGAGAGGACGGTAAATCTTTTTGGAGGGCTTTTAGCTTTCCCTTGTGAGAAATTTCTTGATCATTCATTAAACAGAGACTTTTTGCTAACCGATCTATCGGGATTTCATATAGAGTGTTGTCAGTAGAAGGGCAAATTTTCAATATCGCCCAGATGTGATTCAGATTTATTTCTCTTTTTGTGGGAAAGCCAGTAGTTTTCTGGAAATTCTTTTTATGACCCTTTTATTTTAAGCTGGTTGGACGTTTCATTATGATATCGCGAAATTTTCTCCTCGGTGTATCCGTTATTGGTCTATTTTTATTTTCCGTTTTCGCTTTATTTAACTCTGATGCCCAATCTGGTTATGAGAGTCAGCCCGGGCAGGGTGCGGGTAGTGCGGACAATAATTCGATTGCGGTTGATGAAAACGGGTTTAGCGAAGCAGATAAGACGGCTGCGCCATTTATCACTTTGTTGCGCGGGTTTAATGAAGACGCTTTCGAAACGATTTCAAATAGCTGGCGGCCTGGCTATGTTGCGCCATTGATTGAAGTCATGAGTTTTTCTGGAAACAGTAAAACCCAGCGCGCGGCCTTAAGCCTTTTGAAAGAAAAAACTGGCCAGGATTTTGGCTATGATGCGAGCGAGTGGTATTTTTGGCTCTGGAACCAACCGGTTAATGATATTCCGGGTTATGCTGGATTTAAGGCTGAGCTTTATCGCGGGATTGACCCAATTTTTGAAGGCTATTTTAAAGGCCGTGCCAATACGGCGCGTATCCGTCTTGATGAAATTAGATGGGGCGGTGTTCTGCAAGATGGTATTCCGCCACTGCGCAATCCGGAAATGATTTCTCCCAAGAAAGCTAAATATCTCGACGATGATAATATTGTTTTTGGTATTGAGGTAAATGGCGATGCGCGCGCTTATCCAAAGCGTGTACTGGCGTGGCATGAAATGTTTACGGATAGCGTTGGGGGTGTTGATGTTGCGGGTGTTTATTGCACCCTTTGCGGCACGGTGATTTTATACAAAACCAACACTAAGGGTGTGGCGCATCGACTTGGAACGAGTGGGTTTCTCTATCGTTCCAACAAATTGATGTATGATCAGGAAACACAATCTCTATGGAACACAATTACCGGCGAACCCGTTGTCGGGCCTTTAGTGGATCAAGGTATTGCCCTTGAGCATATGAGTGTTGTGACAACAAGTTGGGGTGAATGGAAGCGCCGTCACCCAAAAACAAAAGTATTATCCAAACGCACAGGCCATCGTCGCAATTATGGTGAAGGGGTTGCCTATCAGGACTATTTTTCCACCGATCGCTTGATGTTTAATACTCCCTTCCGTGATGATCGGTTGAAAAACAAACAAGAAGTATTGGCTCTGCGCTTTCCCGGTGCCCCTACCCAGCAGCTGGCGATTGATACAGATTTTCTAAATCAAAACCCTCTCTATAGTGATCAAATTGGCCCTCAAAAAATATTGGTGCTCACTGATACAAGTGGTGCAAATCGTGTTTATGATCCTGAAAAAATCAGCTTCGTTGCCTATGATCGAGACAGTGCCGTTACCGATAGTACGGGAAAAATATGGCAGCTTACGGAATCAGCCTTAACGAGCAAGACGGGTGAGCGCCTAGAACGGCTTCCCTATCACCGCGCGTTCTGGTTTGGGTGGCGCGCTGCCTTTCCTGAAACCCGTCTGATCTCGGAAGCCACTAATCCAGAATGATAAATATTGCTATTTTGGGCATTGTTCAGGATAGGGTCTGTGACGAGTGACTGGTTATTATCCGGTGACTGAGAGTTTGCGCTGGGGAAAACTCTATTCTCAAATCCCTACTATTAACCATGTGAAATTTCGTGATATCACCCTGTTTTTGAGTTGATTGCTGGAAAATATTTGTCTTTTTCTTATGCATTTCAATGGTTTATGTGATTATTGTGTTTCAACCCATTTGTGATTTGGATTCTGGTGAATTCGTTCCTATATTAGGTAAGTAGTATTTTTTTACAGCGCTTTTCTCCCCGAGAATCGCGAATTTATAATCGCAACTAAAGATAGGACAGGCCATTATGACTGCCATTGCCTACGATGTACACACGTGTGCAGATGATACACAAACTACCTCTGTTTCAAGTTCCCCAAGCCGTGCTGAAGCTGAAGCGGCTGTGCGTACACTTATTGAGTGGGCCGGAGACGATCCAACCAGAGAAGGGCTGATTGATACGCCAAAGCGCGTCACCAAAGCTTTTCAGGAATGGTTTTCCGGTTACGATATTGATCCCGAAGCGTTGCTTGCGCGCACCTTTGAAGAGGTTGAGGGATATGATGATATTGTCTTGTTAAAGAATATTCGTCTGGAGAGTTATTGTGAACACCATATGGCGCCAATTATCGGTACTGCCCATATCGGTTATCTGCCGACTGATAAAGTTGTCGGTATCTCGAAGCTGGCTCGTTTGATTGATGCATATGCAAAGCGCTTACAAGTGCAAGAAAAACTGACGGCGCAAATTGCTGATACATTGATGCAGGTATTACAGCCGCGCGGTGTTGCCGTGATGATTGAAGCCGAGCACCAATGCATGTCCACCAGAGGTGTGCATAAGCATGGCGTTGATACTGTGACAACCCGCTTTACCGGTGTCTTTCAAGAAGATTCCAAAATGGAAGAGCGGTTTATGCGGCTGATTAAAACCTAAAATCTGCCTGTTTCAGGTTACCAGTTTAAAAGTACAGCAAAATTTATCGGCTTAAAGGCGGGGTTAATGCCCTGGCTAGGTCGATAAATTTGCTGGTCTAAGGGTATGTGAAATATCCTTTCAGCGCCTATAGCACGGCTATATCTGCCCCAACGCGGTCAATTGATTTTACCTCGCGCTGATAAATATCAATCGTCAAAAGCTCATTTCAGGAACCGCTTGAGTCTTCTTGTATTTCATCGACGCCAAAAATATCGATATTGTTTTCATCATCGTAACTATTGGCCCGCGCTCTAAGGGTTTGAGCCTCGATTGTGTAATCCATCTTTGAATAGGATATGGAAGAAACAGAATCCAATTTAGAACTGGTTTCATCTACTGACTTCGTCTTCAAATGTGCAATGAGCTTTGCATCACTATTTTCAAAAAGACTTTTTTTGTACCAATCGAAAATAACGGGCAGTGTTAATTTTCTACGTCTAACCCGTAATGTGCCCGGTGAATCCAGATATTTAAGCGCAACCAGATGGAGATCGTTTGCCAATGTTTCAGCGCGGAATGCTTTTTGTGAAATAGGAGGACCGCCAAGAACCCCCTGATATAAACCATAGATAACATCGGGGGATTGCCAAAGTCGCAAGATAATATTGCGTTCAATATCGTCGATGGATAAAGGCACGCCCTGCACCGTGATGCGCTTTTCTGTCCACATCGGACCGGGGCTGGATAAGTCACCACGCTGTTTTTTTAAACTCCGAAACCGCTTTTGACTGGCAATTGCCTTGACGACCAACATGTTGTGCATGTTTAGCCAGTAGGCAAGTTGTTCATTGCTCGATAGCGACGTCACGGTAATTTTCGAAAGAACATTAATATAGGCATCTAAAAATTCAATACCTTCAGGTTTCATCGCACGATATCGAAGATCAACCCGGTCTTTGCTCTCTATAGACAGGAGCGACATGAACTCATCATAACGTTCATAGGGGACTTGTAATTTATTTGTCTCGTCTGAGGCTGCAAAAATATTGAATTGATTTTGCGCGTTTGCATAAAAAAGTGAAGGAAGAGTGGTGAGTACTAAAACCAAAAATGCCTTCATCATATAAGCGAGGCTTGTAGTTATAATGCTGCTACGAATTACCATTTTGTTTTTCCTGCGGGTCATTTTTACCTATCATATGATAGTTTGAAAATCCTGATGATAAAACCTCAAATATGGGCCGTGATTGATTATCATTGAGATCAATAAATTTAAAAGGGACAGTTGAAAATTGTCGAGTATAAAATGAGTGAATATAAAGTCACATTTTCGTGTTTTTAAAAAGAGACGCGCCTAAGAAAAGCGCTGACATTGCGCCCCCAGAGAGTTTTATCCCATCCGCAATCTCTGGCGACTTCTATTGAAGTGAGCATTTCAAACAAAAAAGCCCACAATGGGTACACCTACATGAAAAATGTTGTTTTCTACGTTGATGTTTTGTCATAGTCGATAAAGCCGCCGGATTGGCGAGCCCATAGGCTTGCATATAGCCCGCCTTGGGTGATCAACTCGTCATGGCGTCCCTGTTCGATGATTTTGCCGCCATCCATGACGACGAGCCGGTCCATCGCCGCTATTGTGGAAAGGCGGTGGGCAATTGCGATAACGGTTTTTCCCTCCATCAGTGCAAAGAGGTTTTCCTGAATAGCCATTTCAACTTCCGAGTCGAGAGCGGAGGTGGCTTCATCAAGAACAAGAATAGGGGCGTTTTTCAAAAATAGACGGGCTAGAGCGATGCGCTGGCGTTGTCCGCCCGAGAGTTTTACGCCGCGCTCCCCCACATGGGCTTCAAGGCCAATGCGCCCATTTTGATCTTTGAGCGAGACTATGAACTCTTTGGCATTGGCGCGCTCAAGGGCTTTCATAATGTCACAATCTTTTGCATCCGGGCTGCCATAAGCAACATTGTCTCGAATAGAGCGATGCAAAAGGGATGTGTCTTGGGTAACAACACCAACTCTGGCGCGCAGGCTTTCTTGTTGGACGGTAGAAATATCCTGTCCATCGACACAGATTTTTCCTCTCTCCACATCATAAAAACGCAACAATAAGTTGGTGAGTGTTGTTTTTCCGGTGCCCGAGCGTCCTACAAGGCCGATTTTTTCTCCGGCTTTGATGGCTAGAGAAAGATTTTCGATGACACCACTGGTCTGGCCATAATGAAAACTTACCCCTTCAAACGAGATGGCACCAGTGCCGGTTTTTATTGGTTTGGCATTGTCGGCGTCTTGAACGCTGATTTCCTGATTCAGCATTTTCATACCATCGTGAATAACGCCAATATGCTCAAACAAAGCCGAGACCTCCCACATAATCCATTGGGAAATTCCTTCAATGCGCAACACCAGCGCAATTGCAGCGGCTATCGCGCCAATGGTGATGAGAGAGTCTAGCCATAAGGCAATGCCCATTGCCACAATGAAAAAAATAAGTACCATGTTGATGGTGTAAACGCTCACTTCAAATAGGGTGACGAGCCGCATTTGTGGATGCACAGTGCCTAAAAACTTCTTCATACTGTCTTTTGCATAAGTCTCCTCCTGCCGGGAATGAGAAAAGAGTTTTACGGTGGTGATATTTGCGTAGCTGTCGACGATCCGCCCGGTCATTGCGGACCGGGCATCGGCCTGGCGCTCGGAAATATTGGCTAAGCGCGGAATAAAATATGCGATCAGTGCCCCATAGGCGAAAAGCCAGACGAGCAGCGGGATAGCAAGTCGCCAATCGGCCTGAATAAAAAGGGTAAGCATAGTCAGAAAATAAACGCTAATATAAACAAGAATATTCAGAATTTTCATAACGACTTCGCGCACCGCTAGAGCGGTTTGCATGACTTTGGTCGAAATACGTCCTGCAAATTTATCGGAAAAGAATTTCAGGCTTTGCCCCAATAGGTGGCGATGCATGCGCCAACGGGCGCTCATGGGTAGATTGCCCAGTAATGTCTGGTGGATGATGAGCGATAGGGAAAGAGCAATTAAGGGTAGGCCGATAAGCAGGGTAGCGGCCATTGCGGTGAGTTTGCCTTTTTCTTCCTGCAAAAAAGTTTCCCGGTCCGCATTGGCAAGCCAATCAACCACTTGACCCATAAAGCCATATAATAAAACTTCACCAAAGCCGATAAGGGCGGCTAGAAATGCCATAAGGGTGAGCCATGGGGCAGCGACTTTCACGTAATACCAGCAAAATGCTGTTAAGGTGATAGGCTTATCCGGGCTTTTGGCACGCGGCGGCGGGATATCATCCGCCGGGAATGGCTCAACGCGTTGTTCAAACCAGTTAAAAATCATAAAAATCTCAATAATTAAAAATTTTATCCACCCGGATAGAGAAATAAAAGAGCACTATATTAGAAATAATGGTGGCATTTTTCATTGATGCCTTTTTGTTTTGCATCCTATACTAAGGCAATTCGATTGAAGGGGGGTATCAATCATGGGTACTGTCGATTTACTAACGTATATTGCGCTCACCAGTATCGCAATATTGAGTATTGCAGGAATGGTATGGGCATTTTTTAATTCCAAACCAATGGCCGCAACATCGTTATTTAATCGACTGTTTATTATTGTTGCGGTGACGTCTGCTTTTTTTAGCGCGGTAAGTTCTGCGATTGGATTTGGCCTAATTACCTCCCAGGAAAGCGCAGATTTTTTTCGTAATTTTGTATTGCCGCCTGCTTTTGGGGTTTTTGTGTTTTTTGTTGGTGTCGCTATCTGGGTGGGGGGCGCAGAGCTGGTACGAAATAGGGACTGGTTCCGTGGGCTGGTGCGCTATACAGGGGTTGCAGGTTTTTTTGCGGATATGATTTTCTTCCTTGAGCGAAGTCTCAAACTATTTGTCGTAATCCCGATACTCGCCACCATACTTTTTTTTATATCCACCTGGACCAGTGTTGTCGGAATTGCGGGGGTTGATGCGGTGCGCCATACATACGGTGAAGAGCTCTCTCGTCTGCAGACTGAATGCACCGGCATTATTGCTTATCGGAAAAACGACCAACTTTTTCTTGATGATCTTAACGCTGCAGCAAGAGATGTGGCGCGGGCTGCGGACCGTGAACAAAATTCTGGCGGGCAGACCGGTTTGCGCGGTAAGGGCACCACGACCGATTATATAAACGGGGTCGCGCAATGGTTGAGCGCATTGGAGAATAGTGCGCTGAAAATTTTCGAGGAGAATAAAAGTCAAAATAGTCCCTATAGCGAGCGTATTTGCACGGAAAGAGTTGATGGAATGCGCATTATGCTATCACGCAATGCGTTTGAAAATTATGATTTGTGGGTGCGCGAGTTCGAGACAGAATTTGAAGATTTTCGCTTAACGCTAAATAGTTGGCGTCTAGATCAGCGGCTGCAAAATTTTCTTGAACAACAATTAGCTAATTTTGATCGCGCTAACCCGGTCCCGTTTACGCAGAGTGGGCGATTGGGTGAGCTCCAAAGGGGCGTCATTGAAAGTTACTCCAAAGAAGTCACCGATGCCTTAAAGTCATTGCTGCGCAAACAAAAAGCACGCAAACCGCCAATACCACTTCCTTCAGCGGCCGAAAAATCCCCTGAGCGCGGGCTTGCTATTTTTACAACCTGGTTCAAGGGAGATGAAGAAAATCAAGCGATGTACCACAAACTGAAACCAGGAAACCAGCGCGCACTTGGGGAGTGGTAGAAGCAGAGTATATTCGTGGCCTCTCAACAATAGGGCCGCGCGATGCAGTGTTGAAAAATTTTCAGATTTTCTCCGATGTGTGGGCACTTGCCGTTGCTTGGGATTATGCGAGTTACATTTTGCTACTGGTATTTTTGTTTTTTCCAAGCGCAGAACATGCTGCACGATATAAAGATTAACTCGGTTAATTTTCTTAAAATGAAACAATAAACATTCAGAGCGCTACGAAGATGAGTATGAGCGATAATCTGAATGGGATTACGAGAAACTATAAACGGAATTTCATACCGGTCAGGCGGAATTCCTGTTTTTGCTGTGTTTCATCAAGCTTGCGGGCAGCTTCAAGCCATTCACGGGACTCACGAAAAGCTTTAACCGATTTATCTTCCGCCTCAGCAAGGCTGGCCATGGAATCTTCGACAATTTTGCGACTGAGATTAGCGTAATGCTCTGCCTCTTCGGCCTTTTTAACAGCCTGTTCAAGCAGAAGTTCTACTTCTTTGCCAATCTTATGCTTACGGACAAACATCCACCAGTACCTTCGATCATCCGGAATCCCCAAGGTTAATGCCACTGGCGGTAACCATGAATTGGGAAAAGCTAGGCCCGGATACACTATGCTGGTGAATTTAGATGCAAACCTTGTGCCTCTTTTGGACGTTAAGCCTGTTTTGCATCGGGCCGGTGCTACCAGAAATTTGGGTCATCAGTTTTGCCCCGAAAAAACAAACTCGATAGCCCCAATAATATGCTGCCAGCGCTGAATGTTGTTAAAATCGTGGTTAATAAAAAAATTCCAGTCATGGTTCTCTCCCATCTCTTGATCTCCGCCACTTCTCCCAAGCTTGAAGATCATGGTGACTAATCTCGATCAGGAATGAGGACGAAATTTTTTCGCAATAGGGCCAATGTGTGAAATTAGTCAATGAATTGAGACGATTTTGTGTTGGTTGGAGAGCTGTTTTGCCGCTAACCTTCTACAGAGCCTAAATTGACTTACGGTTGCAGGCGACTTTGCTGCATTCGTTTAAGTGTTTCGCGAACTACAATGCCAAGTGCTTTGGCTTCTTCTGCCCGGCCAGATCCTTTGCGCCATGCAACGCCTATGGTTCGGGATGGCTCTGGTTTGCCCAAGGGTTTAATCAATAGGCCTGCTGCTTCGGCCATGCCTTGTCGAATGGCCATATCTGGTAAAAGCGTCGCGCCAACGCCCGCCCGGGTCATTTCTACCAAGGTCAACAGGCTCGTGCCCCCAAAGCTTGCGGCTTTATCAGCAGATTGCAGGCGACATGCCGCAAGCGCATGGTCGCGCAGGCAATGCCCATCTTCCAAAAGCAGGAGTGATGTTGCGGCGAGCTGGTCATTATCGATCGTTTTCACCTTTGCAAGCGGGTGATCCGGGGCGCAGGCGAACCAGAAAATATCCTGGCCAACCTCCATCGATTCCATAGCTGGCATATCATAGGGCAGAGCCAGGAGCGCGGCATCAATCAGACCTGCAGTTAACTGTTCCATCAGGATTGCCGATAGTTCCTCGCGCAAAAACAGCTTTAGATCAGGATAATCGCGTTGAAGGGCAGGGGTTAATGCGGGCAGTAAAAAGGGGGCAATGGTGGGAATCACACCTAAGCGAAAACTATCGGAAAGAGGGGCGATGTTTCGCACGGAGAGCACGAGATCTTCGGTGTTTGCCAGAAGAGCGGAGGCCTGACGCGCGACGCTTTCGCCAGCAGGAGTTAGGGAAAAAGAGCGGGTCGAGCGATCAACCAATTGGACCTCTAATATCGCTTCAAGTTCTTTTACGGCGGAAGAAAGCGTTGACTGGGAGACATAACTGTCTTGAGCCGCACGCGAGAAAGACTGACGCCGGGCGAGGGCAATAAAAAATTGTAATTGGCGTAAGGTCGGCAAAATCATTATGAGTCCATTGTTAATATCGATGAATAGTCACGATATTATCAACTGAATAGATTTGCAAGGTTTCGATATTTTGAGGAAGGTGGCGAACTCAGGATATGTCTATCCCGTGCAACCGTGTATCTGATTCGCAACTTTTCCGGTTAGGTTCCAAGAAGAGAATGGTTAACCGAAGAGACCAAGCTTGTTCGAGCCTTATATGTCTTCCTTGCTGGATAAAAATATTCAGCTCTTGCTAGGATGGTTTATGAAAAAATTTATTTTTGCTGCGTTTGCCGTCTTAACTTTGATACTCGTCATTATGGTATTGCGAGCGGTTATGTATGGTCAAGGATCAACGGGAGATGACATTGCCCTACCTGATGTCCCTGCTTTTGATGAAGTTGCCGCGCTAAACCATCTCAGCCGTGCTGTTCAGTTTAAAACAATAACAACCGAACGCGGTGATCCGGCAACGATAGAGGCCGCGCAGCCATGGCTTAATTTTCATAAATGGCTCGAGCAAACCTATCCGGTGATGCACAAGACATTAACCAGAGAAAAAATTGCACAGTACACATTGCTTTATACATGGCAGGGTTGTGATGCCTCTCTAGCACCGATTATGTTGATGGCGCATCAAGATGTAGTCCCCGTCGATAGTGCTACTGCAAGTGATTGGGTTAAACCGCCTTTTGAAGGTGGGATAGACAATGATTTTATTTATGGTCGCGGCGTCCTTGATGATAAGGGCTCTCTCATCGGTATCGTTGAAGCGGTTGAAAATTTGGCTAAAAGCGGATTTCAACCAAAACGCACGATTTTAATCGCTTTTGGTCATGACGAAGAAACGGGCGGCACCGGCGCACAAGCGCTTGTCGCTTTGTTAAAAACCCGCGGGATCAGGCCAGAAGCGGTCATTGATGAAGGAATGTTTGTCATAGAAGATAGCCCCCTTTCCAAAGGAGCCTTTGGCGGTATCGGGATTTCTGAAAAAGGATTTGTAACCTTCAAGTTTGTCTCCGACGCTATTGGCGGCCATTCCTCTCAGCCCCCGCGCAACTCGGCCAATGTCCAGTTGGCAAAAGCCATTTTGGCCCTCGAAAATAATCAAATGCCCTCATATATAAATAGCGCTCCAGGCCGTGATACTTTTAAAGGGTTAGCCAGTAAAATGCCATTTGCGCGGCGGTTTGCTCTCGCAAATTTATGGATTTTAGGGGGTGTCGTGAATAATCAGCTGGCAACTATTCCAGCAGCGAATGCAATGGTGCGTACAACTATGGCGCCAACCATGTTAACTGGTTCCGTTAAAGAAAATATTCTTCCCCAAAAATCGACAGCACACATAAATTTCCGTATTCATCCAAACGATAGCGCTGAAAAAATATTCACTCATATTGAGCGGCTTATAAAAGATATTGAAGGGGTAAGCGTTGAACCGCTTGAGACAGGAGCGATAGTCTCAAATCCGTTACCAATTTCAAGCACCAAAACAAAAACTTACAATGTATTAAAATCTGTTGCCCGCGAGATTGCGGGGGGAGAGAATATTCCTGTCGTGCCTATGTTAGTTATTGCCGCAACAGATAGTCGCCATAGCGCGAAAATAACCGAAAATATCTATCGTTTTATTCCCAACCGTGTGTCGATAGAAGAAATAGATGGTATTCATGGTACAGATGAAAAAATGCCTATAGAAAACATGAAATATTTAGTGCGTGGATATATGCAAATAATATTGGCAATGGATGGCTAGATATCACCATCTTGAAAGTGTGGTTGCACAGGGTGTCAAATCTCGGAACAGCAATTGTAATTTAATGCAAAAGTGTTTACCAGATTTGCTGTTGGTATGCGCTTACAAAGTATAAATTTTGTTTGGTGCATTTAGCTTTAAATCACGAGCCTTGCAATGGCGACCATGGCCACAGGAAGTCCATTTTCTAGAAAGTGCCCTCATGTTAGATCATCCTCCCCGCTCAAAAAATCGCCTTGCTCTTATAACCGGGGCGTCTTCAGGCATTGGTGCCGGATTTGCCCGCCATGCCGCTTCGCAAGGTTTTGATGTTGCGCTGTGCGCGCGTCGCTTGGACCGGTTAGAGGCATTGGCAAAAGAGATTAAAGCAACATGGTCGGTAGAAGCTTTTGCCGTCGAAGCGGATTTAAGCGTTCGTGATGCGCCGGAGAAAATTATTGGCTCTATCGCAGACCATGATCGCAGTGTAGATGTGCTCGTAAATAATGCAGGATTTTCAATACCAAAAGGGTTTGCCTGGTCACCCTTGGAAGCGCAGCGTAATTTTTTGGCGGTGACTGTCGAAGCGCCCACTGCCCTTTCTCATCTTGTTTTAGGTGACATGATAAAAAATCGCTGGGGCCGGATTATTAATATTAGTTCTATGACTGCTTTTTCACAAGGAGGGAAAGGGCATACCCTTTATCCAGGCGGGAAGAGTTTTCTCGTTAAATTTTCTCAATCCTTGAATGCTGAAATGAAAGACTATGGTGTTCATGTCAGCGCTGTGTGTCCAGGTTTTGTGAAAACCGAGTTTCACCTGGCCAATGATATGGATGAGCAAATGCGAAATAAGGATTCGTGGTATTGGCAAACTCCGGAAGACATCGCCGTTGAATCCTGGAGGCGCAATGAGAAAGGGGTGGAGGTGATTGTCCCCGGATTTATGCCAAAAATTGCTGCGACGTTTTTGAAACTGGTGCCGGAACAACTTTCAACACCGTTTACGAGAAAAGCAGCTGAAGGATATTATGTCGGAGATGGGTAGCGGCAATCAATATTTTAGAGCGACCGTTGCGGGGGCAGAAGCGGCGCGGCGCGCTCCAGAGTGATATCGATACGCCGATTTGCAGCAGCATACGGATCATCCTCATAAAGCGGCTTGGCATTGCCATGACCAACAACGCCGCTGATGCGGCTTTCTTTTAAACCAGCAGATTGCATTATTTCTCTAGCTGCATTTGCTCTGCGGGCCGTTAACTCAAAGGGTGAATATTTTCCAAGTCCCGATGCGTCTGCGTGACCGGCAATAATCAGACGGTTTGGCAAGGGAATTAGCGTTGTCGCTAATTCAGACAATAATAATCGGGCTCTTGGGGTGGGTTCGGCTGAGCCGGTTTCAAACATGGGCTTTCCGTCCAGATCGACTGCGATTATTTGCAATCCCTCTTCGGTAAGATTGATTGTGATGGCATCACTTTGGTCTTTGAGCAGCGGGTGCGTCAGGATAGCATTTTCCAAACTTTCGGCGGCCTGTTCAAATATTTTATTTTCCGCGAGCAATCGTTCATGGGCTCCGTCATAGCCAGTAGATCCAGCCGCTGGCCTGGCGCTAAGTGTTTCGGTAATCGCATTTGCGGTTGGCGTTGGTGATTTTCTGATGTTTCCGGGTTGTAATTGATCTGGGGTACCATCAAGCTTGAAGTCACCTGCATAGCGGCGCTCTTCGGCAACTCCGAATGCATTGCGCATGGAGCCGGCGACCACTTCAAGTTTGACCTGATCTTGAATTGAGAATGAAACAATCAGTACAAAGAAACATACTAATATAGTCATTAGGTCGGCATAGGTTACCAGCCAGCTATTGGCGCGCCGCCTCCCGCTTTTTTCCCGGTTCGAGCCGATGGAACCACTGTAAGATTTAGGATAGCCACTCATGCAGGTATCGCTTCAAAAGGCCCGCGTGCATTTTCTGGTAAGTAAACAATCAACATATCAGTGATGACATCGGGGGATTTTCGCTCTGAAATTTGACATAGCCCATCAATGATTAAAGCAAGGTTGGTCTCTTGGACTTCCAGCTTCATAGCCAGCTTGTCTGCAATGGGCAGGGCAAAAGCATAAGCGACCAATGCGCCGTAGAGAGTGGTCAATAGTGCAATTGCCATAGAGGGGCCGATCGTTGAGGGGTCATCCATTGTCCACAACATTTTTACGAGACCAACAATCGTGCCTATCATACCAAAAGCAGGGGCAGCTTCGCCCATGGCGCGAAAGATTTTTTCACCTTCAACAAGGCGGCGGATGTCCAGTTCACGCTCACGCATCAATTGTTCGCGTAAATGTTCAGTGGAGAGACCATCGGCAATCATTTGTTTGCCTCTGGAGAGAAACGCATCGGATACACCAACCCGCTCCAGGCCAATCGGCCCATTGCGCCGGGCAACATTGGCTAACTCGCGCAATTCTTCGAGGAGATCGCGAGGCTCTTTTTGGTGATCAAAGAAGGCAATCTTGGTGCCGGTTTTAAAGGCAACCAGTACTTTGTCTAAAGGAAAGCGTAGAACGGTTGCAGATATTGCGCCGCCAATTACGATGAGGAGGCTTGGTAAGTTAAAGAACACGCTAACCGCGCCGCCCATAGCAATAGCAAGGCCGACTATAAAAAAGCCCGCTATTATTCCGCCAATTGTGGCAACATCCATGCGCATAACCGTATACCCCGTTTCGTATTTGAAAGAGGTATACAGGTTTTGTGTAAAATTGAGGCTACGATGACTGGTAAAATCCGAGCTAATCTTCGTTAATATTGTCTAAGCGCACATGGCACAATTGTAACGTTCTAGCGATTACCCGGCTGCGCGGCGTTTTGCAGCTAAAGAGACAAGGCGCTGTGGGCGCTCGGGTCTACGATTTGCAGGCTGAAATGCGACATGGGCATGATAGGCGCAATAGGGCTTATTGATATCGGAGGGTTGCCCGCAAAAATGAAAATCATCTTTGGCAGGATCGCCAATTGGCCATTTGCACATGTTCCGGTTCAATGTTGCCACTGTGGTCCGGTCACCTGTATCGAGCACAAGAGGTTCGCTAACTTCGGGAGCCCGGATAATCGGTTTGACTTCCCTTTCCGGCGCAATCGGTTTTGCTTTGGCGCTAGCCGAGGCGGCGGGCTGTTCGGTGCGGCGTTGTTCCGGGGCTGTCCCGCGAGAGGGTTTTGCCGGGGTTGCGCGCCCTGATAGACCCAAGCGATGCACTTTTCCGATTACGGCGTTCCGCGTCACGCCGCCCATTTTCCCGGCAATTTGACTTGCCGAAAGGCCTTCTGCCCAAAGCTTTTTCAACATTTCTACGCGATCATCAGTCCATGCCATTGATTTGACTCCGTAATTTGTTTTCACCGTCAAAGGCGGTGCCCCGATTGGGATGTAAGTGTATCTAGATATTGTGTGTGCAATTACATGCCAGCAAAAATTGTCCAGATATAGTAGCGCAAGGTTAGAAAAATACAATATAGGGGGGGCGGATATTTATGCACACTATATGTTGTGAATAAAATCGCTGGGTATTGGTTGGGGGAGGATAAGTGCTGTTTTTTGTGGAAAACCCGGCAATTCGATATTTGTCAGTGCGACTTGGAGTGTGTAAACCTTGAAAAAATTACCTAATTTGATCCGCTTGGATTTTTAAGGGGGTAGTTTTGCACAAGTCGGCTTTTCTATTTCCGGCAAATTAGCCTCTCATAGTTGACCTTTTTGCACTGCCGCGCCACACACGTTTTTTATTCACTGCTACCAGAACCTGAAATAAACCTCATGACCTCATCTTCTGCGGAAGTTTCCACATCTAATCATACGCCAATAGTCGAGGCGGGCGATACGGGCCTGGTTAATGCTTTACGCACCGAAAAAATACGTCCGGGCGTGCGCCGGTTTGGCGGTACCAACTGGCTGGGGCTGTGGACCTTTTATCAAAAAGAGGTAAGGCGTTTTTTAAAGGTCTATTTTCAAACTGTACTGGCCCCTGTGATGTCGACATGGTTGTTCCTGTTTGTCTTCATGCAGGCTTTTGGTGACGCAAGGCCTGAGGTTGGCGGTGTCAGCTACATTGTTTTTCTTGCGCCGGGTCTGATTATGATGGCGATATTAAATAATGCTTTTGCAAATTCCTCTTCTTCTCTGATTATCGGTAAAGTTCAGGGCTCGATTGTTGATATTTTAATGGCGCCACTCTCTCCATTAGAGTTGCTTATGGGTTTTGTGGGCGGCGCAGTAACGCGCGGCTTGCTGGTTGGTTTTGTTACAGCGGTAACAAGCGCAGCCTTTATGGCTTTTTCCTCGCCGCTACCGATCCATAATGTGTTTGCAATTGCTTATTTCTCTTTTTCTGCAGCAGTTTTATTCTCTCTTATTGGGGTTATCGGCGGTCTGTGGGCCGATAAATTTGACCAGCTTGCTGCGATTACGAATTTTATCATTCAGCCCTTGATCTTTCTCTCGGGAACTTTCTATGCAGTGAGCAGATTGCCGGAACCGTTTTTGTCATTGAGTGCAATTAACCCGATCTTTATGGTGGTGGATGGATTCCGTTATGGTTTTACCGGTCATAGTGAAACCAATTTAATGCAATCGGTTCTGGTCGTGTTCGTGTTGAATATAATAGTGACACTGCTTGGTTATCGCCTCCTCAAAATGGGTTGGAAAATAAAGTCCTAAAGGCTCGCTATGGTAAGTACCAAAAATCCACCCCACACTCCCACCCTTGATGATCATGTCCTGCCTTATCAAGTGGGCAAAACTGCGGTGCGCGGTCATGTGGTGCGTCTTGGTCCAGCGATTGACAATATTCTTCGCGCTCATAATGAGGCTGATGCCTGTTTCAATGATGCACTATCGCGCCTTGTCGGTGAGGCCGGAGTGCTGGTCACTATGATGGGTGCGTCACTGAAATTTGATGGAAAACTCATTTTCCAAGTGCAAGGGGATGGCCCGGTCTCAATGATCGTTGCCGACTATTACGCAGATGGTTCTTTGCGGGCGACAGCTAGTCTGAAAGAAAAATCCCCACTCGATGAGAATTGCAAGACGCTGCCCGACTTGCTGGGTAAGGGACATATCGCAATGACTGTTGATCAGGGTGCTGATATGGAGCGTTATCAGGGTGTCACCCCGTTAGACGGAGATATTTTAGAGACGGCCATTGTTTCTTATTTTCAGCAATCAGAACAAATCCCGACAGCGGTTCGGTTAGCGGTCGGAAAAATCGCAGTTCCGGGTGGCCGGGAGCATTGGCGCGCCGGTGGTATTATCGCTCAATTTGTTCCCGGTGAAGGGGGCGAGCGCGAGCGCGGCGAACATATCATCATGGCGGAACGCGACGAGGAGAGCTGGACAACTGCAGAGGCACTTCTTTCGACAACAAAAGCCGATGAGCTTCTCGATCCAAATCTGCCTGCGGAACATTTGCTCTACCGGCTTTTCCATGAGGAAGGGGTGCATGTTTTTGACCCCATAAAAATCAACGCTGTATGTGGATGTCATCAAGATAAAATTATGGCAGTTTTGCAGCGCTATGATGAGGTTACTCTGGAAGATATGCTTGAAGATGGAATGATACGGGTAAGCTGTGATTTTTGTCGGAGCGAATATGTTTTTGACAAGCACGGTAACTCTGCTGGCTGAGTATTTGCAGATATTGATCGAAATTATGAAAATTATCCCTATTTGTGCGAGGCACTAGTTTATGAAAAAGAAAAAATTCTCTGCCCATTTAAAAGATTTGGAATTGGATCTGGCTAATTTGCAAGAGACGGTCAAGCGTGAAGGCTTGCGGGTCGTGATTATTTTTGAAGGCCGTGATGCCGCCGGTAAGGGCGGTATAATCAAAACCCTGATGCGGCGCATGAGTGCACGCGTTTGGAAGGTGGTTGCTCTGCCAAAACCCACAAACCGGGAGCAAACTCAATGGTATTTTCAACGTTATGTCGCACATTTGCCAGCTGCCGGTGAGGTGATTTTGTTTGATCGCTCTTGGTATAACCGTGCCGTGGTCGAACCTGTCATGGGGTTTTGTACTGAAGAACAACACGAAACCTTTATGCGCGAGGTCCCTCTTTTTGAGAAAATGCTGGTCGATAGTGGTATCATTTTAATTAAGTATTGGGTCCATGTATGCCCCGAGCAACAAGAAGAGCGTTTTCAAGATAGAGCCAATGATCCGCGTAAACGTTGGAAATTATCCAACATTGATTTGGAAGGGCGGTTGCGCTGGGTGGATTTTACCAAGGCGCGAGATAAAATGTTGGCGCTCACCAGTACCGACTATGCGCCTTGGCGCGTAATCGATGGCGATGATAAAGAAAAAGCGAGATTAAATTGTATCCGCTCAATCCTTGATATTTTGCCGGTAAAAGATAACCCTGGTATTTTTGAGCCCATTGAATTGCCCGAACGTCAACGAGCAGAAGATGTCGGGTATAAAGAACCCCCTTTATCGTCGCTAAATCTCGTCAAAGACTATTATGAGAATTAAGCGGGCGGCTATACCGCGGGGCGTGAATTAAAAACATTAATCGCGCCATGCATCGCGTAAATGATGGATGCGAAATCCGGTGATTGCGATGATGTCATATCGTAATCCGAAATTCGCCATTTTAGGAAAACTGGATAGATAATGCTGCCCGGCCCGGGCAATGCGGGTTTGAGCAGTTGGCGTTACAGCATTAATGGCATTTGCTAAATTGGTGCGCTGCTTGACCTCAATCAGTGTAAGAACATTATTTTTATGCGCAATAATATCAACCTCCCCAAATGGACTGCGATAGCGCATGCGTAATATTTTATAACCGATTAGACGTAAATAGAGCGCTGCAAAATGTTCTGCGATATGGCCCCTGCGATAGGCTGCTCTTTTATCCTGTTTGGAGTTTTTTCGAAAATTTTGTTTTTTTGCCATCCTATTCCCGGATGTCTTCTTTTATTTTAAGAGCGCGATTATAGATATCCCGGCGGGGAAGACCAGTATCTTGGGCAAGCATTGTTGCGGCTTCTTTAACGCTCATTGTCTGTAAAGCATCTACCAGCAAGCTATCAATATCGATCTCTTCAACAATTGCTTCAAGGGGCCCCAACAATATAACGATCTCTCCTTTGGCGGGTAAATCTTCCAGATGATCCTCAATCTCTTCTAGCCGCGTGGTAAAGACTTGTTCAAATTTTTTCGTCAATTCTCTTGCGACGGTCAGTTTTCGATTACCAAAAATTGTCGCCATCTCTTTAAGGGTCTTATGCAAGCGGGATGCGCTTTCATAAAAAATCAGGCTTGACGGTATCGTCTTATAATTCGTGAAAAATGATGTCCGGGCTCCGGGTTTGGGCGGCGGAAAACCAGCAAATAAAAATTTGTCACTGGCAATACCGGCAACGCTTAAGGCCGCTATCGCGGCGCAAGGCCCCGGTAGCGGCGTGACGTTAATGTCATGAGCAAGGGCTTCCTCAACCAGCTTATATCCCGGATCAGAGATCAACGGCGTGCCGGCATCACTGACAAGGCAAATCGCTGCGCCATCGCGTAATTGTTTTAAAATAGCCGGTCTTAATTTCGCGCCATTATGATCATGATAGGCTTGGCGTTTGGTGGTGATTTGATAGGCTTGGCAAAGCTTGGCCGTATGACGGGTATCCTCGCACAAAATAAGATCTGCAGAATTAAGGGCTGCGAGCGCGCGAACGGTAATGTCGCCAAGATTACCAATCGGAGTTGCAGTTACATATAGACCTGCCGCCAAAGGGGGCTGACTAGTTGAAATCGTCTCCAGTGAGATATGTTCCGTCTGTTTCGTCACCATGCCCGATAAGCTGACGCGGTTGTTGGGCGAAAGCAAGTGCGATTTCTTCCGGGCATCTTTTAAAAGTTTTCAGATTTACATCATTCGGCTTACCATCTGCAAGGTTGCCTTAAAGCGTCCATGTGGACGGCAAGTCAAACATTCGAACAATCGAATATGAAAGCGATCATCGCCAAAACATTGATTATTAATGGCCATCATGAAGACACTGTGCTTGAGCATGTTGTGCAACTATTAAAGGGCTTTCCAGCGCACAACTCTTCATAGTCCCCGATGCGACTCACTATGTGTTGGAGGAGAAGTGGGCTTTGTTGAATCAGGTTATTTTAGGGCTTTTGAAAGAAATTGATTGAATAGATCGAGCCTATAGCAAATGTAACACTTTAAAGTCGGGCAATGGCAAACAGGGACATTGAATGACACAGCGTTTACCCGTATTATATGCCGGAAAATTTGAGAGTAAGATCAAATTTGTGAGTAAGATTAAACAAGGACGTCAGCTAAGATGAACCGAATGTCAAAATCATTTCACAGTCTGTACCCGTTGATTATGCGCCTGAAACCGGGTCAAAGCACGATGCAGATCCGGGGCTATGTCATAAGACTAGGTGTTTTGCTGGTTGGCGCTTTAGTGCTGGCGTCTTGTGCTACAGAGTCGGGCTCCACCGGCCCCATTGTTGTGCGCGAGCAGACTCAAGGGCCCGTAACGCCTACGCCTCGGCCCAATGATCAATCTTTCGAGCCGCGAAATCAGGATGGGTTTGTACGCCCGCGCCATTTTGATGGAAATGATCCTGTTCGGGTTGTGCTGCTTCTTCCTTTTTCTGCCGCCAATGAAAGCGCCCGCAATATTGCCTCTTCCATGTTTGATGCTGCGCAGTTGGCGGTTTTTGAAGCGGGCGATGAGCGGTTTTTATTGCTTCCCAAAGATACTAAAGGCACGGCTGAAGGCGCGCAAGCTGCGGCGCGATCAGCCATTCAAGATGGTGCTGAAATTATTCTTGGTCCGTTATTTTCTGAATCCGTTCAGGCTGCCTCGCAGGTCGCCCGTTCTGCTGGTGTACCCATGGTTGCTTTTTCATCGGATCTGAAATCCAGCGGCCAAGGGGTATATTTGTTGAGCTTCCCGCCAGAACTCGAAGTTGCCCGAATTACGGATTTTTCTGTGCTTAAAGGCTATACCCGGTTTGGGGTTCTTGCTCCCAGCACTGCTTATGGCGACCGGGTTAGTGGTTCCTTTGCGGAAGAAGTGTTTGTGCGTGGCGGCGTTGTCGTGCATGAGGAGCGCTATATTCAAGAGCCAGATGCAATGTTGGAGCCCGCCAAACGCCTTGCAAAATACTCTCAGGAAATTGTACCTTTGGAACAACGCCACGAATATGATCCCAATAACCCAAATCCGATAAACACCAATGCTGATCTTGGGTATACGAGGGGATATCAAGCGGTTTTAATGCCCGAACAAGGGACCTTATTGCGCGCTTTGGCACCCCTTTTGCCCTATTATAATGTTGATATAAATACGGTCAAAATCCTCGGCATTTCCGCATGGAACAATCCGCGTTTGACACGCGAACCTGCACTCCGAGGGGGCTGGTTTGCCGCGCCCGACCCAGAAATTACCCGCGCCTTTGAGCAACGCTTTGCGAATGCATTTGGTCAAACGCCGCCCCGCCTTGCATCGCTTGCCTATGATGCGACCTTGTTGGCGGCGCGTCTTGCGATGAATCCTGATCGCCGGACACGGTTTACCGCAAGTGCAATAGCAGATCCCAATGGTTATTTTGGTGCGGACGGTTTGTTCCGCCTTAATGCAAATGGGTCAATAGAACGCGGTCTTGCAATCTTAGAAATTCAACCAGGCGGTATACAGACAATTGATCCAGCGCCGCGTAGTTTTGCGCAGCCTGTATCTTCCATTCCTGATGCAAGATTTCCGCAATCAGGATTTTAAATATTCAGCAGGGTTTGAGCATATTCGAAAAACCGGTTTTCCTTTCTTCGAATATCTCTAACTTTTTATAATTTCAAGGTTAAGCTGACAGGGGCATGGTCTGAGGGTTTTACCCAGCTGCGCACATCATCATGTATTTTGTATTGCTCCGGTCCGATATCACAGGCGGCATCCTTTAGGGACGGGCTGACCCAGATATGATCAAGGCGGCGTCCGCGATTGGAGGCGCGCCAGTCTTTTGAGCGATAGGACCACCAGCTATAGAGTTTCTCCGGAGACGGATAATGATGGCGCGCAATATCAAGCCATTGGCCCGCATCGGCGATGCGGGCTAAATGTTCCACTTCAATAGGCGTATGGGAGACAACTTTTAAAAGCTGTTTATGGGACCAGACATCATGCTCGTCGGGGGCAACATTGAAATCACCGACAATGACGCGGTGGGCGGTTTTTCGATTTTTCAAGCCTTTTGACCAATCAGCCATCTCACTCATAAATTTTAGTTTATGATCGAACTTTGGATTGATCGCTATGTCTGCTTCATCGCCGCCTGCTGGAACATAAAAATTATGCAGCTCGACACTATCATCAATTAATGCACTGATATGGCGGGCATCACCCATTTTGCAATAGTCGCGAATTTTGATTTTTGAAAGAGGCAAGCGCGAGACAATTGCCACGCCGTGATAAGCTTTTTGCCCAGCGATGGCCATATGTTCATAGCCGGCGGCTTTGAGTTCTTTTTGTGGAAATTGATCATTAGTGCATTTGATTTCCTGCAGAGCGAGGATATCTGGTTTTTCCCCTTGAAGAAAACGCACGACCTGATCAATCCGCAAGCGGACGGAATTAATATTCCAGCTGGTAATTTTGAGAGTTTTGGGCAAGGGATTGCTTATAAGGATGGGGCACTTTCAGGTGGGTTGATGGTTATTAAATTCCATCCTTGATGGGAACCCGAAAAGTGCAAACTAAAAAAATCTGGAACAATGAGCGGGCATAGTGCCAACTTGTTGCTTCAGGGCATAAGCAACCTGTTTATTGTGAATGGTTTAAGTCTTCAACATAAATTTCGCGATCAAATTTATGTGGGTCATGATTATGATTGTCGGTTAGTCCCATATTCTGGACCGTCTTCCAAACCTGATCGGCGGCAACCATGCTTGGGTCGCCATCCACATCAATGCGCACAACATGACAACCAGAGCGATGAATTTCCGGGTCATCATATCCAGACAAAATCACGCCGTTACACCCCATGCTGAGCGCCATATACATTTCATCCGCATGATCGCTGACAAAGAAATTGGCATTCCCGGCGAGGGCGGCAAGTTGTAAATGGTCAGATTTCCCGGTCAGATCGACAAGGCTAGGGGCGTGCAAGGAGATATCATCACCAAAATCTTGCAATTCATGGTCGCCAATCAGAACGGGAATAATACCATGATTGGCCATATGATTGGCAAGATCACCGTAGCGCTCGGCTGGCCAGCGATATTCGGCCTCGCGGCTAACGAGCAACAGACCATAGGGTCCGGAGAGCCCATACCAGGAGGGCTGCATATTTGCGCTGTCCTTGCGTGCCGCAAGGGCCCATGAGAAATCCGGTTTGCGCTCTGGCGCTTCCAGACCAAGGGCCTGGGTGAACTTTTCAATACCCGGAACCGCAATGCCGCCTTGGCGTTTTGCCTGACGGGTGCGCGCGGCTTCAACGGAATACCATTTTGGTTTGAATAAGCCGAGGCCCGCATTAATTTTGCGAGAATTTTCATCGCAGCAAAGATCGTAAATGCGCGTAAATTTAGACCTCTTCAACTGGGAATATAAGGATTGACGTGCGATGCGCTCTTCCATGCGAGGTAAGGGAGCAATTTGATCGAAATAGGGAGCCGCTCTTGCGAGGCGCTCTAATTCGCGGGCGGTGAGAAGGCTAATAACAGCATCCGGATGGGCCTCGCGTATGGCATGAAACAAGGGTTCAGCTGCTACAAACCCGGCAAGATTGTCGGTTTTGATAATCAGAATATTTTCTTTGTTCTTATTGAACATGAATGTCCCTTAACTTTGTTCAAACATGGCGTCATCCGCACCAGCGCCGTGCGATATGCCATGATCGGCCAAGACATCTTTGTACAATGCAAGCGTGTTGCCACACATGGAGTGCACAGAGAAATTATTTTGAATGTGTGTTTTTGCAGCAGTTCCCAGTTTTGCGCGGCCTTCAGGGCCCATTTTTTGGAATTTTTTTATAGCGCCGGCAAGGGCTTCACTGTCATCCGGGGTGAACAATAGGCCTGTTTTCTCGCCCAGAATGGTCTCTTTTGCGCCCCCATGATTGCTTGCGAGCACAGGTACGCCCATTGCGCCAGCCTCAACCGCAACACGGCCAAAAGCCTCAGGCCTTGTAGAAGGCACTATCACACCATCGGCCCATCCCAAGGCCGCGGGCATATCTTCGCAATATCCAGAAAAATGAATCAGATCACCAATCCCAAATTGTAACACCATATCTCGCAATTCTCTTTCGAGACTGCCCATACTTCCAATTGCCTGATCGGTCGGTCCAGTATCCCCATGAACCTGGCTAACATGACCATCATCAGAGCGCCCACCACAGAAAATTAACCTTAAAATGCCGTCTTGACCAGACCCAGCTATGGATTTGACGGCTTTTATCGCGATTTCATGTCCTTTCCAGCGGCTCATGCGAGCGGGCAGGAGCAGGCGGAGCACAGGCAGATCGCCATTATCGCGAGGTCCGGTAAGGCTGGAAGGGGTGATATCCCAGCCTTGGGTTGCTTGTTCGACGCGCTGCTCAGTAAGGGTTGCAGGGTCAAAACGCGTAAGGTCAGCCCCGCGATGGATAACATGCATGCGTTTTGCGAGAGCCGGATCGTGATCTTTATAGGTTTTGATAATTTGCGAAGCAGTAAAATGGGAATTGGCTATGACCCGTGTGCTGCGTACCATTACTGAATTATAGTGACGCTTTAGGGTGCCCCGCGCCTTGTAAGCACCGTGATAAGTGGTGACAAAGGGAAGGCCTGTTTTCCGGGATGCATTTAGACATGACCAAGCGGGCGCACGCGAGCGGGCATGAATAATATTGACGCCATGGCTGCGGGCAATTTTACTAAGGGCTCGGCCATTTAAGGCGATCTGAATGGGGTTCTTGCTATGGACCGGCAGGGTGATATGGGTACCGCCATCTGCGGCTATTGAATCGGCATAGCGGCCACCGCTGCTGACAACGAGGGAGCGCCAGCCCGATTCCACAAGTGCTTTGTTAATTTCAAGCGTGGTGCGCTCTGCACCGCCCGCATCGAGGCGCGGGATAACTTGCATGACAGTCAATTGTGAATCAGGCATTTTATTAACCATACCTTATTAATTTGCACACACACCGCGAAATGCAAAACAAAAAGACGCAAAATGGGGTTCTCGAAATTGGAGAATAATCAGATGAATAGTAATGACCGGGAGAAACCGGAATTTATCGATGGCCCCCCGGGGCGCGCAAAAGAGCGCATTGCTTATCGCTCGTTGAGCGTTCGAAGTGTAGGGCAAGGCGCAGATCAGGCGCTGCCGGGTCTTATCTGGCTTGGCGGGTTTCGCTCCGACATGATGGGGTCCAAGGCGAGCATGGTAGCGGGATATGCCGAGCGGTTCGGTCAGGACTATTTACGGTTTGATTATTCAGGACACGGAGAGTCTGGCGGTAAATTTCGCGACGGCACGATTTCAAGCTGGACGGAAGATGCAAGTCTGGTTTTGGAGCAATTAACGAGTGGCCCGCAAATCCTAATTGGTTCCTCCATGGGCGGGTGGATATCGATGTTATTGGCATTGAAACATCCCGGGCGCATAGCCGGAATGGTATTGATTGCGCCAGCGCCAGATTTTACTGAGGACTTAATGTGGGCCGGCATGGATCAAGCGGCGCGAAAAGAAATCATCACCAAAGGATTTGCTGAAACACCCTCTGACTATTCCGATGAGCCCGATATTATCACCCACGCGCTTATTGAAGATGGGCGGAGAAATTTGGTGCTTGATAAAAAAATAGGTTTCAATGGTCCTGTGCGTATTTTGCAAGGTATGAAAGATCAAGATGTGCCTTGGCAACATGCAATCAAAGCAGTGGATTGCTTTGAGAGTAGTGATATTGTCGTTAGTTTGATTAAATCCGGGGACCATCGTTTGTCGACGGTTGAGGATCTAAAGCGTCTGACCGATACGATTGAGGAAGTGAGCAAAAAGGCAGCTAGTTAGAAAAAAGCGACTATTAGCAACCATGGCGAAATAGTTTTCACGCGGTCTGATCGGGAATGATATATTATTGGGATCGTGCATTTTTGCGAAAGGCTGCAAATTTACCCGGTGCTTCGATGGCATCCCATTGCGGTAACGCCAAAATCTCTGATTTGAGTTTGGTCGGCCCCATATGAGGTGCGCTGGCATCGTCTAATATTAAATATCCTCCGTCGACTATTTTTGGACTCCAGTATTCAAAATCCACTTTGACTCCCTCATAGCTATGGTCTCCGTCAATAAAGCATAGACTAACCCGTCGCTCCCAATTTGGCGTAATCTCTGGCGATGTCAGATTTACCAGGGCTGTATTTTTGTAGGCGCCCGTTGCCAGCATGGCTTTATAAAATTCTTTCCGATCAGCAGGTCCAAAAATACCGCCATTAATTCCACGAAAAGGGGCATGGGGTTCAATACAAAAAATCTGTACATCTGCACCTGAAGATGCGGCTCCCACCGATAAGGCGATGGCAGAGCGCCCTTTAAAGCTGCCGACTTCAACAATGCAACCCGACTGCAATTGAGCTGATAGTTCAGCAAGAAAAAGTGCTTCCCGATAAGTGATACCACCGGAAATTAATGTCATTATCGATTTAAAATTATCCGGAAAATAAGTCTCGAGTTCTGGTAGATCAGGAAGATCGTGTGATAGTTTCCCTGACCGCCATCCGATTGAATCTGTCGACATCTCACTTGTTTCCTGTGTATACTATTCGCTTTATCGTTCGCGCTAGAACCTGTTGAGATATATTCTAACTGGTTTATCATTTCGGCTCAATGGACCCTTTGATTTAACAAGATTCCCTTTATGAAGTTTGCTGTAGTCTGTGATAAGCTGATTCCCAGCGGCGGACTTATCCGTTTTGAAAATGTTGGCGCGTGTTTGAGAAAGTTTGGGCACGAACTTGTATTTGTTCCGTTCCAACCAGATCAGACACCGCAATTTCCTACAAATAATGGTATAATGCCTTATGGCGATGCAAAAAATGAAAATTGGGATTGTGTTATTGTGCCAGGCGCGGGGTTTTCTCGGACAACAGTAGAGAAATTTTCTGAACTTCGGGCTAAAAATTTCGGTGTGCGTGTTCAAATGATTCTCAATGATCAGACGAAGCGAGAACAGTTTTTGTCTGTGAACAATAGTGTGAACCCAGATTTTGTGATTTTTAACAATGACCAGTGGCCAATTGGCAGTTTTCGTAACTTTCGAGGCAAACAATTTCATGAACTGATTGGGGCTGTTGATTGTAAAATGTTTCGGCCAGCGGATAAGCAAAGCAAGAAGGAAAAATTCATTATAGGGGCCCAACTTCATAAAAATCCCGAGCCCCTTGTCGATGCAATTCAATCCTTACCCGATGATTATGTAATCCGCTTTTTTGGTGCACGGTATGAGCAATATCTGAGTAAATTCTCCAACTTGATATCGCAAGGTAGGATAGAATGGGTTGGCCCGCTTTTCGGTAACGATTTGGCAAATTATTACCACGGACTAGATGTTATGGTGAGTACGGAAAGGTTTGCCGGATGGGCAAATGTGGTTGCCGAGGCAATGGCAAGTGGCATACCTGTGATCACTAGCCCTGCCGGAACTGGAAAAATGGCACTCGACGCTGTGACCGCGCATGTCATGGACACTGCTGACCCTCAATTGATTGTCGAATTTATAAGAAAAATTGCTTCTGATCGTGAGGGGTCGACGGCGATGATACAGGCGGCGCGGCGACATATAACAAAGTTTGACTGGAGCGATTATAGCGCGAAGCTGGTGCAATTAATCAAAGATTATAATGGTGAAACACATTATATTGCAGCGCCTGAACTTGGACTGTTCGGTAAGACAGATGTGTCTGAACGGTTAGAAGGTTTGGAAATACTATTGGAAGATGCTGCCGATAAAACTATATTGGACTTGGGCGCTGCTGAAGGACTGATCGCAAAAGCTTTTAGCGATAATGGTGCAAAAACAATCCATGCTTATGAAATCCATCAAAGCCGGGTCGATGTTGCAAAAACTTATCTCGACCAGGAAATCGTTGATTTTAATCGTGCCAATTTATCTGATTTATCCCAAGTCGAGACTATTGAAGCGCGTTCCCCAAAAGAGGGGTATGATCTCGTTCTCTATTTGGGCATACATCATCATATTTTAGAGAGTGTTCGCATGGAGGTTTTTTCGCGTGTCATTAAACTCACCGCCAATAGAATTGCCATTCGTACTCCTGTGAATTTTTTTGAGGTTGACCGGATCGATGAATTTTTAAAAGAATCTGGTTTTGACTTGTTGTATAATAATATTCCCGATGAAACGGCATTTTCTGGTCCGTTGTGGATTTATGAGAGGCGCAGAAAAATATAATGCACGGCCAAGTAATTTCTTATCCTAAGAGTGGGCGCAGCTGGTTACGGTTTATGCTGGCAGAGGCGCGTATCGAGGGGGTGAATTTTCATCATGATGGATTTGAATTTAATAATGGTGATTTGCCACCCCACAATTTTAGTGTGGAATCCAGATTGGCAAAATATTCTGTGAATGATAAAATTATTCTTCTCAGGCGTGATCCACGCGATGTTATGGTTAGCTTATATCATCAGGTAACAGGTCGTTTTAAAGATTTTTTTGATTTTCAGGGAAGCATTTCCGACTTCATCCGGCATAACTATTTTGGTGCGCATGTTTTGTCACATTATATGGATATGTGGGATGAAATATCGGCCCAGCGTAATTATATTCAAATCAGTTATGAGGCTATGCACGAAGATACCGCTAAAGAACTCTTGCGTGTACTGAAATATCTTGATTTACCAGCGGAGGAGCAAGCAATCCAAGCGCTCGTCGAGGCTGGTAATATTGAGAATATGAAACGCATTGAGAATGCTGGAACATTCTCCGAACCCTGGCTGAGGCCGCGAAACGGGTTCAACAAAGTGCGCCGCGGTAAAGTCGGCAATTTTAAAGAAGAGCTTGTTCAGTCGGATATACAATATTTGAATGAAGTGTTTTCCCTCGAATAGGAAATCATATCAATTTACGCCCCTGTAAACATTTCAAGCTTCGGGAATTTTATCTGAAGGCGTGACCTAATCATTTAAAATAGCTGAATTATCACGTCAAAAATCAGATCGCGTTAGTGATTGGGTCGTTTTATTGCATTTTTTCCCAAAAGGGGGTCCCCTTAAGGATTGGGTATTACGAGCCAGAATTTGGGTTGGTGGTGCCCTCAACTTCCTTAGTCTTATATGAACGGCTGTTCCAAATAGTCTAAAGCGCCCGCTTGCTACTTTTGAAACCTTGCATTGGAGAAAAACTCCTGTTTTTCAACTATATTCAGGTGGACGATATTTTGCCTTGACGAACTTCGCTGGCTCGCATAAGTCGTACAGCTCTAGCTGTTTTGAACACATCGCGCGGGTGTAGCTCAGTTGGTTAGAGTGCCGGCCTGTCACGCCGGAGGTCGCGGGTTCGAG
>CAYMPJ010000004.1:0-172324 GCA_964392325.1 uncultured Caulobacterales bacterium
CCTTTTCGTAGAGAATTACAAATTTCGTGGATCAGTTATAGGGGGGCAAGACAACTATACTGGCCTTAATGTTAATTTTATGCAAGATGCGGCTGGATAGGTCACACACGTATATAGGCCCCAAATAATAAGAGGAAAATCAAATTTTTAGGTGAGGCTGTCATGCAGAATTCCAAAAATTACTCACCAAAAAGCCGAGACTAACCTATAATGGGTGAATTCGGGTAAGAGAGATTTGAGTAAGAGATGATCGAATTATGCCAATGCCTGTGATCGCGAAATTCACAGCTAAGCCATCGCGGCGGGCGTTGATCAAAGGCATTGGAGCGTCCGGTTTTGCTCTTAGCCTTGGCGCCCCCATACCGTTTGCGCGGTTACTGCCAAGCGGAGTGGTGCCGGTGGCCCTCGCCCAGGTGACTGACAATTTAGAGCGCGAAAAGCCAGGGTTAACGGTTCTGGGTGATAGGCCGGTTAACATTGAAGCGCTGCCTCATTTGCTTGATGATGATGCAACCCCTGCGGAACGGTTCTTTGTTCGTAACAACGGAATTCCGCCCCTGCTTGATGATGTCTCGGAGGAGAGTTGGCGCATTACCGCCGATGGCGAGGTTCAAAGGTCGCTTGATCTTTCCATTGCACAATTAAAATCAAGTTTTGAAGTTGTTACTCTGCGTTTGCAATTAGAGTGCGGGGGTAATGGCCGGAAGTTTTTCCAGCCCGGCGCTTCGGGAAATCAATGGAGTTTTGGGGCTATCGGTTGTGCTGACTGGACCGGCGTTCGATTGAAAGATGTTCTGATGGCGGCCGGTTTGAAAGATAGTGCGGTTTATACCGCGCATTACGGCGCTGATCGTCATCTATCGGGTGCCCCCGAAAAAGAGCCTCTTTCTCGCGGTGTGCCGATTAGCAAAGCACTGGATGATCATAATCTAATAGCATGGGCGATGAATGGAAATCCGTTGCCGCAGATGAATGGCTTTCCATTGCGCCTTGTCGTTCCGGGATGGCCGGGCTCATGTTCGCAAAAATGGCTCACAAAGATTAGAGTACGCGATCAGGTGCATGATGGGGCAAAGATGACGGGGGCCTCTTATCGTGTACCGGCATATCCCGTCGCTCCGGGAACCAGTGTTCCTGACGAAGATATGGCGATCATCGAGTCCATGCCTGTAAAATCTCTGGTGACTTTTCCTCAGACCGGCGCGAAGGTAAAAGCGGGTGAAGTTTTTGAAGTTCGCGGTCATGCCTGGGCGGGCGATAATACGGTTGTGGGCATGGATGTTTCGGTTGATTTTGGCGCGACATGGTTTGCCGCCGCGCTTTCACCCCCTTTAAACCGATATGCTTGGCAACGTTGGCGCGCCAATATTGCCTTGCCTGAAGCTGGCTATTTCGAAGTCTGGGCCCGCGCGCGCGATGATGAGGGGCGCATGCAGCCGCCGGTTACGCCGGGGTGGAATCCCAAGGGATATCTTAATAATATGCAGCACCGTATTGCTGTGTTTGCGGTTTGATCTATGGAGCGTCCACCGATCGTCAGCATTGCTCTTTTCTTTTCCGCATTTGCATTTTTGTTTTGGGCGGGATTTTCAGCGCATAATGGCAAAAACAATGTTCGCCATACCGGTGAGGCAGTTTCGTCGATTGCGCACTCGCGTCATGATCGTATAGTGCAGATGGCGTCAAGCTCGGCGCAAGAACCGAATTATTTTTTTCCCTTCGACGCCCTGAAGGCTTCATTGGGTGCTTCACTTGATACTTCGGCGTCGATTGACACGATTACTACGCCGGGTTTCGATCCCGATGATGATTATTCTGGCTTGCCAAAATCTGAAGGGTATGACCTTGTTGCTGCAAATTGCGGGGCCTGCCATAGTCTCGACATCGTTATGCAACAGCGCGCATCCGTTGCGCGGTGGTCAGAGCTTATTGATTGGATGGTTGAAAAGCAGGGTATGGCGGAACTGGGGGCTGAAGATGAAAAAATTATTGAAGATTATCTATCAACAAATTTCGGACCGAAGAAATAAGGCATAGGTTATAATTCTATCTCTTATTTTTTGGAATTTGTCGCATTGAGGATTCATTTTGTTAAAGTCGTTAAACATATCTCTGGGACAATTATCGGTATCGTCGGTTCATGCCTTTTATTTAAAGGTTTATCGCGGCGTTCTGGTTTGCGCGATTGGCGGCGTGGCGGCTTTTTGGCTATCCGAGCACTATGCAGCCCCGGTCATGTTATTGGCGCTATTATTGGGGCTTACACTAAATTTTCTGTATAAAGATGAATGCATGAAGCATGGTATTGACTGGGTAGCAAGAGATGTTTTGCGCATCGGCGTTGGGCTTCTTGGATTGAGGATTTTGTTTACAGACATCATCACAGAGGGCGTAACCGGACCGCTTATTGTCGCTGCAGCGATGATTGTTACGTTTATTGCTGGCGCTGTGATTGCAAAAATGATGAAGTTGAGTGCGCCCTTTGCGCGCCTGAGTGCGGGGTCGGTCGCCGTCTGCGGGGTTTCGGCGGCAATCGCTATCTCGGCGGTGCTTCCCAAAAGAAAGAATTCTGACAATGAACTGGCCGTTGTCATCATTAGCGTTACGGCCTTGAGCACACTTGCAATGATAATCTACCCAATTGTTGCCGCTCAATTGTCTCTCAGCGATCATGACGCCGGGATTTTTATCGGCGGATCAATCCACGATGTTGCGCAGGTTGTTGGCGCTGGTTATTCGATCTCGGAAGATGCTGGCGATACAGCAACCTATATAAAATTGATGCGTGTTGCGCTGTTGCTACCTATAGTTTTATTGATCGGTATTGCAAGCCGTGGTGATTTTGAATCTACGAATAAACCCCCGCTTCTGCCGGGGTTTCTAATTGGGTTTCTAATTCTCGCAACTCTAAACAGTTTAGGCGTCATCCCTATAGAGGTTTCCTCATTTGGTAATCATTTGTCTCGCGCCTTTTTGGTCCTTTCGATTTTTGCGATTGGCGCAAAGACCCGGCTTGGTGAATTGTTCAAAGTCGGCGTCAAACCACTATTGCTGGTTTGTTGTGAGACAATTGTTATGGCTGTTATTGTTATTGCCGGATTGTTGCTGGTCTAAAATAATGAATTTGAACCGGTGATACTATTTGGCTCCGGCGGGGTAGTCGCAGCTTTTTCACAGCGCGATACACCGTTGTTGGAAATCTTCAGTCGCTGAGTATATTCCGAACGTTACCCAAGATAAGTCGCTTGACCAACCTTAGACATGATTATGAAATCCGCTATGTTCTGGCTATGAGAACATGGGGGAGCAATTTGTTACTACGCAGCATTACAAAACACGTGAAAGACCAAAACTGGTTCGCCGTCGCGCTTGATTTTTTCATTGTCGTTGTCGGTATCCTCATCGCGTTTCAGGTTACCAACTGGAATGAGGCGCGAAGTGACGGCATTCTAGAACTTAGCTATCTGGAGAGGCTGTCGACTGACCTCGCAAGTACCAAAGGGATGAATACCAATCAGTTAGAACGAAATTCCGGAATGCTAAAAGACTTGGAACTTACGTTGAAATCGCTCAAAAACTGCGAACTTACATCGGAGATAAAACCGCGTTTGTATCCGGTTTATATTTGCTAGGACGTTATAATCTTCCAGAATTTGTATCAGGTACATTCGTGGAATTAAATACAACAGGTAATTTCCAGCTTATTCGCAATATTGAATTACGCCGCAATATTACAAATACTTACGAATATGTCCAACTGACCCGTCGTATTGACCAGCAAGTCAATGACAACATTCTACCAAAGGTTAATTATGTCCGGCGCTATATAGGCTTTAATCCTGGCGAGTATAAGGACCAACCATCAAGGATTGATCCAAACACAATTGAAATGGATTTTGAAGCGATTTGCTCAGATCGAATTTTCATCAATAGCGTGAGCGGAGTCAGGGAAATGATTATTGCAGTTGACGGGCTAACGAGAAGTACAATTGCAGGGTCTGAACGGTTAAAAACGGCGGTTGATGAAGAGCTTGATCGCTTAAATGAATAATTTAAGTGCCTTCACACCCGCCCAAAATATGCCGATTGACCAATCGCGTCTATAATACCCTCGGTGCCATTGCGCGTTCTTCATTGAGGCGGGCAATATTGCGGGCATTCATATCGGTAAAACTTCGTAACAAGGTTAACCAATCTTTACCCAGATTTTACCTTGTTACGCGCCTATTTCTTAAATTGTTTTTAAATTATTTAATATCTACTCCGTGGAACGAATTCACGGGCTAATATGAACAAAATATTAAAATTTTTCATTGCCAATCAGCACATCCATTGGCCGGTACGTATGTTCGCGGTTTTCGCGTTCTTACTTATGCCAGCGCATATTACCGCATTTGGCGCTGATGATAGCAGCATAAACCCCATTGAAACTCTGGTGTCGAGCGAGGATTTTCAAAAACTTGCTTTTGACAAACGCTTGGCCGCACTCGACAAAAAAATAGAAATCCTGCCTGAGCCGGTCTCCGACCTTGTCTGGGCTCGAGGTGTTGCCGAGCGAATTCGCCTACTCGCCGCCATGGGTGATTTTGAGAGAGGTATTGAATATCTCGAAACACACGAGCAGAGATTACAAAGCATTATACCTTATACTGATTTTTATGCTCAAGCCTTGTATCCAATGGGCTATTTGTATGTCTATAATAATCGCATGGAAAAAACCCTGGATGTTATTAGCAAACTGAAAAAGGAATCTGCGAAAACCGGTAATATTAAAACCAGTCAAGATGGTGACACGCTACTGGTAGCGCTACACTCCCTTACCGGTGACAATCTTCAAGCCGCGGAAATATTGATCAATAATTACAAAAAGGATAGTTTTCAAGATTTAGCAAAATTCGATCAGTTAAAGCTATTCGTGAATATTAGTTTTGCGTTGATAAACGGAGAGCAGTTTGATGAAGCCGAAAAATATATCGAGATTGGTTCTTCTGAAAGAGACAAGGCCGTTCGGCAAAATGAAATCTCCGAACTGGAAGGAAAACAGCAACGCTGGCATTTCCTTTTGAGTGAATCTTATCTGAATATTAAGCGAAAACAATATTCTAATCTTTCCGCCACCGTGGATGAATTTAATCAGCTTGCCGATGAATTAGGAGCGCCTCTCTATAAGGTATTTGCAGACTATATTATGGCAGTAAATTATTATGGTCAGGGCAAAACAGAACGCGCCCTTGAAATATTGGAAAATGCGTCATTCAGCGCAAAAATGCTTGGTGAAACTGACCTGCTTGTCGATATTTATGAGGTCATGTCCGAATTTTCGCACTCACAAGGTGATTATGAATCGGCTTTCAAGAATCATATGATGGCTGAGGAAATTACAAATTCAATCAATGCGCAACAACTCAGGGCCCGCGCAGACTATCTCGCCGCGAAGATAGCCTTCGAAGAAAGAAATGCACGCATCCATATTCTTGAAGAAGAAAGGCGCCTTGCGGTCCGTGCTGCGCAACGCAATAAGATCGTTCTTCTGTGTCTGATCATCGGGTTAGCATTTTTGTTATTGCTGTCATATCATTTGTTTAGATCGAAGCGACATTTGAAAACTTATTCGGAAGAATTGAAAATCAGCGAAACCAGAGCCATGACTGCGATGCAGGCCAAGTCCACCTTTCTGGCGAATATGAGTCATGAAATACGTACCCCTCTTAATGGTTTGCTGGGTATGGCCCATGTTCTGAGTGATAAAAAACTCGATGCAGAAACGCAAAAATGCGTGGATGTCATTGTCGATTCCGGTGATTCATTATTGACCATTGTCAATGATGTATTGGATTTATCAAAAATCGAAGCCGGTAAAATGAGTGTTGAACTGGTGCCGACAGATATTCGAAAAACCCTCAATAAAACACATCAATTATGGGAACCCAAAGCGCGAGAAAAAGGCATCGAGCTTAAGATTCATATAGAACCCTCCCTAAACACATTTGTAGATTGCGACGGTTTGAGATTACGTCAATGCTTGTCGAATCTCATCTCAAATGCTATCAAGTTTACGGATGAGGGCGTTGTTACGGTACGAGCGGAATTAGAGGATATTCAGGACGATACTCTCAATGGCGATGCACGATTGAAAATAAGCGTCACAGATTCCGGGATTGGTATGACGCAGAACGCAATTTCCCGGTTGTTCCAGGCTTTCGAGCAGGTCGACCAATCCACAACACGAAAATCTGGCGGCACGGGCTTGGGTTTAACCATTACAAGTGAATTTGTTCGCCTCATGAACGGCAGTGTGGATGTTAAAAGTACCCTTGGTGTCGGCTCCACCTTTACTATTGATCTTGTTGTAAAAATATCTGCGGACTCAGCACTTACGTCAACCCCGGTCAGCGAACCGGAGATCACAAAGTTAGAACCGATCGATCAAGAGTTTCGAGTTTTATTGGTCGATGATAATGCGGTGAACCGCTTGGTGGTAAGGGCCTTCCTTGCGGAGACCAAGCTGGAAGTCATTGAAGCAACGAATGGTCAAGAAGCATTGGCGCAATTAAACACGGACACTAATTTTGATTTAGTTCTTCTGGATATTCATATGCCTGTGATGGATGGCCCGGAAACTATTCGCCAGGTCAGAAGCAGCGAGCAACCATGGTCGGACATTCCGATTATCACCTTAACGGCTGATGCCATGATTGGTGACAAGGACAAATATTTAGCAATGGGTACCGACGGTTATATTGCAAAGCCGATTGCGAAGGACGAACTCCTTCAGGAAGTCACGCGCGTTCTTGCAAAATATTCTCAGTCGCGCTCGGTTGCCGCCTGATAAGGGTGCGCATCACCGCGGTGTTGTAGAAGTCATGCATGAAGGTGCCAAGGGTTTTGAGGCTGAAATGCCGGCGGGCTTGGGGAGGTTTGGATTTTGGCCGACGGAAACAGGCATGATCTGGGCTGCGGACGCCAAATCCAAAACTGGTTCGCCGTCTTTAACGAGTACCCACAAAAAAACGCTATTTTCAAAATTATTCAAATTATCGCTTTGCTTCACTCGGGGTGATGCCAAACACGTTTTTGAATGCTTCGGTAAAGGCGCTACGGCTTTTATATCCGGCTAATTGACTCACATCGTCAACATTGCCGCCGTCAATGAGGGCGATCATACTTTTGGAGAGGCGAGCCAATCGCAGCCATTGAGCGGGTGCAATTCCGGTTTCTTTTTGAAATAATCGCTCCGCCGTGCGGCGTGTTAAACCTACGTCCGCAAGCGCGCTATTCAAATTCTCTTTCACGCCGTTATCATCCAGCATCCACCGGGCCAGGCGAAGGGCTCTTGGGTCAGTTGGCATGGAGAGGCAAAAATCTTGTGTGCCGGAAAACGCCAGCTCATTTAAAATAATCTTGTAAAGGGAGACGTCGATATCTATCCGGCTATCCAGCCAGTTTCTATCGCATACGCGTAAAACCGCTTCATGCAAAAGGCCAGACACATTAATTGATTTGTCTACGGAGGTGTCCAGTGAATGCTCAGGGCGAAAGTATAAGGTTCGCAGTTCAAGCGCTGACGACATATATAATGCGTGCGGGGTGTGCGCAGGAATCCATAAACCCCGGCGGGGAGGGACGATCCATGATTGATCTTCAAGCTCAACTCTCACGGCTCCTTTTTGGGCATATACAAATTGAGACCATGAGTGACTATGGTGACGCTGAGAGGATCTGGCCGTATAGTTCACGCTAAGCGAGCGCACCAGAAAGTGTTCTTCGTCTGACAATGAGGGGGCTTGTCGCATATTAGATCATTTATGTCGCGCAATTGACTTTACGACAAGTGAAATATTTCTATTATCGAGCCTAAAGGAGTTATATATGCCCAATGTTTTAGCACATTTCGCTATCGAGGCGGATGATGTTTCTCGCGCTCGAAGGTTTTACGAATCCGTATTCCAATGGGAATTCGAACCCTGGGGCCCGCCGGATTTTTATTTGATCCGCAATGCTGGTGTGCATGGCGCTTTGCAGCAAAGACCAGAACCTGTTCCTAAGGGCCGTAAAGGGTTTGAGTGCTCAATTGCAGTTGATGATTTGGAAGTCACGATGAAGGCCATCGAGTCGGCTGGGGGAGAGCTCATCGGTACACGGCATGCCATTCCCACTGTTGGCGATCTGATTTCGTTTCTCGATACCGAGGGTAATGAGGTTATTATCGTTCAGTATGCACCAGAACGACTTAAGGAATTAAAATTATCGCGCTCCTAATATGTTTTGGATTTTATCCGATTGCAGAAATTAAAATGGTTATTGCCTAAGCAATGATCTATCCGGCTCGTATCATTATTCAGATGATCCCGTATGATTTTTTGAGATAACGCTTCACAGAGAGGGCAGTAAGGGCAGCGGTATAGGCAAATCCAAGGAGCAGCCAAAGGTAGCCTATATTATCACTGCCTTGACGAAATGCTTCGTAGGCGTGAACAGTTGGTGCTGTCGGGAATATCAGAAATAACACGCGATACCATGCATCCAAAGGTAACAGATACATCAATATTGGCGGTATTACGAAAGCGGAATAGAATTTTCCGATAGCCATTGCTTCAATGCGATTTGATGCAAATGTTGATATGGAAATCATTATCGGCACGCCAATGACCGCGCCCGAAACTGCAATTGCAAACCATTGGAAAAAAGATAGCGTGCTGACACCCCAGGCGGCGCTCATGACGATGCCAGAAACAAGACCCATAACTGTAAGGATAATGATTAGTAATGGCGTGCGCATTAATAATAAAAGCACAGGCGGGAACGGTGTTGTCATGAGCGCGGCGCGCACTTTTGTTTCCACCTCTTCAATCAGGAAAACCCCAAACACCATGCCAAAAGAGGCGGGGTTTGCGATGATTGCCATAATCAAAAGATAAGCTATCCATGGCTGCAGGTGTTCAACGCCTATCTCTTCGCGCATAAACCCAAGCAAAGAGAGACCACCAAACAAGAGTGTAACCATCAAAATAACGAGCAGCAAAAACCGGTCACGGGTGATGGAGCGAAAATCAAAGGAGAGGATAGCGGCGAATGAATTGAGCATTATTACAAGCCCCCAGTCGCCAGATGGGTGTCATAGTCCCGGATGGCCCAAATCCACCCGCCGATAATCCATGCTGCGAGATAAATTGCTGCGATAATTGTTTCAGTGCTAATGGGCGCGGAGGAGAGCCCCGCCTCGACAGTTACCAGCATTGCATAGCTTGGAATCAATGTGAGGGCATTATTGATCGCATCAGGCGCGAGATTGAAATAGGCAGTGAGGGGTAGAGCCAGAATAAATGAAGCCATTAGCAGGTTTGCAAGAAACCCGTTAACGCTATCGGTCCGGCTTATAAGGGCAAATCCCAATAATACCGAAAACATATTTGATATAATTAGTGCACTGAAAATCACAGGTATATTTATTGCGCCCCGCCTGGCGAGGCTTGCGATCAGCATCCCGCAAAAGACCCCCAATAATGTGAAGGTAATGATTTTAGATGCCACATAAATCCAGCCGGGCATAGGCGTGACACTCAAGGCGGATAAGGTTCCAGCTCCTTTTTCCATGAGAACCAATGCGCCGACAAAAGCCAGCCCCATCACGGCGGAGTCCGAAAAAATCAGCAAAGCAGTAAATTTTGGTGGCAAGGGCGAGACAGGGATCATCCAAATAACCAGAGCGATGACCGCAAGCATAAAAAAGGTTGCGGTATAGAAGTGACTGCGTATCTGTATGCGAATATCTTCTCCGATCATCGATATAAGCATCGCCATCACACATCCCCACCATCAAGGCTCATTCCGGTTACGATTTGGAACACCAGATCAAGACTAGCCTCTTGAGAATGGATAGACCGTACGTCTCCTGATTTCAGGAAAGCTGTGAACGCCTCATTTTCTCCAATGCCATCAACATCGAAATTCTCTATGCGACCATCGAGCATGATGATCTCGACTTTACGCTCCCCATAGGATTCTTTGAGGTTTTGAGGCGTATCGAGCGCGGTGATTTGACCATTGGCGATAAAACCAACACGGTCACATAATTCGTCAGCATCATGCATATTATGCGTTGTGAGAATGATGGTTTTTCCTTCATCGCGAAAGGAGGAAATCACCTTTTTCAGAGAAGCGCTCGTTGTTGGATCAAGCCCGGTTGTTGGTTCGTCAAGAAACAGGATTTCAGGATCATGGAGAATGGCGCGGGCAAAGTTAAGCCGAACCTGCATGCCCTTCGAATAGCTATCAACGCGTTTGTCCGCCGCTTTGCCAAGTCCGACAATATCGAGCACGTCTTGGGGCGCGCGTGTTGGTGTTCGGTATAGCTTTGCAAAGAATTGAAGGTTTTCCCGCCCTGTGAGTCGCAAATAGTGATTGGGTAACTCGAATCCTATCCCGACTTTCTCATATAGTTTTTGATCCCACTGGCGAATATCCCGGCCAAGAAAATCTACCTCGCCAATATCAAAGCGGCGAATTTGACGGGTCAAAATACGTTGTAATGTACTTTTACCGGCCCCGGACGGGCCCAGTAACCCGAAAATTTCTCCGCGTTTTACATCCAGACTTATCTGGTCAAGGGCGTGGGTTTGCGACCCAGGATAGGTGTATGACAAACCGCGCACCGCGAGTACAGCATCGGGCATTACACTGTGCACGTCATTTGGCGAGCTCATCTTCCCTCCTGCTTTGCTTGGTTTCAACCGGCGTTAAGCACTAAAGTCATTTCTTGAATTACATAGTAATTCAATTTGGGTGGTTGCCTATAAAAAAACGACCCCCGTTACGAAAAGACGCTTGAAGCCTATTAGAGGCAGTGATCGGTCTATGACATAATCAGTTGTGAAGGATGAGGGAAGGGATGACTCAAGATTTGATGTCAAAGTAGTGCGCGCGCTTTTTTTAGGGGCAGGCTTTGTGGCTCTTTTTGAGTGACCGGTTGAGCGGAAAACTGACAGTAAACTAAAGCAGTTTATGGGGCCATTTTGTATGAGCGATATTGGTGGAAATATTGATCGTCTGAATTGAACGCAGACCCTAAGGGTCTGCGTTCAAAATTTTAGACTTAGCTAAAGTCAAAGAAACAGAGCTTATTTCCGTCTGGGTCTTTTACATATGCGCCATAGAAAACATTTTCGATGCGCGGGCCTGGTTTACCGTCACAGGTTGCACCCAGCGAAATCGCTTTATTGTAAAGAGCATCAGCGCCAGCGCGTGATCCACCAGGAAATGCGACCATAACGCCGTTACCTGGGTTTGGAGCTTCTTCATTAAACGGCGTACAGACAGCGATCTTGGGTTCAGCGATGTCTTTGCCAATCATGGCAAGGCGACCAACATCAACCAAAACTTCAGCATCAAATAGCTCGGTATAAAATTTCTTTGCGGCGTCCAAATCTTTAACGCCGAGAGTTGTGTATCCAATCATAATTAAGTCCTTTCAGGGGGTTGTGGATAGTCTAAAAAAGTTATTGTGCGCAATTGCATCACCGATATGGCCAATCTCAACTTCCCATTCACATGCCATAGGAGAGTTTTTAAATGGCATGTTAGCGGGGCGGATCAAAACAGTTTTTGTAAAGTCAGCATTTGTATATCTAGTGGTAGGTAGATAGCGCAATTTCCATAAATTTCAAGCAAAAATATGCTTTAGGCCGGAAAACACGAAGAGTTGATATCGGGCCAAAGATAGGGGCCTAAAATTTCATCAGGGGGCCCAGCAGGGGGTTTTGTGCGTCTCAATCAATGACACTTAAATCAATTCATCCACTCGCCAATACGTTGTTTTGTAGGCGGATGATGCCGGAAACCCCGATTTTGTATTATCATGAACATGTGCGATAAAGAGAGGTATCAGGCGTTTAAATCATTGTTATTGTGTTGTGAGATGTCACTAGGTATGAGTGCTATCATCATAGGGTATACTTTTTTATGCTAAAAATAAGAAACGGAAAGTACTTTTTATATAGTGCAATATGTGCAGGGGTTTTTACCGTTGGTGGAATTATTTCGCTCGCTACCGGTGGTTTGGTCGGCCTCAGGCTCTGGCAAAAAGAGTGGACGAAGCAGGGCAACACCGATCTTACTTATGAGCAGGTGCCGGTAGAATTCGAGCATTCTGCTGATCTTGTTAATTCGTTGCCGTTCCTCGCATCTGCTGCGATCGATATTGATGGCGATGGTCGTGACGAGGTATTCCTTGGCGGCGGGAAAAATCAAGCTGACGCTGTCGTGGATTTTAACGGAAGTGCCTTTGTTGATATAACCTATCAGTTTAATTTCCATAAAGAACAAGATGACGCGACTATGGGCGCGGCATCGCTGGACCTTTTTAATGACGGTTACGCCGATCTTGTGGTTGCGCGAGAGAGCGGTATTTGGCTCCACAGTATTACCGCTGCTGGTGTGTCTAACAAGAAACTTCCCATTGTACTGGATGAATCCACGACGCCTCTCTCCATTGCTTTTGGTGACGTAAATAATGACGGTGCCGCAGATATTTACGTTTCCGGCTATATTAAAATCAGTGCTGTTAAAGGGGAGACTATCTTCTCGGATGGTTATGGCGGGTACAGTTATTTGTTGTTGAATAACGGTGATAATACGTGGCGTGACGCGACGAAGGAAGCCGGGCTATGGCGTCAGCATAATACTTTTACTGCTGTTTTTACAGATCTCGATAATGATCGCGATAGTGATCTTGTTATTGCTCAGGATACCGGTCGTGTTGAAATGTATGAAAACACCGGCAGATTTCCAATGAGATTGATCGACAATCCTACTGTTTATTCCTATCCAATGGGTGTTGCGGTTGGTGATTATGACAATGATTCCTATATGGACTTGTATTTTTCCAATGTCGGATACACGCTCCCGCCCGCTTTGTTGCGGGGGGACTTGCCCAAAGAGGCGGAATTCAACCCTGAATATATTCTGTTACACAATGAAGGAAATCTCGAATTCAGCGATGGTGCGCGTGAATTAAACGCTGCAAAATATGGTTTCGGGTGGGGTGTAGTTTTTGCGGATATGAATCTCGACGGTCATGAGGATCTTTTGGCGGCGCAAAATTATGCCCGGTTTCCTGCAAATGACCTGTTGGAACATTATCCAGGTAAGCTTTTACAATTTTACCCGGACGAGAATATTTTTCAGCCCGTTGAAAAGAATGCGGGGGTGGAAAATCGCCATTTTGGCATCGCGCCCATCGTCTCCGATTTTAATAATGATGGCTCACCGGATTTATTTTGGGCTAATCTCAATGAAAAAGCGCTTGCATATATTTCTAGTGGAGAAGAGCGCAACTGGTTGAAGGTCACTCTTGCAAATACAACGCGATCGTTAAATGCGATTGTGACATTAACAACCGGAGATGGCCGTCGGCTTACAAAGCAATTCATGACGAGCCAAGGGCTTGGGTCTGATCAAACACGAGAACTTATTTTTGGACTTGGTGATGAAACTTCGGTCAAAAATGTCGTGGTGGCATATCAGGATGGCGAGACGGTCCGGATATCGAATCCAGAAATTAGAACTGTAGTAAATGTAAATTAACGATAGGATTTGATATGTCGACAAGCGAGCATGTGCGTGACAAATCTGCGATTTTGCTGACCGGTCTTGCCGGTTTGGCCGCAGCGATATTGGTTGGCGCTGGCGAGTTTATGCTGCAATTTAATCCTCTTGGCGGATATGAGTCGCCAGATTATGCGTATTTTGGCCGTATACCGATAGATCGGTTGACGGCGGGACATTTTCTGGCGGTACTTTCTGCGCCTCTTTATGTCGCCGGATATTGGCATATTTTTAAAATGCTGGAGCCGGCAGGCAAAAAGCTATCCTGTCTTGTCTTCTTGCTCGGTGGCTATTCCTTTATCATCGGAACTGCGTGGATCAGCCAACGCATTTTCCTTGGTCTCACTGTCCATGAGATTAATGGCGGTGCTGACCTGTCGGGGTTATTGACGGCTTTTGCCGAGCGCAACGAGCCCTTTGTCAATGTGTTACGGGTGGCAATCCTCTTGATTTCCGCGATTTGGATATTCCTGATTGCTGGCGGTAAATCGCATTATCCTCGCTGGATGGCGATCTTTAGCCCGTTCTTGATACTCGCCTCGATATTTGCCCTCTACTTCGTTCATCCCTTGGTTGGATTATATATCTTGCCAATTGCGATGAACCTGACGCACGGCGTCGTCTTTTGTCTATCGCTACTTGTTGCAATGCGATTGAAATAATGACGAACCTGCTCAGAATTGTTCTTGCTATCCTGGCGTTGATTGGCATCTTTAGCGGTGGGAGCTTGAGCCTTACTCATTTTCATACAGGGGATGCTTGTCCGGAATTAGGGCCTATTCCGGCGTGCTATCTTGTGTTTTTGGCCTATGTCGGCGTGTTTGTGAGCGCGTTACTGACGCAAAATTTAGCGCGCCGGGTTTTCCTTATAGGCTGGGTACCGATTTTTGGATTAGCCTTTATAGGGGCATTGCTCCATACATTTGTCGAGGAAACTTGTCCGGTGGATGGAAACGGTGTGCCCCAATGTTATTATTCGCTCGGGCTCTCGATTATACTATTTATACTGGCCTGGTTGGCATTTTTTCGTAATCGTAAAGGCGCTGCTTAATGGCAAAAGTGGTTGCTGAGTATGATAACATACCGACACTATATTATGGGCGGCGTTAATATCTGTGACCCTGCTGTCGCGGTTGTGTTTGCCGCGAACCCGGAACTGAAACCTATTTGCTAATGCATGATATTGCTGCGTAGCGCTCAATACACTGGTGATTGTCTAGAATGGAACTTGTCTTACTGATTATTTGTATCTTCACCATGGGCTTTTGTATGGTTGCGCGGGTTTTGTCCCGAACGGTATTAACAGCGCCGATGGTTTTCATCGCTTTTGGCGTGATTTTGGCTCAAACCGGTTTGGTTGAGGAAGAGAGCGCCGAACATCTATTGCACCTTACAGCTGAGATTGCGCTCGTTATTCTTCTCTTTTTGGATGCATCTCAAATCGACCTGAAGGCGATCCGCAATGAGCATGTCTGGCCGACACGCATGCTGCTGATCGGGCTTCCATTATCGGTTATATTGGGAACCTTGGCGGCATGGCCATTTCTGGATGGTTGGCCTCTTGTAGCGGTTATTCTGATGGCCGCAATTCTAGCGCCTACCGATGCGGCGCTGGGGCAAGCTGTTGTGACAAATGAAGCAGTGCCCATCCGTGAACGTCGCTCGCTAACGATTGAAAGCGGCCTTAATGACGGAATGGCTTTGCCCATTATTTTATTGTTCGCAAGCTTAACGGTAGGCTATGCAGGCGAGGCCTCTGGTGAGGACCAGAATTGGCTCTTATTTGGTATAATGCAGATTGTGCTTGGTCCAGCCGCAGGTATTTTTACCGGTCTGATTGGGGGGCGTTTACTGATCTGGTCGCAGAACAAAGGCTATACATCATCGACTTTTGAGGGTGTTGCGGCATTGGCCCTTGCAGGGGCCTCCTATCTGCTCGCAACAGAAATTGGCGGTAATGGTTTTATCGCGGCGTTTACCTCCGGCCTGGCCTTTGGCAATGTTATAAAAGACAAATGTGAGTTTATTTTCGAGTTTACCGAAAGCGAAGGTCAATTATTGACATGGGGCGCTTTCTTATTGGTCGGTATGGTGTTGGTGCCGGAAGCTATTTCTATGCTAACGCCCTCAATGCTCATCATTATATTTGTGAGTTTATTTATCGTGCGCCCCTTGGCAATTTGGATTTCATTGATCGGAACAGATGCTCCCCCGATAACCAGATTGTTTTTCGGATGGTTTGGTCCGCGCGGCCTTGCCACTGCGTTATTTGCATTGTTGGTTGTTGCTCAACTCGGTCATGAATTTGCAGAACCGATTACGGCAATTGCCATAAATGCAGTTTGGATCAGTGCATTATTGCATGGTTTGTCGGCTATCCCTGCAGCCAAAAGATATGCAAAGATGGTAGAAAAAAATCCCAACTAGCCGATGGGAAACTAGCGTACTATTATGCATTTGTTGTTTGAAAATTTAAATAGCCAAAAGGGCATGTTGGAATGAAGAAACGAGTAATTGCAAAGTTCAAAAATCTGGAAGACAGAAAACCGGTTTATGCGCGTGTTAGCGATGTCGATCTCGTAATTGTTCGGTATGATAATGATGTATCGGTTATGTATGGCCGATGCTTGCATCGTGGTGCATTGATGGCGGATGGCTTTGTTGATGGCAATGACAATTTAATTTGCGGCGTTCATAACTGGGATTACCAGCTAAAAACAGGCGTCTCGTCTTATAACAATGAAGAAGCGCTCCCGAAATTTAACGCCTGGGTCAAAGGTGGTAATGTTGTCGTTGATGAAGAGGAGATTTTGGCGTGGGAGAAAAGCAATCCTCAACCCTTTGATCGTGACGAATATCTGGGTTTATATGCAGATACTAGTCATGGCACTGTAGAAGAGCCTTATAATGATTTAATCCAAAAATACTCTAAAGACGGTCTTTCCAAAACTGGTCACCACGGAGAGGTGACGGCAATGGGTGTGCCGCGCTATCAGTTGCCAGACTGGGATGATATACAGCTTTTGACGGCGCAGCTTCATAAACCGCCTTTGCTTGATGAGGAAGCGGTTGCAACAGATGTTGTGATTGGGCCGAATGCGCAAAAGCCAATGCGGTTAAAAATTCCTCTGTTCGTATCCGATATGAGTTTTGGTGCGCTTTCCGAACCTGCAAAAGTAGCGCTGGCCCGCGGGGCTGAGTTGGCCGGCACGGGGATTTGCTCAGGCGAGGGCGGCATGCTGCCAGAAGAGCAGGCCGAAAATTCACGCTACTTTTATGAACTGGCGTCGGGCCGGTTCGGGTTTAGTTGGGACAAGCTTGAAAGGGTGCAAGCCTTTCATTTTAAAGGCGGGCAGGGTGCCAAGACGGGTACAGGCGGTCATCTGCCGGGGGACAAGGTTAAAGGTAAAATTGCTAAAGTGCGCGGGCTCAATGAAGGCGAGGCGGCAATTTCTCCGCCACGTTTTCCCGAGTGGACTGAAGTTTCACAAATTAGAGAGTTCGCTGATGAAGTGCGCAGTCGCACAGGCGGCATCCCGATTGGTTATAAGCTCTCTGCACAGCATATTGAAAAAGATATTGATGCAGCCCTTGAGGTCGGTGTCGATTACATCATTCTGGATGGACGCGGCGGCGGCACTGGGGCTGCGCCCACAATTTTTCGGGATAATATTTCTGTACCGACTATTCCAGCGCTTGCGCGCGCCCGGGCTCATCTTAACCGGACCGCACCTTCGGTAACCTTGGTAATTACCGGCGGGCTGCGCAAACCGGTGGACTTTGTAAAAGCCTTGGCGCTGGGGGCAGATGCTATTGCTATTTCAAATTCTGCAATGCAGGCAATCGGATGTATCGCTATGCGGGCGTGCCATACCAATAATTGTCCGGTGGGAATTGCGACGCAAAAACCGCATCTGGTATCGCGTGTGATTGTTGAAAAATCTGCTCAACAGCTCGCAAACTTTTTTGATGCATCAGTTGAGTTAATGCAGGTGATGGCACGCGCTTGTGGTCATGATCATTTGTCGAAATTTACCATTGATGACCTCACCACTTGGCAAGAAAACATGACGAAACTCACCGGAATTTCTTATGGCGGTGTTTCGCAAAATTTAGGAGCATAAATATGAGCGACAATAAGCTTGACTGGATTAAAGTTGCAACCGTTGCAGATTTACCAGAAGGTCGTGTAAAGACGGTTTCTGCCCGAACAACATCCATATGTCTCGCCCATTTCGATGGAAAGTGGGCAGCGATGGATAATCATTGCCCGCATCAGGGCGGTCCTTTAGGTGAGGGCTCGATTGAGCGTGGTATAGATGAGCAATGCTGGATCCGTTGTCCATGGCATGGGTGGGATTTTGATCCTTTAACCGGTAAGCCTCCTGGCGGCCATGAAGATACTGGACAGAAGCTCTACCCTGTTGAGATAAGAGGTGATGACATTTTCATCGGTCTTGAGGCCGACCCCCCTCATGAGCGCACCGCAACGGATGTTATGGCCGAGACGATGGTCAATTGGGGAGTCACCCGTGTGTTTGGCATGGTCGGTCACTCAAATCTGGGATTGTCCGATGCGATTCGGTTACGTGCTTTAGACGGTGAAATGACATTCATCGGTGTACGGCATGAAGGCGCCGGAGCATTCGCAGCGTCTGCCTATGGCAAGTTGACTGGAAAACCCGCCGCCTGCCTGACCATTGCAGGGCCCGGGGCAACAAATTTGCTAACCGGATTGTGGGACGCCAAAGTAGACCGTGCACCGGTTTTGGCATTGACCGGCCAAGTACAAACGCAAGTTTTTGGTCCTGGTGTCTTTCAGGATATTGACCTTGCATCGGCCTTTGATGCTGTTAGCCACTTCTCGCAATCGGTCTTTGCGACGTCAAAGCACGGCGAACTTATGTCGCTTGCTTGCAAGAATGCCCTCGATCATCAGGATGTTACGCATCTTATTTTTCCAGACGATGTGCAGACAATGCCAAGCGATGCGCCGGCCGGGGAGCCAAAAGGCAGACGTGGGCGCACCAATATCTCACCTGCCGCAGAGGATGTTGAAGATGCGCTTGGCATGATGAATAAGGCAAAACGCCCTATCATTATTGTTGGCCATGGGGCCCATAGTGCACGCGGAGAGTTTATTGCTCTGGCGGAAAAAATTGGTGCGCCGGTTTTAACGACGTTTAAAGCCAAAGGCATCATTCCAGATGATCATCCTAATGCCGGAGGCGTGCTTGGGCGTTCCGGTACGCCAATCGCCAGCTGGTTTATGAATGAAGCCGATCTTATTATTGCGCTTGGTACATCCTTTTCAAATCACACAGGCATCGAAAAAAGCAAACCCATTATCCAGATTGACTATGATCGCGCGCAATTGGGTAAGTTCCATGCGGTTGATTTGCCTATCTGGAGCGATATCGGATCGTTTTGTGAGGCGATCAAATCTAAAGTGAAAAAAGCACAGAAGGCACCCAATCAGCTTTCAGAGTTAACAGAGCGCTGGAAAATTTGGCGCGCTGAAAAAGAAGCACGTCTTAGCGAGGAAACATCAAAAGGAATTCATAGCGCGGCCATCTTTGCGGTTCTTAGCAAGCTGGCACCTGATGATGCTATTTTTGCTGTTGATGTCGGGAATAATACCTACAGTTTCGGTCGTTATTTTGAAACCAAGGGCACGCAGCGCGTTTTAATGTCCGGTTACCTTGGGTCAATCGGTTTTGGCTTTTCTGCGGGGATGGGCGCATGGGCGGCTACGCAGGATTTTGAAGAGTTTAAAGGTCGAAAAGTCATTTCAATTTCAGGTGATGGCGGATTTGGTCAGTATCCGATGGATTTTACGACAGCGGTAAAATACGGAATGAATGTTACGCATATTCTTCTCCAAAATAGCGAACTTGGGAAGATTTCCAAAGAACAGCGGGCCGGCGAATGGCCTGTATGGGAAACAGATTTGCATAATCCGTCATTTGCGGCTTTTGCGAAAATTTGCGGCGGCTGGGGACGTAAGGTTACATCAAGCTCAGATCTTGAGGCTGCTATTGTTGAAGCTCTTTCGCAAAAAGGTCCCGGGCTTGTAGAAGTAATGACGGATGCTGAACTCATCTAGGACAAATTCAAAAAAACACTGAAACCCCCGGCTATTGCGTTTTGATTTGATGCAAGGCATGGGGGAATCAAGCCTATTATTTTAACCGGGTTTTGGCCAAATTTCAAAAAGAGCTACTTATGATCGCTGCATTTTTATTAATGGTTATTTTTGCCGTTACGTTTTCGATTGTCCAGATTGCGTCGGTGGCTTTACGCCTTACCGGCATGTCGGAAGAGCAAGCGCGCTTTCAAGCTTTGTCGGCTCTTTCGGGTACAGGTTTTACGACATCTGAATCTGAAATGATTGTAAACTATCCTATTCGTCGTAAGACCGTCACCATTCTTATGATCGTCGGCAATATGGGACTTGTTTCGTTTTTTGCTACTTTTATGATTTCTTTTTTACGTACAGACGCGCAATTGCCATCGATTTTATCTCAACTTATATGGATAGTAATCGGGCTTGGCGGGCTTTTTTTGTTTCTGACCCATAAGAGTATTGATAAGTTCCTGTGCGAAGTTATTTCACAATATCTTCGAAAATTCACCCGCATTGGGGCGCGTCGTTTTGATCGATTGGTGCAGCTCGGTGATGGCATCAGTATCGTCGAGCATCATTTGGCTGTTGAGGAGAATAAATTTATTCACGAGTTTCTTGCAGAAGACCCAAGTCTTACTCTTTTGGCCCTGCGCTCTTCAGAAGGAAAAACGCTTATTAATGTTCCCGATGGACAGCAATTAAGCCATGGGGATGCGTTAATTTTATGTGGCCCGGATAGCGCGCATGAACGTTTGGCTCAAGGCGTGAATAAAGCATAGCGTCATTCCTGGTTTCAATAGAAAGCCGAATAACTCTAGATCGCGGCTTCTTGGGTAAGGCTCTCAGAGATGTTGATGCTAAGCCTGTTGAGTGCCTGGTTCATTGCTTCAACTGCGGAAACAACATCGCTCCCGGCGATAGGCACTGTGATGCTCTTGGAGAAAACAGTCGGATCGCCGCCTTCTCTGCGGGAGACTTCCCATGCTGCCGATAATTCGACCTCATTATTGGGTGATGGATTAAATTCAGTTATTCGTATACGGATTGTAGTATCCGGTATCGATGTGAAATTCGAATAATAATCAATCACCTTGGAGGTGCCAAACTGCGTGGCAAGATTTGCAGAGATCAGTGTTGTGATATGCCGGTCGAGTGGCTCGGCCCAACGATCGTAATCAGCAACGGTGACGCGGTGAGAATCGTTGCGAAAAACAATTTCTTCGCGTTTGATATAGTCGGGTAACTCGACCGGGCCAATGAGAATAGATCCTTCAAAATCGCTGTTTACGAGGGACGGCGATGTATCCATGGCTTTTAGCAAGTAAAACCGGGATTGGGGTGACGAGCTGCAGGCCGCAACTAATAATATCGCACTAAAAACAGCGATTGATCTGATTAATGTTGATTTTGCTTGGGGAATCATTTGTTTCGTCCTCTTAATAGAGCTTCTGGGTGAGCCTCCAGATAATCCGTGAACCGGCGCAGGGACGCAGCTGCGTTGGAAACTTCTCGCAATGTTTTGGTTGCCTCATAGGAAATTGGATCATTCTTATCGAGCCGCGCACGCGCAGTTGATAAGGTCAATTCAAGCTCCTTAAGTGTTTTTTCTACATCGACTAATGTTTCATTTGTTAGCCTTGTCGTCAATACTTCGACGGAGCCTTCACCGGTTTTCAGGAACGAGCGAAGCTGTTTGGATGTGTTGGGAAGTTCACCGCTTATAAATGTCGAAAGGGCGATGATTGCTGCGTCGGTATCTTTCAACAATACCGGTAAATAATCTGCAGATTCTTCGATGCCTTCATTTTGAAGTACATTCTCCACAGATTTCAGTGTGTTGGTTAATTGCCCCACAAGTACATCAAGTGGAAGATCTTCAAACGCTGCGAATATTTCGCCCAAGCCGGAATCAATTGTTGGCATTTCTGGATATCTATCATTGCCGTCGCTGAGTTGTCTCTCCGGTTTGTTTTCGTAGAAATCAAGCGAGATATATAATTGCCCTGTCAAAAGGCTTTGTGATTTGAGGGATGCGCGCATACCACGATCGACCAGTGGCCTGAACAGGGTATATTCGCCCTTTGCGACTCGGGCATTGCGAAGTTTTTCGGGGTAGAATTCCAGTAGCAATCGCGGGGTAACGATGCTGGTCTCTGGATCGTAAACACCCTCAATGGTTTTTACCTGACCGACTTCAATGCCCCGAAATTTAATGGGTGCACCGATATTTAATCCAGTTACAGATTGTTCGAAATAGGCAAAGAAGTGACGCTTTTTCTGGAATAGGTCACGGCTCCCAAAAAGGGTGACAGCCCCGATAATCAGCGCAATAGCGCCTAATATAAAGATTCCAATAAGTCTATTGTTTGTTTTTTTCATTCGGTGCCCCCGCGGCTAAGAAATTCGGCAATTTTTTTGGTTGGCGGTGCTTTGCGCAACTCGGCAATGGAGCCGAGTGCTGTTTGTCGGCGTTCGTCTGCGTCAACAAAGACGCCGCGATCACCAATGGCAAAAATACTGGCAAGTTCATGGGTAACGATGACGACGGTTGCACCCAAACCATCGCGCAACTGAATAATAAGATCATCAAGGTGCTTTGAGCTAATTGGATCAAGACCTGCCGATGGCTCGTCAAAAAACAGAATTTCCGGATCAAGGGCCATGGCGCGGGCAAGTCCTGCGCGTTTTTTCATTCCGCCGCTTATTTCCGATGGATAAAAGTCTTCAAATCCAGCAAGGCCCACCAGAGATAATTTAAAAGAGACTAATTCTGCAATCTCGTGTTCTGAATAATCAGTATAGGATTGGAGGGGTAGTGCAACATTCTCTGCAAGCGACATCGAGCTCCATAAGGCACCGCTTTGATAGAGAACGCCGAACTTTCTGGTCATTGCTTCACGGGACTTTGGATCCGATGCCCAAAAATCCTGGCCACGATACGAAATCGATCCCGCAGCAGGGCGCATTAAGCCAATCATATGCTTTAAGAGGGTGCTTTTGCCGCTACCACTATCACCCATAATGATAAAAATTTCACCTTTGCTTATATCAATTTCGAGATCGCGCTGAATGGTGAAGTCACCATAGGCCATCGTCAAATTATTAATTGTGATTTCCTTATCGCTCATCGTTAAATTCCCAACGCATTTGTGAGAAAGGCAAAAAATGCCGTCGCTATAATAATGGAGACGATGCCGGAGACCACAGCGCTTGTTGCGGCGTTACCAACAGCTGATGCGCTGCGCCCGCTACGCATACCTTGCATGCACCCGGTAATCGCCACCAAAACCCCAAAAATACTTCCCTTTACAATACCAACAGAGATATCGGTCAGGGTGATTGCATTTTGCGTTTGTACAACATATTCCACAGCACCAATACCGAGCATTGACATACCAATCAGGTAGCCACCGAATATGCCAATAGCATCAGCATAGAGAACAAGTAAGGGCATCATGATCGCCAGTGCCATCATGCGTGGCAATACAAGAAAATCCATCGGCGAAAACCCGAATGTTTTTAACGCATCAATTTCTTCGTTGACCTGCATGGTGCCGAGCTGGGCGGCGTAAGCAGCACCAGTTCTGCCAGCGAGAATAATAGCCGTCATCATGGGTGCAATATCGCGGGTTAGTCCGAGGGCAACAAGATTTGCGACGTAAATCTCGGCGCCGAATTGTTTTAATTGAACGGCGCCCATGAATGCGAGAATAACGCCGAGAAGAATGTTCACGAGACTGACAATAAGAAGTGCCTGGGGGCCGACCGCTTGAATAAAAGCGAGGAGGTCAGAGCGTTGGTATTGTGCTTTACCCAGAAAAAAACGTTTGAAAGACCCAAGGGATTCGCGAACAAACTGGCCAAGCTCTCTCGTGACCTTCAATGCGTCAAACGCTGTGAGTGCTGTTACTTCGAAAATATCAGGCTTGGATTCTGCGCGCTCTGCACCATCGGTAAGCGGCGGTTTTGATAGTGATAAAATCTTCGCAGCACCGCTGGGGATGGCCGAGTAATCTGATTTTACGTCGAATTTTTGTGCAGCGATGTTGAAAACACGAATAGCGGCAAGGGTGCGGCTACTCCAATTGGCATCATCTTCAAAAAAGTATTTAATATGTTTGGCGCGTCGTGTTTCAAGCGCCTCCGCGACGCGAGTCGCCAAATCACCTTTGGTCAGCGGTGCCATTGGCACTGTGACGTGTAAAACATCATCTTTAATTTCAACTAGCGATTGCATATGGTTATCAGTTTTATACTCAGATGTGCCGGCGGGTTGGGTTAACTTAATGTAAATGCGTTAACAATCTGATACAAAATCCTATGAGAAAAGATTAACATTTTCCTGCGGGAAGTATACCCCTTCGTGTTGTGCAATTGGTCATCATTTTTAATATTTTCCTAATCGTGGTCTGACGCAGAGCGTTGCAAGATTTTTTATCAGCAGCGTGATTATTTTGTCTTTTCTAAACAACTTATGGTGGTGGTATAGCTCAGTTAGGGTGGTTTGATGCTGGGTGGAACCACCCCCATTTTTGTGATCATTGAAAAAAATATTGGGTTGGGTTTTGTCGAGCCATATTTACGTTCTGTCCCAAGCAAAGATGGCTGAAGCCGGATTGACTTTTTGTTGGCCGCGCCGTTGGCGAGGGGTTGTTTTATCTACGATCAGAGGCTTTCAGGATGCACCGTGAAGTGCTACACAGCCTTTAACTAAGCCCCCACCATTTCCGCCGGATTTTTATCTGCTGAGGTGGGAGATAATCTGAAATTATAAAAAAGCTTAAGGGACAATATTATTATGAGCGATGATACCGGAATTGACCTGTTGAGGAACCCGGCGAAAACGAAATCCACGGCTTTCACCCAGGAAGAACGGGAAAAATTGGATCTGCGTGGGCTTTTGCCTTATGCGGTGACCAATCTCGATGGACAAAAGGCGCGTGTTCTCGAGAATATTCGGCGGAAAGGTCACGATATTGAGCGGTATATTTTTCTCACAGCATTGCAAGATCGCAATGAGGCGCTTTTTTTTCGGACGCTAATTGATAATATCGAAGAATTGATGCCGATAATCTATACGCCGACGGTTGGTCAGGCTTGCCGTGAGTTTGCGCATATTTTCCGGCGTCCACGCGGGTTCTACATCACGCCGGAAGATAAGGGCCAAATCCGGAGTATGTTGGATAACTGGCCGGAAGAAGATGTGCGGGTTATTGTCGTTACCGATGGCGAACGGATTCTCGGCCTGGGTGATCTTGGGGCCAATGGCATGGGCATCTCGATTGGAAAGCTAGCGCTTTATGCCTCATGCGCGGGTATTCATCCAAACCAGTGCTTGCCTGTTATGCTTGATGTGGGCACCAATAATAAAGAGTTACGTGATGATCCGCTCTATCTTGGCTACCCTGCAGAACGTGTTGCGGGGGATGATTATCTGGAACTGACTGATGAGTTTATGACCGCGGTTCATGATAAGTATCCAAACGCGCTCGTTCAGTTTGAAGATTTTCTGACCCCAAATGCATATCGTTTGCTTGACCGGTATCGCGATGAATATCTCTCCTTCAATGATGATATTCAAGGGACTGCAGCTGTTTCACTTGCGGGCGTTATCGCGTCCACCCGTGCGACAGGCAAGGCGCTTAAAGATCTAAAAATTATGTTTCTGGGTGCCGGTTCGGCAGCGACGGGAATTGGTGATTTGATGGTGCGCGCCTTTGAAGCAGAAGGTTTGAGTAATGAAGAAGCGCGCGGGCGTCTTTGGTATGTTGATCTCAATGGTCTGGTTGTAAAAGAGCGTCAGGATCTGGCCCCCCATAACCTTCCCTATGCGCATAATCATAAATCGATGGGCTTTTTGGAGGCGATGGATGCGGTCAAACCGGACATTCTTATTGGAGCAACGGGCGCGCCCGGTACATTTAATGAGCGAGTGATCAAGAAGATGTCGGAAATAAACGAAAAACCGGTTATTTTTGCGCTTTCAAATCCGACATCGCGCGCTGAATGTACGGCTGAACAGGCTTATAAATGGTCGGACGGACGCGCGATATTTACGTCGGGCAGTCCATTTGGCCAAATTACCCTTGAGGATGGATCGCTGCGCCGACCTGGTCAGGGCAATAACGCTTATGTTTTTCCGGGTATAGGTTTGGGGGCGCTGGCTGCCAATGCTTCACGGTTACCCGATGAAATATTCCTGTCCGCCGCAAATGCATTGGCGCAATTCGTTTCTGACGATGATATCGCCGTTGGTGCGCTCTATCCAACTCTTAGCGAGATCCGTGATGTTTCCCACGCGATTGCGGTTGCTGTTGCCCAGAATGCTGTTGATCTTGGCATAGCAAAATCAAAGCCGCCAAAAGATCTTGGCAAAGCGATTGCGGATATGATGTATGATCCGAAATACTGATAGGATCGCTTTGATCTAATTTGCCGTAACGCTAGCGCGTTATGGTTCACAGGGCTTGTGACTAAAATCCACGTGCTTTGCGCGCAACGGAAAATGCGTTTGTAAAAAAATCGGGAATGGTGTCGCTGATCGAGTCGCACGTAAACAATTGAGTGGCTGTCGCGATCAGGCCAACATACCCTTCCGTATGCCAATGGCCGGGCTTAACAGTTTCGGGCAGGGTGTCCGGATCTAGGTATGGCCAAGGATTAATGTACAAATAAGGTTCATTATACCCCGTATCTCCGGGCGACATCCCGACCCCAATGCCGCGCGCTGTTTCAGGTGAACCGGGTTCCAGCGCGACATAAGTTGCAATATCGAAATGGTGTGGCCAACAGCGTACCGGGCTAGGCCCCGGTTTGATGTCGCTATTTACATCAGCCAAAATATTTAGTGATTGTGATACAACATGAAACCAGGCTGCTAGTGCGGTAAATCGATTGTCATCAGCGCTATTTTCGGCGTAGCCCTCAATTGCGATAACATCATCGGGTAATTCATAAGGCAAAGACACAGATGAGGCGGGTTTCAGTCCAATTTCCAAAAGACGTTCATCAATCCATGCACCGACTTCATTATCTGATTTTCCAGCGAGGATGAAACTATCAATCTCATTATTATTTTTAGTCACAAAGAGCGTGAGTGGGGCAAGGGTTAAACCGACGGCATATTCGTTCATTGAATGGGAGATGAAAGCCTGACTCTCTGTGTCCCAACCAAGATTGGAGTGACTATCATCTGGAGCCGTATCAAGATTTGCCCGGGCTGCTCGGGTTAAATGCTGCACGGCGCGATGAGCGATAGCTCTGACCGAAGCCAGGTCTTGCGGCGTAACGGAGCGTAATGCGTGTTCTTTTGTCATTTATATCTTTGCTTTTTTTGCACGAATATTTCAATTTCGTTCTAATTGGTTCTATGAAGATTATATGCACCTTCGGGCCGTAGTGTATCACACCTCGCAATGCGCTTCAAAGAAGGAATGCCTCGATGCGCCGTTTGCATAATGGTAAAAAAAGTGGAATTAGAGCCTGTGGTCCGTGACACATCCGGAAAACCTGTTTTCAAAAGACATAATTCTCCTGAAATAGCGTCTCGTTAGTCAAGCAGATATATCATGATGTTTTATATGCTTGCCGGAATATTCCCTCAGGCAATTTGCGATTGTGTCAATTGAGAATGGCTTTGTGATCAAATCATCCATGCCAGAGGTTAGATATTCCCCTGAGGATTTACCCGCGACATGAGCGGTCAAAGCGATGATCGACATTGGTGATCTATTTTGATCTCGCTCCCATTTGCGGATAATTTTGGTTGCCTGAAAGCCGTCAACTTTTGGCATGCTGCCATCCATAAATATTAAATCATAACGGCCACTTTGCGCGACATTTATTGCTTCTTGCCCATCACCAACTGAGTCAATTGCCTCAGGTTTTGCGCCAAGCTGTGTTAGTGCCTCTGTGAGTACCTCAATATTTATTGGATTATCGTCTGCAATCAGTATTTTAAGACAATCTATATTATTCAATCCTTCGAAGATGTCTTTTTTCGTCTTGGCACTGCGTGTTTGGATTTCTTTTAACTCTTTCGTAGATGGCGCTGGCGTTGGTATGGCAAACCAAAAGCGTGACCCTTTTCCTTCCTGACTCTCTAAACCAATTTTTCCTTTCATCGACTCAACAAGGCTTTGGCAAATTGATAGGCCCAGTCCTGTACCACCATATAAACGTGTGGTTGATTGATCGGCTTGAGAAAAGGATTCAAATACTGCCGCCTGTTTGTCTTTTGCTATGCCAATGCCGCTATCTTCAACAGAAAAATAGGTAATAGGAACACTGTCAGGATTGGGAATATTACGGGCATGAATTTTCACAAACCCGTCTTCGGTAAATTTCAGCGCATTATTGACCAGATTATTTAAAATCTGTCCGATTCTGACCGGATCGCCCATCATAATTTCGCCGACGTCTGGATCTATTTCATACTCCAGTTTGACGTCAATTTTTTCTGCTTTTTCCTGATATAGCCTGATGACGCTATTGATAGACTCTCTTGGATTAAACGGGACAATTTCCAAATCCATTTTTCCCGCCTCGATTTTGGAAAGATCAAGAATATCATTAATGATCGATAAAAGCGTTTTACCAGAATCGAAGACGACTTCGGCATGACGTTTTTGCGGACCATATAAATCCGCTTTAGTGAGAAGCTCGGCCATCACCAGCATTCCATTCAAGGGGGTGCGGATTTCATGACTAATCATAGCAAGAAAATCAGATTTGGCTTTGTTTGCTTTTTCGGCTGTTTGCATCGCATCTTTATATTGCCGGGTGCGCAGTTCCACGCGCGATTCAAGCGTGCGTCTATGGGCATCGAGCTTTTCATCGCGCTCGCGAACGCGGGTGACCATTTTATTAAAAGATTCAATCAGCCCATCAAATTCATCAAGACTGCGATGATCCAACATATTATTATAATTGCCCGTTTCCTCGATGTTTTTCATAGCACGTGTAAGACTACTGATAGGGACGGTGACCGAACGTTGAATAAACCACGCCGCTATCAAACCTACAAATAATACTGTTCCGGCAATTAATAAGGTGGTTAGAAAAATTAAAATCACTTGTGGCTTTAGATCATTAGTTTTTCTGTAAACATTCAAAACACCAATCTGTTTTCCCGCAAAAACAATCGGTGTTTCATAAGATACGGTGTGTGATCGCAACAATGCGAACAGGTTTTTTTGTTTTCCAAGATCAAGGTTTCTCGTGGTTACAATGGTTCTATCGCCAAGGCTTGCAAAAGATTTTCCCGCCGGGTTTATAACGTCAATAAAATCGATCGATGACAGGGTACCTACAACGGATAGGTTTCTGAAGGTGCTATTTTTATTGTCTTTTGCCATATCCGGCGCGACGACTTTTGCCAGTATCTTGGATTGATCGGATAATTGATTAATTCGGAATTGTTTATAAGACGAAATTTCGCGCCATGTAGAAACGCTGCCAAATGCTATTACCGCAATGACAATGGTTAATGTCACCAGAAATAATAACCGTGTGGAAATGGAGCGATTAAGAAAGGGCACTGTCAATCCTGTGTGCAGATAAAGGATGATACGAAAAAGGAGGGAAATTATTTTCTCAAATAAGTGGTGCCGCCGATTGGTCCAACGCCGTTTGGTACAGGAATATCACTGGCACTATAGTTTGAATTTAAAACAAGCGAAGGTCGATTTTCCAGACGAATTCTATTGGCAACAATAATGGTGTATGCTGATTGATCTGCGATTGGGTCAAATGTCTCAACGCTAAAAGTGCTATTAGGTAGATAAAATGTGCCCAAAAGGGTGCGCGCTAAGCCGCTACGAATCGCGTGTTGACTATCTGTTGTTTGGTCTGGATCTTCCATGAATAGTATGCCGGCTAGGTTTCCGGTTTTAGCCGCAGTCAAATCGACAGCAGCATCGATCTCCATAAATAATCGGGAGTTAGTGCCGGTTAGATAAAAAGTGATATTTTCTCCTGCTGATACGGAATCTCTGTCAAAAACCAGAGGGCCATCTTGGATTATATAAAGACCGGGCTCGAATGTTGCTTGGGCAAATGTATTCACACGTAACCCTCCACAATAAACACCGGGGGAGAGGGTGACCGCATTTATGTTCTGGTTTATAGGGTCTTGCAGCGCCTCTGCTGCAGAATTAAACATCTCGATGTCTTTTATTTTTGCTTCAACGCCGCCACGATCTGTACTGCCAGCATTAAACTGGGTTTCATCACATGCTCCAATAGTTGGTTTCATTAAAGCATCAGCTAGAGGGTCTGGGTAGACCGGGCAATCAACGATGGGTTCATTGGTGTAATTATTGCCGTTACCGACAAATCCACCGCTAGAACAAATTACATCTGCATCAATGAATGCTTGCGATTGTAAATTAATACCTCCGGGAGCAGATGAGTTTGAAAAAACACTGCATTCGTCAGCTTCGATGCGCGCTTCGCCGTTCAGCGAAATGGCGCCTCCTGTGTTTTCATTTAGCGCTAATGCGCAAAGCTTAACCGAGCCGGCGGCGACTGCTTGACTTTCAACAACGATGGCATTTTTTAAAAATTTTCCTAGAAAGTACGGGTTGGTTTCCTGTTTTACGGTTGTTTCGACAATGCCTTCTTTGATAGAAACTTTGGCGTCACTTGAAAATTCGCCAGTATTTTTTGTGTTCTTTACCAGGAATTCTAACTCCGATTTAACAAAAGCTTCTATTGAGGTGGAATCGGTTGTTGCAAGAGATAGAGCTTTTGCACCAGCAAGAGCGGCTGCGTCGGCAGAATTTTGCAATTCTGATTTTTGTATTGTGTACTGAACTAAATCTACGCCCGCCCCGCAAAGCAATAATACTATGGGAAAAACTAACGCGGTTATAGTGGCAGTATTGCCAGATCCTGCGCGTATATACTTGATCAATGAGTTCTCCATAAGAAATGTTCACTAGCGCGTTTTGTTGCGCATTTTCTCTCTTCTGGCCGTGAAGTTACAACCCCAAAGTTACGTATTGAATAAAATTAATGATTAATACTGAAAAAAATAAAATTTTATTTGTATTTTAAAAAATGAAAAAACTAAACGCACATTTGTGTTCATAAGGGTTTTGTTAGGTATTGTTTTTTATGCAAGCCGCTCTCAGGAGAGATATATTTATAAATGTAACCACAGATAAATCCGGAAAGGTCAGGTTCATTTTAAAAACAAACCCTCAATCATATCCTGAAACCATTGGTTCGCCGGATGAGAAGCAAGGCGTTCATGCCAGATCAGTTTCCAGCGGCTAAATGAGGGGGGACCTTTAATCGGAGCGGGGCGTTCTACCAGATTAAAAACAGGCGCATAACGCTCGGCCAATCGGTGGGGCACTGTCAGAACCATATCGGTGGTTGCTAATATTCCCGGTGCTTGAGAAAAACGCGGGACAGACATGGCAACCCGGCGCGTTAGTCCCTTTTTGGCCAAGGCATCATCCACAAAGCCAACATTGTTCCCACGCGGGCTAACCAGTAAGTGGTTGACGCTTGCAAAGCGCTTCAGGGTCAGTTTTCCTTTTGCCAGCTCATGTCCCTTCCGCATCAAAAGAACGTAATTATCATCGATCAGAACGCTCTGATTAAATCTGTCCGGCATTTCTGCTGCAGTGCTAAGGGCAAAATCGGCTTCTTGCGTATCTAACAGTTCGAGCAGTTCTGTGGTTGCGGTCTCCGAGATGAGTCGCAAATTAATATGGGGCGCGGTTTTCCATAAGTCTCTCACGATGACGGGCATTAAAACTGTTGAGGCATAGTCGGAAGTAACAATGCGGAAAGTGCGTTGCGATGTCTTTGGATCAAAATCGACAGGGTCGAGAGCAACTTCAAGCCTGTGCAAAGCACGCCGGATAGGCTCTGCCAGTTCGAGCGCTCTTGGTGTTGCCTTCATGCCTTCAGGGGAGCGGATAAACAAATCATCTTTCAAATGATAACGCAGCCTATTCAATGCGTTTGATACGGCCGGTTGGGAAAGACCAATACGTTCGCCCGCGCGCGTGACATTACGCTCACGCATGACAGCGTCAAAAACCAGAATCAAATTTAAGTCGAGAGAAGCTAAATTCATGCCATGAATATAGCATATACAAATAATCCATTTCAATGATGATCTTTTTTATCCTACATATACTCAACCAAACAAACAAAAGGATCAAAACCATGATTAATAACAACTCACTTCGCAGCCTCGGCGTTATCGTTTTTTCAATTGCGTTGACACTTTCCCCAGCTCTTTACGCCTTTGTAAGCCTTGCATAACCAATGCTCCCATAAGCCATCTATGGCACCCATAGGTGGGCCGAGCCGAATTGGCTAATTGCGCAAACCCCTCAAACACTTGGTTTTTTTCTGTAGATAACGGGAAAATGATCAAAGCGTTTGAAGGGTTTGATGCTATTTCCCTCTCAAAAGGGGCCATCATCACAGCGCCGGCCCCACCATCCCGGAGGTTTTGCGCGAGAAAAGCTCAAAAAAACACGCTTTATTAGAATATTATGGACCCATAATCATGAGGTGTTCAAACCTATTTGATTTGCTTAATATAAATCCGGGTGAGATAACAATTCGTAATAAATTACATGTATTTGATATATTACCAGCTCACTTTCAAACGTAACGCTAAATAGGATGCAAATCGGCATGAAGAATTCGAGATCACTTCTTATGGGTCTTGGGATCGGCGCGCTTTTTGGTGCGAGCGTTATCGTATTAATGAATAATAAATTGGGTGCTTCATCCGCCCCCTCAAATGAAGGCAAACAGACACAATCAGCGCGTGCTAGTAGCGGGCCTGGAAATCGGGGCGGCGGCAGGCCTGCTGCAGGGGGGCGCCGGCAATATATCCCATCTGTAACAATGGCGCTGGCCAGTGAGTCTTCGATTACAAAAACAATTGAAGCATTGGGAGAGGCGCGTGCGTCCAAGAATGTCGCAGTAACATCCCAGGTCGCAGGATTGGTGACGAATGTCCTGATTGCGCCGGGTAAGCGATTTAAAAAAGGCGACCTGCTCTTACAAGTTGATAATCAAGAACAAAAGATCGGATATGATCGGGCGCAGGCGCAATACCCAGTCGCAAAAGCAAATGCCGAACGTTATCGCCAACTTGCTGAAGAAGATGCAGGCTCACGGCTCGAAGCAGACGATGCATTCAATGCTTTAAAAAACATTGAGGCCGAGCTGCGCTCTGCGGAGTTTACTCTAAAACAGCGCGCCATCTCTGCGCCTTTTGACGGGATTGCCGGCCTTACAACTGTCGAGGTCGGCGACTACATCCAAACCGGTGAAACCATCACCACCCTTGATGATACATCTGCGATTGTGGTGGAATTCGGGGTCCCTCAGGAACGCGCAGCCTATATTAGTCTGGATCAACCGGTAGAAGTGCGTTTAACATCAGACGCTGGCGTTGGATATAAAGGTAAGGTGACGGCAATTGATAGCCGTATAAATGCGCAGTCACGCACCTTAAATGTTGAGGCTATTGTTGATAATTTTGATGGGCGACTTTTGCCCGGTGCAAGCTTTATCGTAACAGCCAAGGCGCCGGGTTTACCCGCAATAGCCATCCCCGGACTTGCCCTGCAATGGGACCGGGCCGGGGCTTATGTTTGGAAGCGGGGCCCCGAGGGAAAAGCCCAGCGTGCGTCGGTACGCCTTGTTCAGCGTTCTGATAATATCATCCTCGTCGAGGGCGATGTTCTGCCCGGTGATGCGATTGCTGTTGATGGATCCGACCGCGTTCGTATTGGCGTTCCGCTACCTGAACTTGCCAAGCCAACGCTTCAAAGCAAGCCGGGTTTTGTTAATTCAGGCAGTGCTTTGCAATAAAGAAGAATAATTTTGAATCTAGAAACTGATCTTACTGGTTCCAATGGCGGGGTTATCGGCATTTTTATTCGCCGACCGATTCTCGCAGCTGTCTTGAGTCTGCTTGTTATTTTGGCGGGTCTTGCGGCTTTGAGCGCTATTGAAGTGCGTGAATTGCCAGAGGTTGATCAGCCTGTTGTTTCAATACGGACAGTTTTTCCAGGTGCTTCTCCTGAATCAATGGACGCTGAAGTGACAGCTATTTTGGAAAGCGGAGTTGCGCAGGTTGACGGCGTTGTTTCAATCTCTTCCTCCTCAAGCTTTTCCCAAAGCAATATTGGCATCGAACTCTCGCCATCAGTGGATATTGATCTGGCAGCGACGGATATTCAAAATGCTATTTCCTCAATATCAGATGAATTACCCGAAGGCGTTGAGGAACCACAGGTGCGCAAGGCTGATTCTGATGCATCGCCCTTTATGCGCTTGACGGTATCGGCTGATGGGATGGATCCGGGCGCGATTGCGCTGTTGGTCGATGACGTAATCCTGCCGCGCTTACAATCTGTTGAGGGTGTTGCCCAGGCGGATGATTATGGAGTTCGAAAACAAGTAATCCGGGTACGGGTGGTGCCAATATCTTTGGCGGCACGTGGGTTTACTATTCGCGATGTTACACGCCTGCTCTCTACAGCGGGTCAAACCGCGCCAAGTGGGCGATTGCGAAATGACGGCCAGCAAATACTGATACAAGCAGAGGCCCAAGCCAAAACACCCGCGGAAATTGCGAATTTGCGATTGGACGATCAAACCCGGCTTGCAGATGTGGCTATCGTTGAATGGGGTTTTGAAGACGAGATACGAACAGCGCGGGTCGATGGTGTGCCCGGTATTGGTATCGGTCTTGTTCGTCAGGCCCAGTCCAATACTGTCGCTGTATCAAAAGGCGTTCGCGAGGCCGTCGATGAGTTAAACGCGAGCTTGCCAAGCACCGTTAAAATTGGTGTCTCGGTTGATGACTCTATTTTTATCAATGCAGCGATTGCTGAAGTTGTTAAGAGTTTGCTGCTTGCCACAGCCATTGTCGTCCTTGTGACTTTTTTATTCCTGCGCTCGATACGCGCGACGCTTATTCCAGCGGTAACAATTCCTGTGTCTTTGCTCGGAACAATCGCAGCATTATGGCTGGCCGGGTTTTCAATCAATTTGATCACACTCCTAGCGCTTGTAATGGCGACCGGTCTTGTTGTTGATGATGCGATTGTGGTGACCGAAAATATTCAACGCTGGCGTTTTAAAGGGGCGGGCAAACGCGCTGCCGCCGTTATCGGTGCCCGCGAAATTATTTTTGCTGTTCTATCAACCACCGTCACGCTGGCGGCGGTCTTTATTCCCATATCTTTTTTACCGGGTCAGGCTGGGCGTCTTTTTTCCGAATTTGGTTTTGTGCTGGCATTTGCGGTTTTTGTATCCTCCTTTGTTGCCTTAACCTTATGTCCTGTCTTGACAGTTCGATTGGGGAGTGAGGCCCGTAAGGGCGAAATTGAAGACCCATCTTTGCCGGCTCATAAACGCAAACCTGCTGGTCCGTTGAGTGCTGGTTATCAAAAGATTTTGCAATTTTGTTTAGCGCTCCCGATAATCCCCTTAGGTATTTCAGTGCTATTTGCTGCGGGGGCTTTTGTTTTATATCAAAGCGCGCCTAAAGAGTTGACGCCTACGGAAGATCGCGGGCGCGTATTTATGCGCGTTTCTGCCCAGAGCGGCGCGAGTTTTGGGTATTTAGATCGACGTGTCCTGGATATAGAATCGCGTATACAGAGCATAGTCGACGAAGGGGAAGCCGAGGCGATTTTTTCAATTACAGGGGTTGGCAGTGGTACCCAATCTTTTGTGATCCTTCTTCTGGATGATTGGAGCGAACGAACAAAATCACAAGTGGATTTTGAACGGGAAGTCCGTCAACTTACAAGTGATATACCAGGCGCGACGGTTCGCGTTTTCAGCGGTAATTCTTTGGGCATTAGAGGTGCGGGTCAGGGATTACAATTTTCTGTTGTCGGCGACGATTATGACGCTGCGGTAGATGCTGCAGAATTGCTGTCGGCTAAATTATCAGAAAGCGAGACATTTTCCGATGTTCGCGTTAATTTCGATGTCTCCCAGCCTCAAATCACAATTAATATTGATCGGGAATCGGCCTCTCAACTTGGTGTGCCCGTAGAAGATATTACATCGACAATTCAGGCATTGGCCGATGAGTTCGTCGCGACTCAAATATTCTCAGGTGATGATATAATTGAAGTTCTGATCTCTGGTGCCGGGAACCCCGTGAACGATTCAACCGATTTGGAAAATATTTTTATTCGCTCCGGAGGGGGAGCAATTATCCCTCTCTCTTCTGTTGCAACAGTTAATGAAGTCTCCGTCGCCTCCAGACTACCGCGGGAGCAAAGACGCCGTGCAATTCCTGTTACTGCCGCGCTAACAGAAAACGCCCGGCTGGGAGATGCTATCGATGAATTACGCATTGTCGCAGATGAAACGCTCAGCGGCGCTTTATCGGTAGAGCTACTCGGAGAGGCGCGTATATTATCAGACACATCAAGTGTTGCAAATCTGGTATTTGCATTTGCCGGGCTTATCGTGTTTCTCGTTCTTGCGGCTCAATTTGAGAGTTTTGTGAGCGCTTTTATTATTATGTTTACAGTGCCCTTTGGTCTTGCAGCAGCGATTTATGCAATTCACTTCACCGGTGGTTCAATTAATTATTACAGCCAAATTGGCTTGGTTCTTCTTATCGGGATCATGGCGAAAAATGGAATTCTGATTGTCGAATTTGCCAACAAGCTTCGTGATCAAGGAGAAAGCGTTAGAGAGGCGATCGAGCATGCATCTATCACGCGGTTGCGCCCGGTTTTGATGACGGCTATTTCCACGCTTCTAGGTGGATTACCTTTAATTATTGGTTCTGGCGCCGGAGCCGAGGCAAGGGCAACCCTTGGATGGGTAATTGTCGGCGGTCTTGGGTTTGCAACCTTCTTTACATTATTCATGACACCAGTTGCGTATCGTTTGTTTGCAGGCCTATCCAAAGCCCGCGGCGATGAGGGACGCAGCGTTGATGCGGAGTTGATGGAACTGACGTTAGGAAAATCATAACTTAGTTCCGGACTAAAAATCAGCGCCAAGACAAAATGTGTTCGCGAATTTACATAAGAAAATTTGGCAAACAATAATGGCTCTTTATGCTCTTTCTTTTAGCAGCTGGGTATGTGATTGATGCAATCTTGCTATTTCATCTGCGATATGGCTCATTTTCACCGGTTTTGCCAAATATCCATCCATACCGGCTTCTAGGCATTTTTCGCGGTCGCCGGCTAATGCATTTGCAGTAAGCCCGATTATGATAGGGCTATGATCTGAGTGCTTACAAGATTCACGGATTTCCGCGGTCGCTTCATACCCGTTCATAACGGGCATTGAAATATCCATAAAAATAATAGCGTGTTGGCCATCGATAAATTTCTCAACGCCCTGTTTGCCATCTTCTGCGATGTCATACTCATATCCCAGATTTTTTAAATAGCTGCTGACAACCATCTGGTTAACGCTATTATCCTCCACAATCAGAACCTTTTGTGACTTGTCTTGTTTAACCTTATTGCAGCTTTTGTCCTGACTGCAGGTGCTTGCTTCGATTACCTTCTCTGCTGGTATCGTTGAAATAGTTTTTAATGATTCAATATTTATATCATTCCTGTTTGTGAGGATAGCCGTGTTTAATTCGTCGGAAAAAATCGGTTTTAACAAGGTAATATCAACGAAATTATCCTCGCTCGCATTATAAGTTTTTTCATGTCTTAGCGATGAGAGAAGTATAGTCGTAGCCCCGCCAGAGAGATTTTCATTTTTAATTTTCTCCAACAACAAACGTCCATCCATCGGTGTCATATCGTGGTCTGCAATGATGATATCAAAATCTTCGCTGTCATTATGGCGCAAGGTAGATAGGGCTTGTGAGGGTGAGGTACATTCAGCGACAGATAAACCCCAAAACCGGAATTGTTCCGACAATGCATCGCATATACGGTTCTTATCGGTTACGATCAATACTCGAACATCTTGAATATCTGCTATATTCTTATGAGAATTCTGTTCTTTGTCTGCAACGGACAATTCAATTTCAATGTTGAATTGTGATCCCTTACCCAATACACTTTGCACAGTGATGTTACCGCCCATCCGTTCAACGAGCATACGTGAAATCGCCAAGCCAAGACCCGTTCCCTCATATTTTCGTGTTGCAGAATTATCGACCTGATTGAACTTATCAAAAATCCGATCCAGTTCAAATTCTGGAATGCCGATGCCGGTATCCTCAACCCGAATGCAAAGATTTATCTTATTATCGACTCTATTCCCGCTAATATTTATTTCTACATACCCTTTTTGGGTAAATTTGACCGCATTTCCAATTAAATTAATAAGTACCTGACGAAGGCGACCCTCATCACCTATATATATATTCGGAAGGGAAGGATCATATCGAAGGATCAATTCTATCTTTTTTTCTTCAGCCGCAGCAACCATCATGCTGAGCGTATTTTCGGCAATGGACTTCAAGTTAAAGGATTGGCTTTCGAATTTAATCTGATTGGCTTCAATTTTTGAAACCTCCAATATATCATTTATAACACTGAGTAGCGCTTCGCTTGAAGATGAAATAATATTCAAAAATTTGCGTTGTTTTCCAGAAAGCACTGTGTTTTCGAGAACTTCGGTCATGCCAATGATGCCATTCATTGGTGTTCGGATTTCGTGACTCATATTTGCCAGGAAATTACTCTTTGCTTCATTCGCTTTTTCTGATTCAATGCGCGCTTCATTGAGAGCAACCTCATGGCGATGTTGTTCTGAAATATCTCGTACATGCATTAAAATTGCTTTGTCATCTTCGTGAGAAGCTTTTATGCCAACAACAGAAACGGGAATTCTTTTGTCGCCTACCGCACAACTGAGTTTGTCGGATCGCGAAAAACCATTACTTTTAATTTGATTAATAAATTCTTTAAAATAACCAAGCTCGTGATGGTGAATATCAAAGCCATATTGTTTTGCACTATTCGTGTTTGTTTCTGTCCCCATGCAAAGCAAATCACGGGTTGCCGGATTATGATCAAGAATTTCGCTTGTTTCAGAATCGAGAATGATGATCGCATCTGGAGAACCGTCAAATAATGTTTGCCAGCGTAACTGCGCACTCTGAGCCTCTTTGGCGCGATGATCAGCTTTCGTAATTGAAGAGGTCACAGCTTTGAGTAAATGGTTGAGGGCATGCCCGGCAGTGCCGATTTCATTGTCAGGTAAAGCTTGCATACGATGCATATCGGCATTGTTTGTATTGATCGCTGCATTCGTTAGTGTATTAATAAGCCTACGAATTGGTAAAAATAGTGATTTCCACATAAAAACCGCTGACACTAAAAGCATAATGACCGCGATAGCTGAAATTAAAATGGCAATATTTTTTGTAAACTTTGTGCGTTGTTCAATTAGATCCCTTTGTTGATTTCTTTTCTCTCTATTATCGCTGACAAGATTTTTCATTGCTGTTTTGAGTTTGGCGGCGCTGGCGCGGACATTCACCATATGATTGTCGCCCAATGCTCTATCATCAACAATATACGCATCCAGCGCAGATAACGCCTCCTGCTCAATAATTTCTTTTTGCTCCAGTAAGGTTGATACTAATTCAGGGTTTCCCGTTTCATGAATTAGTGTATTTGCCTTCCGAGAAGACTTTTCAAAATTATCCAGAGACTGATCTGATAGGCTGTTTGACATCTCTGTACTAAAGTAAACGAGATTATCAATGGCTTCCTTTAGATCGATGTCTGTATCATGTTGGATATCCAGTTCTTTTTGAATTTGCAATGAGTGCGTATTTTGATTTCCGGAATAAGCGAGAAATGCAGCCAATGAGATGACAACAAAAGCGAGTAGGCTGAAATATGTTATGATGATCACTAAGAGTGATTTTTTTGTCCGCTTTACTTTATTCATCATTAGTCACCATAAAGGTTAGTAAGATTTTTACATCTGACAGATCTTGAGCGTGTTTGCGGTAATCCTTTTCAGATAGTACGCCTATGGCTTCAGGTCTTGATTTTAGTTGCCTTAGCAAAATGCGGGTTGAACCGATTCCTCTTGGCGGTGTCAGGCCGCGGGTCTGTTTCATTTTTAGCCAATGGTCTTCGAGTTGGGATTGCTTTAGTTTGAGTATTGTTTTGCGAAATGCGATTTCCTCCAAACTATCTTTTCTTCTGGCAAAGAATAACGCTTTTTTGCCCCCGGGAAATTCCGTACTTTTTTTCAGGTAAAGACGGTTTAGTAATATGAGAGTTTCATTTTCAGCTAGGGAAATATCATTCTCAGTGTTTACGAGAACGTAAAACTTAAATTTTGCGCTCGCGCTGACTGGCTCGCCAAGTAAATTGATGGCAATCAAACTTATAAATATTATTCTCAGTGACGCGGTCATAGCAATGCGCCTAAAAATTGAATGTGCTAGAAAATTGAATGATATCGAGATCTGATTCAGGGGCGTTCAAATCTTCTCTTAGTCGCTTCATTCGATATAAGGCGCGCAAGCGAACATTATTGCCTGGGTCGAAAACAATGCCGCCCACATGTTCAGTGCTTTCCCCAATAATCTCACCGCCATCAAAAAAGTCGTAGCGATAGAACAGTGTAAACTTGTCAGAAAGGCGTATGGCGGGCTGTGTATAAAACCCGATGCGATCTGTGCCTGTACCTTCTGTGGTGGCAAATAATTCACTCTTCCAGAGCAATGGTCCCTTGTCATAGAGAATGTCGATACCGCCGGTATAGAAGCGATCATCAGATAAGTTGTCAGAGCGATCTCCTGAAGCTGCGTTTACACCGATGGTGAAACCGCTATCTGCGTGGTGATAGCCTGCACGCCCCCCAAATGTTGCATTAGAGGAGTTGCCTGCCCAAACCCCGGCATAAGCGGCATAGCTGAGTTCGTTATTACCAAAATATTTTGCTCCGTATATGTTGACCCCATTGGTAAAATTCGAAAATAGATTTTGCTCCGAGAATGGACGTAAGAATTGCGGTTGACTGGTGTCGAGAAGAGAGGCGGGGAAATGTTCAACATTCACAATACCAAGCGGCGTGATAAATCTGCCGAATTGAATTTTCAGTAAATCAGAGTGATGATATTGTCCCCAACCGATAATGGTATCGGTTGTTATTGGTGAATTATTATTTCCAAAATTTGGAGATAATCTATTATCGGGATCACTTAAGTCCAGGTTAGCATCACGGATAAAAGCTTGGGCAACAAATAAGTCCCAGCGCTCACTCAGTTTTGCCCTTATTAAAAACTCGAATACTTGTCGATTAAACGATATATCTGTGCCTTCTTCTCCAATCGCTAATGTGACTGTTGAGTCAAAGAAGCCGCCAATATCAAGGCTTACAGCATCAAAAGCACTGACCACCGCCCGGCTTCCTATTGATTCATCCATTTCAACCGAAACAAGTTCCAGGTCTTCAACGCGCTCTTCAAGGTCGGCATCTGCGGTTGGGGGGAGTTGTTCAAGCTGGGCTTCAATACGCGTGATCTGGGTTTGCAAAAGTTCAATTTGTTTTTTTGCTTCCAGGAGCTGCGTTGCTAAATCCTCGCTATCATAAGCATAGGCCTTTCCGCACACGATCAGTGAGAGTAGGCCTAAAGTGATTTTAGAGTATTTTAGAAAGTTAAAGTGTTTCATAAAGATTTTCACAGCGTAGAATTATCTCTCGAATATTCTAAATATGTGAAAAATCGTTTAAATTTAAATGAGAGTTCAGTCCCTAAACGAGAAAAACTATCGTTAACAAGGATTTACTTTTTGTTTATATATGGTGCTGATTTCACAGCGCTTGAAGTTTATTTATAATGCATACATCGAAATGCTGTTGGGCTTCGATATTGAAGTTCCAACTTATCGTTTTTTGTTTATTTATTTTATTAACTGTAATAAGAATATTTACGATTTTGCAATAAATCTTTATAGAAACTAAAATACGTAATAAACGATCCGTATATAAAAAATATCAGCAACGATAATTTTAAATAAAAATGCTCAATGTCGGCGTTACTTGGTATTATCCATGCGTTCAATAAAATCATTTAACAAGTCCAGGAATTGTTCGGTTTTTGCATCCTTTGTTATGCTAGGCTGTAGGGCGGTTGTTATTTTAATTGCGATATTTTCATAGACCGCATTACCATTTTTGGTGGTGTGCAAAGTCGTGCAGCGTTTATCACGGGTATCCGTCGACCTTTCGATAAGCCCTAAGGTGATAAGGGAGTGAACAGCGCGGCTGACAATGGTCTTATCCATCGGGGTTATGCTCGCAATGTCTGCTGCACTACCCCCCGGTTTTTCCGCAACGGCAGCAAGAACACGCCATTGTGATAGATTTAGATCGGCGGTTTCACGGGCGATGCTTCGGGTAAACTTACTAATCTGATCAGCTAAAAAGACCGTTTTGTAAGTCCAAAACTCTGTATGTTTGAGCTTATTTTGGGAATTTTGTGGCATGAATTCTATGTGCAAAAAAAGGTTGCATTAACAACTATATTATTTTAGTTGTGATTGCAACTATTTTAGTTTGGAATTTTTTGCAACGGGAGTGCTCTATGGCAGATTTGTTTGATAACCCAATGGGTCTGGATGGTTTTGAGTTTATCGAGTTCTCGGCGCCGGAAAAAGGTTCACTAGAACTGGTTTTTGAACAGATGGGGTTTACCAAGATCGCAAAACACCGCTCCAAAGCTGTGGAGCTTTGGCGACAAGGCGGCATCAATCTTATTACAAATTATGAGTCCCAATCGCCTGCGGGACATTTCACCCGCGAGCATGGTCCATCAGCTTGCGGAATGGGGTTTCGCGTTAAAAATGCCAAGCTCGCCTATGAGCGGGCTTTAGAGCTGGGGGCAGAACCACTCGATACTCATGTTGGTCCGATGGAGCTTTCCATCCCGGCAATTCGCGGGATTGGCGGCGGGGCAATTTATTTTATCGATCGGTATGGGGAAGATTTATCCATTTATGATATCGATTTTATCTATCTGGACGGGGTCGATAAAAATCCTGAAGGGGTTGGCTTTGATGTGGTCGATCATCTAACCCATAATGTATATCGCGGACGAATGGATTATTGGGCAGAATTTTATGAACGCCTGTTTAATTTTCGCGAGATTCGCTATTTTGATATAAAGGGTGAATATACTGGCCTTAAATCTCGTGCGTTGACCGCGCCAGATGGCAAGATTCGTATACCGCTTAATGAAGAAGGCGAAGACGGCAAAGGGCAAATTGAAGAATATTTGCTGGAACATCGCGGCGAGGGGATTCAACATATCGCCCTTTCTTGCGAAGATCTTTATGGCTGTGTTGATAGTCTGCGCAAGGGCGGTGTTGAACTGATGACCGCACCCCCAAACACATATTATAAAATGTTGGATGAGCGCTTGCCCGGACATGGCGAGGATGTTGAGGGCCTGCAAATACGCGGCATTCTGCTTGATGGCACGACGGAAGGTGATGAACCCCGTTTGCTTTTGCAAATTTTTGCGGTGCCAAAAATTGGCCCGGGATTTTTTGAGTTCATACAACGCAAAGGCGACTATAAAGAAGGGTTTGGTGAAGGGAATTTCAAAGCTTTGTTCAAATCAATCGAACGAGATCAGATTGAACGTGGCACACTGGAAGTGGCGGAGTAAATATGGCTATTCAAACACAAGGTTTTCACCATGTGGCTTATCGATGCCGCGATGCCAAAGAAACTGTCGAATTTTATAGAACCCATCTTGGTATGGATTTTCAACTAGCGATAGCTGAAGACCATGTCCCATCAACCGGCGACTATGATCCGTATATGCATATTTTCCTAGATGTGGGTAATGGAAATGTGCTGGCTTTTTTTGAGCTTCCAGAACAGCCGGAAATGGACCGGGATCGCAATACACCCACTTGGGTGCAACATATTGCGATGCGCGTAGAAAATCTGGAAAAATTACTGGCAGCAAAAGAAAGCCTGGAAGCATCAGGCATTGAGGTTCTTGGCCCAACCCATCATGGAATTTTTAAATCCATTTACTTTCGTGATCCAAATGGCCATCGTTTAGAGCTGGCCGCCGATATTGGAACACAAGAACAAATGGCATCGCTGAAGGCGGTTGCCGATGATATGATTGCCGAATGGTCTCAAACAAAAAAAGCACCGCGACATGCGGCATGGCTCCATGAAAAAATCAAGGATGAAAGTTAACCAATGAAATTAGCTTCTTTAAAGCATGGCCGCGATGGGCGGCTGGTTGTTGTATCACGTGACCTGAAACGGGCTGTTGAGGTGGATGATATAGCCCCAAATTTGCAAGTGGCATTAGACGATTGGGATAAAGCGGCGCCGCAATTAAAGGCGCGCTATGAACAATTAAATGCAGGCACCATTGAAGGCTTTGCATTTGATGAGAGCGCTTGCGCATCTCCGTTGCCCCGCGCCTATACGTGGATTGATGGATCGGCTTATCTCAACCATGTTGAGCTTGTGAGAAAAGCGCGCGGCGCAAAAGTGCCCGATAGTTTTTATTCCGATCCCCTCATGTATCAAGGGGGTTCCGATACATTTATCGGCCCGCGGGACCCGATATTAGCCGCCGATGAAGCCTATGGCATCGATATGGAAGCTGAAATCACCGTGATAACCGATGATGTGCCCATGGGCGTTAGCTCGGAGAAGGCCGCAAAGCATATTAAACTGGTTATGTTGGTCAATGATGTCTCGCTAAGAGGTCTTATCCCTAATGAGCTAAGCAAAGGATTTGGTTTCGTGCACGGTAAAGCGACGAGCTCTTTCTCGCCAGTTGCTGTAACGCCAGATGAGTTAGGCGCAGCATGGCGTGACAATACAATCGATCTTCCCTTATTGGTCGATTATAATGACGCGCCTTTTGGATGTGCTAATGCCAAAACCGATATGACGTTCGATATGGCGCAATTGGTGGCGCATGCGGCAAAAACCCGTGCTCTTTGTGCAGGCTCGATCATTGGCTCTGGTACTGTGTCCAATAAATTTGAAGGCGGCGAGGGTAAAAAAATTGAAGATGGCGGCGTTGGCTATAGCTGTATCGCGGAAATCAGAATGATTGAAAAAATCCAGACCGGCGATGTCAAAACGCCTTTCATGCATTTTGGTGACAAGGTTGGCATCGAAATGAATGATGCCCAAGGCAATTCTATCTTTGGCCGTATCGAAAATTATGTCGAAAAATACACGTCTTAAAAAATATAGTCCAAGCTGGTAAAAGGGTTGGAAATCTATTTTTTCATGGGCATTTTTTCGCCCGGCCGTAGATGTTTTTGATCATAGGCAGTTCGGGAAAATACTTCACGCACCATTGGTGCAAAAAAATCCAGATTTTTATTTTTGTACAGAGGATCAAACGAGGTTTGGTCCCAGTTTTTACAAAAATAAACTGCCGACTCATAATGGGGGGAATCGCGATATTTTTGCCGCGCTTCGCGGTCTTGGCCAATTTTATCGCCGTAATAAGCAAATTGAAAAATACCGTGATGGCGCACCACCCATGTGCATTCTTCGCGGACATAGGGTTGAATTATTGTCGCTGCCATACTGTCATGATTAAGAGGGGCTAATTCATCTCCGCAATCATGCAACAGGGCGCTGACAATCCAATCGATATCTGCGCCATCTTCATAAGCGCGGGTGGCTGTTTGCAGGCAATGGTCAAGGCGATTTATCTGATAACCCGATAGTCCGGCGGCCATGTTTTCCAGCACGGATAAGAGCCGCTCAGGTAGTTTTTTAACAAATGCTTCTTCATGCCGTGCAAGAAATTCATAATCTTCCACGGTTCCATCTTCCATCTTGTGGAAGGAAACTGCATTTTCTAATACCATAATTGGCTCCAAAATTTGTCAGGTGCACATATTGTTTCTTGTCAATGCCCGATACATTCCGTCGGTTGTATCGTGATCGATATAACACCCCTTTAAGAAGCGGTCTCCTGATCCACTCTCAAATGCTTTGCGACCATGCAGGGTTCTGTAATTGTCCATCATCAGTAAAAGCCCGGGCTCGAAAGGAAAACTGATTTGATATTCCGCGCTATTTGCAAATTCATAAAATCGCTTACGACCCGCATAGTAAAGATCAAGCTGGGAAGGTTTAACAGGATAAACATAATCAACGCGGGAGCTAAATCTTACACGCTCTAGCGTGCCATCTTCATCGCATTCAATGATGCGCGCGCGAGATTGCAAAATATGGTCTGCAGATTCATATCGAAAACGCACGGGTGTTTGGCACAAGGCATCGAATTCATCGCGATAGTTGCGGCGCATATGATCTGCAATCGCAAATCCGTCAACAATTGTTGAATGTCCGCCCGGTACAGAATTTTCAACACATTGCAAAAATTGAATGCCTGGCACTGGCCGTCTATAAGGGTTATCTGAATGTGCCATCAATTCAAGATCTGTATAGGCAAGATCAATGACCTCGGTATTGGTTTTGGCCTTCACTTCAAAGTGTTGCCCAAAATTAGTCGCCCGAATATGGCCAAAGCGGTTTATCATCTCATAAAAAGTTTCGTCATCGGTTGGGGTGCCCCGGATAATACAAAATCCGGTTTGGTAAAATTTTTCCAAGAGCGATAACATTTCCCGGGGGTCATCAAGATTGCTCCACATCGCTTTGGGCAGAGTGAGAGATTTTGAATTCCAAAAAACAGGGTCTGGCGGCGATTGTGGGTCATCGCGCCATCCCAATTCGGTTTCCAGATTGGGTAAGTCGATATGGACGACTTTATCGTCACTAAACCGCAAGGAAAGCTGATTGTCTGCAATATCGTCTATTTGCGTGACTTTCAGGGAGAGGGGCAGTTCAGCCGGTTCGTATAGGCGCTGATTATTGCGTGCATCCACCAACGCCCCGCCGCCGCGCTCGCGCAACCATAAGGGATGCAATATCTGCACTTGGCCGCTAGGGGATGATATTTCTATCCCGCCGCTTGGCTGATCTAACGAAACTTGATGTGTATTCTGGGCCATGTCTCAGCACGTTATTGAGGTTAGGCGATCATCATTATTCAATATATTGAAAAGGTAAATCCTGTTTTACCTGTTTAAACCATTAATTTAATTCATGTACCGGCGCTGAAGCTTGGGGGGTTGAGAGCCATGGCAGCTCTTTTTTTATAGCCGGTAGCATCTTGCCGGGCTTCAATCATCAGGAATATTGCGAAATTTGAAAACTTACATGGTCGGGGCGGCAAGATTCGAACTTGCGACCCTCTGCTCCCAAAGCAGATGCGCTACCAGGCTGCGCTACGCCCCGATCCGATGTAAGGCGGTCATATCGCCTTTTTGACGATAAAAAGCAAGAACAATTACGCTTTTCGACGGTGTTTTTAGGAGAGCATATCAAGACTTAGTTGCCAGAGTCTTTCCGCAGATTGGGCTGAAGCCCCATGGCTTGCCACCCCGCAAAATACGGATGTTTCGCTCATTGGCTCGGCAATATCGCAATCTTCACAATAAACGCCCCCTTTATCGGCAAGTTCCGGGCTTGTTGCGGCCCATAGGCTGGTCGCAGCCCCTTGCGTGGGTGTCTTGAAGAAGGGTTTGGCGAATGGCGAAATGTCGCCATTTTTATCAATCCAGCCCAACGCGACCATTTCTTTATTCTCAAGATGGCGTTGCAACGGTGTCATGATACCGCCGGGATGAACCGAAAAGGCGCGAATGCCCTCGTCTTGAAATTGCATATCAAGGCTAAGGGCAAATAGAGCATTGGCTGTTTTGGCCTGCCCATAAGCATCCCATTTTTCATAGGGGGTTTTTGTAAAGTGTATATCGTCCCATTGAATATCGCTGCGCCGATGGGCGATTGACGATAGACAGACAATGCGCGTGCTATCGGCCTTTCTCAGAAGAGACAGCAGCCCGTCGGTCAGTTCAAAGTGGCCAAGATGGTTAACGCCAAATTGCGTCTCCCATCCCGGCCCGATGCGCGTCTCCGGACAGGCCATAATGCCGGCATTGTTGATCAGGAGGTCCAGGGGGCGATTTTGATCGGTCATGTCCCGGGTAAATTTTCGCACGCTTTTTATATCAGCCAAATCCATGCTGGCTAAAGTAATACGCTTTTGTAGTGGGCCGGGGAGGGCAGCGATGGCTTTTTCAGCCTTTTCCTTTGTGCGTACAGGAATTATTATATCTGCATGGCGCTCGGCGAGGGCGCGCACAGTCTCAAGGCCGATACCAGAATATCCCCCCGTTACGATCGCAAGTTTTGAGGAAAGATCAATATCCCCCAATACGGTTGCAGGTTCCGGCTTCTCGCCAAAAACTGCTTTAGTATTTAAAGCTTTTTGCGGGGTTAACATGTGCGGGGGGCCCTTTAAATAGTGTTAGAACAATAAGCAACACCGCCATCAACGGCGAGGGTATCGCCGACAATATAATCACCCGCTCGCGAGGCGAGAAAAACAGCAGTTCCAGCCATATCACTATCCTTGCCGATCCGTTTTGCCGGAATGGCTTGCCCCACCATTTCGCTTTGCTCTTTAGCGATTTTGTTCATCTCTGATGCGAAAGCACCAGGAGCAATAGCACTGACCGCAATATTATCCTGAATAAGCCGCGCTGCCATACGTCTTGTCAAATGAATCATGCCGGCTTTTGAAGCCTGATAGGAATAGGTTTCCATCGGATTCATCCGTATACCATCAATTGAAGCAATGTTGATGATTTTTGAAGGCGTTTGCTGGCTGGCATTTTCTTTGAGCAATGAGTGAAGGCCTTGCGTTAAAAAGAAAGGCGATTTCACATTCAAATTTATCACCTTGTCCCAACCGGCCTCCGGGAATTCGTCAAAGGGGGCACCCCAGGCAGCGCCAGCATTATTGACAAGAATATCAACGCTTTTTTCATGGGTTTTATATTCATCGACAAATGCATTTATTCCATCAAGGTTGGAAATATCATGAGGAAGTGAAATGCAGGTGCCGCCCGTCTTGGATAATTCCTCCGCAGCTTGATCGCATGCCGGGGCTTTTCTCGCGGTGATATAGACCTTGGCGCCTTGCTCAATAAAGCCTTGGGCGATCATTTTTCCAATACCGCGCGATCCGCCAGTGACTATTGCGGTGCGGCCTTTGAGGGAGAAGAGGTCTTTCATCATCGTCGTGGGTTCCTTATCAGCTGGATTTGCGCACACTATACTGAAAAGCGCACGCTGGCGATGATTGTATGCAGTTAATTTTAATTGTGTGGGTTATGTTTTAAAGTGCAATCGACAATCTGCGAGGAAGCAGCGTTCGCCCGAAAATTTTTCTTATTGATCAATGGGTGAATATCTGCGCGTCGCGTTGCGGACAATATCATCATATTTAAGAAGCGCGGGCCGGAATTGCTCTTTTGCAAATAATGGGGCTTGGTCGGCGTAATGAGGTGAGGTCTCATTGAGGGTTGCGCTGCCATATTGATGAACCAGGTCGGCGCTTTGGTTACCGTCCTCATCCCACTCCACTAGCGCAATCCATGTGTCACCCGCATTGGCAAATAATTTTCCGTCCTCGCGAATCTCAGCTGGATATATGGCCCGTAAAATATCAGGTGCGCCGCTTACTGGTTGATTAAATGATCCCCGTACCAATCTATTAACTTCGCCCCAGCTAATGTCGACGGTTCCAAAATTATCAACCAGTAAATCAACCGCGTCCCGAAAGGCTTGGCTGCGCTCGGGTGGTTTTTGTTTGGTGAATTCCGCCGTTATTTCGCGCAAAACAGTGAAGACGCCCAGCGCCGCATGATGGTTTTCAATATTGGTGCGAAAATCCCATTTGCGTAAATGCTCTCTTGCATTTTTATATTTACTAGCTTCATTACGATCATCCATCAGCACATCTTTTATGATTTCAACGGCCAGTGATTTTTGCGAATATTGAGTATCAAATTTGATTTCTAGCAATCGTGCTTTGTCAATCGTTTGGTTTTTGCCGGTTAGCTCAACCATGCGGTGGGCCCGGTTTGTCATATTTGTTTGCAGACCCATGGATTGGGGAAAATTTTCAGCGCGAAGATTGTCATCGCCGTCAGTTGCGGCCATGGGGGTGTTGTTGGAATTCCAGAGCAGGCCAGAGGCAGGATTAATAATAATGGGGACTTGGGTAAAGGGGCGATAATTTTCCCAAATCAGGTCTGATCGATCGCCCGGTAAGTCCTTGCTCCAATCCCAATCATCATTTCGATCCGGATATTGCGCGTTATATATAAAGCCAATATTTCCCGCATGGTCTGCATATATATAATTGATACTAGGCAATGCGTTCATCGCCATCGCTTCCAGAAATTCCTCCATGCTGGTTGATTTGTTCAGACGATAATATTGCTCCAATTGACGCAATTCATTTCGTCCCGAATAGCGTATCGCATATGTGCCGTGGTCTGACTGTATGACGGGGCCATGTTTTGAGTGTAGGATTTTGCGGTTTACGGGGAGTGCGAACGGACCAAAGAGTTTTACCCGGAACCGGACCCTGGACTGTTCAAAGCCCACCCACTCTCCATCAAGTAAATATTGATTGGAGTTTTCGGGATTGATTTTTAAAATATAGGTATCAACCAGATCGGGCTTATTGACCGTGTTTGCCCAGCCAAGATATGGGTTGAACCCATGCAAGATGACCGGCGCTCCGGGGAAGGTTCCTCCGGTAATATTGAGCCCTTCCCTGGAGGCAAGGTGCGCTTCATACCATGCAACGGGCCCTGAAAATGGTTGATGTGAATTAATCAGCAAGCGGGTTTTTTTATCGGGGCTGCGCTCAGGCGATACGGCAATCGCATTTGAACCACGTTTGGCGAGGCTGTGTGGGCCGACCGTCCAGCTTTGACGGTCTGATGCGGGGTCGAGGGCTATTTGCTGTTGATAGTCATCACCAAAAAGGGCGAGCAAGGTTTCATCAAGTCCGTAAAAAAGCGGCGTTTTAAAAACGAAGCCGGCAATGATATCTTGCGCGGTAAAGGGTGCAAGCGCAGTCCATGTCTCGTCTGGATGCCGCGCTGCGTAAAGATTGATCCCTGCTGCATAAGCGTTAGCAATAGCTTTGATATGATCGGGGACTTGTTTCTCGTATCCTTCATCAACCGATTGCCACACGTTAAGAAGGGAGATCAAATAATCAGTAGGGGCTGCATCACTGCCGCGATAGCGCGAAAGCACGCCCCTTGTTGCTGCGACAACTTCTTGCACGGTTTCAAAATCATCTTCGGCTTGCGCATAGGCAAGTCCGAATGCCGTATCCGCATCTGTGTCCCCGAAAATATGGGGCACACCATATTCGTCGCGAATGATTTCAACATTATAAAGGCGCGCTTTTTGTAAAATTTCATCGCTTTGTAAGTTTTGGCTGAGTGGGTCCCATAACCAAAGAGCAGCGATAAAAAGTAGAATTGAAACGAGCGCACCAAGAGCAATAAAAAATTTTATTACTATTCGATTCATGATTGGGGCGTTGAAAGGGCGCTTTTGAGAATTTTACCCGCCTTGCCAAAATCCATCGCGCCTTGGTGGCGTTCTTTCAATGCGCCCATACATTTGCCCATATCTTTCAGGCTTGTTGCTTCAAATTCTTGGACCACGCTTTCGACAGCATTTTGTAATTCTTCGTCATCCATTTGTTTAGGCATAAATTCGCGGATGACTTCTATTTCAGAGCGTTCCTGCTCGGCTAGTTCCGGGCGTCCCCCTTCTTCAAATGCAACCGAGCTGTCTTCGCGCTGCTTGACCATCTTTGTTAGAATGCCGAGTATCTCTTCATCACTAACACCCTCGCATCGATCCAGGCCGCGCGCTGCAATATCCCGGTCTTTGATTGCGGCGTTCATCAGCCGCAATGTTGCTATGCGCGATTTATCCCCGCGTTCTTTCATCGTCACTTTTAAGGCGTCATCGATCTCTTGGCGCAACATAGGCTTATATCCTTTTCGTAACGCACTGTCCGGGTAGTGGTCCGCTTTGCGTGCGTACAGTGCAGAGCGTAGGTTTACCGACCCGATTTAGACTTTTCAAGCACCACTTAGCGGGAAAAATACTGTACTTTTCCCCCTTTTGGCTATGAAAAAATAGCCCCTTGACCGCAATTAAGGGTTCCCATAGTTTCCGATCAATTTGGCGAAATCAGCTCAAAAGTGAGATATTATCATGCGTATTAGTACCGCCAACCCGCCCAACCATACCGGCATGCTGGTCTTGTCCAATGGCCTGATTTTTAAAGGCTATGGGGTCGGTGCCACGGGCGAGGCGGTTGGCGAAGTCTGTTTTAACACCGCCATGACCGGATATCAGGAAATTCTCACCGATCCTTCTTATGCTGGGCAATTTGTGACCTTTACCTTCCCCCATATAGGTAATGTGGGGGTCAATAATGAGGATGTCGAATTTGCCGCAGATAGCGCTGTGCAAGCGGCCAGAGGGGTGATTTTTCGCGAAAAAGTCACCAGCCCTTCCAATTACCGATCTCAATTTGACTTACCCGGCTGGTTAAAGCGGCGCGGGGTTATCGGGCTTTGTGGCATCGATACAAGAGCCCTTTCCGCTATGATTCGCGAGCAAGGCATGCCCCACGGTGTGATTGCCCATAGTCCATCGGGTAATTTTGATATTGAAGCCATGCGGGCGCGGGCTAAGGAATGGGCCGGGCTTGAAGGGCGTGATCTGGCCAAGGATATGACAGCCTTATCAGGGTTTTCCCACTCAGAGGCTTTATGGACCCGTGAACGCGGGTTTGAAAATAAAAATGCAGATGCACAGCGTCCGTTGATCGTGGTAATTGATTACGGCGTTAAGAAAAATATTTTGCGTTTGCTCGCTGACCAAAATTGCCGCGTTCAGGTTGTGCCTGCCTCTACAAGTTTTGATGAAATTATCAGCTTCAAGCCAGATGGTGTTGTTCTCTCCAATGGTCCGGGGGATCCGGTTGCAACTGGCGACTATGCTGTGCCAATTATTCGTAAACTGATTGATTCAGAAATTCCGGTGTTTGGAATTTGTCTGGGCCATCAAATGTTAGCCTTGGCCCTTGGAGCGAAAACACAAAAAATGGATCAGGGTCATCATGGGGCCAACCATCCGGTAAAGGACTTGACGACTGGCAAAGTCGAAATCGTTTCTATGAATCACGGGTTTTGCGTTGACGCAAAGAGTTTGCCGGAAAATGTTAGCGAGACCCATACCTCGTTATTTGATGGTACGAATTGCGGTATCGCCCTGAAAGGCAAAAAGGTATTTTCGGTGCAGCATCATCCCGAAGCAAGCCCCGGTCCGCAAGACAGTTTTTATATTTTCAAACGCTTTGTAGATTCGCTGGGCGATCAGGCAAATGCGGCCTAAATTCCGAGCTAGTACCATCCTCTAATTGTCAGTTGATGGCATGTTAGCCATCAACCGGCATCGTTTTGTTTATAAAATTTCTAACCCGCCTCTTTTGCGCGGCGTTTGCGCATGTGGGGCTCTAGCTCAATTTTGCGTATACGGATGTTTTTCGGGGTAACTTCCACCAGCTCGTCTTCATCAATATAGGCGATTGCTTCTTCGAGAGTAAGCCGCTTGGGGGTTGTAAGGCGCACCGCGTCATCCTTGCCGGCGGCGCGAATATTTGTCAGTTGCTTGGCCTTGAGCGGATTAACATCCAGATCATCGGGTTTTGCATTCTCGCCAATGACCATCCCCTTATAAACCTTCTCTCCGGGGGAGATAAACATGATGCCGCGCGCTTCCAAATTCCAAAGCGCAAAAGGCACTGCTTCGCCGTCACCATTGGAGATCAGAACGCCATTGCGCCGTCCCTCAATAGCGCCTTTATGGGGGGCATGTTCAAGATAGGCCCGGTTCATAACTCCGGTGCCTCTTGTGTCTGTTAAAAATTGACCATGATAGCCGATTAAAGCACGGGCAGGGCAGTGCATAATCAGGCGTGTTTTTCCGCCCCCTGATGGTTTCATTTCAACCAGTTCTGCTTTGCGTTTTGTGAGATGCTCGATCACAGAGCCCGAAAACTCATCATCAACATCGATGGTGATTTCTTCAATTGGCTCCAGCAAAGTCCCGTCTTCATCAGTGCGTGTTAAAACCCGGGGCCGTGATACGGCAACTTCAAAATCTTCCCGGCGCATATTCTCGATCAAAACACCAAGTTGTAATTCTCCGCGACCTGCTACCTCGAATGCATCGCGATTTGGTGTTTCGGTAACGCTAATCGCGATGTCGCCTTCCGCTTGGCGCAATAATCGCTCACGGATTACCCGCGATTGCACTTTGCTACCTTCACGCCCGGCAAGAGGGGAATCATTGGCGCCAATGGTAATGGATAGGGTCGGGGGATCGATAGGTTGGGATGGAAGGGCAGTCTCGACTTCAAGGTCACATAAGGTGTCAGCCACAGAGGCTTTGGTATAACCGGCAATCGCAATAATATCGCCGGGGCGCGCTTCATCGACCGGCTGGCGTTTAAGGCCGCGAAAGGCGAGAACCTTAGTAATCCGTACACGCTCTATTTCGCCGCCGTCGCCGGAAATCGCTTTTAAGGTGGTCCCCGGTTTGATCATACCGGTGTTTATGCGCCCGGTTAAAATCCGCCCGAGAAACGGATCTGCCTCAAGGGTTGTTGCCAGCATTGTAAAGGGTTGGCTACTTGCTTCTTCGTCTACTGGCGGGGGCGGGATATGATTCACGATCAGTTCGAAAAGGGGTTGTAAATTCTCGCGCGGACCATCAGCGCTTGCACTTGCCCAGCCATCGCGGCCAGAGGCATAGATCACAGGAAAATCTAGTTGTTCATCACTTGCGCCCAACGCAGCAAAAAGATCAAATGCTGCATCCAGAGCCGCATCCGGATCAGCGCTCGGGCGATCAACTTTATTGAGGACGACGATGGGTTTCAGCCCCAATGCGAGTGCTTTTGAAAGGACAAATTTTGTTTGCGGCATTGGCCCTTCTGCGGCGTCAACGAGTAATAGGCATCCATCTACCATGGAGAGAATGCGCTCAACCTCGCCGCCAAAATCTGCGTGCCCTGGCGTATCGACAATATTCAAGCGAACCGGTGTGTCGGTTCCCTCCCAGCGCACTGATGTACATTTTGCTAGAATAGTGATGCCGCGCTCGCGCTCGATATCATTGGAGTCCATTGCCCGCTCGGCCATTTCTGAATGGGCTTCAACTGCGCCCGATTGGCGTAGCATCTCGTCAACGAGTGTGGTTTTGCCATGATCAACATGGGCAATGATTGCTATATTGCGAAGATCGGCAATAGCGGAGGATGCGGGGTTATTGTTGCGCTGCGTCATGGCTTTGGGCTTTAGAGGTTTTTAGCCAATAAGCAAGCCTAGAGGTGTATCGACCGGAAAGATAAGCGGTGCTTCATACCAAAAAAGTGAAAATCTTGTGACAAATTCGCAACCTCTGCGAGAATATTGAAAAATATCCTTACGGCTGATCTTTCCAGCCGCCCGAAATGATATAACATTGATATAACATTTTATTCAGTCTTGATGGCGATTCGATATGGGCTATTCAGGAAAGAATTGATCGTGACGGAGGAGGGGTTTTCAATGTCAGATACACATAGCCATAATCACGGGCAGGGCCATACTATGCGAACATCCGCGTTGACGAAAAATGAGAGACTGGTCTGGGATACATTAACCGAAACCGCAGACCCACTGAAAGCTTATGAGATACTCGATAAGCTAAAAGAAAAGGGTGTTCGGGCCCCGATGACGGTTTACCGCGCCCTTGATGGCCTTGAGGATAAGGGCATTATCCATAAGCTGGATGGCATAAATGCCTTTGTGTTGTGTAATCATGAAGCGCCGCACGCAGTACAGACTTTTCTGATCTGCAATACCTGCTCTCATGTAAAAGAGGTCGAGCTGGATTCCAAAATCCGCGAGGATGTGACCCCGATTGTGCAAGATCATGATTTTCATCTGGATACTGCGCGCCTCGAGATTAAGGGTCAGTGTAATTTGTGTGCCCATATGTCAGGTGGCAAGCCTAGCTAATAAGGCGTTGAGCTTGGCCGCATAGCACGTCCAGTGAGCAAGGCGTCACTTAGCAACGAAATTGTTATACTTCTCCTATCTTGTCCGATCCTGATTGACTTGCCGGAAATGCAGCGTAAAGTTCTGGTACGCAAAGGATGATTCATCATTTGCACCACAATTGCGGGAGAGCGCGAAAAAACTCTTCGCCGCCGAAGGAGCAACCGCCCCGGAAACTCTCAGGCACCATGGACCGCAATTGAGTACTAAAGGCTGGAAAGTAAGCAGGGCCGATGCCCGGCTTCACCGAAGGAGCTAAGTGAGTGAGGGTTGTTATTGCCTCGCCCATCAAATCTCTCAGGTTTCCCGACAGCTGGGGTCATTTTTGTCACTCCGAATAAGTTGGAGGGGCGTCATTGACCACGGAGCAGCCAAGTGACCCAATCCAAAGACCCAAAATCCGAACCCCTAAAGCGCACACCGCTTTATGATTTACACACCGAGCTGGGGGGCAAAATGGTTCCCTTTGCCGGTTATGAAATGCCGGTTCAATATCCCATGGGGGTTTTGAAAGAGCATCAACACACACGGACAAAAGCCGGCCTGTTTGATGTCTCTCATATGGGGCAGTGTTTTCTCAATAGTAAAACTGCCGAGCATGGCAGCGCCGGTGCCCATGAAGCTATTGCAAAAGCCATTGAGACATTAGTGCCGGGCGAGATCCAAAAATTAAAACCCGGACGTATTCGCTACACACTCTTGCTCAATGATGAGGGCGGCATTCGTGATGATTTAATGATTACACGCCCACCTCTCATTAATGGCGAGGATAAAATGGGCGGGCGTCTATTTGTGGTTGTGAATGCAGCGGTGAAGGATCAGGATTTTGCCTATTTGCGTGAGCGTCTGGGCGATGCGTTTGATGTACAGGTCATGGAAGGGTTTGGCCTGCTCGCGCTGCAAGGGCCAATGGCTGCAACTATATTGGCATCCCATGCGCCGGAAGTTGCGACTATGCCGTTTATGTCGGCACAATCAATTGCATTGGCAGGCACGCAAGTTTTTGTATCCCGTTGCGGATATACTGGCGAGGATGGTTTCGAGATTTCCTGTCAGGAAAAAGATACCACGGCCATTGCAAGGCTTTTATTGGCCCATGATGAGGTTGAACCAATCGGCCTTGGCGCGCGCGATAGTTTGCGCCTTGAGGCAGGACTTTGTCTGTATGGGCATGATATGGATGAGCATAATTCTCCGGTAGAGGCCAATCTTGGCTTTGCTTTGGGTAAGCGTCGGCGCGAAGAAGGCGGCTTTGCCGGTGCGGATCGTATTTTAAAAGAATTGTCCGATGGCCCCTCGATTTTGCGGGTTGGCATTCAGCCTGAGGGCCGTGCGCCCGCCCGTGAGGGCGCAGAAATTCAATCAGTGGACGGCGCAACTATTGGGCGGATTACTTCCGGTGGTTTCGGCCCAACCCACGGCGCACCTGTGGCCATGGGCTATGTGGCCGCTGAATTTTCAAAAACCGGTACGCCTGTACAATTAATGGTGCGCGGAAAAGCGTTGCCAGCAAAAGTCGCGGATATGCCATTTGTTCCGCAAAATTATTATCGTGGGTAACGGCCCCGCTTGTCTCCCTTATCAAGTTGAAGAGGATTATAAATTATGACAACCAAATATACCAAAGACCATGAATGGGTAAAAACGGAAGGCGACACCGCTACAGTGGGTATTACAGCCCATGCTGCTGAACAGCTTGGTGATGTCGTGTTTGTTGAATTACCGGCAATTGGCACCAGTTTTTCTGCGGGCGACGATATGGCCGTTGTTGAAAGCGTCAAGGCGGCATCAGATGTTTACGCGCCAATCTCTGGCGAAATTATCGCTATCAATGATGCAATCGTTGATGAGCCGGCAAAGGTCAATGAGGATGCTGGCGGGTCCGGCTGGTTTGTGAAAATCAAACCGGCAGATGCAAGCGAGTTGGACGGCTTGATGGATGAAGGGGCGTATAAAGATTTTGCGGGTGACGCGTAATGCGCTATCTTCCATTGAATGACGCTGACCGTCAGCAAATGTTAAAGGTAATCGGGGTTAATCAGATTGATGATCTGTTTACCGATGTACCGGCGGGCCTTTTGAATGTCGAGATTGATTTGCCAACCCATGCCGGTGAGCTGGGTGTCGAGCGCACCCTTGGCTCGATGGCGGCCAAAAACCGGGCGGCATCTGCTGGCCCATTCTTTGTTGGCGGCGGCGCTTATAAGCACCATATCCCGGCAACGGTTGATCATATTATTCAGCGCTCTGAGTTTCTAACATCCTACACCCCCTATCAGCCCGAAATTGCTCAAGGGACATTGCAATATTTGTTTGAGTTTCAAACTCAAGTGGCCGCATTAACAGGCATGGATGTTGCCAATGCTTCCATGTATGATGGCTCGACGGCATGCGCGGAAGCGGCATTGATGGCGCGGCGAATTAATAAGCGCAAAAAAGTAATTATGTCAGGCGGTCTGCATCCTCATTATGCTTCTGTCACCCGTACCAATTCCGAATTGCTTGGTGATGAGGTTGTGTCCGCGCCAATTGATGTTGATGGCACGGAAGATATTATCAGCCAGATTGACGATAAAACCGCTTGCGTGATTGTGCAGACCCCTGATGTTTTTGGCAATGTGCGTGATTTGGCACCGATTGCAAAAGCAGCTCATGAAAAAGGGGCATTGCTGATCGCTGTGGTGACAGAAGTGATGTCCCTTGGCGCGGTGAAAAGCCCGGGCTCTATGGGCGCCGATATTGTTGTAGGTGAGGGGCAATCCATCGGCAATGGTCTTAACTTTGGCGGGCCTTATGTTGGTTTGTTTGCCACGCGCCAGAAATATGTCCGTCAGATGCCGGGGCGCCTTTGTGGTGAAACCGTTGATGCGGAAGGCAAGCGCGGTTTTGTGCTGACATTATCGACCCGCGAGCAGCATATTCGCCGGGACAAGGCAACGTCTAATATTTGTACCAATTCCGGTCTTTGTTGTCTGGCCTTTAGCGTTCACATGACGCTCTTGGGAGAGGCGGGCTTGCGCCGTTTGGCAGTGCTCAATCATGAAGCAGCCTCGAAAACGGTGGATGCATTGGCGCAAGTGCAAGGTGTTGAATTGATCAATGGCGCATTCTTTAATGAATTTACTCTGCGCTTGCCCAAGCCCGCAGCACAAGTGGTTGAAGCATTGGCGGAGAAAAATATTCTGGCGGGTATCCCCGCAAGCCGGTTGCTCCCCGATGTTAGCGCAGCAGAAAACTTGCTGATTGTTGCGGCAACTGAATGTGTGAGCGATGAAGATATCCAACAATTTGTAAGCGGACTAAGTGAGGTATTGCAATCATGAGTATGAATAATCAGGGTCGCCCCACAAAATCCGATACTGTCCATGTGGATGCACCGATTACTTTCACCGGTAATAAAGCCTTGCAAATTTCCGAAGCGTTGATTTTTGAAACGGGTGATTTTGCTGGTACGGGTGTGGATTTCCCGGAACCTGCTGGCATAAGCTCTCGTCTTGGCGGGTTGGAGCGTACCGATACGATCGGCCTGCCCGGTCTGTCCGAGCCTGAAGCCATGCGCCACTATGTGCGTCTGAGCCAGAAAAACTACGCCATTGATATGGGGCCGTTTCCCCTTGGCTCGTGCACCATGAAGCATAATCCGCGCCTTAATGAAAAAATGGCGCGCTTGCCGGGCTTTGGCGATGTGCATCCCTTGCAACCAGAATCAACGGTGCAGGGCGCATTGGAATTGATCGATAATCTTGCTCATTGGCTCAAGCAATTAACGGGCATGCCAGCGGTGGCCATGTCGCCAAAAGCCGGGGCCCATGGTGAGCTATGCGGCATGATGGCCATAAAGAAGGCGATTGAAGCGAAGGGAGAGGCTGAAATCCGCACCCGTGTATTGGCCCCTGAATCCGCGCACGGAACAAACCCTGCAACCGCAGCCCAATGTGGTTTTAAAGTAGACTCAATTCCGGCCGATGATACTGGCCGTGTCGACCTTGAGGCATTTCGCGCCAAGCTAGGGCCGGATGTTGCGGGGATCATGGTCACTAATCCCAATACGTGCGGCCTGTTCGAGCGTGACATTCGCGCCATTGCCGATGCGGTGCATGAAGTCGGCGGATATTTTTATTGCGATGGTGCTAATTTTAATGCCATTGCCGGTAAAGCGCGCCCCGGCGATCTTGGTATTGATGCAATGCATATTAATCTGCACAAGACCTTTTCAACCCCCCATGGCGGTGGTGGCCCCGGTTCGGGTCCAACTGTTTTTTCCCAAGCCCTTGCCCCTTTTGCGCCGGTGCCTTTTGTTATTCATGACGGAGCGCGCTTTAAACTTGTGGAGACCCGCAAGGCGGCCACTAGTGAAGCAGATGGTGAAGGGGGCGAGAGCTTTGGCCGGATGACCGCTTTTCATGGTCAGATGGGCATGTTTGTGCGCGCCTTATCCTATATGTTGAGCCATGGCGTCGATGGTGTGCGCAAGGCGGCGGAAGATGCGGTGCTCAATGCCAATTATGTTCAGGCGCGCCTTCGCGAGGAAATGACCACAGCCTTTGACGGGATCTGCATGCATGAAGCCCTGTTTGATGATCGTTTTCTCAAAGATACTGGCGTTGAAACCATAGATTTTGCCAAAGCGATGATTGATGAAGGCTATCATCCAATGACCATGTATTTCCCATTGGTGGTACACGGCGCGATGTTGATTGAGCCAACAGAATCGGAATCCAAGCGCGAGCTTGACCAATTTTGTGATGCGCTCTTATCTTTAGCCCGAAAGGCAAAGTCCGGCGAGATGGCCGATCAATTCAAGGCAGCTCCGGTCTATGCCCCCATGCGCCGCCTCGATGAAACAGCTTCGGCACGTAAGCCGGTTTTGCGATGGACACCGCCCGAGCAAAAACAAGCGGCTGAGTAATCGTTCAAACTTTCTTTTTTAAGTTTGTACCCATTGGGCTTGCCCCATACTAGGCCTGCCCATTACGCTTGCATAGTCCAGCCTTCAACGCCCATGGCCGCCTGGCGAACCGCTTCCGAGCGGGTGGGATGTGCGTGGCAGGTTCTGGCGATATCTTCTGATGAACCGCCAAATTCCATTACTGCAACCGCTTCGGCTATCAACTCGCCTGCCCCCACACCAACAATATGGACACCCAGAATTTTATCGGTGGTTTTATCGGCTAAAACTTTTGCAAAACCATCTGTCTCGTGATTGGTTTTGGCTCGGCTATTGGCTGCAAAGGGAAATTTTCCTGTTTTAAACTCAATGCCAGCGGCTTTGAGTTCTTCGGCTGTTTTTCCAACGCTCGCAACCTCTGGATAGGTGTAGACAACATTGGGGACCAGATCATAATTCACGTGTCCGGCTTTTCCGGCAATATTTTCAACACAAGCCACTGCGTCGTCTTCTGCTTTGTGGGCAAGCATAGGTCCGGTAATGCAATCACCGATCGCATAAATATTGGAAACACTGGTTTTAAAATGATCCGTTTCAATAAATCCGCGCTGATCCGTCTTTACACCGACTTTTTCAAGGCCAAGACCTTGGGTATAGGGACGCCGGCCAATGGCGACTAACACAACGTCGCAATCAATGACTTCAGTATCACCGCCCTTGGCGGGTTCTACGTTTATTTTTAGTTTGGATTTGAGCTTTTCGACCCCGGTCACTTTGGTGGAAAGCTTGAACTCCATACCCTGTTTTTTCAAAATGCGCTGGAATTGTTTGGAAACCTCACCGTCCATAGGGGGCAGGACGCGATCAAGAAACTCAACGACGGTCACTTTAGCGCCAAGGCGGCGCCATACCGAACCAAGCTCAAGGCCAATCACACCGCCGCCAATCACGACCAGATGTTTGGGAACGCTCGGGAGTGCAAGCGCACCAGTGGAGGAAATAATACGCTCTTCATCAATCTCGACACCGGGAAGAGGAGTGACCTCTGAACCGGTCGCGATCAGAATATTTTTTGTTTTCAATTCTTGGGTTTTACCATCCCCTGCGGTGACGCGCACCGTGTCCCCGGAAACAATTTCACCGCGTCCAAGAAAGCTATCAACTTTATTTTTCTTCAATAGATAATCGATGCCTTTGGTAAGGCCATCAACCGCATCATCTTTTTGTTTGAGCATTTGCGGCAGGTCCAGTTTGACGCCCCCTGTTTTTATACCAAGGCCCGCAAAATCATCTTTTGCCGCTTCGAAAAGTTCGGAGGCATGGAGGAGTGCTTTGGAGGGGATACAGCCGACATTGAGGCAGGTGCCACCAAACTTCTTGCTGTCGCGCATTTCGATACAGGCAACTTTCAATCCGAGCTGTCCGGCTCTGATCGCACCATTATACCCTGCCGGGCCGCCGCCGATAATGACCAGATCGTATTGCGCCATAATTTCCTCATTAGTCTTCTGGAGTTGTAAAACGGGAGTTATATATCCTACCTATAGACTAAGAAGAAGTTTTCAAGGCTATATTGCCTAACATGCAAGCGATGTTCGGATTTGTGTAAGAATGTTACCGCTTGATCTTATGCTTGAGGGCATCGACCTTGCGAAACAATAATGGCGGCATAACATCTTGCATGAGGGCTCTGGATTTAACCCCCCAGTCGGTTTTGTCGGCCGAGTCGGGACGGGGCTTAAACTGCGTATCATGAGAGCGTGAGCTATTTTCCCAGGTAGCCGTATAATAATATAAAGCTATGGAGCGCCGCGGGATATTGTCGGGATGGTTGACCGGTTCGGGATTACCATGAAAACTGTCCCCGGTGGTCGTGAAGACCACGCATCGGTTAAATTCCGGGACGATAGAACATATCTGGTTTTTCATGCCCTTATCCCATAGCTCCAGAGCGCCCCCATACCCGCTTTTCCAGTCGCGATTAAGATAGATTAAAACATTGAGCCTTCGTTCCAGATGCATTGGCTTATGGAAATTAAAATCTGCATGCACACTTAAGTGGCCCCCCTGTTTAATTTCATGAAAGCCGCCGCCCAGAAAAAACGGGTCCGGGATGAGTTGTTTGATACCGGTTAGGTTTTCCAGAAATTTTAAAAAAGGTCTTGAGTTAAAGCTGTAGAAGAGTGCGCGAATATGGGCCGGTAAATAGTCTGGATTAAAACTGGTTTTGAAGCGTTCCTGATCCCTGTCGAAGGTCATGGAATCGGGATCAGCGACTGAAGGAAACGCAGCAAGGCAGCTATCGAGAACGTCGGGAGGTAGAAAATCATCAACAACGATATGGGGAAATGGTTCCGCGGTTTTATAGTTTTCGTGAAGGTCTAACCCTTTCTCTTTCAGGGCATCCACCTCAAAAGTCCCAAATTTGGTATCGTTCATGGGTAGGTAGGGCATAAGTTTTTACTTTCGTTCAATCGGGGCCTTCATTTCCAGAAGTTTTCAATCAAATGAGGTTCTCAATCAAGGGGGGATTTGGATAAATCGGGTACTCTCTTAAGGATTAATCTCGTTCAGTGCGAGTCCAGCTCGCACTGGATTGACGGCCACTTTTTCCATAAATCCGGAATTTATCCAATATAAACCCGATAATCCCGACCATAGCCTGGGGGGGCAGTGTCTCGCGTCCATAAACGGCCCAGCACACTATAATTGCGCCAAACAGCAGTGCCAAGCCTGTCAGTGCGATGATCAAGGGGAGGGTTATGGATAATACCAGTGCGAGTAAAATACCGAGCATGGATAGCCCTAAGGAGAGGGCGATCTGCATCGTCAGTGGAGGGATTGCAAGATCGAGGGCCATTGCCAACAATTTAGGATCGGCTCTGGTTATTGCTTGGCCGAGCATGGGTAGAATGGATGTTTTTGCGACATTGAGCGTACCATGCTCCCATCTGGCGCGCTGCGTAACTGCGGCCTCTTCACTGTTGGGAAATTCACCATGCACGCACGTTTCATGGATGAGAATGGGCGCATATCCATCGCGCACCAAACCTAATGTAAAGGCCAAGTCTTCAACAATATTTCCGCTGCCTTTGAAGCTGTCATGGATTAATGACCATGGATAGGCCATTCCGGTTCCGGTCATGCGCGTGGTGTCGAAAATTTTAAAAAGCCCGCTCATCCGTGCACGGTTCATAACGAGCCATGCAAATGCAGCAACTTGAAGTCGCGGGCTTGCCTCATTGCCAGCATGCATGATGTTGAGAGATTGCACGGGACGATTGGTTTTATGGGCATTTGCTGCCAGATGCGCGCAGGTATTTTCTTCAAGGCGCGTATCCGCATCAAAGAACATGACAATTTCCGGCGGATTATCCCTTAGCTGTTGCAAGGCAAACTCGATGGCATAGCCCTTTCCCCTTTTGACCAGATCATTGCGTTCATAACAAAGCGCGCCCTCCTCACGGGCAATCATAGCGGTATTGTCATCACAATTATCGGCAATTACCACCAGCCTATCGATTGGGCGCAATTGTTCGCGAATATCGTTAAGAGTGGGCCTGATATTTTCACCTTCATTATGAGCCGGAACAATAATCGCGATAGGACCGGGCGTGATTTCGTCGCTTAAATTTTCAGCCTGTTTTGTCGGCAAAAGGGACCCCAAAACCTCTATCACGAACATGAGGACAGGGATCGTCAAGACGACAAAGATGAGGCTAAAAAGAAGGGATATCAGGGTCATGGTTAAACTCTTAGAGCTTTTCCAGTATAAGGGGAACTGGTTAAAGCTTTTCAAAAGCATCCAAAAAGATATTATGAACCTTCAATTGGCTTTGGTGAACGAGCCGTTGCGCTGTCATGGTGATCTTGAAAATGGCTAGCCAGTTTTTCTGCTTCCAGATCAATATGGTGCATTAGAGCGGTGCGATCATGGCCCACCTGCCCCATTTTTGTGCGCGTGTTCGGGGGCGTGTTGATTGCTTCAGACATAGCATTGGTAATCGCATCGACATTGCCAGCGGGTACAAGCCAACCACATTCTCCCGAAGAAATAAGCTCTGGTATCCCTGCTATATAGGTGGAGATCACAGGGCGCTCCATGGCGAGTGCCTCCATAATAGAAACGGGTAGTCCCTCGCCATAACTCGGCAAAACGAAAATATCGCACTCTTCAAGGGCCTCTCGAACTTGCGCGGGTGTCTTCCAGCCGGCAAGCTCGATTTGATCTTCCATCTGATGGGCGGCGATGGTTTCTTCAATAGCACCGCGCATATCACCATCACCGATCAGGGTAAGTTTGAAAGGTTGGTTTTGTTTTTTTAAAGCCGCCGCAGCTCTGACAAGATCGATTTGTGCCTTTTGCGCGCATAATCTGCCAACGCAAAGAAACCGGGTTACTGCGTTGCCCGCTTGGCTGTTTTGCGAGGGGCGTGATTCCAATTGTTCCGGGGTTTTGAAAAAGTCGGCTTCAAGGCCACATCGGACAATTTTTATTTTGTGCCAGACATCGGGTTTCGACATCATTTTCATTTGGCTTGCGCCATAATTGGAGATTGCGACGGTGAAGCTTGAACGGCGAATTTTATCGGGAAGAGAAATCAAGGCAATTTTTTCAAATTCTTCCGGGCCATGCACCGTAAAGCTAAAGCTGATATCATTAATCTGTGCACAAAGCATAGCAATCGTCGCGGCATTTGTACCAAAATGTGCATGTAAATGGGTAATCTGATCACGGCGGGTCCAGACACTAAGGACCAAGGCTTCAAGGTAATATAATATATGCCGTAAAAGCCCCGCCTCGGATGTCCAGCCCAATTTTATGGCATGACCAAAACCACCAAGAGCCCGCACAGGATTTGAAAAAAAGCCCTGAAGGATATTTTTAATCAAGGTCATTTTTGGGGTTAGGACAATATGGGTCGTGACTTCGTTTTCGGCGATATCCTCATCACTAATTAACGGAGAAGCAGAGGGGCGAATAGCGTAACGGGTTACGTCTATCCCCCGGCGTGTAAGCGCTTCGATTTCACGTCTGATAAAGGTGTGGCTTATGGCTGGATATTGATTAACCAGATAGGCAATGCGCACAAGGATGGCCTTTTGTTGAAAGCATGCAGGATAAAAACTATCTTTTTGCGATAACGCGAATTGTTCTGACTGTCAAAAATAGACTATGGGGTTTTGTTGACGGCTTATTTCGCTTGTTGATTAGACTGGTTCTTGCGCCACTTCAGGAAACTGATAACGCCGAAAAATTCGGGGAAATGCGCCGCCGTTTCCTTAAAACTGCGTAGCAATGATCGTTTGCGCCCAATTTGAGGTTGGAATGAAAATATCACTGCTTTTAGAAAATAGACCAGCACCCCGCCGGCCAGAACCAATAGTCCAGTTCGCACCGGGCTGAAATACGCACTCATCACATAGGTTAAAATGCCAACACCGATGGTCAGAGCGATTAAAATAATAGGAAAGGCCCCTCCCCAAAGAACAGCGCGCCTCATTTCGGTAACACTGTAGCGCTCGGGGGGGACGCCATGGAGCGCTGCACTATAAGCATAACCAAAGCCTTTTTCCCGGTTTTTTTGCCACCATCGGGGTTGATTGGTTCTTGGTTTATGGTTCGCCATTGGCACATCAAGATGCCAGATATGGCGTCCTCTTCCTCTGCTGCGCAAACAGAAATCTTGAACATCTGCCAACATCAGGTCTCCGCGAAAACCTCCGACATCGACAAAACTCTTGACACGGACGAGTAAATCATCCCCGGAAGTCTGGATCTCATAATCTTGCCGCAAATGCGCAGGGTCCCTATCTGGCTGGGTATCATCCTTTGCGGTCTGGGCGTCCAACTTGCCGCGAATCGCTGCGAGTTCGGGGCGGCGTTCCATAAACTGGGTCGATTGCTCAATCCAGTTTTTATTAATTATGTGATCTGCATCAAGAAACTGAACATATTTGATGTCCGGTGCTATTTTTCGCAATTGGCGAAATCCGGCATTTCGACAGCGTGCGGGCGGTGTTTCATTTTCACCGCGCATCTTAACGACGATCGCACCAGCATCGCGCGCCGCTTCGCGGTGTTCGCTCAAGCCACTATAGGTTACATAAACCACCGGATGCATATGGGGACCAATGGATTCAATTGCCTCAACAGGAGAGACCCCATTGGGTTGTTCGAGGAGGATAAATCCAACCCTTACATTTTCCGATGTTGTTTCAGGCGATGCGCTCTGTTTATCGCTGCTGCCGTTTGAAGAGGGTTCAGCCGGTGTTTGCTCATTTGTACGGGCGATATTTTTTCCGATGAGAGCTTCGTGTGTGGTTATTGAGCTTTCATCATCGCTAATTTGCTTATTCTCTGGCGCGTTCACTGGTGCGTTCTCAGGCGCGGTGGACGTAGCCGCTAATTCCCCCTGATTGGGAGGAATGCTAAACTGTAGCGGGGTATTTGGTTGAGGCGCGTCACCGGTAGCATTGTTTAATATGCCGTTTTCAGTGTGTCCCTTTCAGCCGCCATCCGAGACCTCTTTAAGATAGGCCATTTGACCAGTAACCTGGGGTGAGCGCGACTGTTCATCGGCGACAGCCTCTGATTCCAGACTATAGTGAGCAGCTGGCTCGCCCGCGCCTTCATCATGTCTTGGTAGCCCGAAAACACCAAAACTTTGTTTGTCGTCAATAAGCGACTGAACGATTTCCCCGGAGACAACCTCTTCTTGCGCAGAGAAAGTATAGACGAGCGCCGTGTCGGAGAGCACATTGATAACGCGCGGTATGCCGCGGGAATGATCTGCGATTAATGATTTTGCTTCATCGCTAAAAATTGGCCGGGATGCGCCCGCGATCCGCAATCTGGTATCAATATAAGCATGCACTTCTTCATGATTTAAGGGCGTCAGATGAAAATCTGATCCAATACGCTGAGTCAATTGCAGCATATCGGGGTGATTGAGTATGGTTTTGAGTTGCGGTTGCCCCACGAGAATAAGTTGTAATAATTGATCTCGACCCGCATTTATATTGGAGAGCATGCGAATTTCTTCGAGCATATCCTGAGTGAGGTTTTGAGCTTCATCGATAATCAGCACACACCTTCGGCCTTCGCTATATTCATCGATAAAGTATGATTGCAGCGCTTGAAAGGCTTCGACATGATTGAGGCCGGAGAACGGTTGGTTAAAGCCCATCAAGACCCAACTCAACAAGGTTGCCCGCTCGGGTTGAATATTGGAAAGCAGGGCAATTGTATGAGTGCCCTCCAGCTGGTCAAGAAGGCGATGTAGGAGGGTGGTCTTCCCGCAACCAACACCGCCAGTGATCACTGATATGCCGGCATTATTCAGGACGCCATATTCCAACATCGCATAGGCAAGGCGATGGTTGCGACCCCAAAACATAAAAGCCGGATCGGGCTGAATGGAAAAGGGTTTTTCCCGAAGCTGAAAAAAATTCTCGTACATATATTTTTACTCTTTTACCGTGCCCGCTTGTAATGTGCTCTGCATTTTATGTCCATGCGGGCAGCGGTGGGATGATACAAAATTGTGCATCATCATAAAATGATTGAATGTGGCAATATTAGGAAGCCTATTTTAGTAATTCTGCAATTTCTGGTGCAAATCGGAAATTTTCTCCGCCCCCAATTTGAAGTGCTTTTTCCAGGGCTTGGCGTCCCCGGTCAAAGTCTTCAAGGGCTACATAAACAGCACCAAGGTGGTATTGCAATACGGCAATATTTGGCGCTTCCTCAACTGCATTTCTTAAAATCAGACGTGCATTTTGATAGTCCCCGGCGCGATAATAGGCCCAGCCAAGCGTATCTTGATAAGCCGGGCTCTCCACGTCGCGTACAATTTTGGCAACTTCCAATGCCAAGGCGGCGCTATCTGGATCAGTTTTGATCTCGGTGAGCAGGCTTGCATAATTATTCGCAACGAACCGATCATCCGGGCGTCTTTTGTGAAGACTTTCGTAAACGGTCAAGGCATCTTCAAAGCGACCTTCTTGTAGCAAGATATCTGCTTCGAAAACTTTCAATCCGTAATTTTCAGGGAATTTTTCCAAACCTTCATAAATGAGGGCAAATGCTTCCGGGCGTCGATCTGTGCGTAAATAATAGCGATAGAGCAAATCATAAGCGCGGCTTTTGTCAGGATCCGCTAGAATAGCATTGTTAAGTGCAGCTTCCCCAGCGGCAATTTTTTTCTGGGAGAAAGCAACCTGGGCTTGAAGAATATAGGCGTCATAATTTTGGGGATCATTTTTTAACATACGATCAAGAAGGACTTCAGCTTCACCCGCGCGCCCTTCTGCAATATAGGCGCTGATCAACGTTGCGAGAGCTTGTGACTTAAGAGGCGATTTCTCATTTGCTTCACTCAGCTGATTGATAGCCTCGTCATAATTGCGAAGCCCTAGCGAGGCAGTGCCGAGAATGCGTTGGAGAGCAGGATCATCTGACCCAACTTTTTCTTCTAAAAGCCGTGCAACTTCATTTGCCCCGGACCAGTTCTGGTTGGACAGGCGTGCAGTTGCCAGTAGTTTATAACCCTCCAAATTAGAAGAGTTATTTTTTAGGTTTTCTTGTAGTATTTCATCTGCACGCTGAGGTTTCCCATTGTTTATCAAAAATTTTGCATATGCGTTTGAAATGCGCGCGCTAACCGGATCCGCTTCGAATGCCCGGGTGAGCTGAAGCTCCGCAAAATCAATGTCTCCCTTTTTTTCAAATGCGAGACTAAACAACACCAATGAATCAGCATTGTTGGGGTCAGAGCTTAATGAGTTGCGCAAATCGAGGATGGCTTCATCGTAGAGCTCATCTTTAATTTTTAAGCCTGCACGTTTTGTCAAAGCACTTGTATTTCCCGGATCAGAATCGAGAACTTCTTCAATCAGCTTCTCGCCTTCTTCTCGGCGATCATCGGCAATGTAAATGCCTGCAAGTGCGACTTTGCCGCGATTTTGGTTTGTCTCATCTTTTTTTTGTTTTGCAAAATTCTGGTAAATTTCTATCGCGCCGGGCACATCATTTTCTCTTTGTAGAAAACCAGCATAGGAAAACTTCAAATCGCTATTCTCGGGAAATTTTTCAATCTGACTGACATAGGTCGACTTGGCTTTTTCCGCGCCTTCTTTTTGATAGTCCAAGCGGATAATCCTGAGATGGCTTTCCAAGTTTTCAGGAGTTAACTCATTAATTTTTATCAAATTTGCCCGTGCATCCGCGAAACGGTTTTCGCGTAACAGGTAGTGGGTGTATGTTTCATAATAACTTGGATCATCGGGGTATTGTGATATTAATTTTTCAAAAGCTACGTCGACTTCCGCTTTGAGGCCCAATTTATTGAGCATTTCAATACGTAGTAAACTCAACAGTGGATTACCCGGATTTTTGGCCAAACCTGCATCGAGTTCGGCGATTGCACCGGTAAAGTCTCCGCTTTTCCCCATTTCTGCAACTATGATCGACAAAGCGTTTTGATCGGATGGGTCTTGTTCAATAGCCTTGCGTGCAATCTGGATTGCTGTTTCTATATCGCCAAGTTTGTACAAAATGCTGGCATGCAGCGCCAGCGCTCCGGGGTGTTGCGGATTTAGTTCCAAAGCCTTGTCTGCTCTGGTCTGCGCTTCTGCCTCATCACCTGCAATAAGATAAATATTCCCCATATCAACAATGGCATCAATATTTTCTGGATCCAGGCGCACGAGCGATTGCAACAGGCCGAACATTCTACGGTAATCTTTATCTTGTTCGGCAATTTCAACCAGACCGGCGAGCGCGGTTGTGTTATTCTCATCAAGTTCGTAGGCATTGCGAAATTGCAGGCGCGATTTAGTATAATCTTGCTCGTCGAAATATTTTTGTCCCTCTTCGAGATATTTCGCCAGACGTTGTTCGGGCGAGGAACACGCAATAAGTGTTGCTGACAATAGGAGACCGGCAATGATCTGGCGTTTCCTGTGGTGCTTGGTCATGAGTAATACCCTGTTATGATGTGATATGAGGTGAAAGGTACGATCGATTTAATCTTACTAAGCCTGATTTGTGTGAGCATTATCGCACACTTTATTAGGACACAAGAAAACTGTTTTCCAGTTATTCTCCCGGCCAATGTCATGGAGTAAGGGTCATAGTATGAAGGGTCATAGATTAAAAAAAAGTGGCATATGATACTTAATTTTTGACCTTTAAAGACAGAGTTCCGTGCGCTGTTTGATCGGGTTCTTAATTTCCTCTTCTTATCCTTATGCCCAGATAGTAGCAATTGAGCGGGGTTTAAAGCATTATCTGTTTATATTTCTCGGTAATGATATCACTATTTCGAGAAAAGTACGATCCTGTGGCAAAAAGAGTGCAGTTTTAGCTACCGTACCACCTTTGAATGCTGCTTTGAGTTGAGAACAAGGCGCTTGGCTCGCATTACCAGAACTCTGTACTCCTTAACAAAGGGTTAAAATCCTATAATCGGTTCATTAATCGAACAAATTTTGGATTTGGACACAGAATTGCCAAATTAAATGCATTTATCTCAACATTAATAAATGGCTTATAAATTAAGGTGGCAGACCTCAAGATGGTGTCCCTTTAGGTGTAGCGCTTGGCCGAATGGCATGTTAGTGCAATAGCAGATAATCTTTGGAAGATTATGCTGACTAGAAATAGAAGTTATAGGATCAGTAGAATGGGTAGTGATTTTTCTCTTGAGGACGTGATGATTATATTTCGGCGCCGGTTGAAATATTTCCTGATTCCAGCCGTGATTTTAGCGCCTTTGATGGTTATTGGGGTGATGTTACTCCCTGCCCAATACACCTCTACGGGTACTTTGTTGATCCAGTCTTCGCAAATTTCTGACCGTTTGGTCCAGGAGGCAAGTGATGCGAGTGCATTGGAGCGTATAGAGGTCATCAAACAGCGCATTATCGTGCGCCCTGAATTATTACAGATTGCCACTGATACGGACCTCTTCCCGGCGTGGCGCAATTTATCAGATACGAAAAAGGTCAAGCGCATGAAAAAGCGCTTTGAGGTTTTACCCGTCACAAGCGGTTTTCAAGCCGGTTCCGAGAACAACGCAATTGCTTTCAAGGTCAGTTTTACAGATCCTTCCCCGGAAAAAGCCGAAGTTCTTGCAAATGTATTTATCAACAAGTTCCAGACATTTGACCGGAGTCAAAGCGTTAAAGGCGCGACTGAGTCAACGCAATTCTTTGAAAATCAGGCGAACAAGATCGGGGAAGAGCTAAATATTAAACAGCGTGAAATTGCCCAATTCAAGCAGGAAAATAATGGCTCGCTCCCACAGCAATTGCAGACGAATGAGAGAGCCCTTGAGCGGCGATTGACACAAATAAACAATATTGATCAGCAGATTAGCTCGATTGAGGATGACAAACGGTTTGTTCAGTCGCAAATGGCAAATAATGCGGGCGGTGGCGGCGATGAAAATAGTCCCGAGGCTCGTCTGCGTGCCCTTAAGGGTGCGCTTGCCGAGGAGCGTTCAAATTATACCGATAACCATCCAGCCGTTCAGGCATTATTGGGTCAAATCCGGGCACTAGAGCGCCAATTGGCTCCTGGCCGGGATCTGCAGAATTTACAAAAACGCCTGGATCAGGCTGATGATGCTTTGTTTGAAGCCCAAAAAGCTGGGGCCCCCGAGGAAGAGATTGCCCGGCTCGCTGGTGAAGTCGATCGTTTGTTCCAGCAATTTTTAGCCAAGGCCAATAGCGCTGGTGGTCTTTCTTCTTCGGCGCAAAATAACCTGTTGCAATCCAGTCTGTTGAGTTTGCAAAAACGTGCGCGCGGTCTCGAAGAGCGCCGCAGGGTTCATCAGGAATTTGCAAACGAACTTGAAGACAAAATCACCAAGACGCCAGGGGTGGAAAGTTTGCTAAGTGAGCTGGAACGTGAAGAAGCGGTATTAACCGCAAAGCATGAGGAAGTGGTAGCCAAACAGTTCAATGCGGAAACATCAGAAAGCTTGCAGGTTGAAGACCGGGCTGAACGGATCCGCACAATTGAGGCGGCCGCGCTTCCGGAAAAACCCTCCAGCCCCAACCGTCCAGCATTGATATTCCTCTCCCTCATTTTTTCTATATTGCTGGGAGTGGCTGTTGCCTTGGCTGCTGAGTTTTTAAATCCAACAATTCGCGGACGCTCCCACCTTACCGCTATTCTGGAAGAACCTCCTATCGCCTCTATCCCTTATATTGCTGGCGATAATGAGCAGGGAATGTCATTGCCGTTTATTGGTGGTAAAAAGCACGCCCGCAACAGAAAGGGCAGCGGCGATATGGATGATGGAGATCTGGGTGTTGCTGCCTAGATATCAATCAGGGTATCCAAGCTGGGCTCCAAAGATTGCCTCCAATCTCAAAATGGAGAATTTTGAAGGAGTTCTGGAGCGGCGTGGAGGCGCTAACCTCAGGCATTTGCAAAATTTTTTAAGTTAGATAAAAGGACAATTCTCAAGAAAGGGCCTTCTTTCAGCTGAATTGATATGGGAGTAGGCCTCTAAATGAGGCAATTCTATTAATAAATTGTGCTATTATAAGTATCGATTCAATCGGCGAACAATAGCAAGTATCACACGGAAAACGAGACTATGGATCATATCAGGCAGGCCGTTTCAAAAGCCAGAGAGAAGCGCATCGGGACCAGCGGCGCTATGGGCCATGGCGGCATGGCGCGTTCGCGCGCTAGCATTGATATGGAGGAAATTGGTCGCATAAACTGCAATTTCGAAAATTTCTCCGATAACCGGATTATTTCAAACGAGCATGATCCAGTGCTCAATTCCTACCGTGTTTTACGCACCAGAGTTCTTCAGAAAATGGAGAGTGAGGGCTGGCGCTCAATTGCGGTTGTCTCGTCCTCGCCTGGCGCTGGTAAGACGGTAACGGCCATCAATCTTGCTATTGCTATTAGTTCCAGCGAAAATTCTCGCGTTTCGCTTCTCGATTTTGACTTTTATCGACCCAGCATTGCCCGTTATTTGGGGGTTGATAGTCCAGGATCAGTGCTTGATTTTTTCGAGGATGAAAAACCGATCGAACAGGTTGCCAAGCGCACCAATTTGCCCGGGCTGTTATTGATGGCCAATGAGCGCGTTAGCCGGCGCGGCGCTGAATTCTTGTCATCGCCAAAAGCGTCTAATCTGCTGAATATGTGCAGTAATGAATTGGGCTCCCGGATCACCGTCATTGATACATCGCCAATTTTGGGGTGTGATGATACGATTGCATTATTACCAAATGTCGATTGCGTCTTACTGGTCGCAACCAGTGGTCAGACACGATCAGCCGATTTGGTTGAATCCAAACGTCTGCTAGGCGAGACAAATATTGTCGGGACGATCTTGAATAAGGCCCCCAAATCTTCGTCGAGCTCGAGCTATTATTATTACTAGCCGTAAAGACGATTGATCGCGAGTGGTGCCTATTGGCTGCATAATCGCAGATTTGTCGCAAGCTTAATCCAGCCTTGCTCCAGGATATTCGAAATTCTTAAGCATTCTCGCGCCTGATACTCTATATCAAATGTACTGCCCTGATATCCGGGTTTTTGCTTAATTATTGTGCAACTGCAAAAAAATGCTTTTGCTCCCTTGACCCATAAGGTAAACTACCCAGTATAGTGTATAGTAACATTTGCTGGATAATGTTGGCGGCGGTTGGATCTCATTTATTGAATTGATGTCCCATGAGTGAGTTTTTCAAAAATCACTCATAAGCTTATAGCATACCGCTTTTGATCGTGTTGAGACGGGATAGAAAAATCATGGGGAATGCTTCCTCTTATAAAGCTGCTGGCCTGATTTTGTTGCTGGTTGTTGGCTATTTTGCCTTGAGTGCTATTTTTCGGGGAGGGTCCTCTTCGCAAAATGCCTCTGAGGCGGGTGTCGAGGATGCTTTTACTGTTATGGCTATGCATGTTGCACCGACGCAATGGCAGGAAGTTGTTACGGTCCGCGGGCGCACACAAGCCGAAAAGAAAGTTACTGTTCGCTCCGAGACCAATGGCGTGGTTGCGGCGACCCCTGTAATCCGTGGCAGCACGGTAAAAAAGGGGGATATATTGTGCCGCCTGAAACTTGACGCGCGTCAATCCCAACTTAATCAAGCCAGCGCCGCTCTTTCCAAGGCAAAGATTGATCATGAGGCAGCCGCAGAATTAGAAAAAGAAGGTCTTGGCTCAAAAACAGCACTCGCGACCATGAAGGCGGCTCAGGATTTGGCCCAAGCGACATTGGATCAGGCAAAAATTGCCATCAGCCATACTGAAATAACCGCGCCTTTTGACGGCGTGTTTGACACGCGTATGGCCGAGCTTGGTGATTTTCTCTCTGTCGGGGATCCATGCGGTGTTTTGATAAAGCGCTCCCCCTTTCTGGTTGTGGGCGGTGTCTCCGAGCAACAAATTGGTCAAATTCGCCCCGGCGACAGGGGGGTTGCTACTCTTGCAACTGGCGAGCAGATAGAAGGGGCGGTTCGGTTTGTGGGAACTGCCGCCGATCCTTTAACGCGGACATTTGATGTCGAGCTGGAAGTCCCAAATGAGGATGGCACGCTTCGCGACGGGGTAACGGCGCAATTTAAAGTTTTTGCCAAGCGCCGCAAAACGCACTTTTTAAAACGATCAGCGCTCGTCCTTAATGATGCTGGATCGATTGGTGTGCGAATTGTTGCTGATGAGGATACAGTCCGGTTCGTTCCGGTTCGACTTCTCGGAGAAAGCCCGGAGGGTGTCTATGTTGAAGGGCTTGAGGGGGAAAAAGCGCTTATTGTTCGGGGTCAGGAGTTTGTCTCGGACGGACAGCGTGTGCAAGTTGCCTATCAAGAGTCGCAAGAGGCTTCGATCGAAACCGGCGATAAAAAATATGCCGGCCAACCGGATGAAAATTTGCGCAGTGAAGCGCTAAAAAATACACAAGTTAATGGTAGGCAATAGCGAGCATTTGTTATGACCGGTATCATTGATGCAGCATTTTCCAGAGTACGTGTTGTGCTCGTCGCATTTTTTGTGATGATCCTGTTTGGATATTCTGCATTTCAAACCATTCCGCGTGAGGCAGAGCCTGACGTTCAGGCGCCTTTCGTTATTGTCCAATTGCCGCTTCCCGGTATTTCGCCAGAAGATGGAGAGCGTTTATTGGTGCGGCCAACAGAAATCGAGCTGCAAACCATTGAGGGCATCAAGCAAATTGATTCGCTTGCCTTTGATGGGGCGGCGCAAATTGTTGTTGAGTTTCAAGCAACCGCTGACCTTGATCAGGCGGTCACGGATGTACGCGAGGCGATTGATCGGGCAAAGGCCGAATATCCCTCAAACGCAGAAGAGCCCGTTGTTGAAGAATTCAATGCCCAAAACCAGTTCCCCATTGTCAGAGTTATTTTGCATGGCCCGGTGAGTGAGCGGGTTTTGCATCGAACGGCTACCTCTTTGCGTGACCGTCTTGAGACCAATAATGGTGTATTGGATGCAAGACTAAGCGGCGCGCGCGATGAATTGCTCGAAGTGATTATTGATCCGGAAATTCTGGAAGGATTAAATCTTACCGACGCAGAAGTGGTCAATGCGGTGACTGCTAATAATCAGCTGGTTGCCGCTGGCACGATTGATCTCGATGATGGGCGCTACGGCGTTAAGGTTCCCGGTTTGGTGCGAAGTGCGGCTGATCTGGCGGCGATACCTGTTCGGGTGAACGGAGATAATGTTGTGACGATTGGTGATATAGCACGGGTACGTCGTACTTTTGTTGATTCTACCGGCTATGTCATTTTTAATGGTGAAAGAGCCATTGGTGTTGATTTATCAAAGCGCGCAGGGGCTAATATTGTTGAAACCATTCAGCGAACTCTTGATTTAACGGAGCAGGAAAGCAAATTCTGGCCCCCCGCTATTGAATATACGGTGCTTGGTGATCGCTCTATTTTTGTGAAAGATGCACTGGGCGGGCTAACATCGTCTGTGATTATGGCAATCATTCTGGTGATGATTGTGATTGTCGCGGCCCTTGGGTATCGCTCGGCCTTAATGGTGGGCATTGCCATCCCGACTTCCTTTTTGATTGCTTTTCTAACCCTCTATCTTGCCGGTTACACGCTAAATATGATGGTCATGTTTGGCCTTGTTCTCGCGGTGGGTATGCTGGTTGATGGCGCAATTGTTATTGTTGAATTTGCTGATCGACGCATGAGCGAGGGGGCATCGCGCCGCGAGGCGTACATGCAAGCATCCAAAAGGATGTTCTGGCCAGTGGTTACATCGACCGCAACAACCTTGGCTGCCTTTGTCCCCTTCCTTTTTTGGAATGACACAGTTGGCGAGTTCATGAAATTTTTGCCGCTAACTTTGATCTTTGTATTGCTCTCCTCTCTGGTTGTGGCCTTGATTTTTCTGCCCGTGCTTGGCTCGGTCATCAAGACACCAGACTTTATGAAGGAAAAGTTTGGTCTAAAGGGGAAAACTGATGGTCCCAAGGATACACCCATCGAGAATGTTGATCCGACGCAATTACAAACTCTAACCGGCTCCTATTCACGTCTTGTAAAATCCTTAATCAATAAGCCGACGGTAACGATCGTTGGTGTGGTGATTTTGGTGATGGTTTCCAGATTAATGTTTACGATCGCATCGCCAGACGTTGAATTTTTTATCAAGGCCGATGACGAACAAATTAATATTCTGGTTCTGGGTAGGGGGAATTTGTCAGAACTCGAGAAAATTCAATTAACCCAGGAAGTCGCAACGCGGTTTGAAGACCATCCGTCAATTGAATCTCTCTATTTGCAAACCGGGTCTGATTTAAGTCGCGGTCCCGAAGCTATTGCGGAGACGATAGGCTTGATCAGCATTGACCTCATCTCTTATGCAAATCGTAAACACTCGCAGATTATCGCAGACGAATTACGACAGATCGTTCGTAATGTGCCCGGTCTGATTGTCGAGGTTAAACCACGCGAAAGTGGACCGCCTGTTGGCAAGGATGTGCAGATAGAAATTGCCTCCCCTGATTTTAACGCCATGTTGGCTGCGGCGGCCAAGGTTCGTGAATTTGTCGATAATACCCGGCTGGAAGTGGGGGGTATGCAAGTGCCAGCCTATATGGATGTGGAAGATTCCCTTCCCTTGCCCGGTATCGAGTGGACGATGGAAGTGGAGCGCGCGCAGGCGGGACGCTATGGGTTGAGTGTTGCCCAAGCAGGCGGGCAATTGCAGTTTATTACAAATGGATTGCTGGTTGGCACCTATCGCCCCGATGATTCCGATGAAGAAATTGATATTCGCGTGCGCTACCCCAAGGAAAAACGCAATATCCTTGCTCTTGATACGATTAATGTTCAAACAGCAAATGGCTCAATTCCAATCTCCAATTTCATAAAACGCTATCCCAAAAAGCAGGTAGATCGTATCAACCGGCGAGATGGGCGAAGGGTCTTCGAGGTTAAAGCCAATGGCAATACCACGGTCGCGGGTCATGCGGTGAGTCAGGACAAAGCCATTGCCCATGCGAAAGAGTGGCTGGAGTCAGGAGCATTGGGAGATAATGTGCAATGGGTTATGCGCGGCGCCGATGAAGAGACAGCAGCAGCAGCTTCCTTTTTTATTGCGGCAATGTCTGCGGCGATGTTTATGATTGCTCTAATTTTGCTGATGGAATTTAATTCAATCTATCACTCACTTCTCACTCTATCTGCCGTTGTTTTGTCAGTGTTCGGTGTATTATTGGGCATAGCGATTTCGGGCCAATATATTAGTGTGATCATGACGGGTACTGGTATTGTCGCGCTGGCCGGAATTGTGGTGAACAATAATATTGTTTTAATCGATACTTATCAGCAATTGAGACGCACCGGCCTGTCGATTGAAGATGCGGTGGTTCGTACAGCCGCGCAGCGCGTGCGTCCGGTTTTGCTTACAACCATCACGACTATTTTGGGCTTGCTGCCTATGGTCTTCGAGTTGAATTTTAATTTTGCCGCTGGTGAGATCATCCGCGGAAACACTTCTTCCGATTGGTGGGTGCTGCTTTCATCTGCGGTGGTTTATGGTCTTGCCTTTTCAACCATCCTGACCTTGATCTTAACTCCGGTCATGTTGGCTGCGCCGACAATTTATCGCCGCAGGTTTTCAACATTCATGCAAAACCGGTCCAAGGGTTCTTCCACCGGTTCGGGCTCCCGGGAAAGTGACGGCGCTGACTATCAAGGGCCAGTTTCCCATCCCCAACCTCATCCCCAGTCGCGACCTAGGCAGCACCCAAGCGCTGCCGAATAAAATTTGAACTCATAAGCTATTAGTAGTAAGTCACTTGTGATGGGCCAAACGCTTTAACACAGGATCAATTTGATGTTCAAAAAGCCTCTTTTTTTCTATAGTTTGACAGCGCTGATTATTTTATCGGCTTGCGATAGCGGGTCAGAGACCAAAAATGTAAACTCTGCAGACAGGAATGTGGCCAATCAGCTAACCGAGGAAAGCCAGCAAAACGAGGTAGCTCAGAAACAGGATGCGTCCCTTCCCGTATTGGCCCAAGGCGCGCAGTGGGTGAGCGGTGAGATTACGGTTGCCTCCGGGTTTTCAATTCAACCTTTTCATGAAGGCGGCGTGAAAAGATTGCGCCATATAACTATTAGTGAAACTGGCGATATTCTTGGCGCAAGCCGCGAGGGTTATATTATTGGCCTGCGCGATACAGATAATGATGGCCGGGCCGACCTTGTTGAACAGCGTGAAGCGCCGATAAAAACCGGGATTGAGATTCGTAACGGATATTTATATATCTCGGATTTTGTTTCTGTGCAGAGAATACCTCTCGACGATAATTTGGTACCTCAAGGGAAATTCGAGACGGTTATTTCCGGTTTTCCTTTAGAACAACAACATGCTGATAAAGTTTTCACATTTGATAGTGCCAATAATATTTATGTAAATTCTGGTGCGCCTTCGAACAATTGTCAGAAAGATGCGCGTTCACTGGAATCGCCGGGGCTATCGCCGTGTCCGCAATTGGAGACCCATGCGGGTATCTGGAAATTTAATGGCAATGTATCCGGTCAAACCATGGAAGACGGTGAGCGTTTTGTGACCGGTGTGCGCAATGCAAATGCATTGCAGTGGGACGATAAAAAGGGCGGGCTCTTTATTGCGATGCATGGCCGGGATCAGCTTTTCTCTTTGTGGCCAGATCTTTATGATGTGGAGCAAAGCGCAGAATTACCGGCGGAAGAGTTTCATTTCGTAAAAGGCGGGGCAAATTTAGGATGGCCCTACACTTATTTTAATCCCTTCGATAATCAACGCTACGTTGCGCCTGAATATGGCGGGGATGGCAAAACTATTTCCGATCAGGATTTTGCCCACCCGCTCTATGCCTTTCCAGCCCATTGGGCACCAAATGATTTGTTGATCATTGATAATCCGGCTTTTCCTGCGCCCTTTAATGAAGGGATTATGATTGCATTTCATGGTTCATGGAACCGTGCGCCATTATCGCAAGCGGGGTATCAATTGAGTTTTGTTCCGATGAAAAATGGTTCGATGAGCGGGAAGCCCATTGACTTTGCCGTGGGCTTTTCTTTGAAGGAAAATTTATTGAGCTCGCGTGACGCAGAACATCGCCCGGTGGGTTTGGCATTAGGGCCTGACGGGGCGCTTTTTGTCTCCGATAGTGCGCAAGGTGCGGTCTGGAAAATTACTCCCGATTTATAATATTTTTTTAAACTACCCCCTCCAGAAAAATTTTCCAGCCACTCGATAGTGACTCGGCGTTGTAATTCTAACAAGCTTTATGAGTGAGAGTTAGAAAATCGACGCGCGGCGGTACGTTAAAGCGAATGGGTAGACCAACCATTCCCGTTCCCGATGTTACGAAAATAGGGCCCTTGGGCAAAGATTTATATCCATATCGTTTTGTATCGCATGCGAATGTAAACCAGCATGTGATGATAGGTAGGTTAACTTGCCCGCCATGGGTGTGCCCCGCGATCAGCAGGTCAAAACTTCCCTTTTTCAATATGCGTATTGTTTTTGGATTGTGGGTCAACACAATGCGCGGGTTGGTGCCCGGTTTTGCAAGTAATTCAGTACCTTGCTTTTTATCAGACCAGCTATCAGAAAGACCAATCAAGTCATAATTGTTGGCTATCATGGTCGCTTTATTGTCAATGATCTGAACACTGACATTTGGAAGAAATTCCGTCAGCTCTTTAGTCATATCAGGTCCGGGAACGCCGACATCATGGTTGCCAAGGACAGCATAAACCGGCGCGTTACTCTTTGCGAACGTTGAATAAGTTTTAGCATATCGTTTCGGATCAAGAAAATACACAAGATCACCGGCTATAAGCACTGCGTCAGGATTATTCTTATTGATCGCATTGATGATCCTGTTAATTGGCATCGCATTTGAAAAAAGACCATTATGCGTATCAGAAAATATAGCCAGTTTGATTTGGCCAGACTGTGCAAAGCATTTTTCCAAAGTTACTTGATGATTTTTGGTTGTTAGTAGGCGCGGCTCAATAAATCTGGCATACGAAAAAACCGTAAGTGCTAAGATCATGCCGATTGCTGCATATCGTTGAAATTTACGACGCGTGATGATTACCCAAAGCATTAGGGCGGCCATTGGAAAGGCTAACCAGCTCGCATAAAAAATAACCAACTTGATATATTCTACCCATCCAAGGCCTGCCATTTCATAACCCTTTAACTGCTTAGTATGCTCGCATCAAAGGGTTGAAGTGTGTCACTGCCACTGCGCACAGCAGCGCCCAAACTCACCGCTTCCGCAAGAATATTATCACTATAGATTTTCAAAAGTGCTTTTTTTGATGCCAGCCATTCAGGATCAGTATCGCTATCCTCCATCAAACTCAGCACACCCGTTGCGAAATAGTGTCCGCCAGCGACATTGCCAAACTGTTGAAGATAGGCGCTGGCTCCGGCCAATATAGCCTGATGCTGATCATCGGCTGCCATTTGTAGAAGGAAATTCGTTGAAAGTTCCAGCGCATTACATGCATTTTTCAACATGGCTGCGATTTTTAAAAAGGTCTGGTCGTTTGTTTCTTCCAATGCGGTAACGCTTGTTCTTGCCAATGCAATAAATTTGCGAGCGCCGCTACCGCCATCACCCTGCAGTTTGCGGCCAACCAGATCGATAGCCTGAATGCCGTTCGTGCCTTCATAAATTCCGCAAATTCTAACGTCACGCATATGTTGTGCGGCTTTGGTTTCTTCAACAAACCCCATGCCGCCATGTACTTGCACACCCATAGATGTGATTTCATTGGCGCGATCAGAAGACCATGCTTTGGAAATCGGTGTTAGTAAAGCGTCAAGAATTTTGGCATCTTTGCGGCTTTCTTCGTCCGGGGCGCTAATCGCAAGATCATGTGCAACGCCATTGGCATAGCAAATACCGCGCGCAGCTTCTGTCATAGCTTTCATCAAAAATAAAGTTCTGCGAATATCGGCATGTTGATAAATCGGAATTTGTTCTCCGGTGCGCACGCCCGGCGCTCTGCCCTGACGGCGTTCCTGGGCATAGGCGAGGGCACGTTGAAAACTTCTCTCGGCAACGCCGACGGCTTGCGCGCCAACATCCAATCGAGCCGAATTCATCATTACAAACATATTGGCAAGACCGCGATTTTCTTCGCCAAGAAGTGTGCCAATACAATTGCCATTATCCCCAAACGCCATTACGCAGGTTGGGCTACCATGAGCGCCAAGTTTTTCCTCTAGCCCCACCGCATAAGCGTCATTGCGCTCACCGAGCGTTCCATCAGCATTGACGTGAAATTTAGGGACAAGAAACATTGATATGCCGCCAGTGCCTTCCGGCGCGCCGGGTAATCGCGCTAATACCAGATGCACAATATTTTCCGTCATATCATGGTCACCCCAAGTGATATAAATTTTTTGTCCGGAAATTTTATAACGACCATCCCCAAGGGGTTCCGCTTTTGTGCGTATACCGCTTAAATCTGATCCGGCTTGGGGTTCGGTTAAATTCATGGTTCCGGTCCATTCTCCGGTTACCATTTTTTCGAGATAAATTTTCTTTTGTTCTTCGCTCCCCGCATGCATGACGGCCTTGGTCGCGCCGCTGGTGAGCATTGGGCATAATCCATAAGACATACAAGCCGCATTGACCGCTTCACATGCGGCAACCGCCATGGTTGTGGGTAGGTTTTGGCCGCCAACGCTTGTCGGAAAAGAGAGTGTGCCCCAACCGCCTTCGACATATTGTTGGTGCAATTGTTTCATCCCCGGAGTCGGGGTGACAGCGTTATTGGCCAGGGTTGCGCCTTGTTGGTCGCTAGTCCAGTTCATAGGGGCAATTTCATTGTCGCAAAATCTGGCAAGTTCTTCAACAATCGCTTCTAGCAATTCATCAGAGAGGTCTTCATAAGCCCCAGTTGCAATCAGGCGTTCAAACCCGGCCATATGTTTGAGGGCAAAATGCATATCGCGGATGGGGGTTGCAAAGCTCATGGTGTAAACTCCTGAAATTCTTATCAAAATGGTGGTGTACAAACCCGGATTTGTCTAGGCTCTTGCTGTTGGTAGTTCATTAGCATCTAGCTGCGTTTTTGAATAGTCATGACAACAGTGACCATTTGCCATTTGCTTGGGCAATTTTAGGTGCTCGCGCCGACACTACGCGGGAACTTGATGGTTTATCAGCGTAACTTTAACTATTCAGGAATTTTCTAAATGGTGATGATAGGCTTTTGCCATATTTTGATCGAGGCCTTGCATTTTAATCAGTGCACGCAGCAAGCCAAGTTTGCGATTGACCTTTTTACCATCAGCGATTGCATGGAGTTGCGCATAGAACCATGATTGCATTCCAAAACCATTGAGCGCTTTAAACAGGGCAATCGAGGATTTCTGGCTAAAAATCCCGGGGCCGATCCGCAATGTTTTTTCCCACTTTGGCAATGTATCTAATGAGCCAGCAAGTAATTGGCCGGGAGCATCTGTATCAACGCAAAGTGGGCGCCCAAGGCCGATTAGATCGGTTTCATCACCGGTCAGAGCATTATTCATTGCCGTTCGGCTTCTAAACCCGCCCGTGACCATAAGGGGCATTTGCGCGACTTCCCGAATTTGCCTGGCGTAGTCTAGAAAATAAGCCTCGCGTATTTGCGTGCTGGTTTTTTTTGTCTCGTCATTGCCGGGGGCGATCCCTTTCATGTTCATCATGCGCGGCTGTTCGTAATTGCCGCCAGAGATTTCGAGAAAGTCCAAACCCAAACCATTCAGCATTTTGAGAACTTCCGTGCTATCTGATTGAGAAAATCCGCCCTTCTGGAAATCCGCAGAATTGAGTTTTACACAAACAGCAAAGCCGGGCGCGCTTTCGGCTTTGGCTGCTTTTACGACCTCTATTAAAAAGCGTGACCGGTTCTCTAATGAGCCGCCCCATTCATCTTCGCGTTGATTGGTGAGGGGGGATAAAAATTGACTGATCAAATAGCCATGAGCCCCATGAATTTGAACGCCGTCAAAGCCAGCGGTTCGCGCCGCGCGGGTTGCAATCGCAAAGCGTTCAATGAGTGTGCGAATTTCATCACTGGTCAAGGCACGGGGCGTTGCGAATTGACCGCCGGGAAGGGCGACCTTAACCGCGCTTGGGGCATCTGGTTCAAGGTTCACCATTTTCATGGTTTGCCGTCCCGCATGGGACAGCTGCATGATGATTTTGCCGCCACTCGATTTACACGCCTGTGCCCACCGTGCAAGTTTATCGGCATAGGCAGAGCTTGGGGTTTTATCGATAACGATATTGCCCGGTGCCTCCAGATTGCGTCGATCAATTTGGACATTGCCAGTGATCTGCAATCCGATCCCCCCTTCACTCCACGCCCGATAAAGACGCAAATGGCGCTCTGTTACCTGATTTTGAGGGTCGGCAAGGCGCTCCGTCATCGCTGCTTTGACAAGGCGGTTGGGAAGCTCAAGTCCTGAGGGTAAAATTATCGACTCGGAAATTGGTTGGTCCATAAACGCGGGTCCTGTAAATAATTGGGCCCTACTATTTATGCAAAACAAGGCGAACTTGCCAGCGTCTTGCGCATACGGGTTTAGGTCCGCAAGGTTTTGCCGAATGGTGGGTGGAACGCACAAAAAAAGCGCACCCCTTTTACAGGGTGCGCTTTTTAAAAATTGAATTTCTTTTGCTTATTTAGCGGGTTTTAGTTTGTCGTTCGGAACCCAGCCAACATTGCCGTTTTCGTCTTCAACTTCCCACCATAGGCCTTCTTTGCCGCCAAGGGGATAGACTATCATCCCTTTTTCCAATTCGCGAACAATGCTGGAGGACTCAGATGGCGAGCGCCTTAGCTGTACGGTTTTTCTGACTTTGAAAGTTTCTTGTGGCGCTTCCGCAGCCGGGTTGCCAATATCAACGCCGCCCAGTTCATTTACGATCTGGCGGTAAGCGTCCAAAAAGGCGTATGTTACAACTTTACCAACTTCGGTATCTTCGTAACCACCCCCGACAGCGCCGCCAAATCCGGCAAAGCCACCTCCGCCAAAACTTAAATCTTTTTTGGAGGCAGAGCCCTCAGCAAATGCAATACCTTCTGTTGTGCGTGTGTTCATGACCTCAAGAAGGGTTTGGGCTTCAACACGTTTGGTTTTAAAGCCGCCGACGACGCCGCCAAGACGACCACCAATAGCGCGGCCAGCGATACCGCTGACAATCCCGCTGCCCCCGGCATTTTTGTCGGTGGTAATGATATCAGCGATCATGGTGAAGTCGGCTGCTTTTATCTGGCCGCCGCCAACATTGGAGCGTCGCTGTAGATCACCGCTTTGGCTCAGGCCTTGCTCGGTCTGGGTTGCGCGTAATCCCGCGCCGCGATTAACGAGCTTGAAGCAGTTTGATCGCTTCACAAATACTTTTAGCAAGCGCTCAGGGCGGCGTAGTTTGTAATAGCGCCATCCCTGATAATCGTTTCCATTGACGACGGATATGGTGCCCAATGGTTCTGCGCATCGGGGAATATCGAGCTCTTTTGTTGAGCCACGATTATAGTCAACGCGCTTCTGGGCTTGTGCTGGCGTTGAGATAAAGCCTACAGCCACCATTGCCATTAAAATTGTTCTGGTTTTCATTGAAATCCCCTTAATCTCTGTTTTTAAACCTGTTTTTAACTTGCCAGAGTCCCCATACCAAAACAAGCTAATAAAATGTAATCTATTCACTTTAATTAATTATGCCTTTAGTCTCGCATAATAATCTTTATTTTGTGTTTCTTTCCTTGTGTTGGTCCTCTGCGGGCCTGCCCGCATTGATTGTGGATGGGGCTTTTGGGTCCCCATCCAGTATTAATCATAATACCCACCAAGCTCGAACCACGGCCCTTTTGGGTTAATTGCTTGCGGCGCTGCGCCAATCCCCACATCAGCAAAGGCCGAGAGGATAATGGCCCTGTCGGCACTGCTGATCGCATCATTATCTGGGCCGAGCGCTTCGTGCACGACCCAACCGATCACCGGTACTTTACGCAGTTCAACAATCGCAACCGCTTTTTGACCCCGGCGAGGGGCATAGCGATAGAAATAGCTTTCACCGCTCAACACGCCCCACAAATAGGTCCGGATGCAATTTTTGAACTCCAACGCTGCACGCTTTAGATCAGCGTATCCGGTAAGCGGGCGCAATATATCGGCGCCATCTCGTATTAGCGCCTCTGTTGGCGCTGGCGGAAAAGGGACTTGCTCGTAATGGTTCATCACCCATGTTCGCACGCCGTGTGGCTTCACTTTTTCTAGTGATGCCAATATTTGACGATCATCAAGATCGGTACGCACACGGCGCACGATCTCGATGGCAAATAGAAGTTGTCCCAAATCTTGCGGTGTTGCGATGACTTTCAACACGCCAGATGTGCGAAATGCCACAGGCAAACGCCCGAGGGTTAGCACATGGCGGCGGGTAATCATTGGCAAATGGCGCAAGACTTTTCGTGCGGCGGTTTCCGCAAACAAATCAACCAACCGACGATAAGAACAAGCGCGCCAGGGCGCACCTGCCAATTTAGGCACCAGCTTGACAATCGCCCCATCAACATCAACGGAGGAAAACGCGCTGATTAATGTTTTGCGGGCCATCACGGGGTAGGCGCGCGCAAAGGTATTTAGATGAAGATCATCTAAAGCTTTGTCGCCCATTAATGCGACACACAAGCCAATAAAATGCAGCTCGCTCCGGCGCAAGGTCAGTATACGCATTGCAAAATCTTGATCATGGTTAGCAATCGCCGCAATCGCGGGCGTCAGCCAATCATAAGGCCCATGCTCGTTATCAATAACGAATGCACGGCCTCCAGCGATGGGTTGGAAGGTCATTGGAATTTCTCTTGAATTTTTCGGGGTTGAGGTAGGCCAGTCAGAGTTATGCGACCTTACCTCGAAAAGAGAGAAGGCGCAGTTCAGACAGGCTGTCGATAGCTCATCAGTTTGCGTTTCATCCATTGCTCCTTAGTCGGTTTAATTACCGGGAGGCGGGACATAGCGGAAGAAAACAAAAAAAGCAAGGGGGTTTTTGCTCAAGGCGTATATGGTGTTGTTTTTTTAAAACAACTTACCTTGGGTGAGTTGAGGCACGCTGGCCTAACAAGGCTAAACTAGATTCTGCGTCCATAAAATGTAGCACGCGCAGAATCGCTGAGACGAATTCCGGGGCGTTCGTTATATGCGAAGACGACCAACATGCGCGTCACATTTCCGATTGTTGGTGTAACCCGGTGTATTGCGTTACGACCGCGAAACAAGACCAGATCACCGGGGTCAAAATCTAGCGTTTTTACGGGTTCTTTCTTATCTAAAATCGCGGCGACGCGATCATAAGCCATATCGCCAGAATCAGCGTCCCTGACGGCTGGTACATATTCGAAAACACCTCCCGACTCGGGCGCTTGCAGCAGCATGGTTACGGCGAATGCTGAATTATCGAAATGCCAACCTAGTTCTTGTCCCTCTGATGCGAAGTGAATATTTATCGAAGATACATCATCACTATAGGGATGAATTTCATTGATGCGAAGCGTGCCGCATAAAAATTTCCGGAATTTCTTGTCATTGTAAACGGCTCTTAACGGCGAGTCATCAGGGATTTGATCGTCAGCGATTAGCCCCTTGCTACTTGCGATTTGGCGATTGAATGTATGGTCCGGGCCAAGAGCGGGGTTCTCAGGCGTCAGATATACATTATGCGTTGATTGAGCATAGTAAGCGATTTTCTCGCGATCAGCTGATTGTTTGATGGTTTGTTCGACGGCTTGGGCTGAAAAAAAATCCTTCAGCACCAACGCGCCTGTCGTTTCAAGGTCACTGCGGCAGCGTTCAATATATTCTGCGGTGTCAATTGGATGTAATGACATCTGAATCATATCGCAGGAGGGGGGAGAGGATGCGCGGCTGTTAACGGGTTTCATAGCTAAAGATCTTTAAAGCTTCGTGGGTTTAATTAAGTTTTCTACCACTAATCGGCGGCTGTGTCTGTCTATCAGCTGGAGATATCCAGGTTTTATGCTTCACAAGCCAAGCACCGAATGTCGCTCTCGGGGGATTTTCCCCATTAATTCGCAAACCTGCATTAGGCGAAGCTAAAAAGGCCCAAAAGCCGCTTTTCAACCTCAAATCCAAGGCAATATCTCCATCAAATCATGAATTGCGCCCATGTCCTGCTTTTGCTATGCATGGGTTAGCCGAGGGGCGCGGGCAGTACCCGCTGAGATCGTGTTATTCCGGAGTTATCCGGGACTGCCACATGAGCACCCTTTGAACCTGACCGGTTAGGACCGGCGTAGGAACGGAGAAAATGATGCACTCTTGCTTGAAGCTATTTGCGTACAGTCTCGCCGCGGGTCTCTTGTCGGTTGCCGCATTTGCGCACCCGCCCGCAGATGAAAAACCTGATGGCCCCTACGCGGAACATATTGCCAATTCCGGCGTATTGGTGGTGGATGGTGATACGAAGATTTTATTCGATCCCCTGTTTCACAATTCCTATAATAATTACCGCCTGCCCAGTGACGAGCAACGCAATGCGATCCTGAAGAGCACTGCGCCCTATGACAATATTGATGCTATTTTTATCAGCCACGCCCACGGCGATCATTTTTCTGCGCGCGATATGTTGCTCTGGCTTACCAATAATCCTGATGGCCTATTGATCGCGCCCGAGCAGGCGGTCGAGAAATTCAAATTCAGTGATGGTTTCGACGAGACGCTATGGGAAGAGAAAATGGCTGACCGTGTGATCGGCCTTGAGTTTGCTTTTGGTGATGACCCGAAAACCATTAAGCTCAAACGGGGGATCAAAAAGGATGATAAACAGTCGGGCTTATCCTTGAAGATTGATAGCGTGCGCATCCCTCATGCGGGGTGGCCGGGTAGGGCTGATGTTGAAAATCTCGTTTACCGTGTGACGCTTAACGATAACGCGACCGTCATTCATATGGGCGATGCGGATCCTAATGATGTTCACTATGCGCCTTATGAAGATTTGTGGGCGGCAAAGCAAACCCATATGGGTTTTCCGCCATACTGGTTTTTTTCCTCTCCCGAGGGACGGATGATTTTAAAAGATCGTCTACGGATTAATGAGGCGATCGGTGTGCATGTTCCGGTAAAAGTACCCGCTGAGTTGCCGCAACTTCGCGAAGAATTCGGGCTTGGTTTTTTCTCGAAACCGGGGGAATGGCATCCCATTACAATTCCCCATTCAGGCCCGTGCCGGGTAGCTGAATTTGAAGACATTCCTTTTACTGTTTGCTCGGTTGATCCGCGCAAGGCCGATATTGGCCTGTTTTTAAATAATGACGATGGCAAGCGCTGGAAGCAGTTTGGCAAGCTTGCGCAAGGCCTGGAGGCTAAAGACAGTGAGCTTGTTTTCGCGATGAATGCGGGCATGTATCATCGCAACAGAAACCCCGTCGGGCTCTATATTGAGGACGGTGTTACCAAAAGCAAAATCAATACGAATGACGGGCCGGGTAATTTTCATCTCAAACCCAATGGTGTGTTCTGGATTTGGAAAGAAGAGGGGACGACTGGCGCGCACGTGCAGGAAACAACAAAATTTATAGATGGATTTGCCCAAGAAGTGGTGCGATTTGCCACCCAATCCGGGCCGATGCTTGTCATTGACGGCGAACTTCACCCAAAATTTCTTGAAAATTCAAATTCGAAATTCCGTCGTAACGGCGTTGGCGTTGATAAAGAAGGCATTGTTCATTTTGCCATTTCGGACGCGCTTGTGAATTTTCATACATTCGCGCGGTTTTTTCGTGATGAATTAAAAACCCCCAATGCGTTATTTCTCGACGGAAAAGTCTCGCGCCTTTATGCGCCGGAGCTTGATCGCCATGAGCCCGGTAATGCCCTTGGTCCAATAATAGGCGTTACCCGTCCGCTCACGGAAGATAAAAAACACACCAACCATAAAGCGCAATAACCCTCATCAGGGTTTCTTCATCATGAAACTTGTTGCCTATAATAATTTTTGCCAGTCTCTCCCTCATTCCACCCATGTGGTGCAATGGGGCGGCGCCCATGTCTGGAAGATTGGCGGCAAGGTCTATGCGGTGGGTGGTTGGAATAAGGGTGACGATATCAGCGAGGATAATATTGCGGTGAGTTTTAAATGCTCCGAGATTGCGTTTGAAACCATGCAGGATGCTGGCGGCGTGCGCCCCGCGCCCTACCTCGCCTCGCGCGGTATGAAATGGCTGCAACGCACCCACGAAGACGCCATCAGCGATAAAGAACTAAAAGACTATATTGAGGATTCTTACAAAATTGTTGGCGCTGGCCTTACGAAAAAACTGCAACGTGAGTTGGGGTTGTTGGTATGAGAGCATTTCGGTATTTCTCAATTGCTCTGGGCTTTATCAATATGATCGGAGAGTTTTTCCGTTCTGCGGGTGACGGACGCCATATCATGTTTGTCCTCGATGATACATTTTTAGGCTTGGCTTTAATTTTTTCCGCGCTTTATTTTACAAAAGATACGCCCCCGCGGCGCGCTTTCTTTGCCGCCTCCTGGGGTGCAGCTGCTGGCGGCGTATACGGAAGTTTCTTCTCAAAACTACTCGCTGAGGAGCCAATCAATTCTGGCAATCTCGACCCGACTTTTCTCACCACCTTTCTCGGTATCTTCTTCGCAATTACTATTCTCGGCGTGATACTCGCCATTCGCCTTCCCTATAAGGATTAAAACCATGAACAAACATACCCCTCAATCAGAATTTAAAACACCGGAAGTCACCACTGGTCCGTTGCCCGCCAGCCGCAAGGTTTATGTGCAATCGGATCGTTTTGAGGATGTCAAAGCGCCGGTGCGCATGATTGATCTTCACCCTTCCGCCAATGAAGAGCCGGTGCCGGTTTATGATACAACTGGGCCTTATACTGATCCCGATGTTGAAATCGATGTTGAAAAGGGTCTCTCTCGCGCGCGTACCGCATGGATTATCGAGCGCGGTAATGTGGAGGAATATGAAGGGCGCGACGTTAAGCCGGAAGATAATGGCGGCGCGAGCGGCAAGTTTCTCGCCCGTGAATTTCCCGTTCACCACAAGCCATTGCGCGGCGTAGGAAGCGGCCCCATCACCCAGCTGGAACATGCCCGTGCGGGCACCATCACCAAGGAGATGGAATTTATTGCGATCCGCGAGAATTTGGGCCGCAAAAAAATGCTCGACGATGCGCAAACAAAAATCGAGGCGGGCGAGAGCTTTGGCGCGGATATTCCCGCTTTTATCACGGCGGAATTTGTCCGCGATGAAGTGGCCAAGGGCCGCGCGGTTATTCCTTCCAATATCAATCACGCCGAGTTAGAGCCGCAAATTATTGGCCGGAACTTCCTTGTAAAGATTAATGCCAATATCGGTAATTCGGCGGTTGCTTCTTCGGTAGAAGAGGAAGTTGATAAAATGGTCTGGGCGACCCGCTGGGGTGCGGATAATGTGATGGACCTCTCCACAGGGCGCAATATTCATAACACCCGCGAATGGATTATCCGCAACTCGCCTGTGCCTATTGGCACGGTGCCGATCTATCAGGCGCTTGAAAAAGTGGATGGCGTCGCCGAGGATCTCACCTGGGAAGTTTATCGCGATACGCTGATCGAGCAATGCGAGCAGGGGGTTGATTATTTCACTATCCATGCGGGTGTGCGCTTGCCTTATATTCACCTAACCGCGGACCGCGTTACGGGTATTGTTAGTCGCGGCGGGTCGATCATGGCCAAATGGTGCCTTGCCCATCATCGCGAAAGCTTTCTGTATACGCACTTTGAAGATATTTGCGATATTATGCGCCAATATGATGTGACCTTCTCGCTGGGTGATGGCTTGCGTCCTGGCTCGGTGGCGGATGCCAATGACCGCGCGCAATTTGCCGAGCTGGAAACCCTTGGCGAGCTGACCAAAATCGCATGGGATAAAGGCTGTCAGGTGATGATTGAGGGCCCGGGCCATGTGCCGATGCACAAGATCAAAATCAATATGACAAAGCAATTGGCCGAATGCGGCGAGGCGCCTTTCTATACGCTCGGCCCTCTCACCACCGATATTGCGCCGGGCTATGATCATATCACGTCCGGCATTGGCGCGGCGATGATTGGCTGGTTTGGTACCGCAATGCTGTGTTATGTGACGCCCAAGGAGCATCTTGGCCTGCCCGACCGCGACGATGTAAAAGTCGGCGTGATCACCTATAAGCTCGCGGCCCACGCGGCCGATATCGCCAAGGGCCACCCCGCTGCGCAAATCCGCGATGATGCGGTCTCCCGCGCGCGGTTTGATTTTAGATGGGAAGACCAGTTTAATCTGGCCCTCGACCCGGAAACCGCCCGGGACTATCACGACCAAACCCTGCCCAAAGAAGCCCACAAGGTTGCGCATTTTTGCTCCATGTGCGGACCAAAATTCTGTTCCATGAAAATCACGCAGGACGTGCGCGACTATGCGGATGGCCTTTCCGACAATGAGAAAAAAGATCTGGCGCAAATGTCCGAGAAAGGCATGGCCGAGATGAGCGAGAAATTCAAAGAAATGGGCTCAGAGGTGTATCTACAAGCGGAGGCAGTGAAGAAGGCAAACGGGGAGTTGTGAGCATGAAAGGGGTATCCCCTAAACATTGGTGGCAAAAGTTTCGCGGCGAAAAAGACCCGTTAGAGGCCCTGTTCCTTTTGCTGTTTTTGAGCATGTTAGGTTTTTTTTGCACTTTGCGCTATTTGGATGGTGGTCACTTATTTATTGCCTCCGCATAAACCCTCAATCCCATTGCTGGGCTCACTCTTTCTATATGACCCCGTTGATCAATGGGATGAGTTTCGCTCTTTCACCTTTGGTGTCGCGGGTATTGTGGGCGCTGTCTTTGGTTTGTTTCAACTTCATAATTCCGCACGCCGTACCCGGCTGACTAGCATAGACACACAAACGAAAGTTGAAGCAGAGTGCAAACCTTGAAGGCGCAAACCTTTGGGGTGCAGCCCTTGTACGCGCCCACCTTGAGGGTGCAGACCTTTCCGGCAGTCGCTTATCAATATCAAAGGGACTCACCAAAGAACAACTCGAAAATGCAATCTGGGAAAAAGATAATCCCCCAGAACTTCCACCAGAATTTAATGTTGAGGATTTTAGTTGATCATTCTCGCAGTTGATGGATGAGAATCCTCAATAGGTTCCATAGGGCGATCGCAGAAGTTGCTAGCAAAGAAGTCGAAGTCGTGAGACGTGGATCGTACTCACCGACGATAGATTTTCGTGGTTTGCGATATCTTATCTTGGACCCCCGTTGATGGTTCCCGTCCATCAACCGCGGGGGTGACGGTGGGGGGCGGGGGTGACAAAGGACAAGGGTCACATATAGGGCGAGCATCAGCACGTGGGTGGCGCTCATTATCCACCTATCTGCAAACAGTCAGTTCACGAAACCAGATCTACAATTTCCAGTGTTCCGTCTTTTAGTTTCAATGAAATCTCGCCGCGTTTTAGGCGCAGGGCCTGTTCGCCGAAAATTTCGCGGCGCCAGCCGTTCATTGCCGGGATTGGCGCTTTGTCGCTGCGCGCTAAGGCTTCCAGATCGCTGGCGGAGGCTATTAATTTTGGTGCAACCTGATAATGGTCACAGGCATGTTTAAGCAGCACACGAAGTAAATCGATCACATCTGCGGGCGGCGGGGCTTTGCGTTCATTGCGGCTCAGCTCCGGCAGGCTCTCTTTGGGGAGCGCAATGCCTTCATTAATCGCCGTGACAATACCTTGCGCGCTTGATGAGCGCTCAAAGCCCCGGGGGATCGAGCGCGCGCGGGACAGGCTTTGGGTATTTTCCGGGCGCATTCTGGCGAGTTCAAACAAGCCATCATCTTTTATGATGCGCCCGCGGGGAACATTTTTTTCCTGTGCCTCGCGCTCGCGCCATTCGGCAAGTTTAACCAGTGGGCCTAATTCTTTGGGGCGAATATTGCGCAATTTAAGACGCTTCCACGCCGTGCTTGGCTCGACAAAATAGAGTGCCGGGCTCGAGAGGGCTTCAAGCTCTTCTTCGACCCAATGATTGCGATTATCTTTTTCAAGTCGGCTTAGTAATATCGGGTAGGCATCGCGTAAATGGGTGACGTCGCTAAGAGCATAAGTGAGCTGGGCATCGCTTAATGGCCGGCGTGACCAATCTGTAAAGCGAGAGCCCTTGTCGATATTGGCTTTCACCAGCTCGCGCATCAAAGGTTCATAGCCGATCTGATCGCCAAAGCCGCACGCCATCGCCGCAATCTGGCTATCAAACAAGGGCGCGGGAACGCGCTTCATCAGGTGATAGAAAATTTCCAGATCCTGCCGCGCCGCATGAAATACTTTTACAATTGAGGGGTCCGCGAGAAGATCAAGAAAGGGTTTCAGGTCCAGCCCCTCCGCTAACGGATCAATCATACCCTCAACACCGTTCTCCGGATCGTCTTCCGGTCCGGGCGCAGCGGCTTGAATCAGGCACAAAATGGGCCAATAGGTTTTTTCACGCATAAATTCGGTATCGACAACCAGAAAGGGTTTTCCTTTGAGGGAAGCGCAAAAACTATCCAATTCTTTTTGGGTGGTGATTAAGTGAAGCTTGTCATCGGGCATATAGATCGTCTTAGCAGAGTGTACTTGCCTAGTCACCCTCTTGCGTCAATCTGGCACTATTTTAAACGGGGGATAATTAAAAAATTTATCCCTGTTTGATTGTGCTAAAAAACAGGTGGAGAAATAAAGTCATGCAGAAATATAAAAAACAAAATTTTTCACAATTAATGCAGATGACGCCCGCCACGCATTCTGCAAGTCTGGCTGTGAATGAAAAATATGTCGAGATGCTGGCGCCGCTTGATCTGGCCGGTTTGGAAGAGCTGGTCGCGCTGAGTTGTTATGCCAAACAAACCGGGGAGGGGGAGGCCTTTCTGATCGCCGTAGATGGCACGGCGCGCTATGATTGCGAAAATCATGAATGGTTCAAGGCGCGTTATGAGAATTTTAATTATATTGACCGGATTGCAATCGGGGATGGGTATCAGCGTAAGGGTTTGGGCAAGATCTTTTATGAAGATCTGATTTCATTTGCATCGAAGCGGGGTTTTAAAAATCTGTGTGCAGAAGTAAATGTCAAACCTGATAATCCGGCCTCACATGGTTTTCATTTAGCCATGGGGTTTGAGCCGGTTGGCGAGGGGCAAGATGGGCATAAAATTGTTCGCTATTATGTAAAATCAATTTAGGGGTGGATTATCGTTTTGAAATAGTCGATTTCTGGCGATTACCAGAATTATTTTGACGCGCAACAATCAGGCAGATAAGAAAGCGCTTGATCGAGCAAACGGAGTTTATAAATGAGCAAGACCGGCACAACAACACTCGCACTCGTGCGTCATGGACAAAGTGAATGGAATTTGCAGAACCGGTTTACCGGTTGGGTGGATGTTGATCTGACCGATCGCGGCATTGCAGAAGCGATAAAAGGCGGGCAATTGCTGAGTGATATTGATGTCGATTTTAAAGCTTGCTTTACCTCGGTACAAAAAAGAGCCATTCGCACCCTCTGGTTGGCGCTCGCCGAAATGGATAGGGTCTGGCTTCCGGTGACCAAAGACTGGCGTTTGAATGAGCGCCATTATGGCGGATTGACCGGTCTTGATAAACAGGAAACCCGCGATAAACACGGCGATGAGCAAGTGCATATCTGGCGGCGAAGTTATGATATTCCCCCGCCATTGATCGAAGAAGATAACCCGCATAATCCAAATAAAGGGGCGCAATATGCCCATCTTGATGCGTCGCAATTGCCCAAATCAGAATCTCTTAAAACGACATTAGAGCGGGTCTTGCCATGTTGGGAGAGCCTGATTGCGCCGCGCCTTACGGGGGGCGAGTCCTTGATTATTTCTGCTCATGGAAATTCTTTGCGGGCATTGGTCAAATTATTGATGAAGGTCTCCAATGAGGATATTCCCGGCGTTGAAATTCCGACCGGTAATCCGCTGATTTTCCGTTTTGATAAGGGTTCGCTGACACCCAAAAGCGCGCAATATCTTGATGTGGGTCGCGCTAAAGATTTGCCGCCATTGCCATAGCGATCATTAAAAATTTTAAAAGCTATTATTGGTGCCGGTGATTGATAGATGAAAAGGCATCAATAGCCGGGGCATCAATCCCAACCCGCATTTTATGTTGCGGTGCATGATAAACTATGCGCGCCGAGTAGAAAATATGCACATGGGAACTTGCCTTGAGCAATGCTTCACCTTTGTATAGAATTAAAAAAAATTTTGGAGAAATGCATATGCAGGGCCTGATGATGGATCGTCCGTTGTTGACAACGGAAATATTGAAACATGCGGTGCGGACTTATCACAGCACAGAGATTGTTACCCGAACCGTCGAAGGGCCTATCCATCGCTATAATATTGGCGCAGCCGCATTGCGTATTGCCAAGCTTGCAAATGCACTCATCAAAATAGGGGTAAAGCCGGGCGATAAAGTGGGTGTTATTGGCTGGAATACTTATCGCCAGTTTGAAATGTATTATGCAGTGGGCGGTATCGGCGCGGTATTGCATACGATTAACCCGCGTCTGGGGCCGGAAAATGCAGGCTATGTTATCAACCATGCCGAAGACAGCTACATGTTTTTTGATGCAACTTTCTTGCCTCTGGTCGAGGCGCTTTCTCCCCATCTAAAGACAGTAAAAGAATATGTTGTTTTGACCGACGAGGCGCACCGCCCAGAAACGAAATTACCAATTCGTCTTTATGAAGATTTAATTGCGCCGGAATCAGAATTTTTTGAGTGGCCCGAATTTGACGATAGCACAGCCGTATCTATGTGTTACACATCGGGCACCACCGGAAACCCGAAGGGCGTTCTGTATTCACACCGGGCAATTGTTTTGCAAACTTTTGCATCCGGTCTCCCATCAGCAATTACTGCTAAAGAGGGCGATGTGATATTGCCCGTGGTTCCGATGTTTCATGTGAATGCCTGGAACCTTCCCTATTCTTGTTTGATGAATGGCGCCAAACAGGTTTTCCCCGGGCCGCGTCTTGATGGCGAGGGACTTTATGTGATGCTAGAAGGGGAGAAGGTCAATTTTGCCTTTGGTGTTCCCACAGTGTGGTTGGGATTGTTGCAATATCTGGCAGAGACCGGCAACACCTTAAACCATCTTGAGATCGCCTTTTCTGGCGGGTCCGCCCTTACTGAATCATTGGTGCGAGGGTTTAGCGAACACGGGGTTGAAATTCAACAAGGATGGGGGATGACGGAGATGTCGCCCCTTGGAACTGTAAATAAACTTCCCCCTTATGCGAGCAAATTAAGTGAAGATGATCGCATAAAGCTGCAACTCAAACAGGGGAGAGCGGTGCCATTTGTGGATATGCGCATTGTCAGTGATACGGGCGAGAGCCTGCCCCATGACGGAATAACGGATGGCAATTTGCAGGTAAGAGGGCCTTGGATCATAAAAGAATATTATAAAGAAGAAAAACCAACTCTGACCGCGGATGGATGGTTTGATACAGGCGATGTTGCGACCATCGATAAGGAAGGTTTTTTGCAGATCACCGACCGCTCTAAAGATGTGATTAAATCTGGCGGTGAGTGGATTTCCTCAATCGAGATTGAAAACGCGGCCCTGTTGCACCCCGATGTGGGGAATGCGGCGGTGATCGGCGTTTACCATCCAAAATGGGATGAGCGTCCTTTATTGATAGTTCAGCCCAAACAGGGCATTACGCCGTCTGCTGAGGATATTTCGGCATTTGTCAATGCGCGCTTGCCAAAAATTGCCTGGCCTGATGCGATCGAATTTGTCGAAGAGATTCCGTTAGGCGCAACCGGCAAAGTGCTGAAAACTGAATTGCGCAGAATGTTTGCCGATTATAAATTGCCAGGTACTTGATCGGGGCCGGATAAGCTAAAATTTTATACCCACGCAAGGAGTGCTGTGGCGGTGAGGAAGACATTGTGAACTCGATACAAAAAAAACCGGAAGCCACACAGACTGATAAACGCGCCTATTGGCATGCCAATCTGCGTTTGACGGGCATTCTTCTTGTTATCTGGTTTAGTGTATCGTTTGGCGCAGGTATTTTGTTTCGAGATTTTCTGGATCAATTCGCCATTGGCGGCGCGCCCCTTGGTTTCTGGTTTGCCCAGCAAGGCTCGATCATCACTTTCGTCATTCTGATTTTCTACTACTGCTTTGCCATGAACAGACTTGAACACCGTTTCATGGAAAGCGGGCGCAAAGAGCAAACTCAAAATACTCCATAAGGGATTATAGTATGGACCAAACCTTCTGGAGCTATCTCTTTGTCGGTGTAACTTTTTCACTTTATATCGGCATTGCGATCTGGGCGCGCGCAGGCTCTACCAAGGATTTCTATGTTGCCGGCCATGATGTGCATCCGGTCGTCAATGGAATGGCCACGGCTGCGGACTGGATGTCGGCAGCGTCTTTTCTCTCCATGGCCGGGTTAATCGCATTTTTGGGCTATGGCGGTTCTGTCTATCTAATGGGGTGGACGGGGGGTTATGTTTTATTGGCGCTCCTGCTCGCGCCTTTTTTGCGGGCCTTCGGAAAATTTACCGTTCCCGACTTTGTTGGTGATCGTTATTATTCGTCACTGGCAAGAGTAGTCGCGGTTGTCTGCGCGCTATTTGTATCCTTCACCTATATTGCCGGACAGATGAAAGGGGTGGGCATTGCCTTTTCGGGCTTCTTGCGCATTCCCTTCGAGTGGGGCGTAATTATCGGTATGGTGATCGTTTTTTTCTATGCGGTTTTGGGCGGCATGAAGGGGGTTACCTATACCCAAGTGGCTCAATATTGTGTGTTGATTTTTGCCTATACGGTGCCTGCAATTTTTATATCGCTGATTATAACGGGAAATCCCGTGCCCCAGCTTGGCTTTATCTCGAATGTGCGCGGCGAAGATATTTCCATGTTGGCCAAGCTAAATCAGGTTTTAACCGAACTTGGATTTCGTAGCTATACAAGCACCGATAAATCCATGATGGATGTTTTTGCGATAACGGGCGCGTTGATGTTTGGCACTGCCGGCTTGCCCCATGTCATTATTCGTTTTTTTACGGTGCGCTCTGCCAAGGCGGCGCGTTATTCTGCAGGTTGGGCGCTTTTATTTATCGCAATTTTATACACGGTTGCGCCGGCGGTTGGTGCTTTTGCGCGGTTGAACTTTATCGATACTGTTAATGAAACGCGTTATGACGGGGGGAGTCCAAATACGAGTGCGGGCGCAAACCCGTCAACGCCGGACTGGTTTTACAATTGGGAAAAAACCGGACTGATCGGCTTTAAAGACAAAAATGATGATGGAATTATCCAGATACGTGGCCCGAATGTTGTTGATGGATTGGCCAATGAAGTTGAGCCTTTAAATCCGGATATTTTTGTTCTGGCTAATCCAGAAATTGCCGGACTCCCCGGTTGGGTGATCGGGCTGGTGGTTGCTGGCGGTCTTGCGGCGGCGCTTTCGACGGCGGCGGGTCTGTTAATGGTTATTTCATCGGCGATCAGTCATGATTTATGTCGTAAAACATTCTTTACCGGGATGAATGATAAAACAGAATTACTGGTGGCGCGCATGGCCGCTGCTGGTGCGGTGATGGCTGCCGGGTTTCTGGGTATTTTTGCCTCGCAAATCGGATTTGTCGGGCAGGTCGTTGCCTTTGCCTTCGGGCTTGCTGCGGCCTCGCTTTTTCCCGTCATATTATTGGGAATTTTCTGGAAGCGTATGAACCGGGAAGGGGCGATTGCCTCCATGTTGGTCGGCCTTGGGACAACATTTAGCTATATTTATTATTTTAAATTTGCAGGCGGCACACCAGATCAGTGGTGGTTCGGGGTGTCTCCTGAAGGTATCGGATTTGTGTTTATGTTTTTGGCATTGGCTGTCGGGGTGGTTGTTTCTGTATTAACACCGCCGCCGCCAGCTGACGTTCAGCAAATGGTTGAGCGCATTCGATTGCCCCAACCTTTAGCTGAACCGTCTCAATAATAAATCACGCCGATTTATGCTGGCCTAAAGGTAAGCGCGACACCATTATTGCAATAGCGCAGGCCAGTAGGTTGTGGTCCGTCTTTAAAAACATGACCTTGATGACCGCCGCATCTGGCGCAATGATATTCTGTGCGCGGAGCAAAAATTTTGAAATCTATCTTGGTTCCGATCGCATTTGGCAAAACATCATAAAAAGAGGGCCAACCGGTACCGGAATCATATTTTGTATCAGAAGAAAACAGATCAAGACCGCATCCGGCGCAAGAAAAAACGCCGTCGCGTTTTTCATTGTTAAGAGGGCTCGTAAAGGGGCGCTCTGTTGCTTCTCGGCGCAGAACCGCATAGGCGTCGCCATCAAGTCTTTCGCGCCATTCACTCTCGCTAAGTTGCCATGCATCGAAATCGGGGATTGTCGAGCTGTCAGGTTCTGCCACGTCTTCATCACTTTCTGTCTGGCCTTGTGCGCCAGTACTTTCATCGGATCGGCTATTGGCAGCTGAACAGGCGGCCATAAAGCCAAAACCAAAAACTGAACCCAGTAATATGCGCCTATTAAACATGTGACTATTCCTTGGCTATGCCGCCCAGCATTTTAAAATTTGTCTCGAAACTGATATATTTTAGATAGGATAAAAATCGCGAGTATCAACTCACAGCTGCGTTAATTATAAAAGGAAACAACAGTAAAAGTCCTGCATTTCTGTTAGATTTGAATAAGCTCAAGCATTTGTGATCATCGTGAATATCCAGTGTGCGGATTTGAAACACAAAATGACCAATCGCCGGTATCAAAGCCAGATAGGAAATGAGCGGGAATGAACCGCGCATAAATACGATCAAAAACAAAATTATGATCATGGCGTAAAATCCGGTTAGCCAGTGTTTTGTTGCGTCCGCAAAATGCAAGGCGGTGGATTTGACCCCTATCAGTGCGTCATCTTCCTTATCTTGATGGGCATAGACAGTATCATAGCCAAGGGTCCAGAAAACCCCCGCGCAATAAAGCAAGAGCGCATCAAATGTTAAATAGCCGGTCACGGCTGTATATCCCATGAGTACACCCCAGTTAAAGGTAAGGCCCAGCCATAATTGGGGCCAATTGGTAACCCGCTTCATAAAGGGATAGGCGGCAACGAGGCCAAGAGAGCCAACACCCAATATAATGGTGGTGGCATTAAACTGGAGGAGCACGATTAGTCCTACTAAGCACAGGCCAATTAGAAAGATGACCGCTTGTTTGACCTTTATCTGCCCCGAGGGAAGGGGGCGCAATGCTGTGCGCGATACTTTTGCGTCAATATCGCGGTCGGAAATATCATTATAAACACAACCGGCACCGCGCATCACAAAAGCGCCGATGGCAAAAAGGATGATATAAAAAACGGCCTTGAAAAAGGGGATTGGTGTTTGCGTAATGGCAAGGCCAAGTCCGAAAGTGCAGGGGAGAAATAAGAGCCAGAACCCGATAGGGCGATCAGTCCGCATTAAGCGTAACCAGATAATAGCAGCAGGGGGTGCAAATGCGTCGACCCAATTTTTCGGGTTTGTATCAGCCGTTAACGGGGCTATTGAAGGGTCTCTGGGTGCGGTCGGGGTCGTCATAGATTTGGAGGGTCCGGATTTTCCAGTTTTGCTGCCCCGTTAGGATATGGGCCCTTAACTCCTAACATAGGGTGAACGTCAGGGAAATGTGGCCTATTGGACCCCTTCTTTGCTGCAAGCTATAGTGATTTTATGAGTAAATTGATCCGCCTTTATATTGACCCCGCAGCCCCTTCTGGTGCCGCATCTGGGCCTTTCACAAGCGGGATTTGCTTATCGCTGGATTCTCTTCAGAGCCACTATCTACATCAGGTCATGCGCAAGCGAGCGGGCGATGCGATTGAAGTCTTTAATGGCCGCGATGGCGCGTTTCGAGCTCAAATTACCCAGATAAGCCGCCGGGAAGCTGTCATCGAGCTGGAACAGCAAGTGCTAGCGCCTGTAAAGCTGCGCCCCGTTGCGCTCTGTTTTGCCCCATTAAAGCGGGGCCCGGTCGAGACGATTGTACAAAAGGCGACCGAATTAGGGGCAACCCAAATCCAGCCGGTTCGCACTGCGCGCACGAGCGCAAATCCGGTCAAGCAAGAGCGTTTGACCAGCATTATGATCGAATCAGCCGAGCAATGTGAGCGGCTTAGCATTCCCGAGTTACTCGAAGAAACTCCCCTCGAAACTCTTGTAAGCGCGCTGGATTATCCGCTTATTTTTGCCGATGAGGAAGGGATGAACGAGTCCAATTTTGCGCCGCCCATGCTTGATGTATTGAGCCAGCGTCAAAATCTTGGGGAGAGCAAGATTGGTATTCTCATTGGCCCCGAAGGAGGCTTTGCTCCCGCTGAGCGGGAGTTTTTACGAAGCAGCGATAATATTATTCCGGTGAGCCTCGGGGCGCGTATATTGAGAGCAGATACAGCAGCGATTGCTGCACTTTCCTTGTTACAAGCTATGCTTGATCGCCTATAAAAGAAAATTACTTAGTCTTTGTATGTTTCCAGCAAGTTCTAGATGGGCGATGAGCCCCCGCAATAGTGATCTTTAGGAGAAACAATAGAATTGACAATCGCGGCGTTCTGGGGTTTTCCCTTCTCATAGGGTTTATGTGTGCCAGAGCATATGATTTTTTTGGCGCTTATTCCTAAGAGGCCGGTTTTTGAAAAGTTCCGGCAAAGCTAAAAGGATAACGAGTGACTTCTTCAGACAAGAACAATGCGGGTGCTCCCATCGAGGATATTGCCGAGCTGAGCGATTATCTCGCCAGTGGCTGTAAACCCAAAGACCAGTGGCGCATTGGGACTGAGCATGAAAAATTTGTTTTCTGTCGGGAGACCTTAAATCCGGTTCCCTATGAGGGGAAGGCGGGTATTCGAGCAATATTGGAGGCTCTTTCAAATGAAACCGGTTGGGCGCAAATCATTGAAGATGGTATCCCGATCGGCCTGAAGGGGGATGGCGCATCTGTCTCGCTTGAGCCGGGCGGACAGTTTGAGCTTTCCGGTGCGCCCCTTGAGACGGTTCATCAAACTTGCGATGAGGTTCATACTCATCTTGCAGCGGTGAAAGCGGTTGCTGATCCTATGGGGGTTGCCTTTTTCGGCAAGGGTTTGACGCCTATATGGACCCGGGAACAAATGCCCCATATGCCAAAAGCGCGCTATAAAATTATGCGCCGCTATATGGAAGAGGTTGGCACGCTGGGTCTCGATATGATGCATCGTACGTGTACGGTGCAAGTTAATCTGGATTATGCCAGCGAACAGGATATGGCTAAAAAATTCCGCACCTCTTTGGCGTTGCAACCGCTGGCTACGGCGTTGTTTGCCAATTCGGGTTTAACGGAAGGCACGCCCAATGGGTATGCATCGTGGCGCGCCCATATCTGGACCGATACTGACCCCGACCGAACAGGTATGCTTGGATTTGTGTTTGAGGACGGGTTTGGTTTTGAGCGCTACCGTGATTACATGCTCGATGTTCCAATGTATTTTGTGCGTCGTAACGGAGAATATCTTGATGCGGCTGGTCTGTCGTTTCGCGATTTTCTAAAGGGTAAGCTTTCGATATTGCCGGGCGAATTGCCGACAATAGATGATTGGGAAGATCATCTCTCTACGGCCTTTCCTGAGGTGCGATTAAAAAAATTCCTCGAAATGCGCGGCGCTGATAGTGGTCCTTGGGCCGGTATTTGTGCGCTGCCGGCATTCTGGGTCGGGCTCCTTTATGATGAGGTTGCCCTTGATGCGGCTTGGCAGGTGGTGAAAGACTGGACGACGCAAGAGCGGGAGAATTTACGCGGTGATGCAGCGCGCTATGGTTTAAAGGCGCAAATCAATGGTCGCTCCTTGCAATCGGTCGCGTTAGAAGTTTTACAGATTTGCGAAGACGGTTTGCGCAGACGCGCTGCGCCCGGCAAAGTGGATTCAGATGAAACCGATTTTTTAAACCCTCTTTGGGATGTAGCTAAGAGCGGCGAAACCATGAGCGAGGCGACAGTGCGCGAGTGGGAGGGCGCGTTAAACCGGGACGCCCATAAACTGTTCGAAAAATTGGCCTACTGATGAAAGTGGGCGGCACGGGTAATGATACAGTTTTAAATGTATTTGGTGATGTTAGTGCCCCTTGCAATTATCTGGCAAAGACAGACCCGGCCTTAAAAACTGCTCTTGATGCTATTGGTTCTCCGGTTATACGAAAGCGTAAAGGCGGGTTTGAGGGATTGTTTCGCATTATTGTCGAACAACAAGTCTCTGTGCCGAGCGCGCAAGCGATTTGGGCACGGTGCCGCGAGGGGGCGCATCCAATCAGTGCCCGTCATATCGCGCAATTGGGAGAAGAGAGCCTGAAGACGATGGGCCTTACCCGTCAAAAGTCCCATTATATTGTCACGATTGCCAAAGCGATCGGGCAAAGAGAATTCTCGTTTGGCCCCCTGCCGTCGCTCGATGATGAGGCGGCTTTGAGCCATCTCCAACAATTAAAAGGGGTTGGGCCATGGTCGGCGGGGATCTATCTCCTGTTTTGTGAGGGGCGTATTGATATATGGCCGCCCGGGGATGTTGCCCTTGAGCACAGCTTTGGCCGGGCTAAAGGTTTGCCCAGTAAACCCGCGAGTGAGACCCTGAACGATGCCTCCCTAAAATGGCGCCCCTATAGGGGTTTGGCTGCCCATATTTTATGGACCTATTACGCCCATATTCGCGGAAGAAAGCCGATTTGATCGCAGCAACATAGGTGTGATAAAAACGCAACAAAAATTATCAACCAAATGTCATAAGGAATCAGCTATAGGGATAATGTGACATAGCGCCTATATTGGTTTTATAGGAGATATTGGTTTCCATCAGTTTTGTGCGTTCATAACACGGCTAATTCAATTAAAGCTGACTCATTGTTTTCTAGTGAAAACGATCAGGCCTTCTATTGCTCCTAAATTGCTTTTCATTTTCAATCTTACCGATGGCTTGATTGGCCAAATTGTGGGGAATGACCATGAGTGAGTATGGTTCCGCGTTAGATCGCGTTGTTGATCCGGAAGGACATATCCCCATCCAAACGAGTACGACACCGGCAAAACCGGAGGCTTGCCCCGCACTTGTTCTGAATGCGGATTTTCGTCCCTTAAGTTATTTCCCTTTATCCTTATGGTCGTGGCAAGATGCACTCAAGGCAGTATTTCTCGATCGGGTTGATGTTGTCGCGCAATATGAGACGCGGGTTTCAAGCCCTTCTTTTCAAATGCGCTTGCCGTCAGTTGTTTCCCTGAAAGCCTATGTTTCCCATTCGCGCACACCGGCCTTTACCCGGTTTAATGTGTTTTTGCGCGATAGTTTCATGTGCCAATATTGCGGCAATGATAATCGCGAATTATTGACTTTCGATCATTTGATTCCCCGCTCCAAAGGCGGACGTACATCATGGACAAATATTGTCGCCGCGTGCAGCCCGTGCAATATCAAAAAGGGCGGACGCATGCCCAAAGATGCGCGCATGTTCCCGGCGAAAACACCGTTGCGCCCAAGCATGTATGAGCTCAATGATCGTGGCCGCGCCTTCCCCCCCAATTATCTTCACGATAGTTGGCATGACTATCTTTATTGGGATACGGAGCTTGAAGAATAGGACCCTCGCAGCTTGGCTATTTCGTTCTTTATCGTCCTCGTAGCGCGAGTATAGCCAGATGTTACTGGCAAAAAATTATTGCACGGATAATTAACCATGTTATAACGCGCATAGCAGATCATTTTCTGCGTTTTTCATGGGGGGGATATTCATGAAAATTACTGTTCTAAATAATACCGTTATAAATAATTTTGCTGTTTTCAGTATCCCCTCTTTCTTTAACCAAGAGGGAGATAAATCATGGGTCTTACTGTACCACCCGTAACACCGCCAGCAGGACCAGGCGTCACCGTATCATTTTCGGGCCTTGAATTTGGGTTTTCATTCGAAACTATAGATGTCATTCCCGATAGTGTTACTACTCCGGGATCTAATTTCACAATTTATGAAAATGCCAGTGATGATGTTTTTGATATAAATGGTCAAAATTTCACCTATAATGGCGATAATATACTTATTGGAGGTCTTATTGGGACGAATGGTAACGTTAATACTTTCTTCAATAGACGAATATCAATAGATTTTTCCAACACTGCGGGAGAAGATATCGTATTCACAAATGTTCCCGACATTGTTGCCGCTGATCTCGAGCTTGATTCACTGAGTTCTACAGCCGCTTCGACGCGCTTCTTCGGATTATTGTTGGCCGGCAATGATACATTTGAACTTGAGCGTACTGTGAGCACAACACTAGGCATCCGTCCGGAGATTAGTGGAGACGGGGTTGCAAACGATATTTCACGGCTGGCATTTCCTGATGAAACAATCATCATCGCCGGAAATGATACCTTTCAGGGGGATACATCCAGATATACAGGGTTTAGTGTATTGGTTGGCGACTATCTCGATGTTGCCGAGGATAGTAACGTTGTTGGCGGAGATGATATTTTCAATTCGATTCTTGGCGATAATTTCGGCGATTTTGATTTTGTTGGATCGGGTGCCCGCGCCGTTGGCGGCGACGATAGATTTATTATTGATGCGCCTCTTATAAATAATGATTATTTTGCAACACACATCGAAGGTGATGCAGACAGGGTCAGTGGAAATCTCATAGGCGGTAATGATCTAATTGATCTTACTGCTGCGGACACAACCGGTTTTGTAAATTCATTGTTTATTTCAGGTGATACGGAATTTGTGTCCGGGTTTCTCTCGGGGGGTGATGACCGAATTTTAGGCGCGGATCATACCAGTACCATTAATGGTGATGTGGGAAGTTTCGGTTCCGTTTCTGGTTTTGTCGATGGTGGTAATGATACGCTAATTGCCGGATCGGGTGATGATACATTATATGGCGATGCCCGCACTGTTGGTTTGACTGGTTTTGTAGATGGCGGCGATGACTTCATATTGGGCGGTAATGGAAATAACCTGATCTATGGCGATACTTTAGACGAAAGCGTGAATGTATCGGGTGGTGATGATTTCCTGCGCGGCTTTGCCGGTTTTGATACGCTCCATGGCGGCGGCGGTGATGACACTTTATTCGGTGACTTTAATCTGGATTTCCTTTTCGGTGGTGAGGGTGATGATCGCCTTGATGGCGGTGCCGGCCCTGACCAACTTTTTGCGGGTGCTGGAGATGATACGGTTGCCGGTGGAACGGGTGATGATGTCATCAATGGTGATACAGGGTTCAATACGCTAAACGGCGGTGATGGAAATGATACCATCAATGGCGGCACTGAAGATGATATTCTTCTGGGCGGTAGTGGCTTGGATCGTCTTATTGGTGGCACCGGCAATGATACGATCAATGGCAATTCCGGTAATGATGTGCTTGTAGGCGGCGCTGGATTTGATGTTCTCAACGGTGGTAATGATGATGATATCTTAACCGGAAACTTCAACGCAGATATATTCGTTTTCAGTTTTGGCAATGATATCGTCACTGATTTCGATCAGGCTAATGCGTTTGAATTTATCGATTTATCAGTTTTTGCAGCCTTTGTGCCGGATTTTGCTGATCTTCAGGCCAATCATTTAAGCAGTAATCTAGATGGCGATGCGGTTATTACCATTGGCATTAATACGCTTACACTCCAAGGCGTAGCGGAGGCCGATCTCGTCGCCGGTGATTTTATCTTCTAGACTGAAATAAATCTTAGGGATCAATGATGGGCGGTTCGATAGAGCCGCCCATTCGTTTGTGCAGCCATGAAACGAAGGAAAAAATATGATCTGTCAATTAACGGCAAGGTCGCGGCATTGTTCTTCGATAAGATGCCAGGCAGTGGCAACGGGTTGGTTGTCACGCAAACATTGCTCATAGATTTCATTTTGTGTGTTGCCTTTCGCGCTACCTTGCTCAATTGATGATGTGCACGATGGCCCTAGCGCGGCGATGGAAATTGCAAATATCAGCAATAATGGGGTTTTCATTTTCTCTCCCTCCTGTATGAGCTGGCTAAACCCACCATATAGTTTTGGCAGAATTATGCCGATCCTTTAAAAACAAAATATCAGTAAGGATAGAATGCCAGAGCAATAGATGGCTGGTAGATAAGGGCGTTGTGGTGTAACTCTACTCTTTTAACAGATTAAATTGCCTCTATGTCGTCTCCAAAACTATCCGTTCTTATCGTCAATTTTAATGCGGGTGAACGCCTCTTCAAATGTCTTGAATGTCTGGAGGCGCAGACATTTCGTGATTTCGATATCTGGATTTTTGATAATGCTTCTACAGATCAATCTATTGAAATGGCGAAGAATAAAACTGGTCTGAAGCTACATATTATTCACTCGGAAGAAAATATCGGTTTTGCCGCAGGCAATAACCGCCTTAGCCAGCAAGCTGGCGGCGAATGGCTCGCGCTTCTTAATCCCGATGCTTATGCAGAACCGGAATGGCTCGCAAGTCTGATTGAGGCAAGCCATAAATATCCTTGGGCCGATGCCTTCGGGTCAACGCAAATCAATGCGCTGGATCATAATAAATTAGACGGTGTCGGCGATGTTTATCATGCAACGGGCATTACCTATCGCGGTGGGTTCGGGCACCCGGTAGAAAATATTCCTGCTGATGGCGAATGCTTTTCCCCGTGCGCCGCTGCTGCGCTTTATCGCCGGAAAGTTTTTCAAGAGCTGGGCGGTTTTGATGAGCGGTTTTTTTGTTATGGCGAGGATGTGGATCTGGGGTTTCGGTTGCGTTTGGCGGGTGGGCGCTGTGTGCAGGTTCGCCGTGCGGTTGTCTATCATGAAGGGTCGGGCGTATCTGGCCGCCACAGTGAGTTTACCATCTATCATGGTCACCGAAACCGTATATGGAGTTGGTTTTTAAATATGCCAATTGCCTTATCCGTTTTATTATTTCCTCTCAACTTACTGACAAATTTTCTGTTTCTATTGCGCGCTATCATAACGGGGTCGGGAAAACCTTATTGGCGGGCATTGTGTGATGGATATAAAGAAATGGGGGCGATGATCAAATCGGGTAAAGAGCGTCGAAAAAATAGACGCATAAAGATTGTTGAACTGGTTCATTTGCTTACATGGTCACCGGTGAAAGTATTGCGCCGTGCAGGTGATTTAAAGCCGCTTGAAACCCCCGCTAAGTCACAGCAAAGCGATTAAGATTTTTCTTTAAAGCCTATTGGATATTTTTAAACGGGGTTGGAAAATTTTTTCAAAAACGGTACCGAAGAAAATACCATTTGCTCAACGCCCTCTGGCTTACCCGCTAAATGCCATAGGGATATATGGAATGTTGTGTAAACGCTCGCGCTGATTAAAATATCAAGAGCGATACGCACCATAATAGGGAATGTTTCCAAAACCGGAAAAAGAGGACGCACAACCATAAAATACAAAACAATGCCGGTTAATGATGCAATGCTTCTGCGGGCCCGCCATAAGGGGCGTAAGGGGTTTTCTTTACTCAAATAACCAAAGACCAGTGCAAATAAGGTTGCGTTCACTAGCAACATGCTTCCTCCGGCTATGATCGCTCCTTTCAAGCCATATATAAGGGAGGCTCCAACAAAAATAGGCGTTCTGAAAAAGAAGAAAAATAATTCGCGAAAGAATAATAATTTTGCTGCCCCTTTAGCAATCGCATAGGAATGGACGCCGCTATAAACACACGTAATCGCGGCAAAGGGCGTGACCCATTGAATAAGCCCGGGAACATAGGCCCAATTATCCCCAAGGACCAGTTGAACAAAATCGTCGGCGATAAAAGCCAAACCAATGCAGGCGGGCATCACGATTGATGCGACGCATTCTGCGACCCGTAATAATGTCTCACGCATTTTAGTTGGCTCTTCTTTGAGCGCGGATAGCCCCGGAAAGAGCGCGCGGGCTATGGGCGCGGCGAGTTCTGAGCTGGGAAGATCGGCCAATTGATAGCCTATAAAATAATTCCCGGTTTCATCAGCAGGCAGGACCTTACCCAAAATCAGCACATCAAGTTTATTATTAAAAGCTGCTAGTATGCTAAGGCCCGTAAGCCAGCCAGTAAATTTGAAAAGCCCGTCAACCGCTTTTAAACCAATTTTAGGAAGATAGGGGCGCAGAGCATATGAGATTAAAAGTTTTGCCAGTGCCCCCGCTGCGATTCCAAAAATAATGGCCCAGTAATTTTGATATAAAATAGCTATACTGACAGAGACGATAACACTAAATATTTTATCGGAAATATTGACCAGAAATTCTTTTGAAAAATCGAGTTTGCGCTGAAACTCATAAAATTTAGGATTGATCAATGCCTGTACAAGGGCGATTGCCCCCATGGCAACAAAAATTGTCAGCAATCGTGGATCGTCGTAAATTCTAGCGGCTAATGGCGCGCTAATTGTCAGGATTACAAATATAATCACACCCCGGATCAAGGAGAGCGTGAAAAGCGCATCATAATCTTTATCTTCAGCTTCTTTATAATGGACAACAGTATAGGAAACGCCAATATCTGAAACGTTTTGCAATAACTGTGTTATGATGACAGCGATTGCAATCAGGCCAAAATCATCAGGCACAAGAAGACGCGCCAGGATCAGTGTATTAACCAGACCCATCAGACGTACAATAAGTCCCCCGGCAGCAATCCAAGCTGCACCAAGGGCTATCTTGCCTCGTATATTATTTTCTGGGTTGGTGATAATTGATACTTGTTTTTAAGGGCGCGGCGGCCATGTACTGGGTTTACGGGGTTCATTGAGGGATATTATTTCAGCACGTAATAAAACTGTTTTGATGCATCATCAAACTTATATTTCTCGAACAGAATTTCAGATCCGGTATTTCCTCTCCAGACTTGAGCGGAGACGAGTCCTTTGCCAAGACCATCAAGGGTTTCAATTAGGTGGGACAAAAGGCTGGAGGCAATGCCTTTTTTGCGGCTATTCTCATCGACCGCAATATCTTCAATGTGACACATCCACTGATTTTGCCCGAAGAATATATCTGATGATATATGAAGCTGATAGAGGAGGTAGCCCTTTAGCTCATTTTCCTCGAACCAGGCGAGAGCAAAACGCCGGCGTTTGCGAAACGGATTTCTGGGTTTTAAAAAGCTGGCGAGATAGTTTTTGATTTCGGGTTCACTATCAGGGGTGCAAAAAATTTCTGGAAATAAATGATGGTGATAGCCCTGACCGCTTTTGAAAATCGCAAGCATGTTGCCTAGATCATTTGCACTAGGCTCAGAAATCCCATTGCCTGAAAATTCCGATACTGACTTCATAAAGGCGTCCTTTAAGTGATGCTATGGATTATTTAATCAGTGTATTAAATCGGGACATAATATTAAATAGTATTTTGTGGTGGATCTGTTTTTTTGCAATGCCCAGCGAGACGATTTTCTTTCGATCAGGCCACAAATCGTTTAACATAGTATTATCGAAGTGCGTGCAGGAGTCGACGATATTCTCCTCGCCGTTTGACACATAATAATCCAGTGTTTCCAGCTCCAGTAAAACACCGGGCGCATATTTTCGATATTCAAAATCATGACCGCATTTAAGACAATAGGAAAACGGCCCACTTAAAATATCGAGTGTGTAGGCAATTGCTTTTCCATCAAGGCACAGACGAAAAAAATTAACACAATTATTTTTTTGAGCGTCGCCCAGCATCTCCCGGTAAAATTCAATATCGGCCGGATTTTCCTGAATGGATGTGCCCAGTTCATTTTTCCAGCCACAATTTTCAACCCGCAAAAAATCGTCAAACCAGATTTGGATATCATCGTCTTTTGATAAGGTTTCTATTGAAACGCTACCCAGTTTTTCCAGATTTTTACGCCGACGCTTGATACTTTTAAGACGGCTTTTGCTGATATGGCTATGGTTAATTTGCGCCGGTCCTTGCGGTGTAAGTATGGCGGCGCGTTCATTGCGTTCCAGAAAAGCAAAGGCGCGTTTTTCTGCGGTAAATCTCTCTTCAAGCGCCGACACAATTTCTTCTTCGCCGTTGAGTTGGAGAAGTTGGCAAAAGCTTCTGCTTTGCGGGGCGGCATCGATCCATAGTCCTAAACCAGCGGCAAAGCTTTGGGCATATCCATCACGGATAAGCGGCGTTCCGGTAAATTGATGGGGGTGCAGCGCGGTGCGATAAAAGCCGATCGGTAATTTAGCGTAACCAAAACTGTCTTCATAGGTAAGCAAGCCTATCAGCAAATCATCATAATAGATTGATAATAGTGTCGGTTGTTTGTTTTTGTATAGTCCAAGGGAGGCTTGAATAAACCACGGAAAAAAATAAACATTCTTTTCTACCGCGCCAGCGGCAAGATCATACCACTGATCATCAAGATCAGCGATTGCCTGCGCCGTTAACGGCACGGTTTTATAATTTACGTGACCTTCTAACTGTGTCATAAAGTATTAATTATTCTGCCCAAAAATGTGTGCCTTAAACTGAGCATATAAAATGCACATAGGATTTATAGTCCAGTTAAAATACACAGTACAATACATTAGATGGTTTAGAAAATTTTACGCCTTTTGGGGTTAAGGTTTTATGTATACCCTGATTTGCAAATGAGAGTGTTGTCGAGAAAATGAATTCGCTAGGTTCCGAAGGCAAAACTCCGCAAAAAGCACAAAATACAGTGCCCCGTAAAGCGACGAGTAAGGAGGCGGGTAAGGCTTTTGGTAAAAAAATTGCCAGACGCTTTATAACCTCGCCCTGGAATTCCGATATTATGGAATTCAGATTTGGGATATGGCGCGGAATATCACCGCTTTATTCAGAAAGCGGGCGACAGCTTGGGGAAGAAAATACGCGCCCTTTTTTATATAATGACCATATCCCGGCGCAAACCTTAGCCTGTAAATATGAAGGTTCGCGCTTTGGCCACGACATAAATATTTCTGCTCTTCGGATCGCTATGGCGCATTTTGATGAAGCGCTGGATGTTACCGCCGCGGTTACGGCCTATCATGGGCAAAAAAGAGCACACAGCCAAAACGCGAACCCATTTGGCATTTGGGATCTCTATATTATTTCTCGCGCGAGTATTGCATTGATTGCCTATAAGGTCAGGCTGGGTGAAAACAGGAATAGCAATCCGCATGTTTCGGATGTTTTGGCCAGCCAATATCAGTTCATCTCGGGTGTCTTTATGATTTGTCGTCATATGATGAATAATAATAGACCTGAAATTTTGCAAAATACGCCCATATCAGCCGAAGATTTATATGCTTACGCTGATGAAAACGAGATTTTTACATCTTTTAACGGGATGGTCTGTGCGGGCAGCACGGCAAAAATTATGCAGTTTTTAAATTTCTGTGTTGATCATTTGGCAAGTCAAAATAGTGATGATCAACAGGATGTAACACAGTCATTGAGCAATATCGTTGATGATCCTGCCAAGTGGTATCGTTATGCCTTGCTGACAATAGAGCTGGATTGTTTTTTAGAAATGACCCATTTGCGCTTAAAGAAAACGACGAACACAGGGCTTTCGCAAATTGATAAAAGCATTTTTGGAATTTATCAAAATGTTGCAAATTATTGCTCAGAAATTCTGGGATTACCGTTAAGCGATGTTGCGCAGCCCTATGAGGAAGGCGCGCTTGATCGTCAAAATGAGATTCTAAAATTACTGGGTCGTCCCCCGATTGCGAAAATTTCCCGGAAATTCCTAGACGAACGTCTCGATTATTGACGAACGTCTCCACCATCAATGCCCCATCAGGAAAAATACTTTAGAAAATCAATATTGAAATCACTATGCGTGCATTTTTCATTGGCAAGGATCGATTAAATTTGCGACTATTTGATTTTGGATTTAAATCCCGGCTGAATACAATCGCTCAACCCGGTTCAAGCTTTATCTTCACACGTTTAGGTCAACACTCATGATGATATCCCGTAATTTATTCGGTTTGAGATATTTACGCTCTTCTCTTTTTCCGGTTCTATTTGCCACTCTTTTTATTGCGTCTTGCGGGGAGCAAAAAAGCACCATCGCTTTAAAAGGGCAGACTTCCCCCTATCTTCTCCTATTTGCGGGAGATCATGACACAAAAGACTCAGACTTTATTGCGGTTCTCGATGTTGATCCAAAAAGCGACGCTATAAGTGCGCCCCTGACGTCGATTGAAACAGGTCAGCAAAATTCCATGCCCCATCATATGGAATATGTGGCCCCGCCCGCTGGTGAGCCCATATTTATGAACGGCCACCGTCATGAAGCCAGCATGATTGTTGATGTGGCGGATTTGCCCAATATTACTATCCGTAAATCCTTCACGCCGCCAAGCCCGTTTCGCTTTCCTCATGATTATACCCGCACACCAGGGGGGACGCGTCTTGTCGGGTTTTTGCGCAGCGACGGGGCGAGCCCTGATGCGGATGAAAAAACCTCGCCGGGCTATCACGGGGGTATCGCAGAATATAATCAAGATGGCGAGGTGATACGATCAGTGTCAGCGGCGGTTCCCGGCGCCCAAAAGGCGGTGCGCCCATATGCATTTGCGCTTCTTCCAGAGATTGACCGGTTTGTCGTAACAAGTGCGCCGATGATGGAAACTTCGTGGGCGGATGTTATTCAGGTTTATAGATATTCCGATTTTGAATTGCTGCACACAATCGAATTGCCGGTCGGAGTATTGGCAAATGGAGAAGAAGTACCAGGTTCGCAGGCTGCCGGTTTTGGGCCGCGGATTTTAGGGGATGGGACAGTTTTTCTAAATTCTTATGGGTGCGCGTTTTATCATCTATCTCAAATCGATAGTGACGCGCCAAGCTTAAAGCTTGTTCATACGATTGCGACCGCTCCCACAAATAATCCGGGAAAAATCAGAGGCGCTTGCGGCATACCCTTTCGCGTCGGGCATTATTGGGTTCAGCCTGTGGGCCATAAAAACAGTGTTGTTGTTTTGGATATTAAAGACCCCCTAAACCCACGTGAAGTTTTTCATCTCTCAACGCCAAAAGACTTTAAGCCCCACTGGTTAGCGAAAGACCCGCGCGCCAATAGATTGATTTTAGGTGCTGAACTTGGCGGCGAACAGGGGTTTTATGTTTTGCGGATTGACGAAAAAACAGGCGCTCTTGATTTTGATGATCATTTTCAGGCGCGAAGGAAAAAGGGTTTATTCAAATCCAAAAGCATGGGCTATATTTCTCTTGAGCGAGATGAATGGCCTCATGGCAAGACGGGCCACGCCTGGGGCCATGCTGCTTTGTTTTTAAATCATCAATAGGATTATTACCGATTAATATTTTTAGTGATGGCGTTGTGAACGCCTTCGCCAAGAGTTGCAGCGGCGTTAGAGGGTCGATCAAACGGGCCGGGCTCGCGCTGTGCCATGACCATCCAGGCAAGATTATTATCGAGATCAACCGTAAAGCTTGTGTCATAATAGCCGCCCCAGCCAAATTGACCCGCTGGAATGGAAACCCATCCGGCCAAGCCAAAACCGCGTTGTTGGGATGCCCAATCTTTTGGGGAGGCATTGGCCGTCACATGGTTTGACATCATAAGATCAATAGAGTCTTTTGAGATTATGCGCTTGCCCGCCAGCGCGCCCCGATTGATCAGCATTTGCATGAATTTAAAATAATCCCCGGCGGTAGAAACAAGTCCGCCGCCGCCGGAATACCATCCGGCACCATTTTTATTGGGGTTTTTGATAAGATCACCGCCATCAAACGGAATAATCTCGCCTAGCTCGTTATGGGCGTAAACGGTTGCAATATTTTCAAGATCGGTTTCGTCAAATAGGAAAAATGTATCCTTCATGCCCAAAGGATCAAATATTCGTGTTTGCATAAACGCTTCGAGATTTTGACCCGAAAGCACCTCGACAATGCGACCCAAAACATCCGTAGCATAACTATATTGCCATCTCGTTCCCGGGTTTGTGTAGAGGGGGAGGGTTGCAAGATGATTGATGCGGGCTTCTAAATCCCCTTCGATAAAATAGAGATGATTGTCCAGATAGAATTTGCCAAGATCCGTTTGAAAATCAAAAAGATATCCAAGGCCAGCTGTATGAGTGAGGAGCTGGCGTATGGTTATGGGGCTTTGTAGTTTGGTTGTCGGGATTTGCCCGTTTTTATCGAAACTAAGGGAGGTTGCAACACGCATTTTTGCGAGCGCAGGAATATAGTCTGCTGCCGGATCATCAAGACCCAGTTTTCCTTCTTCCATCAACATTAAAATTGCAAGACTGGTGATCGGCTTGGTCATGCTGGCGATGCGAAATCTTGTATCGATGCTCATTGGCAGGGCGCTCTCCCGGTCCGCCATACCCAATGCACTTTGATGAATAATCTCTCCATCTTTTGCCACCAGCGTGACAAAGCCAGCGCGAATTTTTGCATCCACTTCATCTTGCAAGTACTTATCAATTTGCGCAAAAGATTTGTCTAAAGAAGACTGATCTGTAATGAGAGGGTTTTGCCGCGAGGTTATTTCTGTTTGAGGGGCGCTCACCGATGCGGGACTCTGGATTTCACCGCTATCGCTACAGGCTCCTATTAGGGAAAGCGCAGCTATTAAGAACGTAGCTTTGAGAGAATGAAAAAATTTCATCGGCGCTGCCTTTTTATTATCGGGAAAATTTTATTGCGGGTCGCATTTCAAGACTTAAACTTAAATCTATGCCTTAAACATCCCCCTATTGAGGGAGGAAATCGACTTTATGGTCTGCTTAAAAAAACGACTATAGTTTAGGCAAGGGCGGAATGCATGAAGATTATACAGTCACTCTATTCATTGATGTGATAGATAAAAAAACTAATGCGCGTATCCCCATAGGTGCGATGATCCCGGATTTTAAAATTGGGTAGGTCTATGGCGTCTTCGTCTTTGGCCTGTTCAACAATAATCATCGCTTCCTCTTCCAGCCAACCGCCCTGGACAAGGCTTTGCATGGCGCGCGGGGCAAAGTCTTTGCGGTAGGGCGGGTCAAGAAAAGCCAGATTAAATGGCCCGCCAGCATTGGCAGGGAGCTTGCCCAAAGCGAGCGCCGATCGTCGCAGAATGCGCATTACGCCAAAAAGGCCAAGGGCTTCAATATTATTGCGGATCGCGCCTCTGGCGCTGGCATCCTGTTCGATAAATAAGCAAGAGGCCGCGCCCCGCGATATGGCCTCAAACCCCAATGCGCCGGACCCGGCAAAACAGTCAATGACCTTTGCCCCCTCCAAGCTCAGGGATTTATCATGGGCAAGTATGTTGAATAGCGACTCCCGGGTGCGATCAGTGGTTGGACGTGAAACATCGCCCTTAGCTGCATTGATGCGCCGCCCTTTAAATTGTCCGCCCGTAATTCTCATTTGATTGTCTCTTATTTATTTTTTCAAAGAGCTGTTGGTCATTTCAGCACTCAGCCAGTTCCCAAACTTTACTGCTTTGGCCATATCGGATTTTTCGGCGATATCCTGACTAAGGGTTGCAAGGTTTGTCGATTTTAATGTGTCGCGAAACGCGTTTTCAGCCGCATAAAAGCTGGCCGCGATGGGGCAAGCCTGTTTACACGCGGCAGGCTTATTTTTACAGGGGCCCTTTTGACGTATTTCGGTACATCGAAAGGCAGGGCGCGAGCCCTCTATGGCCTGTGTAATATCCCAAAGGGAAATATCATTGGGGGCGTGCGCTAACATATATCCGCCATTGGCGCCGCGATTAGAGGCGATAAGCCCGGCTTTACTAAGAGCCTGCAACTGTTTCGCCATATAAGCGGGGGGCACATCATGATAGCGCGCAAGGGCCTCAGCGCGCAGTCCTTTTCCCGGCGGCAGGGCCGCCAGCAAGGTACAGGCATGAACCGCCCATTCGACACCGGAAGAAATTTTCATGAGGGGTTGATAACAGGCTTATATTCGGATAGATAGTGTCTGATTAAATCGGATAAAAAATATCCGAATAAAGTGTAAAGGTGGCCAGATGGTAAACAAGCTCCATAAGACCTTGGCAATCGTGTTGGGGTTCTTTCTGATAACCCATATCGGGGTTCATATTTTTACAATAGGCGGCCCCGAAACCCATCAACGGGCGTTGGAAACCGTGCAGTGGCTATACCGCAATCGCTATGTGGAACCCTTTTTATTGCTCGCGATTATCCTGCAGATTTTTACCGGTATAAAATTTGTTGCGCGGCGCTGGCGTGAACAAAACAAATCACTCTGGTCATGGCTTCAAATCATCAGCGGGATTTATTTGGTGCTGTTTTTTAGTCTGCATACGAGCGCTGCTTTAATGGCGCGGCATGTATTTGACCTAGACACAAATTTTTATTGGGCGGCGGGTACGGTTTTAAATAAACCGCTTTTATGGTTTTTTCGCCCTTATTATTTTTTTGGTATTGTTGCCGTTTTTATCCATATTGCCGCAGCGCTCTATTTTAATATGGCCGATACTGCCCGGCGGTTGTGGATTACAAGGGGAATGATCTTATCGGCTATCATCATTGCAACACTTATTGTCGCAAGTTTATCTGGGGCATTCTATAAAATTAATATGCCTAAAGAGTATATTGATTTTTATAATGCTTATGCCGATTTATTGCGATGATAAAAAAGACAAAGCTTCTTCAAATTGTTTGGCTTTGGGTAAGCTATGCCCCAATTTTCTGTCATCGATGAGCAGCACTTTCGATTGATCGATTTTTTTATATTGCCGATAAGTTTTAATAACTTCCCGTCGTGCGTGATCCTTGCGTCCGGTCACAAATACAAAATGCCCGTTTTCTATAACATTATGCAGGTCTGCTTTTTTGCCTTTCCATTTAAAAGCACCGCCGATAAGAAGCGCGCCTTTAAACAGATTGGGAATAGACTCGATTAAAAGAGAGGAAACTCTTGCGCCGCCAGAAAACCCGGAAATATATTTCTTGTCAGAATTGGTGGTATAGCGTGCATTGATAAGCTTTAGCGCGATGAGCGTATTGGCAATGCGCCGATTGGTGGGCGCTGTGTTACCATGATCGTTCGCACTAATAAAAATCATATTCTCCTGTTGCAAAACCCGATACCAGGAATCTGGCGGTGCGCCGCGAGGTGTCGGGCTGATATAGACAAGCACACCGGGCGGGTTATCGAGGTCATAGGTTTCGGGCACATATATATGCCACGATGATAAACTATTTTCATCAATGTCAGGAGAGATGCGGGCAAGCTCTTTAACATCTACAATGTCACTGAGTTTGATTTCCAGATCAAAAGCGCCGGTTTTTATTCGCCCCCTATCGCTGGATTTCCCGCCGGATAGTTCGCCTGATTGTCCATAGGCCAGCTGAGCTGAGGCTATCATCAGCAAAGAAATAAGTAGGAAGACTTGCTTCAGGAATTTCATAAATTTTGCCAGTTCCAGATTTACCTATTGGTTAGGCAATGAGAATATTCATGAAAAACACTATTCGTCAAATTTATCGTCCAGCTTGTGTTGGTCGAGGCGGCTTTTATCTTTTTCTGTTTTAGTATGATCCATGCTTTTCTCGTGCTTGGTTCGTCCGAATTTAATCCGGTTTTCTTCTGCGCGCTTTTCTTTTTCCGCGCGCTGTTTTTCTTTGCGAGCTTTGTTGAGATTGATGATATTGTTCATATGGCTGGCGCCTCTTTGTTGAAATTTTCGAGCCGGGCAATTTGCATTGTATCACTGTAAAATTGCCGCCAGCTTTTTTTGTTTTTAAAAATTAAAGGTTGCATAGCGCGCAATACATCGCGCAGAGAATAATAGTGCAATTCGAATGTCAGGCTGGTGTAATGGATCATTCTTTCACTGATATGGTCGCGAAGCTCAACGGTTTGCGTACGCGCTATGCCATGCTCTTCGAGACTATTGAAGATGTGCTCCATTTCTTCATCATCAAATTTAAGATCGAGGAAAGGCTCTGCAATACAAGACCATGCATCAAAGCGTTTGTGGACGGGTATTGAGTGCGCCGCGCAAAATTTTCGAACTGGCTGGGTTGTGTCTTCGTTGAAAAAAATAAATTCACCATCTTTGAGCAATAGGGCAGGGTCTAGCCAATCGACAAACTCCGAGATTTGACTGTGCTCAATCTCTCTGCGTTTGCGCTTAGGGAATGGATAGCGCGGCAGGATAAGTTTGTGGTTGTCCTCAATTTTTATATCAAAGGCTTTGTTCATTTTTAGACTTCATGGTTTTAACCAAGCGGCGCGAGCGGGTTTAAAGGCCAATTTCCGCGCATATCTTTTTGCCTAACTGTTCTTTTAATTGTTTACCCGGCACTTCTTCAATACTGTCTTTTTGCAGTTTTCCTAACTGGAATGGTCCGTAAGCGGTGCGAATGAGACGGTTAACATGTAGATCGAGATGACGGCAGACATTTCGAATTTCCCGGTTTTTTCCTTCATTGATCGACATGGATATCCAGACATTGCCCCCTTGGACACTATCGAGTGTTGCCCGTATCGGGCCATAGTGAATGCCTTCAACAGTTACCCCTTCTTTGAGGGCATCAAGTTGGGGTTGTTTGATATGTCCATAGGCGCGCAGGCGATAGCGTCGGGTCCAACCGGTAGAGGGCAGTTCAAGCTGGCGCGCCAATCCGCCATCATTGGTCAGCAGTAATAATCCTTCGGTGGTCAAATCAAGACGGCCAATAGAGATCACTCTTGGTAGCCTGCCATCTAGGGCATCAAAGACGGTTCGTCGTCCCTCCGGATCATTATGTGTGGTGACCAGACCCGCAGCTTTATGATAGCGCCATAACCGCACCGGTTGTTTTTTGCCAATGCGCGTGCCGTCAACGCGTATATCCATATCCGGGGTTACTTTAAAGGCCGGGGTCGTCAGGGTCACGCCATTGACGCTAACAATACCCTGTTCGATCAAGCGTTCCGCTTCCCGCCGGGAGGCGACCCCGGCACGGGCAAGAAACTTCGCAATACGCTCTCCGGGAGGGCCGCTTTCGGTATTTGGGGTATCATCTGGATTTTTGGTGGTTTGTTTTGTCATAAGCTTGGGTCTAGCATCACCCCGTTGATTAAGCGATAGTCTGTTGATGACTGATGAAGAATATATGCAAGCGGCATTAGATGCGGCTCGGGAGGCGGCGCGTATCGGCGAAGTTCCGATTGGTGCTGTCTTGGCTGATGAACAGGGCAAAATTATCGCTTGTGCTGGCAACCAGATGATCGGAAACCATAACCCGGTTGGACACGCAGAGATTAGAGCGCTGCAACAGGGGGCAAAACTCAAGGAAAATTACCGCCTGCCCGAATGCACGCTTTTTGTGACCCTTGAACCTTGCACCATGTGCGCCGGTGCGATTTCTCTGGCGCGGATCAAGCGGCTGGTGATTGCTGCCTCCGATCCCAAAGGGGGCGCGGTTTGGCATGGGGTAAAATTTTTTGAACAAGCCACCTGTCATTGGCGTCCAACTGTCGAGCAGGGGCCCTTTGCCGAGGAAGCCGGAGAGTTATTGCGGACATTTTTTAAAGCAAGACGATAAACTATATTTGTGCGCTGCACCCTCACAAATATTTGGGTTTGTGTTCTCAAAGCTGTGTAGCTTCGCGATAGGACTTGTTTTGATCGAGAAGGGGTTTTGAAGCATGATGGACTTCAGATAACGAAAAGGAGTTATTAGCCATGAATGCAGTCAATCAAGCTTTTATTATGTGGGAAAAACTCAACCAACCGCGCCGTGCCAATGCACGTGTCAGTGCGTGTTCAAATGATCCCTCCTGTTCAGCATATGAGGCGCAAACTTCAAGCAAAAAAGATCAAGAAGGAGAGTTTGAATTTCAGGACGCTGCGTCTAGCCGCGTTTAGACACCTAACTAAACGGTGATGAAAGTGTGGAGAGAATATTCTCGAACAGGATATTTTCTTCACATTTAAAGAGTTTTTCGCTACATCTTATGATAGTGTATTTTCACAATAGATCGCCTAACCGCGGGTGATTTTCATAAGGGGTATCGAGATGAAAAAAACAAATTCAATAACTTTGTTAGCTTGGGGTTTTTCTTCCCTTTTGGTTTTGGCATCCTGTTCTGTGAGCGACATTATTGAAAGCGTTCCGGACAGCCCACCCGCAGGCATTGAGCGCAGCGCGGAAGCAACCAGCCAAGCCATATCCTCTAATTTTCTTGACGCGATTCTGGCGGCCCAGGATGATGCCACAAAAGCGCGCTATCAATATCGCCACCCTAAAGAAACGCTCGAATTTTTCGGCGTTGAGCCGGGCATGACAGTTATTGACATTCTGCCGGGTGATGGATGGTACACGAAAATCCTGCTTCCCTTTCTGGGTGAGGAAGGCTCTGTAATCGGGCTGGATTATGATCTGGACATGTGGCAGCTCTTTGGCGGTTTTGCGAATGAGGAGTTTTTAGAAAATAGAAAAACCTGGTCATCGACATGGGCATCAGATGCAGAAGGATGGAGTAGCGATGGTGATGCGATGGTCGGCGCTCTTGCCCATGGTAATGTTCTGGAAGATATGACCGGAAAAGTGGACCTCGTTATGATGGTTCGTGCTTTTCATCACTATAACCGGTTTGAGGAAAAGGGTGGATTTCGCACTGCCGCCCTTCAAGATCTCCATGTTCTGCTAAAGCCCGGTGGTATCGTCGGTGTGGTTCAACATCGCGCGCCGGAAGATAGTGATGATGAATGGGCAAATGGCGATAATGGCTATGTCAAACAATCACATGTTATTTCCACAATGGAGTCGGCTGGATTTAAGTTTATTGGCAGTAGTGAAGTGAATGCAAATCCAAAAGATCAGCCTACGAATGAAGATTTTGTATGGCGTTTGCCTCCGGTATTGGGCTCCAGTAAAGACAACCCTGAATTGCGTGCGCAAATGATTGCGATTGGTGAAACTGATCGCATGACCTTGAAATTTGTAAAAATTAGTGCGCAGGGAAACTAATTTAATAGCCATTTACGCGTGAAAGCCCGCGCCAGGAAATTGTCTTGGCGTGCACTACTCTATTGATTTTCAATGATATTTTCTAAGTGCCATGAAATTAGGCACAAAATGCCACAGAATTGTCTTTTTCATATTGGCATTTCTATAGCGCGCCGCATTATCGGGCGCGGATTGAAAAAATAATTCAATCGAAAATTTGATTTTGAAAAAAGAAGGGTAGACATGACCACTGCGACAACAACAGAGGCTGTGACGCAAACAGCCAAAAGCCTCGCAAATCCAGATAAGTGGGCTGAGTATATACAGCTTGCTATTCCTTTTGCGCTCAATATCCTTGCCGTTATCGTCATTTTAATTATCGGCTTCTGGTTAGCTGGTATGGTGCAAAAAATGATCATCAAGATTGGTGAATCCAATGCCAAGCTTGATAACACTTTATTCCAGTTTTTAGGGTCTTTGGCGCGTTACGCCGTTCTGGCCTTTACCGCCTTGATGGTGCTTGAACGCTTTGGCGTTGAGACCACGTCAATTGTTGCCTTGATCGGTGCTGCTGGTCTGGCTGTTGGTCTTGCATTGCAGGGAACCTTATCAAATCTTGCAGCCGGTGTGATGCTATTATTATTTCGCCCGTTCAATGTTGGTGACTTTATCGACGGCGCGGAAGTCTTTGGTAAGGTAACGGATATGAATTTGTTTACCACCGATGTCACGACATTCGACAATCAACATATTATTATCCCGAACTCTTTATTGTGGGGTGCAAAGCTGATCAATCATTCCCATTACCCTGAACGGGGTGTGGATATGGTTTTTGGCGTTTCTTATGGCGCTAATCTTAAAGATGCACGCGCTGCGATTATGAAAGCTCTTGAAGGAAATGAGTGGGTGCTTAAAACGCCGGCGCCTTTTGTCGAGGTCGAAACCCTGAATGAAAGCTCGGTTGATTTTCTCGTGCGCCCATTTTGTAAAGGTGAGCACTATTTTGATGTGCGTTATTCTGTGCCAGAGCAGGTTAAGCTGGCGCTAAATGCTGCGAATGTGGAAATTCCATTCCCGCATCGTAAAGTCATCATTGAAAAAAGCGACGATTAAAAAGTGCTTCAACCCCTTTGAAAGAGGCTCTATCGACGGCAGAAAATATCACTAATTGTCGGCTGATAGAAGCAATGCAATTTGATTGAAGTGAGATACAGCGACCAGTGATGGTCGTTGTATTTTTTTAAGCGCTTTTGCGCACGATCACCGAGCCGGCAGAATATCCCGCACCAAACCCCGAGATAACACCAATATCGCCAGCATTTAAATCGCTGCGATGTTTGTGAAAAGCGATAATTGATCCTGCGGAAGAGGTGTTTGCATAGTCATCAAGAACGACGGGGGCTTCCTCGCGAGTTGCCTCGCGGCCAAGAACAATTTTAGCAATAAAATCATTCATCGAGAGATTGGCCTGATGCAACCAAAGGCGTTTTATCGCGCTGCTCTCAAGGCCGTTATCGTGAAGATGTTCGCTAATCATTTTGCCGACCATAGGGACAACTTCTTTAAAGACCTTGCGCCCTTCCTGCATGAATAATTTGTCAGTATCGATTTTGCGTTGATCATCGGCTGGTACATCATCGGGACGTTCGCAATGATTGAGGAAGCCAAAATTATTGCGAATATTATTGGAAAATTTTGTTTTCAGCCGTGTACCAAGAATTTCCCAACTATCGGCGCGTTGTGTCGTGCTATTTTGTTCGAGAATAACAGCGGTCGCCACATCGCCAAAAATGAAATGGCAATCGCGATTGCGAAAATTAAGATGGGCCGTACAAATTTCCGGATTAACGATTAAAATTCGCCGCGCTCCGGTTCGGATTAATCCAAGGCCTGTTTCAATCGCAAAGGCAGCAGATGCGCAAGCAACATTCATATCAAAGCCATAGCCATCAATTTCGAGAGCATATTGAATTTCTACGGCGATAGCCGGATATCCTCTTTGCAAATTAGAGCAAGCGCAAATTACGCCGTCAATGTCGCTGGATTTAAGATCTGCTGCGCGCATCGCATCGCGGGCTGCGTGTACGCCAATTTCTGCAAGGATGGAAAGGGATTCATCGGCGCGCGCGGGGATGCGCGGTCCCATTCGGTTTACATCAAGTATCCCCTCTTTATCGACGACAAAACGGGACTTAATGCCGGAAGCCCTTTCTACAAACTCCGCCGAAGACGGCTCAAAAGGTTTCATCGCTCCAGAGGAAATCGCATCGGCATTGCGTTTGTTTTCTTCATTCACCCAAAGATTATAACTCTCAACCAATTCCTCATTCGTAATGGAATTGGGGGGAGTATAGAGGCCCGTGCTAATAATGCGCGCATCTTTATATTGATTATCGAAGGGTTGAGTATTTTGGTTGGATGAAGACATGGGTCTCTCTTTTTATTTTTCGTTTTAGATAAGATAAGGGTAGGCAAAGAAAAACGCAATCATTGTATGGGTGCGCGTTGATCAAATTTTATGGGTTCGTCTGATTTCTAACGTCCGGATTTAAGAGCGCATAATATAAGATAACATCTCGCTTGGAATTGGATAATGTTTATCCGTATAAGGTGTATATTGAATGTGTGCTATGCTTCCAATGGACGGGGTGTTAATCCAGACCTTTCGTCGTTTAGAGGTGTGTGGTTAAGGAGGTGCGTTTTTTCAAAATCAATTATCAATCGATTGATATTTGCATGGTCTTACATAAGATTCGATAACGGCCATTGGCGGGGTAATGATTTCAATTGCTGATTGATTAGAATGCGATTGTTCGTTACTCAGACGCTATTTACAACCAGCCTTTAGGCCCCCTTATGATCAATAATGCCAAGCCCAATCGTCTTTCTGAAACTTTCGACGATTTAAAACGCGAAAATCGCGCTGCTTTTATTCCGTTTATTATGGCGGGGGACCCCAATCTTGAGACCTCCCTTAGTTTGATGAAGGCGCTCCCCGATATTGGCGCGGATATTATCGAGCTGGGTGTGTGTTTTACGGACCCAATGGCGGATGGACCGGCCATTCAGGCGGCTGGCCTTCGCGCGCTTGCAGCCGGGCAAACCCTTTTAAAAACACTCGATATGGTGAGCTCATTTCGGATGCAAAATAAGAAAACCCCTGTTATCTTAATGGGCTATTATAATGTTTTTTATGCCATGGGGGTTGAAAAATTTCTGGCTAATGCAATCAAGGCGGGTGTTGACGGATTAATCATCGTGGACCTACCCCCGGAGGAAGACCAAGAGCTATGCCTGCCGGCCCGGGCTGCGGGCGTAGATTTTATCCGTCTTGCAACCCCCACCACCGATGATGAGCGCCTTGGGCCGGTCTTAAAGAATAGCTCCGGCTTTGTTTATTATGTTTCGGTCGCCGGGATAACCGGACAATCGAGTGGTCAAAATCAGCAAATTGCCCAAGCCGTTAACCGTATTAGAGGCGCATCCCCCTTACCTGTAGCAGTTGGTTTCGGAATCAAAACGACATCAAAGGCCGCTGAAATCGCCCAAAGTGCGGATGGCGTCGTGGTGGGCTCGGCCATTGTGGAAAATCTGGCCGCCACTATTGAAAAACAACGCAATTCGACTAAAAAACAACCCGCCGAGGCCGCCGAAGCTCTTGAATCAGGCAGGGATAACACACACTATAATGTCGATAAGGTAATTGAATTTGCTAATGATCTGGCTGTTGCCGTGCACGGGGCACGTAAGTAACTGGATTGCCCGCTGACTTAAATCATCACACTCATTGCCGATTTCAGGCAATGGTCGTATGAATCAAATATTATCAAGGCCCGTCTATTTTAAGGGGCTGCAGGAGTCTATATCTCATGAACTGGCTTTCCAATATAACCCCGCCAGGGATTAAAAATATTTTCAAAAAGCAGGATGATAAATCCGATAGCCTGTGGCTCAAATGTAGCGACTGCGGAGATATGATTTTCCACAGGGATATAGAAGTGGCCCATCGGGTCTGTCCCTCTTGTGGCCATCATATGATGTTATCGCCTGAAGAGCGGTTAAAGCTGACTTTTGATGATCAAAAATTTACAAGAATAGACCTCCCTAAAACCCCTGCGGACCCCTTAAAGTTTCGCGATACAAAAAAATATAGCGACCGTCTTAAAGAACATCGCAAGCGCACCGGCGAACAAGATGCGCTGATTGTTGCTCACGGCACGATTGAAGCAGTACCGAGTGTTATTGCCATTCAGAATTTTGCTTTTATGGGCGGTTCCATGGGCATGGCTGTTGGCGAAGGCTTTGTGTCCGCGGCTGAAAAAGCCATCGAGCTTAGCGCGCCATTGATCATGTTTACCGCTTCTGGCGGGGCAAGAATGCAAGAGAGTATTCTGGCTTTGATGCAGATGCCGCGCACTACCATAGCTGTTGAAATGTTGCGTGATGCCGGGCTTCCCTTCATTGTTGTTCTAACCAATCCGACCACGGGCGGCGTGATGGCGTCATTTGCGATGCTTGGCGACATCCATATTGCCGAGCCCGGCGCATTGATAGGCTTTGCCGGGCGACGGGTGATCGAGCAAACCATTCGTGAAAAATTACCCGGCGAATTTCAAAAGGCCGAATTTCTTCTTGAAAAGGGCATGGTCGATATTGTTTGTCATCGACATAATCTGCGGACAGTGCTTGGAAAACTAATTCGTACCTTGATGAATTCTTCTGCGCGAGGTCGCCAAAATGCTCCTGCTGATATTAACAAGGTTGAACCGCAAAAGCCCATCGATGGAAAAACTGCCGAAGTTAAAACAGATGAGCAAAAAGCCAAGAGCAATGTAACGGCTCTGGTTGTGCCGATAAAACCGATTAAAAAACTTATTAAAAAAGCTGCTTCCTCTGATGATGGCTTACCCACAGATAAAGCAGCTGAATAGGGTATCTTCTTGACCGACGCGATGACACTACTGGCCGGCCTTGCTGGTCGGCGACCCATGATTATTGATTTAAGTCTGGAGCGAATGTTTGCCGCGTTAGAAGCTTTGGGCAATCCGCATTTACAACTACCCCCGATCATTCATGTAGCAGGAACCAATGGCAAGGGGTCCACGATAGCCTATTTACGCGCTATATTGGAGGCGTCGGGAAAATCTGTTCATACTTATACCTCTCCCCATCTGGTAACATTTCATGAACGCATTGTCCTTGCGGGTGAAAAGATCAGCGACGAGAAATTGATTGAAATAATTACCCGTTGCGATGAGGTGGTGAGTGAGCGCACCCTGACTTATTTTGAGGCGGTCACTTGCGCGGCTTTTCTCGCCTTTGCCCAAACCCCGGCTGACTATCTCTTGCTGGAAGTCGGCCTTGGCGGCAGGCTTGATGCGACCAATGTTGTTGGTAAGACTGCGGCCAGCGTCATAACGCCTGTCGCCCTCGATCATCAACAATTTTTGGGTGATGACCTTGCCTCAATCGCTGGTGAAAAAGCCGGAATTTTTCGTGCAAAGACACCCGCCATTATCGCTCCGCAAAGCCCGGCAGCAATGGCAGTGATCGAAGAGCATGCCTTAAAAATTGGTGCAAAGCCGATTAAGTTTGGTGAGGACTGGAATGCGTTCGAAGAGCAGGGGCGTTTTGTTTATCAAGATGAACACGGATTATCCGATCTTGCTTTGCCCCGGCTTGCAGGGGCCCATCAGATTATGAATGCGGGTTTGAGCGTTGCTACATTGCGCGCGCTCAATATTTGCCCTGATGATGAAACAACCTCCGAAGGGATTGTCAAAGCTCATTGGCCTGCACGGATGCAGCCTCTTAGATTTGGTCCTTATATTGATAATATAGAAAAAGCCACTGGCGAAAAGGCCGATATCTGGCTTGATGGCGGTCATAACCCTCATGCAGGGCGGGCGATTGCAACGACCTTGGCTGATCTTGATGATCGATTGGCGCGCCCGTTGATGATGATTGCGGGCTTTCAAAAAAATAAAGACATAAAGGGCTATTTTGAAGCCCTTGCCGGGTTGGTGCACCGGGTTTATGTGGTGCGCGCCGATCTGGAAGGCGCAGCCTCATTGAAAGAAGTCAAGGCGAGCGCCGTTGCCGCCGGGCTTGATGCGCAAATCGCTGGCGATATGGCAACGGCGGTGCGCCAGATTATTGATGATATTAAAGCCGAACAAAAAACCCCCCGTATATTTATCGGCGGGTCTTTATATCTTGCTGGTGAAATACTCGCTAACCATGGCTAGGGATTGCTAAAAAAAACCGGACTGTGTTTTTTAAGAAATCGTTTTAGGTTTTGATGCTTTGACGGCATCCCAGGTGAAAATAGCAAGGGCAATCCAGATCAACCCGAACGCTACCCCGTGATAGGGTGTGAATTTTTCTCCAAAATATATTCCAAAACAAAATTGTAATGTCGGTCCAATATATTGGGTGATCCCGATAATGACCATTGTCAGACGGCGCGCGCTCAAGGAAAAAAGCAAAAGCGGCATGACAGTCACCGGCCCTGCCAATATGAGATAAAAATCTATTGTATGAGCGCCGCTGGCAAAAGTAAGCGTGCCGCTATTCCAAAGGAACAGTAAATAGATGAGCGCGATAGGGGCTAATAAAACCGTTTCAACAAATAGGCCGGGCATGGCGCGGATATCGGTGGTTTTGCGAATATAGCCATAGCCCGTAAACAAGAGGGCCAAAACCACGGAAACCCACGGAAATTTTCCAAGCCCAACAGTCAGGATCAAAACACCAATACAGGCAATAGCGATCGCGATAATCTGTGAACGGTTCAATGTTTCCCGTAAAACCAAAACCCCCGCAGCGACATACATGAGCGGGTTGATGAAATATCCAAGGCTTGCCTCCAGAACACGTTCCTCGCTTACCGCCCACACATAAATGAGCCAATTAAGGGAGATAAATATCGCGGCGAGAAACAGCACAAAAACAATTTTTGGCGTCTTCAGCGCTCGCAAGACATCGCCCGATTGCTTTCTTGCAGCGATTAAGATAGCGCCAAAAACAATAGACCAGATCACGCGGTGGGCGACGATTTCCACTGAGGAAACCGTTTCAACCTGTTTCAGGTAAAGCGGCATCATCCCCCAAAGCGTATAGGCAATGACTGCATAAATCAGTCCGTCTCGCATATCGGACGGATTTTTTGATAGTGACGATGATGTCGATGCGTTATTCTGGTTCTGGCTCACGCGGCTTTCGCCAGCAACCCACGATTTAGTAATGTCTCTGCGATCTGGATAGCATTCAACGCAGCGCCTTTGCGCAGATTATCCGATACGCACCAAAGCGCCAGCCCATTGTCAACGGTCGGATCAACGCGCACGCGGCTAACAAAGGTGGCAAAATCGCCAACGCATTCAACGGGCGTGACATAGCCACCATCTTCGCGTTTATCGATCACCAACAGGCCCGGCGCTTCGCGCAAAATTTCCCGCGCTTCATCGTCGCTGATCGGCTTTTCAAATTCGATATTGACTGCCTCGGCATGACCGACAAAAACAGGAACGCGGACACAAGTGGCTGTGAGTTTGATTTTTTTATCCAGAATCTTTTTTGTTTCCGCCGTCATTTTCCACTCTTCTTTGGTGAAACCGTCTTCCATGAAGGTGTCAATATGGGGGATAACATTGAACGCAATTTGCTTGGTGAATTTTTGCGGCGTTGGGCTGTCATTTACATAAATGTCTTTGGTCTGATCAAAAAGCTCATCCATGCCGGCTTTGCCCGCGCCCGAAGTTGACTGGTAAGTCGAGACCACAACCCGTTTAATGGTTGCGGCGTCATGTAATGGCTTTAGGGCAACAACCAGTTGCGCCGTAGAGCAATTGGGATTGGCAATAATATTTTTCTTTGCAAAACCCACAACATCATCTGCGTTCACTTCAGGGACAATCAGGGGCACATGGGGGTCCATGCGGAAATGTGAAGAATTATCAATGACGATTGCGCCTGCTGCAGCCGCTTTTGGTGCCCACTCTTTGGCAATGGAGCCTCCGGCGGCAAATAATGCGATATCGACTTTGGAGAAATCAAATGTTTCCAGATCCACACATTTGAGCGTTTTGTCGCCAAAGGAAACTTCGCGCCCTAATGAGGCACGTGAGGCAATGGCATAAACCGTGCCGACGGGGAATAGCCGCTCGGCCATAATGGCAAGCATTTCCTGTCCGACATTTCCGGTAGCGCCAACAAGAGCAACATTAACTTCCATGATATTATCTCCAAATCTTCACGAGAGACTTTCAAACGCCCTCTGACCGGGAATGTCAAGAGCTGCGATAATCAAGGGCGAAAAAGCCAATAAAGCGGGCGCAAGTTTGAAATTTAATAGCACGGATAAACAGATATGCTAATTTAAGCGGCTCAAAATCGCGCGCCTAAACCCCGGCAGCCTCGAAAACCCAAAGCGTATTGGTCTTATCCGTTATCATTGAAAATATTAGGGCGTAGAACCTCGCGCCCCTCTGGCCATAATTCTTCACAAGCGCCCGGTTCCTGAGTGCCTTGAATGCCAGAAATGCGCCATTCCGTTTTCTGGAATGTCAGGGTAAAGACATTAATGCCGCAATGAGAAAGCCTGTTATTGATCCAGAATTCATAGGGTGTCCATACAATCGCGAATGTTTTGCGCTGTAAGACAATCGGGTCCCAATAGGGTTCTTCAATTGTGGGTGCTTTTGGGTCGCGCATATCATCTGCGATGTCGCGTAATCTTTTGATCTCCGCCGGGCGTCCCGAATTTTCAGGAAATATACTTATCTGCACCGCATCCGAGCTGGTGAGTTGGTCAATCTTGCGACTATCGTTTAATGTCACCGCTTCAAAAAAACTATCAATCACCCCCAGAATTTGGTCGTGATCGACAGCCCGATCCAGTGTTATCGTGTCGCCCGCCTGCGTGGTTTGTTGTGTGGCCGCTGCCTCGGCTGTTACCGCGGGGAGGGCTTCTTCTATCGAAATAGTTTCACAAGCAGTAAGGGAGAGCGCGCCAAGAGACAGAGCACCAAGAATTGAGAAGTTTAGGGGTTTTCCCGAAGATGGTTTTCGTGCTCGCCGCAATGAGTGTTGCCCGGATCGTTGATTTGGAAGCGTTAAATTCATGGTTTGAGTTCTCCATCTAGATTTCACCCGGTGTGGGTAGCAAAGGACGCCATAGTCTATTTACGTAATCGCTATTCAGAAGAGCAAATCAAAGAAACACCAGGAAATTCATATAATTCAACATACCCAACAATGTCGTCAGTTCTATCCAAAGTCGAAGAGTTGATAAGTGAAAAAGAGCATGGTTTTTATGTTTTGTCTATGAGAAACCCTATAACCGCGAGTAACCCACTTCTAGATGAATATCGCCAACTTCTAAGCATTCAGAGATATATCAAACCAGTAAACTAGACGCTGAAAGCTTACTCCTCACCCAAAGCTTGCCGTCCTACAAGAGATTTTCGAACGGCAAATTCTGGCGAAAACCAGTCTTCAATTTCAAACTGATACATTCCCCTAAACCTGTATCAGGTTTATCCATTCAGCAACCATGGCTGCTTTGTCTTCGCCTTCTATCTCGACTTTGACGCCCATCACCATTTTCCAATGTCCGGGTGTTTTTTCATCCGCCGATAAAAGTGTAAAGACGCCGCGAACGCGCTTGCCTGATTTTACAGGATTAATCATGCGTACTTTTTCAAAACCGTAATTGACACCCATCTTAACATCTTCGATTTTTGGCATGCCGCCCGTCGTGGCAAATCTCGACAACATGGAAAGTGTCAAAAACCCGTGGGCAATCGTGCCCTTAAACATCGTCTGGGCTGCTTTTTCTTCGTCAATGTGAATAAATTGATGGTCTAATGTAACATCCGCAAACTGATTGATGCGATCTTGGTCGATCATAACCCATTCAGATATGCCAATTTGTTTTCCAACAAAGGATGGTAGCTGTGATGAGGTGATCGTATCCATAAATTTTGTCCTGGTTTCTATTTATTGTTAAACAGAAGTTATTTCATACACTATTGGTTAAAAATTAATAGCCGCGCAATTTAGCGAGCCGGTCTGCGTGAAAAGCAAAGTCGCCAAACATTTCCTGAGCCACGCGAATGCGTTTTAGATAAAACCCGATATCATATTCGTCGGTCATGCCGATGCCCCCATGCATTTGTACCGCTTCAAGGGCCGCAAGTTTTGCAACTTCGCCCGATTTTGCTTTGGCGAGTGCGCATGTTGGTCCTGCAAATCCGAAATTCGCATCCAGATCTTGCAAGGCTTTGAGGTTGGCGGATTTTACCAGCTCCATTTCAGAATAGAGATGAGCCGCGCGGTGTTGCAGGGCTTGGAAGGTGCCAATGATTTTGCCAAATTGTTTGCGCTCTTTTAGATAGTCAACGGTCATTTCAAATGCCATTTGACCGGCCCCTGACATCTCGGCGGCCAAACCGGCGCGGCCAGCATTGAGAATGCCTTCCAGTAATTGATACCCTTGATCAATCTCGCCAATAATATCATCGCCGGTTGCCTCGACGCCGTTAAGGTCAAGCCGCGCTGCGCCGCGCGAATCCACCATGACACTGCGTTCCTTGGACAGATTTTTTGTAGCACTATCAATTAGAAAAAGCGTGAGGCCAGTCTCGTCGCCCGCCTCGCCGCTTGTTCGCGCCGCAACGATGAGTTTGTCGGCCACGTGTCCGTCGGCGACAAAAGTTTTACTGCCCTCCAGTTTAAATCCATTGCCCGACTTTGTTGCTTGAAGGGCGGTTTTTGCCGGGCGATGTTTCTGGGATTCATCAACGGCCATGGCCATGAGCAAATCGCCGCTCGCAATTGCGGGTAGAAATTCATCTTGCTGCGCGGCGTTGCCAAATTTTCTAATCGTGGTTGCGCCCAGAATTGCGGTCGATAAAAATGGCGAGGCCGTTAATGTGCGTCCCATTTCTTCGGCAATTACACCGGCGCCAACATATCCAAAATCAACACCGCCATGATCTTCATCGATAACGATACCGGCCCAACCCATTTGCGCCATTTCGCGCCATAGTCCGCGATCAAATCCGGTTTCATTTTTTTCATCGCGTAACTTGCGCAAAGCAGCAACAGGTGCCTTTTCTTGCAGAAAGCCCCGTGATGAGTCTTTGAGCATTTCTTGCTCTTCGGTGAGGATCAATGGCATGGTAAAACTTCTTAAAATTTAAATATGATAACTGTTATGGAAAAGTCTTTATGGGTCTTAAAAAAGAGCCGTGACTTTATAATAGGGGCGCGTGATTATTCATCGGGGAGTTCTAAAATCCGTTTGGAAATAATATTGAGCATCACCTCGGAGGTGCCCCCTTCGATAGAATTGGCCTTGGTACGCAACCAATTCCGGGCGCTCTTACCTTCTTTGGAACGCTCGCCTTCCCATTCAAGGGCTTTCGAGCCACCAACATCCATAAAGATTTCATGGCGGCGCTTATTAAACTCTGTGCCATAATATTTGAGCATAGAAGATTTTGCGCCCATGCCCTGTCCGGCCTTGGCCTCATCTTTTAAGCGCTCCATTGTCAGTAAAAATGCCCAACCATCAATTTCTGATTGTGCGATTTTACCGCGTAAAATTGGATCACTAAGACGTCCATCTTCTTCGAGGCCAATCTCATGAGCTGCAATTTCGCCTGCGCCGCGACCCCCGATCATGCCGCCGCCGCCAGCACCAATCATTTCACGTTCATGGGTCAGGAGATATTTTGCGACATCCCAGCCGCGATCTTGCTCGCCAACGATAGCGGAAATATTTTCTCCGTAAGATTTAGGCACTTTTGTATCGTCAAAGAAAGTTTCGCAAAAAGGTGAATTTCCGGAGATGAGTTTGATCGGCTTTGTGCTAACCCCTTCACTGGTCATATCAACGAGAAGAAAGCTAATGCCGTGATGTTTCGTTGCGGAATTATCGGTGCGTACAAGGACAAATATCCAGTCGGCTTTGTCGGCGTAGGATGTCCAGACTTTTTGGCCGTTAACGACCCAATGATCGCCCTTGTCTTCGCATTTGGTTGTCAGAGAGGCGAGGTCTGATCCAGCGCCCGGTTCGGAATATCCCTGACACCAGCGTATCTCGCCCCTTGCGACGGGAGGGAGAAATTCAAGTTTTTGCTCATGGGTTCCATATTTCAATAGCGCCGGGCCGAGCATCCAGATGCCAAAGCTTTCTAGCGGTGAGCGGGCTTTAATGCGCCGCATTTCCGATTTTAAAACCTTGACCTCTTCTTTGGATAATCCGCCGCCGCCATATTCTTTTGGCCATGCGGGGACGGTCCAGCCTTTGCTTGCCATCGCATTGAGCCAGTCTTGTTGTGCCTGCGACGCAAACTTCCAATGGCGTCCCCCCCAACAGATTTTATCTTCCCCAAGTCCGCCATCGCGCATTTCTTTAGGGCAGTTTTCTTCCAGCCATTCGCGCACTTCTTCGCGAAAAGTTTCCAGCTGCGTCATGCAATTACTCCTGGGTGTTAATCGGTTTTAAGGTGGGGCGCATTTTGCAAGGCAATGGTGCGTACCATTCGTTTGTCAAATTTCTCCGTACCAAGACGGGGGAGCGGCGCAGGGGAAATCCATATCCGTTCAGGAACTTTAAAGCCCGCAAGTTCAACGGCAATAAATTTACGCAAATCTTCAAGATCAATTTTCGCATCTTGCTTGGGGTATATAACCAGTCCTACGCGCTCGCCCAGCACTTCTTCAGGGACTGAAAAAACAACTGCTTCGGCAATATCTGCATGTTCGTAAACGCGCTCTTCAACTTCGAGACAGGAAATATTTTCGCCGCCCCGAATAATCATGTCTTTCATGCGATCAACAATGTAGAGATAGCTCATTTCGTCAAGACGGCCCAGATCTCCGGTACGGAACCAACCATCATCGGTTAAGGCTTCGGCGGTTGCCTCTGGCAGGTTCAGATACCCCCGGAAATTGCACGGCGAGCGCAACCATATTTCGCCGACCTCACCAGCGGGCTGATCTTTAAAAGGTTCGCTTTCCACATCGACAATTTTCAAATCCGTGACGGGCGGCACAACCCGGCCCGTGCTGTCAGGGCGCGCGAGATAGAATTCGCGCGATATTACGCAGCCAATAGCATTGGTTTCACTCAATCCGTATCCTGATGATGGCATGGCGTTGGGGAATTTATCATGGAGTTGGCGAACATGTTCGGGAGGACGTTTTGCGCCGCCCGAGCCAATATCGATAAGGCTTGGCATTTTCGTATCGCCAGCTGCATCAATAAGTTCAAAGGATTGGCTTGGTACGCCAACAAAATTACTAAGCTTTTCGCGATTAATGATCTCGATTGCTTCTTTTGGGTCCCAGCGATAAGCAAAGGCAATACGACGACCCACCAAAAAAGAGAGTAGAAAAATTGAGTGCGATCCGGTGACGTGAAATAAGGGGATGCCCAGCAAAATTCCGGGATTGCTGCCAAATATGCTCTCGCCTCCGTTAGCCTCTTTGAGACTTTTGGCGATAAGCGCCCAGGATAATAATGTATTGATGCATCCGCGATGGGTTAGAATAACCCCTTTGGGATTACCTGTTGAGCCAGATGTATAGATGACGCAAAAATCATCATCAGGGTTTATGTCTGCCACTGGCACGCTGGCATCTTTGGTTTTCGACATTAAGTCGCTATAGTTGAAATCCGCGCCGTCTGCTTCTTCCCGGGCCAGAACAAGCGTCAGCCCATGTTTTTCGCGTAGTGGTATCAGATAGGAAAGTCGCTTGGCGTCAACGATGACCGTTTTGGCCTCACAATCGCCCAAAGCAAAATCAAGTTCGTCGCCCTTCCACCATGCATTGAGGGGGACAACAACCGCGCCAAGCATCACAATCCCCATATAAGCAATGCACCATTCAGGATAATTGCGCATCGCGATCGCAACCCGGTCTCCTTGCTTGATGCCAAGTTCGGATTTGAGGGCGTTTGCAAACCGGCAGGCGTGCTCAAAGGTTTGCTGGAAGCTTAAGTGTTCATTTTCGTAAATTAGAAAATCTTTATCACTGTGGGTGGTGCCATATTGAAAAATTCCGGTGAGACTGGGCGGGGCATTTTTGAAGACACGATAGGTATTTCCCCGAATTTCAGCTTCGCCAATCGCAAAAAGCGGATCGGACATGACGATTTTACCGCCTTCAATTGTGATCTTTTGCAAGAGCGCATCGGCTTCTTCAATTGTTACTGCTGAGGTTTTAGGCATCTTTATCTCCGTGGTCAGCCGCATAGCGTGTGTCGGGCGGGGGGGGCGCAGTAAATATCTGGGCGTTTCCGCTTCCCTTATGCTTACCCCAGCGATTGCTGTCAGAAAATACGATTCTGCAGTGAGGACACACTATTTACCTACACAAACCATCACAATAAGCAAACTGGTGGCGCCCACCATAAAAAAGCGGGAAAAAGGGCCGGTTTTTAAAATAATTGCCCTTGCGGGTTTGAAGGGGGCGCAGCGGCGGGAGCTGGCGCGATCAGCGCCTCGCCATCATTGCGTACATTGCCAACGGCCCGGTCAACCGCGTGGGATTGCCAGAAACCGGGCAATTGTTCCTTCATCACAGGAAACAGTGTTTCAATATCGCGTTCATCTTTATTGAGCCATGTATCGAAATGGCGTTGAGGGATCACCACCGGTTCCCGGCTATGGATTGATTTTAAATCCTCTCCGGCTTTCGTGGTTAAAAGGGCAACCCCGTCCATCTCCCCGCCGCCCGGATCAAGGAGTGTCTCCCAGATGCCGGCAAATGCGAATAGGCCTGCTGCTTTTGGCTGACAAAAATAGGGTTGTTTCTCGCCTTTTTCCTTTTTCCACTCATAAAATCCATTAGCCGGGACCAGACATCGCCTTCGCTTGAAGGCATTGCGAAAAGAAGGCTTCAAGATAACTGTTTCACTGCGCGCATTAATGATGGGCTTAGCGGCAAAATCCGGGAGATCATCATTTTTGCTTGGCTTTGCTGACCATTCGGGCACAAAGCCCCACCGCATTAACCGGTAGTGACGGGTAAAATTGCCCGGCTGTTCGGGAGTGCTGATCACGGCGATTGGCTGTGATGGCGCGATATTATAGCGCGCCGGGAAATTATCCCGAACGGTGACCTCAAAGGTTTGCGCAACCTCATCGGGGGGGCTGGTTAATGTGTAGCGTCCGCACATGGTTTTCCTTTATGGTCAGAGAGCAGGAAAAGCAACTCCAGGACGGAGCTAGGTTTGGGGCCCGGACGGGACCAAGACCGGCAATTGACCAAAAAGGATAGATATGAGTCTCCACGGCAAAAACGAAAAACCAGCCATCAGAACGGGGGTCGGGGCCGTGGTTTTTCGCGGTGAGCAAGTCCTGTTGATTAAAAGAGGCAAAGAGCCGTTCAAAGGTCAATGGTCGATACCGGGGGGTGGTCTTGAATATGGGGAGACGCTTCATGCGGGTATCAAGCGCGAAGTGGCCGAGGAAACTGGTGTCGAGATCGATATTATCGCTTTATTGGAGGTCTATGAAAATCTACCAGAGCGGTCCGGGGATCATCACAATATCATGGTTGATTATATTGCCGCATGGAAAAGCGGTGAACCTGTTGTCGGAGACGACGCGGTGGAGGCGCAATTTTTTCCCTATGATGAGGCGCTTTCTCGCGTCGGATGGGATTTAACCCGCACGGCCATTCGCGATGCGTTTGAGCGCCTAAAAAAAGAGGGCGCGTTGTAATCTCGATTTTGGTGAGCAAGCCCTGTTGGGCGGGGGGTTAGCGCATTCTTTGGGTATGGCGTAATTTTTCAGGGATAAAATAAGAGGTAGCTATGGTTGTTTATGGGATAAGTTTGGCCGGATGGTTTTATGGACCGGTGATAATCGTGATAATTCTCTTTGGTTTGCTCTACGCATTACGGTCCCAAATTATGCCATATCACTGTGATGTTCTTGAAACTTCATGGGAGGATATTGATCCCAAATACCAGTTGATGTTGCGCGCGCTCATGAATGGCGGTGGGTATTATTCTTTATCCACCGGCCTGTTTATGCTGGTGCTATTGCTTATTCCTTTTCGCAATGGCGAAGACTGGGCCGCTTATGCGATAGGCGGGATCGGATTGGTTGGTTCGCTGCCCTTAGGATATATCGTTTATCGGGTGAAGAAATACACAGCTGGCAACCCGCCATTTGGCCTTATGATTGTGGTTAATTTCTTATTGCTTGGTGGTCTTGTTGTATCCCTTTGCAATTGACCGGACCGGGGTTGCGACCGAACTGCCGCGATTTAAAAAACGTACGCAAAACAAGATTTCGAAAAGGTGATTTGGAAAAATCCAGATAAATGCTAAATAGGCAAATATTTGAATAAAATCATCTGGATAAAAAATATGCAATCTCTCTACTGGGTTCTTACATGGGCCTGTCATCGCCGGTGTGCCCATTGCTATGATGATCGGTTTCGACCTTATGTGCGCGAAGAGCTCGCCGGTGTGGTCGGAGAGGGCCAACAGAATTTTCAGAAAATCATCAATAATTTGCCCGATGATTTGACCTGGCTCAATGAGGAAACAGGAAAGCGTGAGCGCACTTTATTGGTGATGGCTGGCGGTGAATTATTGATTGAAGCGGTGCGAGAGCCTTTGTTTTATCCGGCCATGCGCGCACTGCGGGAAAAATATGGTGCGGCAATGCCAAAGGTCTCCATACAGACCACTGGCGATATTTTAACCCCTGAAATTCTTGATGAATGTCTCGAACACGGCGTTGAGTCGATCGCCATTGCCTCCATTGATGATTATCATGTGGGGATGAAGGGCGAGAAGAAATTCAAATTCATCGAAAAAATCCGCACCCTGATGGCATCACGGGGCATTGTCGAGGTCTCCCTTGGCGGTGAAAAAGATGATCGCCTAAAAGCCCCTGATCTGGATGCAAAATTGCGCGAAACCGATCCGACATTTTTATTCTTCGGGGCGCAGCCCGATTTGTGGATTGGTGAGTTATGGCCGCGCGGGCGCGCTTTTATTAACGGGCTTTCCGATGCGAGCTATGAAACAAATTTTTGCAATCGCTGGTCAGGGGGGAAAAATTTCCTCCATCATGGCCGCGAGGGATCGGAAGTTTCCATCGATCCCAATGGGCAGGTTTTCCCATGCTGTTTGAAAACCAAAGCGCCGCTAGGCTCATTGGCGCAAGAAAAGCTTGTTGATATTCTCGATAGTGTTGCAACTCTTCCGGCAATGCGGGCGATTAATGCGGGGACGCCCGAAGCAATGGGGGTCAGCGCGGGATGGGATGCGCAGACCTTTCGTAAAAAATCAGCCCAGATGGATGGTAAGGGGCGCAAGGTTGAAAATATGTGCCTTGGGTGTGATGCTTTTTTTGCCGAGCATTTGGCGGCTGATCTGGAAGCGCTTCGTGCGAAAAGACTCGGCGTTTCCGCATGAGAAAAGCGCTAGCTTGTATTCCGGCTGACAATGATCGATAATTATTGCCATGATTAGGTTCTATCTCATACTCGCGTTTTTCTTTGCCCTTTTATGGGCGGTCTACTGGTATTGGAAACGCCGTAATGATGCGCAATTGCGTGAGGCCTCTGATCTTGATTATGATAGTTTCGTCAAGAATGAGCCTGAATTTGTCGCCCATCTCGACCGGGACGGCTTTTATCGGGTCTTCCATCGAACCCATTTTCCCCGCTATCCCAAATATTGGCTCTATGTATTGGGCGCGTTTTTGATTTCATTGCCCGCAACATTTGCGACCCTTTCCGCCTTTTTGTGGGTCGGATTACAGCTGGGCTTTGTTCCCAAAGCGGCTGACTTTGCTGATCGATATCTTATCGATAGTCAGGATAATGTGCGCGTGGTCTCGAATGCACCGCCGGAAACAGCCGTTTATTATGCGCAAGATCTCGCGGGATTTTATTTCTTTTTCGGCCTCATCGCTGTGTGGCTGATTATAGTGACGCTGTTTTTGCGCCATTATCACAAAAATCGACCGGGCTATTTGCGCGATGAAATTATCCGCTCGAAATAGACGCGCAACGCCCCCGTCAGGATATCAAGAAAGGTTAGCTATTAATGGAATATCTACACACAATGGTTCGCGTCACCGATTTAGACGCATCCCTTGCTTTTTATTGCGGTGGGTTAGGCCTTGAAGAGGCCTACCGCAAGGATGTCGAGAAGGGGCGCTTTACATTGGTATTTTTGGCAGCGCCCGGTGACCGGGAGAGCGCCCAGGAAAAAAAAGCGCCGCTCATTGAGCTGACCCATAATTGGGACCCCGAGCCCTATGATGAGGGGAGAAATTTTGGGCATTTGGCCTATCAGGTCGATAATATCTATGAAATTTGCGCGAGATTGCAGGAAAATGGTGTCACCATTAACAGGCCGCCCCGCGATGGCCATATGGCCTTTGTGCGATCTCCCGATAATATTTCCATTGAACTTCTACAGCGCGGCGAGGCATTGCCACCGGCAGAACCTTGGGCGAGTATGGAAAATTCCGGTAAATGGTAAAACCGGTAAGCACGCCGGTTCAGGCATGCAAAATTCGGAATTTTCCCGAAAAGTTTTGCAAATAGTAACTGCTTCGTAACGCTGATCTTGTAGGGGTTGTTAAGAGATAATACAGATCTTCGTCTGCGCGGAAAGGCCAATGTTTTGATACCCAATTCCCCTTCATCAAATAGCTTGGCGCCGATTGTCTCCCTTGAAAATGTTGAAAAAAGCTATGGCGCTTTCAGAGCGGTTAATAATTTAAGCTTTGATGTGTTCCCCAAGGAAATTTTCGGGTTTTTGGGGCCGAACGGGGCAGGCAAGACCTCTACACTTCGTATGCTCCTCGATATTATCCAGCCGACCAAGGGGCAGGTTATGGTGCTGGGGAGCAATAGTGCAATTTCGGTGCGCCATAAGATTGGCTATTTACCGGAGGAGCGCGGTCTCTACCGTAAAATGAAGGCCGTCGATACAATCGCATATTTTGCTAGGCTGCGCGGCGTCCCCGGCAAAGAGGCCAAGCGCAGGGCCTATGAGTTGCTGGAAGAGTTTGGCCTTGGAGAATTTGCCCGGTCTAAAAATGAGGCGATGTCAAAAGGCATGGCGCAAAAGGTCCAGCTTCTTGCAACCCTTGCCCATAAACCCGAATTGCTGATTTTGGATGAGCCCTTTTCCGGTCTTGATCCTATCAATCAACATGTGCTCGAGGCTTTGATACGGCGCTTGCGCGACGAGGGGCGAACCGTGATTTTTTCAACCCACGTTATGGAACATGCTGAGCGCTTGTGCGACCGGTTTTTAATTCTGGCCAAGGGGGAAAAGCGCTTTGAGGGGACATTGCATGAGGCGCGCGATTTGTTTCCCCCCAAATTATTATTGCGCACCAGCGATGATATTTCCCCGCTCGAGAATGCACCGGGTATCTTGAACATTGTTGAAGTTTCGACCGACCAATCCGGTGAAGGTGGTCCATCGCAACCTTTACAAAGTGATTTTGCCCAGAGAGATTTTGCCCAAAGAGATTTCGAATGCGAGCTCGAGCGCGGCGCTGATGTGCAAATGATTTTAAAATTTGCTTTTGAACGCGGCATTGCCCTGACACGGTTCGAACATGCCAGAACATCTCTGCACGATATATTTGTCTCTCTTGCGGGCGATGAGCCTCATACACCCGGCGCGGTGCATTCTAAAAAGGGAAACCGGAATAAAGAGGTGGCAGCATGAGGGAAACCGCTCTGATTGCCTGGCGCGAATATAAACAATATGTCTTTTCACGCGGCTTTATTTTATTGATAGCATTGGCGCCGATTGGCCTTTTTGCTTTGGCGTTTCTAATGGGTGCGCTCGAAAATTCTATCCCGCAACGCCATTATATGATTATCGATCAAAGCGATAAAAATTACGCCGATCAGGTTGAAGATTATGTTGGCCGGTTGGAGGACCAGCGGGTGATCGCTGCGTGGGATCAGTTTGTAACGATTAATCAAAATGTTGAGCTAGGTGAGGAGAGTAATATCCCAGCGCCTTTTGCGCCAGACGCATTGAGCGCATCGCGCCTTCATGAGTTTCGCGCAAAAGGGGGTGTTGAAGCGGCCAAACGCATAGCAGAACCCTTTTTACGGGTTGACCCCGAAAATTTTATCCCGCCCCGTGCGCGCTATAAAAGACATCCCATACCTGAGCCCCTAAGGCAGGCATCACAGGCAAAACAGTTTAGCGCTGATCATTATCTTGATTATTTACGCCCCTATCTGCTTGACGAGAAAAGTCTGCCGGTAAATGGAGAGGGCAGTGACGGTGACGGGGTCACACTTTTTGCGGTTTTGATTATACCGGCGGATTTTGGCGAGAACGGCAAGAGCGATGCGCAATATTGGAGCAGAAACCTTGTTGATGTGGAATTGAAGGATGATTTCTCCCTCGGGCTTAACCGCGCCTTGCAACTGCAACTTGCGGCAAATCGGGGGCTGAATAAAAAAACCTATGAAGAGATCGTCACCTCAATTGCCAGTCTTGATGAATTTCGTCCGGACCGGGAAAATGAAGATGCAGCCCTGAACCTTAAAGACCGTATCGAGATAGGCCTACCGGCGGTTATGACATATGTTTTGTTTATTCTGATTTTCTCGGTTGGCCATTTATTGCTGACCAATACGATCGAAGAGCGCTCTAATAAAATCGTCGAAATGCTATTATCTTCTGTGACCGCCAACCAGCTCATGTTGGGCAAGCTTTTGGGCATTGGGGCGGTGGGCCTGACCATACCGGCGATCGGCGCGACATTTGCGTTGATTAGTGGATTAACTTTGTTTGCAGAGAACCAGATTGCCAGCCAGATTATCTCCAGCCTGTTTTTGTCGCCGCTGGTTTGGGTCTATCTGTTTTATTTTCTGTGTGGGTATGTGATTTTTGCGATGATGTATCTCGCGGTCGGGGCGATTTCCAATTCCCTGCAGGATGCACAAACCTTTATCGGGCCCATCACCCTTATTGTTCTGGCCCCGCTTCCCCTTATGGTTCTGGTTTTTCAAGATCCCAATGGGCTCGTTGCATCCATTATGACATGGATCCCGTTCTATACCCCCTATGCGGTGATGTTGCGTGCGGCCTCTGACCCGCCACTGTGGGAGATCATTGGCGCGACCATTTTCATGCTGGTTTTTGGCGGATTTTTTATTGCTCTGATGGGGCGCATTTTTCGCCGCGGCCTGCTCAGCTCTTCCCCGACCAGCCTTTCAGCCTTTTTGCGATTGGCCGGGTCCAATCCAAAGTAGTGATTTTTCCCCATTGTGCCTTGTATACGGGCTTGGAGTGAAAGAGTTGGGGGGAAAGGTAAAATTCTTGCATTCAAGAGCTCGACAATCCCGGCGGCTCTGCTATAGAAGCGCGCTAGAGTGAATAGACCGAGCGCCACATCGGTTTTGGACTTTCGCTCTTATGCTCTTGGTTCGTTTGTGAGAGACCACTTAAGATAGTGATTCTTAAACGAAATGAGGGTAGATAACATCGTGTCGGTGGCCGTGCGCGATGTCGAGTATAGGCTAATGATCTGGACCACTATGGTATGCGGATGTGGCGGAACTGGTAGACGCGCTGGATTTAGGTTCCAGTGCCGCAAGGCGTGGAGGTTCGATTCCTCTCATCCGCACCATAGGTTCCAGATAGCTAAAAGGGTCGCTCTCAAATCTTAAAGAAGATAGATAGCGCCATAGGACGTTGAAGAAAGTTTAAATGACGATGGAAGTTTCTGAAGTATCGAGCGAAGGCCTGGAGCGCAAATTCAAGGTCACGGTTTCTGCCAATGAGTTGGACGAGAAACTGACCACTAAGCTGGAAAGCATGAAGGGCCAGGTTCAGCTAAAGGGCTTTCGTAAAGGCAAGGCGCCTGTCTCTTTTCTCAAGAAAATGTACGGCAAAGGCGTCATGGGCGAAATTGTTCAGGAAGTCGTAAGCGAGACTTCTAGCAAAGCTTTCACTGATCGCGACCTGCAACCGGCGACCCAGCCCCATCCCCATTTTCATAGTAATATGGAAGATGTGATCGCGGGCAAAGCAGATCTTGAATATGATGTGCACGCAGAGATTCTACCAAGCTTTGAGCCAATGGATGTAGCCAAGCTTGAGCTTGTTCGCCCTGTTGCAAAAGTTCCCGATGGGGATGTCAATGAAGCGATTGATAATCTCGCCAATAGCCAGCGCACTTATGAGCCTCGCAAGAAAACCGCGAAAGCCAAAAAAGATGATATGGTCGTCATGGATTTTGACGGCAGTATTGATGGCACGCCATTTGATGGCGGCAAAGGCGAAAATATTGATTTGGTTATAGGCTCGGGCCACTTTATTCCCGGGTTCGAAGACCAGTTAATTGGCGTAAAAGCGGGCGATGATCTTGATGTTAAGGTCACCTTCCCGGAAGATTATGGCCAAGGCGATTTAGCGGGCAAAGATGCGGTATTCGCGGTCAATGTCCATGAAGTCAAAGCCCCGGAAGCGGTTGAAATTGACGATGCGCTGGCTGAAAAACTGGGCCTTAAAGACCTTGCTGAGCTCAAAGAAAAAATTACCGAAAATATCGCTGAAGATTATAAAAATCGCTCGCGCGGCCACGTAAAACGCGCGCTTCTTGATAAGCTCGATGAGGCTCATGATTTTGAGCTGCCCGGCTCCATGGTTGATGCAGAATTCACGCAAATCTGGCAACAGGTTGAAAATGCCGAGCGGGACGAGGAAGACAAGGACAAAACTGAAGACGAGCTGAAGATCGAATATCGCAAGATTGCCGAGCGACGGGTGCGTCTTGGTCTGGTTTTGGCTGAAATCGGCAAGGTTGGAAAAGTCGATGTTCCGGCAGAAGATGTGCAGCGCGAATTGATTAACACAGCGCGTCAATTCCCTGGCCAAGAACGTGAAGTTCTGGAATTTTATCAACAAAACCCGAATGCTATGGCGCAAATTCGAGCGCCCTTGTTTGAGGAAAAAGTCGTCGACTATATCCTCGAGCTGGCCAAGGTTAAGGATAAAACCGTCTCCAAGGACGAGCTTATGAAAGATCCCGAAGGGGATGATATTTAAGGCTGGTCGATAGGGTTTTTAGGGCCTAATTTCCTACCGGAAAATATCGGATAAACCGGTTTGGCTGACAAATCGCCCCACTACCCTCGCGTAATTGCTTATGGATCGGTGTCCATGGGCATTTCCTCTTATATTGATACTTGCTATTGGCGCAATAACCGCCCATTTGAGTGGGAAGACGCGCCGGAACTCCTCTGCCGGGGTATGAGGGAGGCGTTAGCAGTATTTTTGCATCCGATTGTCAAACGGCTTATGATAAGTCAGGCGTTTTATACGATCGATATGGGCCGAGAGTGCATTTAGGGATAAAGCAATGAATGATTTTACGGGACAAAAACTGGGACTAGGGCCATCGATTGGTCAAGGTGGGTCTTTGGATGGATCGACTGGGAGCGGATCATCAGGCGGCTTGAACGTAGGGCCTCAAGAACCGGCCCCGGGAAATGCTGCGCCCGGCCCGACGCCCGGCCCGACGCCCGGCCAGACTTCAGGCCCATTGATTGTAGATGGCACCATCGAGACTTTTGAGTCCGATGTCTTGGCCGCTTCGATGACAATGCCCGTTATTGTCGATTTTTGGGCTCCATGGTGCGGCCCTTGTAAGCAATTGACGCCAATGCTGGAAGCGGCAGTCACCAAAGCTGCCGGCGCGGTCAAACTTGTCAAAATCGATATTGATAAAAATCAAATGCTCGCCTCCCAATTGCGGGTCCAGTCTGTGCCAACAGTCTATGCCTTTTTTCAGGGCCAGCCCGTCGACGGGTTTATGGGTGCGGTCCCGCAAAGTGAGTTGGATGCATTTATTGATCGCCTGAAAGCGCTTGATGGCGGGGCAGCCTCAAACCCGCAAGGGCCCGATCCGGTTCAGATCATGGCCGCAGCAGATGCAGCTTTTGAACAGGGTGATGTAACAAATGCAGCCGGGCTATATAGCCAGCTGGCGCAAAATGATCCGGAGAACCTGTTGGCGCTTGCCGGTTTGGCGCGATGTTTTCTCGCTATGGGTGAGGTCGAACAGGCGAAAAATTTACTCGCGAGTCTGCCTGAAGAGAAACAATCGGATAGTGCATTAACGCCTGTTTTTGCTGCCATAGAATTGAGCGGGGATAGCGCGGGGGCCGGGGAGATTGGCGATCTTACGGCAAAACTTGAAGCCTCTCCCGATGATAATGAAACCAGATTTGCATTAGCTGAAACCCTGATTGCCTCGGGAGATATGCAAGCGGGCACCGAGCAATTGCTGGTCCTTATGGAGCGCGATCTGGAATGGGATGAGCGCAGGGCACACGCCAAACTCCTCAAGGTTTTCGAAGCCATGGGGCCAACTGATCCTTTCGTAAAATCGGCCCGTCGCCGGATGTCGTCATTACTCTTTAGCTAAATTTAATGACGCGCAGAGACCCGCGTCAGGAGGACTATGGAAAACACAGCTCGATATTTACGACAGGGGACGATGCCGGATGTCATTCCGGTTTTTCCTTTGGAGGGCGCGCTTTTGTTGCCGGGGGGGCAATTGCCCCTGAATATTTTTGAGCCCCGCTATTTGCGCATGATTGATGATGTGCTGGGCACAACCCGTATGATTGGCATGATCCAGCCAAGGGAGGCCGAGAGCGAAGGTCATAAATCAGCGCTTTATGGTATTGGCTGTGCTGGCCGGTTAACCGGATTTGCCGAGAGTGATGATGGCCGCTATCTCATCACATTAACCGGCCTGAGGCGGTTTCAGATTATCGAAGAGCTGGGGGTTGATACCCCTTATCGACAAGTCAGCGTTGGTTGGGAGAGATTTTCAAGTGATGGTCTGCCAGATGCGTCCAGCGAAATGATTGATCGCGAACGCTTGCTCAATGCGATGGAACTTTATCTGGATGCCGAAGGGCTAAAGACCGACTGGGAGGCCGTTGAGGATGCGCCCAGTGAATCACTGGTTGTGTCTCTTGCGATGGGATGCCCGTTTGAACCAAATGAAAAACAGGCATTGCTTGAGGCTGAAAATAATCTGGTGCGTGCCGATTGTTTAATGACATTAATGGAAATGTCGTGCGTGGATGATGGCGCGAATGATTCTATGATGCAGTAAAAAGCGAGATAAGAATGGGTTCTCAAGAATCAGATAATGCGCAAATGTCGCCTGAAAAAGGGTCGACGGATGGGCCGGGCGATATCAATATTGATAAACGCCTTCTGGAATTATTGGTTTGTCCACAAACCAAAGGGCCTTTGGTTTTTGATAAACAAAAAGGCGAATTGTTGAGTAAAAATGCCGGGCTTGCATATCCAATTCGCGATTCGATACCGATTATGCTACCTGATGAGGCGCGGCCATTAACAGATGACGAGATTAATCGACTATAGCTTAACAAAACGATTTTTTTAAAACATTTCAAACATTGGACTAAATTATATGGACTCTCCAATTCTCGATATGGCACCTGCGGATGATTTGACTTTATGTAAAGATGCGGCAGATGCTATCGAGAAATTAATAGCGTTATATAATCAGAGCATTGATGATATCAGTAAAAGATTTGATGCTTATGTTGAAGAGCGTCTCGATCAGGACACACCGAAAACACCAAACTATCCCTATTTATGCGTAGTTGTGCCTGCGGAGAAATCAACCCAGACCAGTAAACTGGCTCTCGGCGGTGTGGCCTCTGAAAGCCTACACGGCGCTTCTATCACGCGCCCTGATTTATTTGTTGAATTTCTGACCGAAGAAATCACCAGAATCATCGAGCGCTTTGACGCAAAAATATATGTTGGTAGCTCGCATATTCCAATGCCATTGACCTTTGCTCTGGAGGAGGCGACCTCTGCCCTGACGGCGGAAAAGCGTAGCCAGCTTCAGTGTCATTTTCATATGCCAAATCTTGTGAGTACGAATGACGAAATTGTTGACGGGCATCGTATTTTGCAAAGATTTGGATCGATGCCCTTATCTTTGTTTACAGCGGAGCGAATTGATTATTCCCTGCACAGGATCAAACATTACACGGCGACCAAACCCCAACATTATCAACGCTATATTCTGTTTACAAACTATCAGCGCTATGTTGATGAATTTTCTGAATATGCAAAAGCCGAAGTAGAGGCCGGCCGCGCCGAGCGATATGTAGAGCCCGGGGACCGGATTTTTGAAAAAGGAAAAGAACCCTCTGGCCCTCCTATCGCCAAGTTACCCCAAATGCCAGCCTATCATTTGGTGCAAGGGAAGCATGAAGGGATTACGCTGGTTAATATTGGTGTGGGGCCGTCCAATGCGAAAACCATTACCGAGCATCTGGCGGTGCTGCGCCCCAATGTCTGGTTGATGATTGGCCATTGTGGGGGGTTGCGGCGCACGCAGCGTTTGGGCGATTATGTTTTGGCCCATGCCTATTTGCGTGATGATGCGGTACTGGATGATTTTCTTCCCCCTTCAATGCCTTTACCCACAATCGCAGAAGTGCAGCTGGCATTAACGCAAGCCGTTCGCGAGGTTTGCGAGATCGAGCAATCTGATTTGAAGAATTTGCTACGTACGGGAACTGTTGTCACAACCTATGATAGGAATTGGGAGCTTTTATTCGAGAAAAATGCGGTGCGCCTCAATCAGGCGCGTGCCATTGCGATTGATATGGAATCGGCGACCATTGCGGCCAATGGCTATCGCTACCGTGTCCCTTATGGGACTTTGCTGTGTGTCTCTGACCGTCCATTGCACGGTGAGATTAAATTGCCCGGCATGGCTGATGCATTTTATCAGGAAAGGGTTAGCCAGCATTTGGATATTGGTTTGCGCTCTGTAGAATTATTGCGTAAGGAAGCCAATGCGGGCACATTGCATTCGCGTAAATTACGCAGTTTTGATGAGCCTTTAATGCGTTGATAAGTTTATCGAGACGTATAGATTTATTGATCGTAGAAATTTTTATAAGTGAAGAGAATTAATTGTATGAGTGTTGAGGAAAAAACGTCACGTCAAGTGTATAGCCGTGAAGATGTTAATGCCTTGATGGCGCTTCCCTTTATGAATTTAATTCATCATGCCCAGAATGTGCACCGGGAAAATTTTACGCCAAATGAAGTGCAGGCCTCGAGGCTTGTATCGATCAAAACCGGCGGCTGTCCGGAAGATTGTGGCTATTGTAATCAGTCGGCAAAATTTGATACCGGCTTAAAAGTCTCTAAACTTATGGATAATGAGAAGGTTATGCGCGAAGCGCGCGCGGCCAAAGAGGAAGGGGCATCCCGATTTTGCATGGGCGCTGCATGGCGCTCGCCAAAAGACCGGGATATGGAAGATCTGTGCGATATGGTTCGCGAAGTGAAGTCTCTAGGTTTGGAGACTTGCATGACGCTTGGCATGTTAACCGGCGAGCAGGCATCATCATTGGCTGATGCCGGGCTGGACTATTATAATCATAATATTGATACCTCTCCCGATTATTATCCCAAAGTCATCACGACAAGGACTTTCGAGGATCGTATTGAAACCCTAAACCATGTGCGCCAGTCTGGCATGAAGGTGTGTTGCGGCGGTATTGTGGGTATGGGGGAAGAGCCCGAAGACCGCGTCGGGTTTTTGATAGCGCTGGCAAATATGAGCCCGCCGCCCGAATCGGTGCCGATTAATGCGCTCATGCCAACCAAAGGGACACCCCTTGGACAGTCAGAAAAAATTTCATCCTTTGAGTTTATTCGTATGATCGCGGTTGCCCGGATACTTATGCCGAAATCTTATGTGCGCTTATCAGCGGGAAGAGATCATATGAGTGATGAAACCCAGGCTTTGTGTTTTCTCGCCGGAGCAAATTCGATTTTTATAGGGGATCGTTTGCTAACCACCGATAATCCCGGTCAAGATAAGGATCATGCCTTGTTTGAAGATCTAGGGATCAAACTTGTCTAGTAGGATAAGTTCTCATTAGCGCTAGCGCTTACGGGGTTTGCCCGCCACGTTGCTATTTCTTGATCCAGTATGGTTTTTCTCGCGCCGCTTAAATTAATCGCAACGTCCGAGGCCTTGCTGCCGGCCTGTTTATCGCCATTAAGCGCGGCGATTGCATACCATTTGTAAGCCTTGCCAGCATCTTGAATACCGGTTGGGGTATTGTTCGGGCCAGGGTCAAATATTGCGCCTAGATTATATTGCGAGTCTACAAAGCCGAAATTGGCGGCGCGCTCAAAGAATTCTATAGCTGTGTTGAGGTCTGCGTTTCCGCCTTCACCTTCTGCATATAGATATCCAAGCCGGTGCATCGCAAAAACATTACCGCCTGTAGCTGCACGCTGGAACCATGTTCGCGCCCGCCCGGAATTTTGTTCCGTGTAAATGCCGTTCTTATAGAACTCACCCAACTGGAATTGTGCAGGGGGATAACCGAGCGCAGCGGCCTGTTCTATGTTCTCGAAGGCAGCTTGCTCACCGAGATCGCCCGGGCTTGATTCTAAAGTTGCCATGCTCTCCAGAAACAATTGACGAGGACGGACTGTATCATCTTGCACAGATGGTGATTCAAGGAGCACGGAAGAGGATGAAGCTGTTGCTGTTTCCGGTGCCGGCGTTTCAAGAGGCGAGGGGCGTTCGGCAATGGGCCTTGGCTCAGGTGCAGATTTTGGCTTGTCGAAGAGCGGCTTTAAAACCAGGGCTGCAAATGCAATAGCAATAAAGCCGATAATCCCCCAAAGAGGTAATGTTGGCTTGCCATTTTTCAGGAGTAAATTGCCGGTTTCGTCTCTGGCTGTGTCTTGTGTGAATACTGATGAATTATCGGGGGCGGCGTCTGCGGTCTGCGCTAAAGCTTCCTTTTGGCGCTTCAGGAGCGCTTTTTTTTTAACGGGTTGGACGGTATCATCCATATCCCCATGGATTTTACTGCGCACATCATTGCGGTGTTCAGTTTTGGCCTTGCGTTGGAAGACATTTCTTACGCGGCTTGCGAGTGAGGTTCGTTCTTCGCGTACGCCATGACGTTCATCAAAGGATTGATAATTATCCTCATGTGACGCTTCACCTGAGTTTGCTGCCTGTTGTAGGGCCGCTGCCTCGCGTCGTTTCTTTTGGGCGCGGGCGGACAGAATTGCTTTTTGTTTTGGTGTTAGGCGCGCAACATCAATTTTCCCCTCAGGAGTGCGGGGGAGTTTGCCCATTGATTTTTTTACTGTCTTTTGTGGGGTAGCATCAGCCACTTCCGGATTTGAAGCATTTTCTTGCTGACGGGAAAGTTCAGAACCGGAACTGTGGGTAGGATCCTGTTTTGCGTCATGTGTTGAAAACGGATCGTCCAAGTCAAGCGTCTCAAATGAGCCGTGTGAAGGCACAGTGTTCAGGTTTTGACTTTGTACATCATTTTGGTGTGCAGTTGCGCGCACGCTGGGAGACACAATTGTCTCATCTGGCGCAGCAAATTCATCAAAACTTTCCTCAAGCAAAGCGCTCGTCTTTAGAGAGGCCTCTTGCGAATTTTGAGCAGCACTGGCCTGTTCCGTCTCATAGGGGTTTTTATCATTCAAGATTTCGTTAATCTCGGCGGAAATTTGCTGGCTATCAAAAATATCGCTCTCACCGTCGAGATCAACTTCAACGTCGGGATGCGTATCTGGATTTTTTTGCGGGGTGTTATCCGCTGGCTCTGCACGGTTATCCGTTACTGATAATTCGTCATCATCAAGATCGCCAACAGATGGGCTATCAAAGTCTTCGAACTCTTCATTAAGGCTGAAATCGTCAAAGGCTTTATCAAACCCGCCCTCAACTAGAACTTCATCTTGTTCATCTTCATAGAGGGAACCAGTTGCTGAAGCAGGTGCTTGCGTTGCCCCGGCAGAGCTGTCATGGGGTTCAGTCTCGGCGGATGCGGTCTCTGCTCCGGAAAAGTCATCAGCGATATCTTCGAAAACATCTTCGGAAAAGTCACCAGAGGCATCACCAGAAGAATCAATTGGGAAATCCTCAGTGTTGGTTTCCGGTGTTTGGTGTCTGGTCGCTGTATCGAATGCAGAAGTAGGCTCTGTGTCAAAGCTAGCGTCTTGCTCGCGATTGTTGTCCTCGTCATCCAACCCTAAAATTGATGCGAGCTCTGATTCAGATTTAACTGATGGAGCATCAGTATGAGTATGGGCGACCGCCTCGTCATCAGTTCTGGATTTAAGCGATAAGGGCTCTGACTGAGTGGATTGCAATGCGTTCAACTGGCTCGCTTGATGTTCCAGCGAATTTGTAAGCTCTGTAACGCGTTCATTTGTGGATTGATTGGCCTGTGTTACCGCAGCTGTAATCTCGCGCGAGATAAAGTCAGTATCGATTTGCCCAGCCTTCTGGGATTGAGGAGATGATGCGACTTTTTCACTTAATGCGCTGAGGGCTTCTGAAACCTTTTGCACGCCGTCCGAGCTACGTTGTTCAGCGGCATCAATCTGGTCGGCAAGTCGCCCGATCAATGTTTCCAGGGAGCTGATCTGGTCACCGCTCCGTTTGATTTCATCTCCCAATACGCGAAGTCGTTTACCGGTACGTTCGGCAAAATCGGTATCGGCAGTAATTTTATGATTGGCTTCCATTAAAGCAAGCCGCTCGGTCACGGTTTTTAGATCAGCCGCAGAGTTTTTTTGAGCATTGTCGAATTGGTGAGCGACTTGCCCCACCGCTTTTTCGAGAGCTCGCAAAGCATCAATGCGATGATTATCGCTTGTTTTGGCTTCCAGTTTTTCAAGGCGCTCTTCAAGTAACGGAGAAACATTGTTGCCATCAGAACCGCTATTATTCACGCCGCCGCGTTCAAGGCGCTGGATGCGCTCAATTAAACCGCCAAGATTGCGGGTTAACTGATTATAATTCTGGCCGTCTTTTTCGCCTTGCTGGCTGATTTTATTATTGAGATGGTCAATCGCGGTAACAAGGTCTTTTGCCTCTACTCCCGAGATTTCCCCCGAAGAGAGATGCTCGCCTTGGCCTGCCTGGTGAATGATGGTATTGAGCCATTCTCCAACAGTCATGCCTTCTTTACGTGCAGCTTCTTTGGCTGTTTCGCGCGTATCTTTGGCGATTCCTTTTACGCTCCAGGGTGCGTTGGATTTCATAATAACCACCGGTTTTTATTTGGCCGACAGGCATAAAAGCCCTGCTGAAGGCCAGTTAAAATTTTTAATAGAAAATCGTTAAGGTGCTTCGCTCATTTGGCAAACCCTTATTTTATGAAGGTTTTCAACAAGTAATTAGGGTTTGTAATATCAATTTGGTTGTTTATCGAAAAACGAAAAAAATGTTAAAAAAACCTTAAAATTAGCGTGGCTAAAGCAGCTGTGTTACGATTTGTATAAAATTATGTAGTTCAGCGTATTAGCCTTAGTATTGCACTGCACCAAAACCTTTTACATAAGCAAATTTCTATTTACAGTGCTATCAAATGTAGAATTATCGAATGCCTTTAGAGAAGGCCTCCGAACAAAAATCTCGAAATTAATCAGGAGCATAACATGACCACCTATACTGCGCCCCTTCGCGATATGAGCTTTGTCCTGCACGAAGTTCTCGATATTTCGAAACATTCCAATTTGCCGGGTTTTTCCGACGCTACACCGGATCTGGTGGAGGCCATCTTGGAAGAAGGGTCAAAACTCGCCAGCGAAGTTTTACACCCGATCAATCATAGCGGTGACAAAGAGGGCTGTGTGCGTCACGACGATGGCTCCGTCACTACCCCGAAGGGCATCAAGGAAGCCTATAAATTATTTAGTGAAGGGGGATGGCAGGGGCTCTCTTTTGACCCGAAATATGGGGGGCAAGGGCTACCCTATATATTGTCAGTGGTCATGAATGAGATGGTATCTGGCGCAAATATGGCTTTTGGCATGTATCCAGGGCTTGCCATGGGTGCAGCCCAGGCGATTCTGGCCCACGGAAGCGAGGAGCAAAAGGATACCTATCTGCCAAAAATGACATCGGGCGAGTGGGGCGGAACAATGAACCTCACTGAGCCCCATTGCGGCACCGATTTGGGCTTGCTTCGTTCAAAAGCTGTCCCGCAACCAGATGGCAGCTATAAAATTTCCGGACAGAAAATCTTTATCTCTGCCGGTGAACATGACCTGACCGACAATATTGTCCATCTCGTACTGGCGCGCATCGAAGGAGCGCCGGAAGGGGTGAAGGGCATCTCTTTGTTTATCGTTCCAAAATTCATGGTGAATGAGGATGGATCGCTCGGCGATAGGAATGGCGTTTCTTGCGGTGCCATCGAGGAGAAAATGGGCATTCACGCCAATTCGACCTGCGTGATGAATTATGATGACGCGACTGGCTTTCTTTGCGGTCAGGAACATAAAGGCTTGAAGGCCATGTTCGTGATGATGAATGAAGCCCGTCTCGGCGTGGCTTTGCAGGGTTTTGCGATGTCTGAAGTTTCCTATCAAAACGGCGCTGCATATGCCAAAGATCGGTTACAGGGGCGTTCACTAACCGGTGCGAAAGAGCCTGATAAACCAGCCGATCCACTTCTTGTTCACCCGGATGTACGGCGGATGTTGCTCGATCAAAAAGCGTTCAATGAAGGGGCGCGTCACTGGATGTATAAATCGGCTCTTGCGGCTGACCTGTTCCATAAATCAGAATCGGAAGAAGAACGCGTGGCTTCAGATGATTTTTTAAGTTTGATGACACCAATTCTTAAATCCTATCTTACTGATCGGGGATATTGGCACGCAACAAATGCCCAGCAAATTCTTGGTGGCCATGGATATATTCAGGAATGGGGCATGGAGCAATTTGTCCGTGATGCCCGTATTGCGATGATCTATGAAGGCGCAAATGGTATTCAGGCCCTTGATCTGGTCGGGCGCAAGCTCATGGCAAATGGTGGCCGTGCATGGCAGGCTTATTTCAAGGAAATAGATGAGTTTATCGCCGACAATAAGTCCGATGACGCAATGAAAATCTATGTGGATGCCTTGGCTGATGTGAAGGGTAAATTATTAGAGGCGACCCAATGGATGGGCGCAAACGCCATGCAAAATTTTGATAATGCTGGTGCCGGGTCCATGGATTATCTCAATCTGTTTGCTCTTACTGCACTTGCCCATAGCTGGGCGGAAATGGCGAAGGTTGCGCTTGGTAATGAAGATGAGTTTTACAAAAACAAATTACTCACCGGAAAATATTTCGTCGAGCGGGTGTTGCCAGATAGCGCCGCCCATCTTGCAAAAATCAAAACCGGTTCAGAAACCATGATGGCGCTGGCGGCTGACGCTTTTTAAGGCCGGCTTAAACCCATTGTACGTATTTCAAGAAGTCACCCTCCGCATATGCGGAGGGTGATGTCATTTAAGGGTAAGAAAAGCAAAAAGCCCCGACGGTTTTCACTGCCGGGGCTTTTATTCGTGTGCTGCTTATCGTTTATGAGAATTCAGGATAGGCGGGGGCGCCAAGTTCTGAATCATCGAGACCTTTCTCTTCTTCCTCTCTGGAGGCGCGAAGGCCGATAACCACTTTAAGGATAAACCAGGCGACGATGGATGTGCCGAAAACGAAGACAGCATTTGCGCCAACGCCAACAGCCTGACCAAGAAAAGTTGCGTCGCCATTGGTGAGCGGTACCGCCATTGTTCCCCAGATGCCGCAGAACAAGTGTGCTGGGATTGCGCCAACCACATCATCAATACGGGCAGCTTCCAGAAGCGGCGTTGTGATAAAGATGATAAGACCGCCAAAGCTACCAATCATTGCGGCTTGCCAAATGGCCGGTGTCAGGGGTTCGGCGGTAATGGCAACAAGGCCGCCGATCGCACCATTGAGGGTCATGCCCAGATCGATTTTGCTTTTCAAGACTGTGCACAGGATAACCACAGTCAGCACGCCAGCTGCTGCTGCCATATTTGTATTGATAAAGATATTAGAGACAGAAATAGCATCGTCCAGCGTTCCAAGTGCGAGCTGCGAGCCGCCATTAAAACCAAACCAGCCAAGCCACAAAATAAAGACACCAAGGGTTGCAAGGGGGAGGCTGGAGCCTTGAATTGTATTGACACTGCCATCAGTACCATATTTTCCGCGACGTGGCCCGAGCGTAATGGCACCGGCCAGTGCTGCCCAGCCACCAGTTGCGTGTACGAGTGTTGAACCGGCGAAATCGGAGAAACCATATCTGGTATCCAACCAACCAGCGCCCCATTCCCATGAAGCTTGAATCGGATAAATGATTCCCGTCAGCAAGGCCGTGAAGATGAAAAACGGCCACAAACGAATGCGCTCGGCGAGAGTGCCAGAAACAATTGAGGCAGCGGTTGCGACAAAGACCATCTGGAAAAACCAGTCCGAACCAGCCGCATAGCCGGTTTCAAGTGCGCCCGAATCGTCAGCTTTCCAGGGGCCTAATGTGCCCAGCCAACCGCCCGGATTTTCTGCATTGCCATAGATTAAATTATAACCAACAAGCCAAACCATGATGGTGGCGATTGAGTATAGTGTAATATTCTTTACACAAATTGTTGCCGCATTTTTGGAGCGCACTAAACCCGCTTCAAGCATGCAAAAACCGGCGGCCATGAACATCACAACCATACCCATGATCAGGAATAAAAGCGTGTTGAATACAAATTGTGTGTCGGGGGTAGCGGTTGCCACCTCTTCAGCGATTGCGCTGCCGTGTATAAGTGCGGTGAAAGTTAAAGGTAATAAAATTGCGCGTAGCAACAATTTTTGTTTGAAAATTTCAGACATATGCCCCTCGTGAGACTTGAAAACGATTACAAATCGAGCGGCACCATTATTTTTTAACCCCGCTCACTAAAGTTAAAACTGTGCCATATTATTGTTGCATTGCAACAATTATTTTTCCATGATATTTAAAAACACGTATAAAAATGTAAAAAAACTTACAAAAATGGCTTTTCATGCGACTATATTAACATATAATGCTAATTTTTAGGGGTGTTGTTAATTCAAGCTTGCCAATTGAATGCTTGGCGTTAACGTGTGCTCAGGTTTTCGATGTGGTGCTGGGTGAAGCAATATGAACAATCATTGAATTCATTAGCCATGGCAAAATTTGATCGAGATTATGAGCGCGAAATGCGTGAAGTGATGGGGTGATAATATTTTTGGGACTGGTTTTGTTTAGGAATTTGGGCGCTACAAAATTAAACAGGTTTAAAAGTAAAGACTCTATGGGTGAATGCCCAGATTTCATTAGTCTGTGCAGAGAGTTAAATTTAAGGAATTGGAAACGGGTATGAGTGAACAGGAAGTTGGGCAGGTTCTGCTTCAGGATATACAGAATAATTTTGCGCTTTTTCAGCTATTATTTGTCATTATGGTTGGGGCGTTTGCTATTTGGTGTATTGGTATGGCGGTGCGCGCGTCGACAATGTTGACGCAGGCAAGGGCTTTGTTTCAAGAGGTGAGCGTTAAGGATACTCAGCAGTCAGAGCGATCCAGATTTAACGACCATGGCATGTCGTCTTTGAATGTAAGAAGTGACAAGCCGAGGCGCCGCGCAGCGACGATGATGGAGCAAAGATCCAGAAAAACTGCCGGCAAAAAGAAACCTTCAATTTTTAAATAAGTCTGGAGTGCTTGCTCAACTTTCTCGGGTAATGACGTCTCAGGGTCAATAATCTGTCATGGATTTGACCCGGCATATCATGCCCATTTTCGGTGTGCTTTTTCGCACTCCATAGATTGTGCACGCTTTCGAGCTAATCTAGCGCTTCCATACCCATCCACTTTATAGCAAAGCCTATATATAAAAACTCAGATAAAAAACAGCGTGCCTTGAAGAGACACGCTGTTTTTATTTTTGCACAATATTCAAGATACGGATTAAGTATTAGTCATATAAATATTCAATATTAGAAAGAAGCGCTCACAGAGAAAAACGCTGTTGCTGCGCCAATGCCGAAGCGATAGCCAGGATTGATGAGGGCAAATTCAGCTGCTTCTTCTTCGCCAATGTCAGTATCAACATAAGTTACAGAAAATTCCAGCGGGGTGCCTTTTAGAGGATAGGAAAGACCAACAGACCAGTCCACGAATGTTCCTGTTGGTGAGGCAACCCAGCCATTGGGGCCTTGGCCGGAGTTACCATCAGAATATCCAATATGGGTTGATAGGCTGAGGGGAAATGAATCGAAGCTAAATCCGCCATCGACATAGACATAGATATTATCCTGATTGACGCCATCTTGTGAGAGCGCGCTTTGGGAGAAGGCGTAGTTTGTGCCAACGGTCAGGTCGATGCCCGCAATTGATTTCCCAACTGAGGCATAAAATTCGCCATAACTTGTATTATCCAGTCCAGCAGGGAAAACGTACCAGATGATGCCGCCGTCTAGCGAGACGCCGCTTACTTCTGTTGCGTAGCCGCCATATAAATCCAGCTCGGTATTTGCGCCTTCAAATGTACCCCATCCGGCAAGGTTAGAGGCCCATGTGCCGACATAAAACCCGCTCTCGTGACTGAGGTCAAAACCACCTTGCAGAGCGAAATTATTCTCTGTCTGGGAGATACCGCGGAATCTGTAATCAGAGGCGATCGTGACATTACCGGAAAAAGTAAACGGGCCTGTCGTGGCTTCTTCCTGAGCCACCGCATTGGGTAGGGAGGCCGCTGAAGCCAATATAGCTGCACCCAAAAACAGCGCGCGTGTGTTGCGTATGAATGAACTTATAGTGGTGAAATTTTTACCTGTGTTGCTGTGATTTGGTTGCATAACCCTCTCCAATATCCGATACCCGAAATAGATATCTATGCTATTAAACAAATAATAATAGCAGAATAATGCACATCAATACCGCATTGCACAAATTATATTTTTCCGGAAATGGAAATTTATAGCATATTGTGGTGAAAATATCACAAATAACGCAATTATATTAAGGAATATGTGAATCAAACACTGAAAATTGCAATGCAAAGCAATTAATTTATTGCTTTGCACAATCCTTCATATTAGTGTCGGAGGGAAGAATTGGTGCGGTGCAATAAATTTTGGCGTGCCGGTTTTCCAGCCTGTTGTCCGCTCTATGAGAGAGTACATACCGCACAAAATAGTAGGGCCTGCAAAGAAGTTTGGGTGCCCCCAGGTTTGAGTTTGGATTTGAATTAGGGATTTGAATTAGGGATTGGGATTGAGATCTTTTCAAAACCACGCCCATCCCCGGATTTACGTTGAAAGAATCAAAAGGAGCTTTTTGAAGTGAAATATATTGTCGCGATCATAAAACCCCAAAAGCTTGATGAATTAAGAGATGCTCTGACGACAATTGGAGTCAGTGGCATGACCGTGAGTGAAGTCAAAGGCTATGGGCGTCAAAAAGGTCATAGCGAAGTTTATCGGGGTGCGGAATATCAAGTGGATTTTGTGCCCAAGTTAAAAATTGAAATAGCGATAGAAGCCGCCAAAGTGAATGAAACCGTTTTGACCATTCAGAACATTGCAAAAACCGGTCGTATCGGTGATGGGAAGGTTTTTGTTCTGGATCTTGAGCAAGCGGTGCGTATCCGTACCGGGGAAACAGGTGACATAGCGTTGCAATAAATTATCGCTCTGCCGCATGCACCACGAATCGTACAGATCAAAAGGGCAAACGAGAGAAGCCAAAAAGAAAAATTTTAAGGTAAGAGAAAAATCATGAAGAAAGATAAGATAACGCCTCTAAAATGCGAGGAGATGAAAAAAACCAGCGCGATGACGCAAATGGCACTAGCGGGCGGGTTGGCCTTGGCCGGCTTTTCCGGTTTGGTATTGGCTGACGGTGCAATGGCTCAAGAAGCAAGCACGCCCGTTGCCTCTCCTGCATCCGTATTTGTTTTTAACACAACCCTGTTCCTGATCTCTGGCATGGTCGTTATGTTTATGGCGGCGGGCTTTTGTATGCTGGAGGTTGGCCTTGTGCGTTCAAAAAACGCGGCAACAATCTGTCTAAAGAATATTGCTCTTTATTCTATTGCCGGGATTATGGTCTGGGTGACCGGCTATAATCTGATTTATGGTAATGCAGAAACACCGGGCGGGTTTATCGGCACATTTGGTTTTTGGGGCGGGTTCTCGACTTCTACCGCCGATGAAATCTCGACAGGATATGCGGCGAGCTCTGACTGGTATTTCCAGATGGTTTTTGTGGCAACAGCTGCCTCTATTGTTTCTGGTACATTGGCAGAGCGCATCAAATTATTCCCCTTCCTGATCTTTGTGGCGATCTTGACCGGCTTTATTTATCCCATTCAGGCTTCATGGGAATGGGGCGCAGGCTGGCTTGATGCAAATTTCGGGTTTTCTGACTTTGCCGGTTCTACTCTTGTGCACTCAACGGGTGGCTGGGCGGCGCTTGCCGGTGCAATCCTGCTTGGCCCACGGACAGGGAAATATGTATCAGGTAAAATCGCACCCATGCCGGGGTCCTCTCTGCCGCTGGCGACTTTGGGTGTGTTTATTCTCTGGCTTGGGTGGTTTGGTTTTAATGGCGGTTCACAGCTTGCCCTTGGAACCATCGATGATGCGATTGCGGTTGCCCGTATTTTTGTGAATACGAATATGGCTGCATGTTCCGGTGTCGTCACCACGATACTTCTGACCCAGCTTTTCTTCAAAAAAGTCGATCTGACAATTGTTCTAAACGGGGCAATTGGGGGTCTGGTTGCGATTACTGCAGAACCTCTTGCCCCTCAAATTTGGCAAGCCGTTCTTTTCGGGGCAATGGGCGGCGTTATTGTTACCTTCTCTATTCCCCTCCTCGACAAATTTAAAATTGACGATGTTGTTGGCGCTATCCCTGCACACTTATTCTGCGGAATTTTGGGAACCATGGTTGTGCCCTTTAGTAATAGTGATGCGAGTTTCTTCGGCCAATTTGTTGGCGTGGTGGCGATTGGCGCTTTTGTTTTTGCGGTCAGTTTTGTTGTCTGGACGGTTTTGAAAATGACCCTTGGAATACGCGCCAGCCAGGAAGATGAGATGAACGGTCTTGATAAAACCGAGCTTGGTTTGGAGGCTTATCCTGAATTTGGCTAAATCCCGAGCGGGACCAATTTTATAAAAAAGTCCAAGGCGGCGAGAGAGCTGAAGCGGCGAGAAGATTATCTTCTTGCCGCTTCTTTTTTCAAAAAAGCGCCTATTAGAGTCCCTGATTTAAGGCAGTCAGAGTTTATTTAGGGCTGGTTTGTAAATTCGGGGAGGGCGGTAGTTGCAAATAAAGTCGAAAACACTCGAAATTGGCATAAAGCTCTATTTACATGAAAATACATCATAAATATGCGACAATTTAGATCTTATAGGGTTGTTTCTTCTGAATTTAAGTTATCGCCGGTGCATTTACGTGGCTTCGCAATTGCGATATGAAAGATGCGTAGTCTAGGCGGTATTGGCGGCAAGCACGGGGTCGGGCGCTATGACAGGCTAAGCGCACCCCAAAATAGCGGCCATAAATAGTACTGCCCTAAAGATGGCTTCCATAAAGAAAGCTTAACGAAAGAAGTTATGTACCCATGGGTGATGGGCGTCATCCTTCATGGCGAGGTAAGGAATTGATTTGATGTCTATTCAGGGACCTAAAGAGCGAATGCTCAAGTTTATCGATCGCGAGCGGCTAACGCCGGTTAAACGCGATGCTGATCAGCGCAGGGAGGATTTCGGAGAAATTTACCAGCGCTTTGCAGATGATAAAGCTGCCGAGCAGGCTTCGCGCTGTTCGCAATGCGGTGTTCCCTTTTGCCAAAACCATTGTCCTTTAGGAAACAATATTCCTGACTGGCTGAAAATGGTTGCGGAAGGACGCATGGAGGAGGCTTATGCGATTTCTGCCGAGACCAATAATATGCCGGAAGTGTGCGGGCGAATTTGTCCGCAAGACCGTTTGTGCGAAGGCTCTTGTGTGATTGAACAATCTGGCCACGGTACTGTGACCATTGGTTCGGTTGAAACCTATATTACAGAAACGGCGTGGGATAATGGCTGGGTCAAGCCGATACGCCCTGCGATAGAGCACGAACAATCGGCGGGTATTATTGGCGCGGGCCCAGCGGGTCTGGCTGCTGCAGAAGAATTGCGCCGCGCCGGATTTCAGGTAACCGTTTATGATCGTTATGATCGGGTTGGCGGCTTATTGGTGTACGGAATACCGAATTTTAAATTGGAAAAACATATTGTCGGACGCCGGGTCGAGTATCTGGAAAAAAGCGGCGTTAATTTTGTAACCGATTTTGAAGTGGGCAGGGATGCTAGTCTGAATGATCTGCAACAAAAGCATGATGCAATTTTGATTGCGACCGGCGTCTATAAAGCCCGTGATATGCAAGCGCCGGGCTCGGGCAATGCCGGTGTTGTTGCTGCTCTTGATTATCTGACCGCATCAAACCGCAAAGGACTTGGGGATTTGGTGCCGGAATTTGATAATGGTGCCCTCGATGCAATGGGTAAAAAAATTGTCGTGATTGGCGGCGGTGATACGGCTATGGATTGCGTGCGCACGGCGATCCGTCAGGGCGCAAAATCTGTAACCTGTGTTTATCGACGGGACAAGGCGAACATGCCAGGCTCTGCCCGCGAAACGGGACATGCCGAAGAAGAGGGCGTGATCTTTGAATGGCTTGGTGCGCCAAAGGCGGTTTTGGGTGATGCTGCGAAGGCAAGTGGCTTGCGCGTTGTGCGTATGGAACTTGGTGCACCCGATGATTCCGGACGGCGCTCTCCGGTAGAAATTGCCGATAGCGATTTTGATCTCGACGCGGATTTGGTCATTAAGGCTTTGGGATTTGAGCCAGAAGATATTCCAACATTGTTTGACGCCCCTTCTTTAAAATTATCAAAATGGGGAACGGTTCGAACAAATCCGACGACGTTGGAGACAAATATAAAGGGCGTGTTTGCTGCTGGCGATATTGCGCGCGGGGCTTCGCTCGTTGTGTGGGCTATACGCGATGGCCGAGATGCAGCTGCTGGCATGATTTCTCATATGACCAATCACGCCGTGCACCCGATTGCTGCTGAATAGGGGGGCTGCTGAATAGGGGTGCTGCTGAAAAACTACCGCGACTGAAGTCATAATATGTAAGAATCGTATTTTGATCAGTAAAAAGACAAATAAACAATAGAGACAAGTTAACCTTATGACTGATATCATCACCGACTATAAAGAACGCCGCGATATTCTTGTTAAGGCTGGAGGATATGACCCCTCTAGTGAGCATGATGCGTGCGGTGTCGGGCTCATTGCCTCTATTGATGCGACGCCGCGCCGGGAGATTGTGGAAATGGCGATTGCTGCTCTCAAAGCTGTTTGGCATCGCGGCGCGGTTGATGCTGATGGCAAGACCGGCGACGGCGCAGGCATTCGCTTGAATGTCCCGCAGGATTTGTTTCGCGAATATGTGGCGCGCACTGGTCACAGAACAGAAGATGATAAGGATATTTGCGTCGGTATGGTGTTCTTGCCGCGCACTGATTTCGGGGCGCAAGATGCCTCCCGCGCGATTGTGGAATCGGAAATTTTGCGCGATGGCTTTTATATATACGGATGGCGACAAGTCCCGGTCCATGGGGGATGTCTTGGTGAAAAAGCCAATTTGACCCGTCCGGATATTGAGCAGGTCCTGTTTTGTGATACCCGTGGGCGAGATCAAGAAGAGCTTGATCGCGCCCTCTATGTAATTCGTAGGCGTATTGAAAAGCGCGCCCGCGAAGTTGGCTTGCATGAACTTTATATTTGTTCTCTGTCTTCTCAGGATGTCGTTTATAAGGGCATGTTCTTGGCCGAGGAGATTGATAATTTCTATCCTGATTTAAAAGACGAGCGATTTGTCAGTCGGGTGGCGATTTTTCATCAGCGTTATTCAACCAATACTTTTCCCGAATGGCGATTGGCACAGCCCTTTAGAATGTTGGCCCATAATGGCGAAATCAATACGCTTAAAGGGAATGTCAACTGGATGAAGAGCCATGAAATCCAGATGACATCAAGTGTATTTGGAGCCGATGGCAAAGATATCAAACCGGTTATCCAGCCGGGCTCATCTGACTCGGCGGCCCTTGATCAGGTGTTTGAATTGCTGATGCGCGCTGGGCGTTCTGCGCCGATGGCCAAAGCCTTGCTAATTCCCGAAGCCTGGTCAAAGCGGGCTAATATTGTGCCCCCGTCACAACTGGCCTTGTATGAATATTGTAATTCGGTGATGGAGCCTTGGGATGGGCCAGCGGCAATTGCCGCTTATGATGGTCGCTGGGCAATTGCCGGTCTGGATCGCAATGGCTTGCGGCCTTTACGCTATGCGGTGACAGAAGACGGAATTTTGGCGGTTGGCTCCGAGACGGGCATGTGCCCGCTTGGGGATCGCAAGGTCAAAATGCGCCGGTCCATTGAGCCGGGGCGGATGATCGCGATTGATATGAAGGAGGCAAAATTCTACGACTCCGATCAAATTCTCGAAGTCCTCGCCGACAAACATCCCTACACCAAATGGCTTGGTAATATCAAAGAGCTTGGACCGGAAATCCAGCCGGGCCCCGAGCCGCAACTTTATACCGGGGAGAAACTTTTGCGCCGCCAATGTGCAGCCGGCTATGATCGCGAACTGCTTGATCTGGTGCTGCGCCCAATGGCGGAAGGGGGCAAAGAGGCAATCGGCTCCATGGGGGATGATTCTCCAATTGCGGTGCTCTCGGAAAATTACAGACCGCTTTCCCATTTCTTCAGGCAGAATTTTTCGCAAGTCACAAACCCGCCGATTGACCCCTTACGCGAAGCCGGGGTGATGAGTTTGAAGACCCGCTTTAAAAATTTGGGCAATATTCTGGCTACAGACAAAAGACAAACAGACGTATTTGTTCTGGAAAGCCCGGTCTTGACCAATGGTATGTATACGCGCTTGCGTCAGTCACTCGACGAGAAAATTGTCGAGATTGATTGTACATATAATGTCGCGCAAATCCGAAATAATGGTGAAGCGTTGAAAAAAGCCCTTGATCATATCCGCAGTGAAGCGGAGACGGCGATCCGCGATGGGGCTGGCCATGTTGTGCTCACCGATGAATATCAAGGGCCGGGCCGTGTTGCGGTGCCAATGATTTTGGCCGCTGGCGGTGTACATGCGCATTTGACCAAAACCGGTTATCGGTCATCATGCTCGATTATTGTTCGCGCAGCAGAAGCAATCGATAGTCATTATTGCGCAGTATTGGTTGGCGTTGGCGCAACGGCGGTGAACTCATATCTTGCTCTCGATTGTATTTCCCAGGCTCAGGCTCGCGGTGACTATGGTGACTTGACGCGAAATCAGGCTACGGAGAATTATAAAATTGCGCTGGAAGCGGGATTATTAAAGATCATTTCCAAGATGGGTATCTCTGTCATTTCCGCCTATCGGGGCGGATGTAATTTCGAAGCTCTTGGCTTGTCGCGCATGTTGGTGGAGGAATTTTTCCCCGGAATGACCAGCCGTATTTCCGGCATTGGTTTGGCGGGTCTTGAGAAAAATACCAGCGAATTACATGAAGGCGCGTGGGAGAGTATGGCACCGCGTCTTAATGTGGGCGGGTTTTATCGCCACCGCCGCAATGGTGAGCATCACGTTGTGGAAGCTGATCTTGTCAGCCATTTGCAAAAAGCGGTGCGCGAGGATAATGCCCAAAGCTATGAGCTTTATAGTCAGGCCTTGAAAGAGCAACCGCCATCGCAGCTACGCGATTTACTACGGGTGCGCCCCGCCGGGCCTGCGCGCCCTATCGCAGAGGTGGAAAATGCCCATGATATTCGTCGCCGCTTTGTCACGCCGGGTATGTCTCTAGGGGCTCTCTCTCCCGAGGCCCACGGCACTTTGAATGTTGCGATGAATAAAATTGGTGCAAAATCCGTATCCGGAGAAGGCGGCGAGGTTCCCGAGCGCTATAAGCCAATGCCAAATGGCGATAATGCCAATTCAGCGATCAAGCAAATTGCATCGGGTCGTTTTGGCGTGACAGCAAAATATCTCAATGAATGCCGCGAGATTGAAATTAAAGTGGCCCAAGGGGCCAAGCCCGGCGAAGGCGGGCAATTGCCCGGCTTTAAAGTAACCGAATTTATCGCGCGGATGCGTCATGCCACACCGGGGGTGACCTTAATCTCTCCGCCGCCCCACCATGATATTTATTCTATCGAAGATCTTGCGCAATTGATTTACGATTTAAAACAAATCAATCCAGATGCACGGGTTTGTGTGAAACTGGTTTCGGCCTCTGGCATTGGCGCGATTGCGGCTGGTGTTGCGAAAGCCAAGGCGGATGTGATTTTGATTTCCGGCAATGTGGGCGGCACGGGAGCAAGCCCGCAAACCTCGATTAAATTTGCCGGTGCGCCGTGGGAGCTGGGCCTTGCCGAAGCACATCATGTCCTTACCCTGAATAATTTACGCAGTCAGGTCACCTTGCGCACCGATGGGGGTATTCGCACTGGCCGTGATGTGGTGATTGCCGCGATGCTCGGCGCGGAAGAATATGGTATCGGAACGATATCGCTAGTTGCCATGGGTTGTTTGATGGTGCGTCAGTGCCATTCCAATACATGCCCTGTCGGGGTTTGCACGCAAGATGAAGATTTGCGTGGGCGTTTTCCCGGAACCGCAGATAATGTCGTTAATCTGATGACCTTTATCGCAGAGGAAACCCGCCAGATATTGGCCAGCCTCGGGGTTGCCTCCCTTGAGGATGTTATTGGCCGCGCGGATCTATTGGATCAGGTCTCCCGTGGTGCAGCCCATCTCGATGATCTGGATTTGAACCCGATCCTTACCCGCGCAGATGCCGGGGCACGGCCCATGCGGTCAACCCGAATAGGGCGTCAGGAAGTGGTCGATACTTTTGATCAACGGGTCTTGCCAGAATTAGCGCCATTCCTTGAGCGACGTGAAAAGGTTCAACTTTCCTATCCTATCGTCAATACAGACCGCGCCGTGGGTACACGGGTTTCATCGCATATTGTCCGCCGTTTTGAACCTGATGAACTGTCTGAAGATCATGTGACTTTCCGCTTGAAAGGCTCTGCCGGGCAGTCCCTTGGGGCGTTTGGTGCGCGGGGGTTAAAAATTATTATTGATGGGGATGCCAATGATTATGTCGGCAAGGGCCTTTCCGGCGCGACATTGGTGGTACGTCCTGAAGCAATAAATCAGGCCGCGCCAGAAGATGCCAGCGTTGGGAATACATGTTTATACGGAGCAACATCGGGTTATTTATTTGCTGCGGGCCGTGCTGGCGGGCGTTTTGGGGTTAGAAATTCCGGCGCGAAGGCGGTGATCGAAGGGTGCTCGGCAAATGGGTGTGAATATATGACCGGCGGCGCAGTTGTGATTTTGGGAAGCGTCGGGAATAATTTTGCCGCAGGTATGACCGGCGGTGTCGCTTTTGTTTATGATGAAAAACGCTCATTTGAAAAATATGTCAATTTGGAAAGTGTGGCCTTGCGTGCTTATGATGACGATCAGGATGGGTTGTGCCGGGAGCTGATTGAGCGTCACTTTGAAGAAACCCGCTCTCTGGTTGCTAAAGGGATTCTTGATGACTGGAAAAATGCCAGCGCAAAAATTACGGTGGTGGAGCCGTTAGAATTATTGGCACGCCAAAAAGAAATGGCCGATACAAAACTGACTGCATAAAACTATTTCAGCCGAGGCGCTTGGTAAGTCATCCCCACTTGATTGGGGATCCATAGAGTAATCGGGGTGGCGAGCTGTTTTGGGACTGACAGTTCGGGGCGAATTCGCAGAGGTTTTTATAAAAAACTTATCCCCCTTGTGAAAAGGGAGGTTAGGGTCGTGGTCATGGAAGACCATTCTGATATCTTAGTTGATCCTGTTGATAGGAGTGATGCCGCCTTTGAGGCGGAAAAACGCGCGCGTTATGAACGCTTGTCGCTGCTTACTTTGGATATTGCAGAGATTGCCGGGAAGTCTATCTGTGATATAAAAGATAAAACTCCCGGTACAGAACAATGTCGCCACCTTGAAAAGGCGATGGCCAGCCTGTCTCGCGCGATATGGGCCCATCAAATTGTTGAGAGATTGCGACAGGGCAAGCCTTTATCGCGCAGGGAATTGATGCGCCTTGCCCTCGGTGCGCATTCTTTTTATCGCCTTGAAAAAACTAATAAAAAACAACACGTTAAAGATTGCCGTGGTGAGCAAAGTAGTGTCCCAACTGACACCTCGCCCAAGCCCGTATCGCCGCCCAGATCTATTGATAAAGACGATCATGATGAGAGAAAAGATGGTGCGCAGGACGAATTTTTGGATCTACGTAATGAAGATAAACCAGAGTCTTCAACACGAGAGTTTACCTCCAAAAAAATCTATCAGTCTAAACTATTTTCTTCATACGTGGCTTCTCCCCCTTATCGTCATAAGATGCCGGGTAAAAATGATTTACCCTATAACCTAAATGCGACGACAGAGTTCGCGGGGAAGAAATTTTATGCTTCGGGTGATTTTGTTCCACCATAAAATTTAAATAGACGGATCGTTATTGTTTTGCGCTAAACAAAACCTCACCATCATTAAAATGATTTTTTTTAAGATGAATTGAGGCAGGGTCAAAAAAGCTTTTTAAGACCCGTTGATTTCGCACCATTGACCGCGTTTCGCAGCGACCGCATGTTGTTTGGCAACCAGTGATTTGGCTAAATCATCGCCAGCATGATTTGTAAGGTTTGCGACAACCCGGCCAGCATATTTTCCGTTTTCGATATTATATAGAAATGCAGTATTGTCTTTAAAAAATCTTTGCACGAATAATTTTGCATCTCGTGCAAGTTGTTTTTCTGTTTTGCATTTGGGCCGGTATAATTCCGGCGCATCAATACCGGCTACGCGAACGGAAATTTCCAATTCCTGATCGAGCCATATTTTTGCGCGCACTTTTACCGTATCCCCATCCGCGACACGCTCGACAATCGCCGGAATGGGCCCTGCGATACGGTCTTTGGCGGCAGATACGGTCATCGTGGGAGAGAGGAGGCACAAAACCCCTAATAGGGTAAACTTGCACGCATTGCGTGCCGGGATATTGGCCAGATTCATGATCTGGATCACGGATTGAGGAAGACTATTAGCTAGCTTGCGACTCTTCATAGGTTAAAAATATCGTTAAAATTGAAAAAATCAACTATAAAGTGATAATTAAAAATCAACAGCCCGGCCTTCGCGCTCCCAATCACCAAAACGGGTTGGTTCTTCCCCCTTTGGGCCGCCTTTTTCGCCGGGTTTTGTCGATTGCTCCCTTTCGGCGGCTTCATCGGCGCGTTTACGGCGCTCCTCGGCCTCGGCTAGAGCACGTAAAGCTTCGGGGGGTATGTCTCGTTTTGGGACAGAAACATTGTCTGGTGCAGCGTCTTTGGCCTCAGGGTTTGTGTTTTCTGGCGGTGTTTTTGTCATTGTTTTCTTTAAAATTAAGTGGGTTTACTTCAAAATTAATGAGAAATTAGTTAGCAAGGGGGCTATTGAACCCGTCAGTTTGGATAACATATATATAGAGGCTATCAGCTAATCTAAAAGGCCGGATCGGCTCTATTTTTTTCAAATTTTCAGGGTAAAGGCAAATTCAATGAATTATTTCAAAACCGGTATGTTGCTCGCGGGCTTAGTTGCTCTATTTGGGGTTGTCGGGATGATGCTTGGCGGGGCCACCGGTATGATATTGGCTCTGGGCTTTGGGGTAATGACGAATATCTTCGCTTACTGGAATGCGGATAAAATCGTCCTGAAAATGTATAAGGCAGAAGAGGTTGATGAAAATCATGCCTCTGGCGTTGTGCGCCGTTATGCGGCCACGACCAAAGAATTGGCTATACGGGCCAATATGCCGGTTCCTAAAATCTATATCATGGATAATAACCAGCCCAATGCCTTTGCGACCGGGCGAAATCCTCAAAACGCAGCTGTCGCAGCGACCACTGGTTTGTTGAGGATGTTGACCGAGCGCGAGGTTGCCGGGGTTATGGCCCATGAGCTCGCCCATGTAAAAAACCGCGATACATTGATCATGACAGTCACCGCAACGATTGCAGGGGCCCTGACGACCCTTGCCAATTTCGCGATGTTCTTTGGTGGAAACCGCAATAATGGCGGGCTTATCGGCTCGCTGGCGATTATGTTCCTTGCGCCTATGGCTGCTAGCCTTGTACAAATGGCGATCAGCCGGTCGCGCGAATATGAGGCAGATCGAATTGGGGCCGAGATTGCCAATGATCCGGAGGCTTTGGCTTCTGCCCTAGCCAAAATCTCTCAAGGCACGGCCTCTATCCCCAATGATACCGCTGAGCGTCACCCGGAAACAGGGCAAATGATGATTATGAACCCATTGAGCGGGGGGCGCGGACGCCAGCTTTTTTCAACCCACCCCGACACTCAAGACCGTATTGACCGGCTTATGGAGATGAAGGCAACAGGCCCGGTTGCGCCAACACCAAGTGCAGTCTCGAGCGTGCCGGAAAGCGGCGGCGGCGTGAAAGGCCCGTGGAATTGAACCCTTGAATTTGCGCATGGACACTTGGTAAGCTGCGGCTTATAGATCATCCAGTTTTATAAATTTATTGTCTGAGAGTTTTATGTTTGCTCGTATTTTCAAACCCGCAAAAACGGCCATGCAATCAGGGAAGGCGAAAACCGGAAGCTGGGTCCTGGAATTTGATGCTGCTGCTGCGCGCTCGATAGACCCGCTCATGGGCTGGACATCCAGCGCTGAAACAAAGCCGGGTCAGGTGCGATTGACATTTGAAAATGAAAATGATGCGGTTGCTTATGCGACCAAACACAAGATTGCCTATCAGCTGGTCACCGAGAAAAAACGCGCGCCGGTTTTAAAAACCTATGGCGATAATTTTGCATTTAAACGCCGAAAGCCGTGGACCCATTAGGCTATCAAAGATCAAAAACCCTCTTAAGTCCAACTCTAGTCCTTTTGTCTGATTGTTTTTCTTTGACGACATATTAGAGTATAAAAAGTAAATGGCTCCGTAGCTCAGCTGGATAGAGCACCGGCCTTCTAAGCCGACGGTCGTAGGTTCGAATCCTACCGGAGTCGCCAT
>CAYMPJ010000005.1:0-103103 GCA_964392325.1 uncultured Caulobacterales bacterium
CCATTACAAGGTAATTTAAAATTTTTAATTCAGGGTCTATGACCCTGTTTTTTTTAATATACATTTTGTTTTTTCGTTTGGAGTATATTTTTAAGAGTAAAAATTTCTAAATAATATTTAGTAATTTGTGTGATTGTGCGGATTATAATCATGATACTGAATATATTTAATTCTAATTATCGAATATTATTGTAGTAATATCATTTTTTGAAATTATTTTGTGCTGCTTCGTTTGAATATTAAAAAATTAAATCGATGTTTTGATAGTTTAATATAGATGGAATTTTGGTTTAAAGAGCGGCAAGAAATTTCCTAAGCAAACTCAGCTACATAGATGGTTAATGCTTAGTTTATAAAATCTAAACAAATGATGAAACTCACCTTAACGATATTTTAGGTTAAGATTGTTCAATATTGCGTGGTCAGTCCGTGAAAGCCATGGGGGCTATGTAAGACACGGACAGAGGTGAGGATATTAGTTATGTCAGTAAGTTTTGAACACCAAGCTGCTAAAACAAACGACGCAGTGTTAAGCGGAGATGAAATGTATCAGAGGGGCTTAAAAGCGTCGACGGGGAATGTTGATGCTCAATTTAATCTAATCGATGCTCATAAATGGTTTAATCTTGCTGCAATGCAAGGTAACGAAGAAGCTCGCATTTATCGCGCAGAACTTTCTAATGAGATGAGCGCGGAAGAAATTGCTGAAGCGCAGCGCCGGGCCCGCGAATATTTAGCTAATCATCGCCGTAAAAGCGACGCTTAACTCTAGCCTCAGTATTTAAAACACTGATATGGTGTTCTTATCAATCTTGATGGGAACTGGCCATGGGTAATGACAAGTTGAATAGTGATATTGCGTTATCAGCAACTGTGATTTTGTTGCGCAATGGCTATCATCAACCATCAGCCGGTCAGGAAGGCGTTTTAGCGTCTTTGGAAACTTTGATGGTGCAGCGTTCGACCCAGATGGGGTTTGCCGGCGGTGCTATTGTTTTCCCCGGGGGGAAAATAGACAAAGCGGATTATGATATGCTCTCCTCTTTGGGGGGAGGTGGGTCAGAAAGTGACTTTCACGTAAGTCAACAAGATCAGCAAATTTCTGTGACTAAAATTGCAGCAATACGCGAGCTTTTTGAAGAGACGGGCATTCTACTGGCAAGTTTTAAGAGACAATCCTTATCGCCTACAATGTGGAGAGAGAATGACCTTGGTTCTCTCAAACGTCGTAAAGAAATTAACGTGTCGGCTAAGCTTTTTTTTGAATTTTTGCAAGACTTTGAATTCGAAATAAATTTGGACTCGCTGACGAATTTTGCTCAATGGCGCACCCCTCCTAATCTTCATCGAAGATTTGATACTTATTTCTATCTTGCCCAGATACCAGAAGGACAAAGTGTTCTCGCGGACGGCGAAGAGTCGACAGAGGCTCTGTGGGCAAGTCCGAAAGAACTTCTGGAAATGGGCAAGAGTGGTGAAAGAAAGATTATTTTTCCAACTGCCCGCATCCTTGAACTACTCGCTTTGGATAAAACTTATGCAGACATATTATCGCGCACAAGAAATAGGCCGCAAAGATGTATAGAGCCTCAAGTCGTTGAGGAAAATGGTGAGCATTTTCTCACCATACCAGATGATATGGGATATCCGGTTGTACGTGAGCAGTTGACTCAAGCGAATCGTGGATAAGATTTTTAAGTCTCGTTCAGTCAAGAATACTCTGCATTCACCAGAAAAAACCGTCAAAAAAAACTGATCAAATATTTCATTGTGTTTTGAAATGTTTTATCTTTTGTGAATGATCAGCATTCTGGATTGACTGAACAGTTTCTCAAGTAGTCCACCGTTTTTTGTCTCTCGTTAAACCCTTCGAGCGCTTTTCCCCGGAGTTTTATACCAGTCGCAATTTTGAGCTTTTGGGGATTAATAGCTTTTCCTTTGTGATGCACTTCATAATGTAAGTGCGGCCCGGTTGAGCGACCGGTAGTGCCTACATATCCAATAATATCGCCTTGTTTTACGCGCTTACCTTTTTTGATCCCTCGTGCAAACCCTTTTAGGTGGGCGTAGGCAGTTTTATAATTATTGGCGTGACGTATACGTACATAGTTCCCAAATGAACCATATCGATTGGCGCGTTCGATAACGCCGCTACCTGTTGCCTTAATAGGAGTGCCCCTCCGCGCAGCAAAATCTACTCCTTTATGGGTTTTCTTATATCCTAAAATCGGGTGCCTGCGCGGGCCAAAACTCGATGAAAGACGAGCGCCATCGATTGGGGTTTTCATTAATAAACGCCTTGCGCTCTCACCATTTGTGGTAAAGTAATCTTCTGCGGAGACGCTCGATTTAGGGTCAAAAAGATAATAATCTTTCGAGTGTCGTCCCCCACGCCATGCAAGCTTTGCAAATAATAATTTGCCTCCGTGGGTGATATCACCATTTTCATCATAAAATACTTCGTAAATTGCCTCGAAGCGATCATTTTGAAAGATATCACGTTGAAAGTCGACATCAAAGGCGAAGGCGTTAGCAAGGTCGTCAATAATGGAGTCAGGGGCGCCTTGTTTGCGCATGGAAATATAAAGGTTTTCGCGAATTGCCCCCGTAATAGAGACAAGTCTTTGCGTCAATTTTTGTGGTTTGGTTTCCGCATATAGGTCACCAGACGGCTCACGGTTTAAGACAACTTGATCGTTTTTATGGTTGCGCAAAGATAAAGCTTGAAGATAATTTTCTTCGGCGATAGCAGGTTCCAAATTTTCCTGAAACCATGTCTTGCGGGGGGAGCTAATGGTTATATTTATTAGTGTACCTACTTGTAGATTGCGTAACTTTATCGATCCTGCAATTGCGCTAGCCGCTTTATTTCTATCTTGCCGGCGAATATTTGCCCTGCGTAAAACATCAACAAATGTTTCCCCTTTGCGCAAGCGTAACGTTTTTTGAATTGGTTCAGAAGAAATATCACCGTCAGCATCATCGAAGGTAATTTTTTTTGGAGTGTTTTCCGCTTGTGGGTTTTGGGCGGGCATAAAGAAAAAGGGTGGGGGGGCGTCGGTTTCAGCCGGGATTGCAAAAGCGCCCAAGTTCCGGGGATTGGTGTTTAGGAGATCAATTGGATCAAGTGATTGTACTGGAGGTAAGCTTGCAAAACCTGTTTTGTTTTTTCTGTTATTTCGTTTTGATGGCTTCAAGTTTGGATAAAATCTTGGGTCAGGATAAATTTTTATTGATGCTTGCGTTTTCTTTTCCGGTTCTGCTTGGCGTGATGGGGCATTAGCGTTTAGGGCAACTTTGATTGCGCTTTTCTCTGATTGATTTGTGTTGTTTGACGATGATAGTGACCCACCGATAGCCTTTACTGTTGGGGTTTTCTCCGGGTTGATTTGGGTGAGGGAAGGTGAGGTTTTGGTCTGAACAGTTTTTTTGTTCGGAAAGGCGGATTGATCCGTTAATGTCGGTAAGTTTTTGAAAACAAGTAGAGCGCCAATAGCGAGCATTCCTATGGATACCATAAGTGCCAAAAGCGGACTCACTTCTGGATGATAGACCTCGTTCTTTTGGGGGGGGGATTTTTGATTTCTCAAAAGTTTCTGGGCCGGATGATTTTTAGCCCGTATTTTGTGCGAATGAACTTTGTGGGAGTTTTTCATGGGTCTTTGGTACGCAACTATTCCGGCCATTCAGCCTGTGGTGTTACAGGCTCCAATCTACAGGGGGCACTGTACAAACATTGGGCCAAAACGTCGATAAGTAGGTGTGACATTTATGAAAAACTGGGTGGTTAGTACACTGCCATATGATTGCGAATCGCGGGAAAAGTAAATTTAAAATATTAAGGAACCAACCCAAAAATTTTGCAGGTCCTTGATCAAGCCTTTGATGAAAGAGAGCATAATGAGCGATAATACCACCGATATGGACGCGATTGATTTATCAGCATTACTATCGTCTCGCGTTTGCCATGACCTGATTAACCCAGTTGGCGCGATTTCATCTGGCTTATCTATAATTGACGACCCCAGCAGCGATGAGACCATGAAGGAAATGGCCGATGAGTTGGTGCGAGATGGGACAAAAAAAGCCCTAGCACTGCTTAGTTATGCAAGGCTGGCTTATGGCGCGGCCGGTGGCCATGGGGCGGAAATAAAGCTTGAAGACGTCCAGGAGGTCTTGGCGGCTCTTTATGATACAACCAAAGCTAATTTGGACTGGCAAATGCCCAATGGAATGTTGCCTAAAAATCAAGCCAAGATTTTACTGGTTTTGGCTCATGCAGCCGCAGAAGCTGTTCCCCGGGGCGGAGATGTCGTGATAAAGCCAACCGGTTCTGGATTCTTGTTAGAAGTTACGGGTAAGCGCACGTTTCTAAACGATGAATTCATTTCCGCACTGGATGGTGATTATACTGATATGAAACCAAAATTTACGCCTGCTTATATTATCGGGCAATTGGCAAGGCAGAGTAATGGGCTGGTGAGTGCTGTGCGTGAAGACGAGCGGATCGTGTTTAAGGCTGAATTTGCTGGTTAAAATCAAAATGCGGAAAGTTTGGCTAATCTATTGATCGCTAAAAAAGCCTTATTAACGCTCGGCTAACTTCCACTCCCTATATTTTCCTTTAGGCCACCCTAATTGGCGAACTGGCTTGAGGAATGAAAAATGAAGTCATGTCTGATTGTCGAAGATAATAATGTCGTTCGAGGCATTATAGCGGAAATACTGACCGACCTTGGTTTGGTAGTGATCGAAAAAGCCTCGGCAGAACAAGCCGTTACCTATTGCGCTGAAGAAAAGCCCGATATGGTTATCCTTGATTGGGATTTACCTTCACTAGGCGCTTTGGATTTTCTGGGCGGTGTTGGGGCTTTGGACGCTGAAAAAAGACCTAATATAATCTTGTGTGCCACTGAAAATGATCCTCAGCAATTTAAACTGGCAAAAGTCGCCGGGGCTGAACATCATATGTTAAAGCCATTCAATAAAGATATACTCACTGCCAAATTAGCAGAGATTGGCTATATCGAAGCTGATTCTGGACATGATCAATCAGTTGAGCAAGATGAGTCGACTGACGTGGCTTAAATTTCCCTGCTAGCTTTAAATTTTTAGCCGATTTGGGCAATTAATGCCTTTTTTAGGCCGAATTCACTCAATTTCTCTATAAATTGTGCCAAAATGAGGCATCGAGCCCTATTTTGCCCTCATAATTCCCTTTTCTACGCAAATATGGGAGGGAATTTCGCCGTTTTTGGCTGTCATAACTAGTCTCATAAGCCCGATGGCATTTGAGCCAAAAAAGTTGGTTCGAGGCGTCCTATCAGGAAAAGCTCATTCAAGGAGACTAAAATGACAAAACGTAAAAACACTTTTTTCAATCGCGCTGCAATCGTAGCTGCTACGAGCGCGGCTGGTCTTTTCGCACTGACAGTGGCTCCGGCAAATGCATATGATCGTTCAGCCTCGCATAAAGGCAGTGTCGTAAGCATCAGCTTTGGCAGTAAGGGTCATGGTAAAGGCGTGAAGGCGTCAATATACAACTCACGTGGCTTTAACCGTCATGGATTCAACCGTCATGGGTATGACCGTTATGGATTTAATAGGCACGGGTTTAACAAGTTTGGCTTTAATAGAGCGGGTTATAACAAATTCGGCTTCAACAAACATGGCTTCAATAAACATGGTTATAACAAACACGGATATGACCGTTACGGTTATGATGTGCACGGTTTTAATAAATTTGGTTTTGATGTTCACGGTTTTAACAAGTATGGCTTTAACAAGCACGGATATAATGTACACGGATATGATCGTCACGGTTATAATGTTCATGGCATTAATAAGTTTGGTTTCAATGTTCATGGGTTTAACAAATTTGGTTTTAACAAGTTAGGTTACAACAAATTTGGCTTTGATAAATTTGGTTACGACCGTCATGGTTTCAATAAGCGCGGGTTTAACCGTAAGGGCTTTAACCGCAAGGGTTTTAAGCAGAAAAGTACAAGCCGTAATAGCTTCACCCGTAATGCCCGTCGTCAAAACTCTAATATCCAAAACCGTCGTCGGGGTAATTAAGGACTACGGAAAATTTTAAAGAAAAATTTTCAATTTGAAAACCGCCCCCGGAAAAATCTGGGGGCGGTTTCTAATATGGTCAGGTCCACTTATGGCGTTTATTAAAAAAGTAAATTGTCAGGCCAGAGTGAAACTATTTCAGCTTAAAGAAATCCAGTTATCTGCCGAACTTCATCCAAGATAGGCGCGGCTATTGTACGGGCTTTATCAGCGCCTTGATTAAGTGTTGTTGTGAGAAACGCAGGATCAGTTCGTAATTTTTCAATTTCAGCAGAAATCGGACTGAGTTTTTCGACAACCAGTTCCGCAAGAGCCGGTTTAAAATCGCCAAACCCTTTGCCACCATATTGGTTGAGTACAGATTCGCGGCTGGTTCCTTCTAAAGCCGCATAAATACCGACAAGATTGTTAGCCTCTGGACGATCATTAAGCCCTTCTAGTTCGGAGGGGAGGGGTTCAGGATCAGTTTTGGCTTTACGAATTTTTTTGGCCATTGTATCCGCATCATCATTGAGGTTAATGCGTGACAAATCCGATGGATCGGATTTTGACATTTTCTTTGTGCCATCGCGCAAAGACATAACCCTTGCGCCGGGTCCCTGAATAAAGGGCTCGGGAAGAGGGAAGAAATCAGGGACGTCATAATCATGATTGAATTTCGCAGCAATATCGCGTGACAATTCCAGATGTTGCTTTTGATCTTCGCCAACGGGCACATGTGTGGCTTTGTAGGCAAGAATATCAGCTGCTTGTAGGACAGGGTAAGTGAACAGCCCGATGGAGGCACGTTCTTTATCCTTACCCGCTTTCTCCTTGAATTGCGTCATGCGATTGAGCCAACCCAGACGAGCAATGCAATTAAAAATCCACGCAAGTTCTGAATGCTCACGAACAGCCGACTGGTGGAACATCACGGATTGTGCCGGATCAATGCCGCATCCTAAAAGTGTTGCCGCCATATCGAGGGTGTTTTGTCGTAATTCCGCCGGATCCTGCGTTACAGTAATGGCATGCAAATCAACAATACAGTAAATGGTCTCATGGGTTTTTTGCATGGAAACCCAATTTACCAACGCGCCTAAATAATTCCCAAGCTGAACAATACCAGTTGGTTGTATGCCGGAAAAAACACGGTTGCTTGTTGTCGTGTCAGTTAAAGTCGTCATCAGCTCTTTTTTCTTTCCTTAATCAGACAGGTCTTCAATGAATTAGGGTTTCAGATCTTTTAATGAGTAAGCTCTGAGGGCGAGAGCTAGGAGCCCATACACGATCATCCCTAAAGCAGCAATGGCTAGAGTTGCAATCCATTCTCGTCCCCACACATAAGAAGCAATTGTAGGCAGATAGACGAGGCTTTGGTGCAAAACATAGCCCATGGCCGCAGAGGCCAATAGAATGCGCACTATACGATGGAACAACCTATTATCGGGTTGAAAATATTTTTTATGGCGCAAATGTAGGGCCAATAGAACAACTTGTACCCAGGCAGAAACTGATGTGGCAATGGCAACAGACAAGAAACCAAGGATTGGGAATAAAGCAAGAGAGAGAGCGATATTTAGAAAAATCGCTACAAATGCATAATTCATAGGGTTTTTAGTGTCTTCACGCGCAAAGAATGCGGGGGAGAAAACTTTGTGTAAAACGAAGGCGGGCAACCCAATACCAAAAAGAGCAAGGGCACTCCCTGTTTTAACCGCATCCTCCACAGTGAAGGCTGAGCGGGCAATGCCAAAAGTTGATAGAGCATCCCCGGCAAGTCCCCGATAAAGTGCATCACATATCGGTACCGCCATGACCAGAAACGCACCAGCGGCAGGAAAACAAAATAAGGCTGCAAATTCTATCGAACGGTTTAGCGTTGAAATGGCTTCGTCCTCGCGGCCTTCTTTCACTTTTCTGGATAGATCGGGTAGCAAAACGTTTGCTAGCGCAATTCCAATAATCGCCAGAGGCAATTGATATAACGCGTCAGCATTCATGAGCCATGACACGGCTCCTGCCTCTTGGCTCGCAATATTAGTGCCGACAATAAGGTTGATTTGCAATGCGCCTGCACTGATAAAACCAGGCGTCCCTAGTGCTAGAAGGCGGCGCATGGATGGGGTCAGGCGAGGACGTTTCAAGCGAAGAGTAAAATTCTGACGTGACATTCCATACATTAATAAGGCAAGCTGTATGATACCGCCGACAAAAACAGCCCATGCAGCTGCCATGCCTGTGACTTCAACGGGCGCACGGGCGTAAAGTAATACGCCAGTAATCAGGCAAATATTAAGGGCGAGGGGGGCACCAGAAGAAGCAATAAATTTTCCAAAAGAATTTAAAACTCCGCTCATTAAGCCGACAAGAGACATGCATAATAGATAGGGAAACATAATCCGAGTGAAGAGCGTTGTGAGTTCAAATTTTTCCTGATCAACTGCAAATCCGGACGCAATCATATATACAAAAACCGGAGCTGCGAGTTCGACGATAATAGTCAGCCCCGTCAGTATGAAGATCAGGCCGGCCAATACTTCTTCGGCAAAAGCTTTAGCTTCTTCGCGCGATTGAACCGAGCGATCTTGGAACATTGGAATGAAGGCAGCATGAAATGCTCCTTCAGCAAATAAGCGGCGAAACATATTGGGGAGCCGAAAAGCGGCCCAAAATGCGTCTGCCACCGGATTGCCACCAGCGCCTATAATACCCGCCATTAGAATTTGCCGGACAAACCCCAGTATTCGGCTGAGCATCGTCATGCCGGATACCGTGGCAAGAGAGCGTTTCATATTGGACTTCATGGATTGAGCCTAATCGTTACTAATCATCATAACTCATTGTCAGCACATTTAACAATCTAATCTCGATCGACTGTTGCCGGCGTTTATTTGTGATTTTGTATCCTGGAGCATCTTGCAAATAGAAACTATCCACAGCGCGCTCACCATATGTTGAGACATGGGCAGAACGAATAATGACACCTAATTTGAGTAATGTGTCTGTTAATTGATAGAGAAGACCAGGACGGTCAAGACCAATTGCTTCTACGACAAGACAATCTTGGGAGGCGTCCGGATCGAGATTGACACTAGGTTCGACTTTAAAAATGGAACGTCGGTCTCCTAGTCGAGGTGAGATTTGGGGTGGATTTTGATGAGGGTGGCGCAATGTAGCAAGTAATTTTTCATGGATTACTTTTACCAGACTCTCATCTTTAAAGGCTTCACCATTTGTGGATTGAAGAATAAATATATCAATCACCTTATTATCTTTTGTGGTCATTGCTTGCACGGCGCGAACGCCAACCCCAAGGAGTGCGATTGTTCCGGCTAGTTGAGATAAAAGACCGTCTCTATCGCTACCATAGACAATTGCTTCAATGGTTCCATCGTTTCGCAGGGATGCGCTCACCGCCCCGTCAAGACCGTCATTTTGTGCGCGTAGCATAAGCGGTGCGAAACGACCCCACAAACCACTATCAACACTATGGAGGGCATGGGCTTCCACACGAGCAAGCAAGTTATCCACTTGTTCTTCAGGCCACTCGGTCAGTTGTTTCTTAATTTGCTCGCATGTTTGCTCCCCTCGTAGTTTCTGATGGCGGCGAACATCCATTTCTCCGCCATCAAACCAAATTGTGGCATATTCATAAAGCGCTTGTAAGCGCCTACGCATGCGTAAATCCCACGCATGAATACCAACGACTTTTAAATGGCATACTGAAACGACAAGTAATAAGTCTAAGATTTCTTTACTCTGCACCGTCCTGCAGAATTGTTCGATTGTTTTAGGTTCGGTTAGGGTGCGACGTTCAATGGTATCAATCATCAATAGACGGTTAGCGGACACCCATCCGACATTGTAAGCCGTGTTTTTTTCAAGCCCTAATTGAGTTACGGTTTTTGTTATTTGTCGTTGGCAAGTTGTGCGATCACGACCTTTGATCGTCCAGATGATTTCATGTAAAAATACACTTAGTAGAAACGGGTAAGTGTCGTCTGCCTTTGTCAATATTTTTGTACATAATGGGTGCTCTTTACGCGCCTTACCGGAAATGATGCGATGACATTCAGCAACCGCATGAATGGTTTGTTCATCAAGCGTAAAGCGGCGATAAAGTCCGTATATAATTCGTCCTGACAGCTTCCCAAAGGAAGGAACATGTTTACCCAAAAGTCCGGTTTCATCCAAAAGACGCAGCGTTTTGACTGGATTTTGGCTCTCCACAATCAGGCTTCTAAAGAGAGATGAAATTTCTGGCTGTTTTCTGGATTCGCTATTGAATACGCCAATCTGGTCGCTAATCAGGCTGAGTGCATGTGGGTGAATATCAAATTGGTCTTGGATTGAAAATATTTGTATCAGGCGAAGCCAATCTGACGGTGTTGTTTTTGCACGACTGATATTAGCAAAATCCAAGCGCCCATTGTTAAGGCAAACATTATGTTTGCGATTATGTTCATCGGTTTGAAATTTACGCGGAAGAGCCTTGGTGAAGCCGGGGAGTAATTTCGATTCTGGTTCTTCCAATCTTGCACAAAAGATACGCAACAAGCGACCCGTTTCGATTGCAGTGAGAAAATAATGTTTCATCAACCGTTCAGCAGGAGACATGCCGGCGCGTTTTGCATAATTTAATCTTTTTGCAATTTCGGGCTGAATATCAAAAGTCAAACGATTATCATCACTCCCTCGTACGCTATGGATATGGGCTCGTATCGTTTGTAAAAAGCGGCGGGACTTAATAAAGCTGTTGTAATCCTTTGTATTGAAAACCGGTTTTTCATGAGCGGTACCGTCAATGGAATTCCCATATAGATAATGATAGATCCAGCCGATTGTATGTAAATCTCGTAAACCCCCTTTCGCTTCCTTGATGTCGGGTTCTACCAAAAAACGTGATTGTTCGGATACTTCATGGCGCGCTTCGAGTTCATCAAGTTTAGCTTTTACAAATTGACGACTGCCAGTTTTGCGCAATTTCTCCATGTTCTTTTTGAAGTCATTATAAAGGCCGATTTCACCGGCCAGGAAACGTGTTTCCAGATAAGCCGTTCGCCCAACGAGATCTTGTGAACAGAATTTTTGCGCACTTGCCGGTGTGTGAACGCCGTGGCCGATTTTTATTCCGCTATCCCATAAAGGATAGAGAATGCCGTTGAGTAAAGCGCGTATCTTTTCTTCCTGACGGGGAGGGTGCAGAAATAATAAATCAATATCTGAATACGGAGCAAGTTCACCCCGGCCATATCCTCCAACTGCAAGAACCGTCAGGTTCGGTGATCCCGACGATTTATACATTTCGTCGTATAAAGTTGAGATAATAACATCCATATTTCCGGATAATTTTCGTGCGAAAACCTCACCGTGAGGGAAGCGCTCAATCCCTACTGTGCGCTGTTCGTTCAGGCTTTCTCGCATAAATTGTCCGACAGCCCCATGCGCTTGCCCATTTTTTTCCGCATTGAGACAATTAACGATCTGTTGCCGGATAATTTTAGGGGGTATCCAATCTTTAGGTGCATTCTCTAACATTAGGCTTTGAGAGGCCTGTGACTGATCGTGCGTTTGTGAGCTATTACTAGGGGGCATGGATTTTAGCTTGAGTGGATCAAGAGAAGACGGGGAGAATTCAATTTAACGGCTTACGAATGGTCATATCTCATTCAACAAGGATTTTAAACGGTAAATCGTATCCAGTGCCTCTCTAGGGGGCATAGTGTCCGGGTCCAATTCAGCAATCGCATTGTGCAGTCGCTCTTCCAGAGTGGAAGCATCAGCGTCTTCTTGTTGGCATGATTGTTCATTAGAGACTGTTTCAGTGCGTGTGTTCAGATTTGCGAACAGAGGCAGGGCTTCAATTCCTCCCTGCCCAGCTTTTTGAGATTCGAGCATAGTTAAAATCTCGCCGGCTCTTTTAATAACCGGGCTGGGGACACCTGCCAAGCGCGCTACGGCAACACCGTAAGACCGATCTGCAGCGCCAGGTCCAACTTCATGAAGAAAAATAACTTCCCCTTTCCACTCGCGTACTTTCATGGATACATTCGTAAGCCGGGCCAATTGTCCTTCCAGTGAGGTTAATTCATGATAGTGGGTTGCAAAAATTCCTCTGCATTGGTTGTTGTCATGGAGATGTTCGATGGCTGCCCAAGCAATTGATAAACCGTCAAATGTAGAGGTGCCGCGACCAATTTCGTCGAGTATTACGAGTGCGCGGGTGCTTGCCTGATTGAGTATTGCTGCTGTTTCTACCATCTCCACCATAAAGGTTGATCGCCCTTGCGCCAGATCATCGCTTGCACCAACGCGGCTGAAAAGCCGGTCAGCAATCCCGATATGAGCAGATTTTGCGGGTACATAAAGCCCCGCTTGGGCAAGAATGGTAATCAAGGCGTTTTGGCGTAAAAAGGTAGATTTCCCAGCCATATTCGGGCCCGTCATGAGCAATAAGTGTCCATCATTACCATCGCTAAGGGTGCAATCATTCGCGATAAAACCAGTGTTTGATGCCTCCGCATTTACAGCTTGCTCAACAACCGGATGGCGACCTTCCTCGATATGAAAAGTAAGAGTGTCATCCACAACGGGGCGAACAAAGTCATGTGCCACTGAGAGGTGAGCAATAGCGGCGGCTAAATCAATGCGAGCGGTAGCATTTGCGGCGTCTCGAATATCGTTAGCGCGATCCAATATTTTGAGTGTTAGAGTCTCGTAAATTTCAAGTTCTCGTGCCAGAGCCTCATCACGGGCTCTTGAAATACGGGCATCAAGATCAGCCAATTCACTAGTGGTAAAACGAACAGCGCTTGCCAGAGTCTGGCGATGGATAAATTGATCACTATGCGGAGGGGATAAAAGTGTGTTGCCATGGCTCACTGGGACTTCGATAAAAAATCCCAGCACATTATTCTGCCTAACTTTTAAGGCTTTAATATTGCTGGTTTTACGATATTCGGCTTCAAGGTTTGCCATCACCCGGCGCGATTCATCGCGAAGCGTTCGCACTTCATCAAGGGCTGGATCATACCCTTTCTGGATAAAACCACCATCGCGGGCCAGCATCGGCGCTTCGGGCATCAAGGCTTTGGTTAAAAGGTCAATGATTTTTGAAAACCCATCTTGCGTTTCATCATCTGACCGGGCTTCGAGATCGAGCAATGTTGATTTTAATGTTTCAGGTAGGGGCTCGGAGTTTTGTGCTAATGATCCGGTCTGGGTTCTATTTGATTGATGCAGGCTTCTGGCTAATTGACGGGCTGTCTCGAGGCCGGTTAAAATGGCGAGCATATCTCGAGGGCCGCCACGTCCCATTGACAGGCGAGAGAGATTGCGAGCCATATCTGGCATATGTTTTAAATCAATACGAATTTGATCGCGTAAAGTTTGTTGGGTAACGAAGAAATCGATCTCATCAAGACGGTTATTGATTTGCTTGGGTGACGTTAGCGGCGCGGAGACCCAGCTTGCGAGTAATCTTGCCCCTGGGCCAGTTATGGTTTTGTCGATAGTATGGATCAAAGAGCCTTTGCGGCTACCGGTTTGAGTTTGCGTCAATTCGAGGGAGGCTCTGGTGGCGCTATCTATGATCATAGCCCCCCCACTGACCTCGCGTTTAGGGTGTTGCAAGGAGGGGAACTGGCCAGCTTGGGTTAAGGCAATATAGTCTAAAATACCGCCCATCGCGGAGATTTCTGAACGGGAGAACTGTCCGAATGCTACAAGGGTCGAGATTTCAAAATACTCTTTGAGTCGGCGTTCAGCCCCGTTTGCGCCAAAACCTTGCGGTGATTGCCAGCTAATTGCCGGTCCGCTGGTTCCCGGCGTATTTAAACTCGAAATCATCTCTGACCATTGAGGTGGCATTTCTGCAAGATCAGGGATTATGAGTTCAGATAAGGACAAAGAGGCTATTTCCGCGCGCACATTTTCTGGTTTGGTTTCTCTGACGGAAAACTCGCCTGTGGAGAGATCGATAATACAAAGCGCTGCCTGTGTTCCCCCGCCCAAAATCGAGAGAGCCCCTAAAAAATTATTCCGCCTGGCATCGAGCAGAGTGTCTTCAGTCAAGGTGCCCGGGGTGACAATACGAACGATATCCCGCTCGACTACAGCCTTATAGCCGCGTTTTTTGGCCGCCTCAGCGCTTTCCATTTGTTCACAAATTGCAACCGTAAACCCTTGACGAATAAGGCGTTCCAGATAGTTTTCATAGGCGTGAAATGGAACGCCGCACATGGGGATTTCATCCCCTTTATGCTTTCCCCTTTTAGTAAGAGTAATATCAAGAGCGCCGGCGGCTTTGACAGCATCTTCAAAGAACAATTCATAAAAATCACCCATCCGGAAAAATAACAGGGCTTCGGGCACGCGTTCTTTGATTTGAAGATATTGGGCCATTACCGGTGTGGGGGCGCTCTCCTTATCCTTTGCAGGAGTAGGCTCTTTGGCATTTATGATCGGTTGAACACTAATAATAAAGAATCCTTCAATTCATACTCAGTTTTAAAGGGTAGGGAGGAGAGGTGTAAACCGGAAGGTAAATTTGTGGAAAACTGATCAATTTTCATGAATAAATTATGGGCCACAAGAATGAAGGTGAATTTGAAATAAATGAAAGTGAGTTCATTATTTCCGAGACAATCAAACGAGTCCATGTAATCATTATGAATAATGACAATTGTGGTGGATTCAAAAATAGATTTAGGCGGGGAAATCGCGCCGGTGCGTGCGCGAATCAATCGGCGGGCGCGACGATACATTGTCCGGGTCGATAGCGTGAGCGGGACTGTTTTGATCACAGCACCTTCCAAGCGTGACGTACCTGCTGCTCTGCGCTTTGCAAAATCCAGAGCGGATTGGATCAAGAGCGAATTAAGGAGCGGGCCAAAAGCCCACAGTTTCGAGGCGGGAGGAATTTGCCCTTATAGAGGGGAAGATCATCTCATCATCAATCAAGGAGCGCCGCGTGGCCGGGTACGTATCGTTCCAACTCACCAAGACCATTTTCAAAACGAAGCTGACCAAAATCATCCGCAACAAAGCCAATTACCGCAATTGCATGTGGGGGGAGATAGGGCACACGTGAATAGGCGCATCATTGATTGGTTAAAACGCGAAGCGCGGACAATTCTCTCTGAAAAATCTGATTATTACGCTGAACGTTTAGGAGTTAAGCGTGGGAAAATCCGGATCGGAGATACGCGCAGTCGTTGGGGATCGTGCAGTGCAGATGGATGCCTCTCTTACAGTTGGCGATTGATTCTAGCGCCAAAAGAGATTCTAGACTATGTGGCCGCTCATGAGTGTACTCACCTTATTCACTTGAATCATTCGCCCGCTTATTGGCGCTTGCTTGCAACACTGGATGTGGATGCCAGAGGTGCGCGTAGCTGGTTTCGCGATCATGGCGAGAGATTATTCGCCTACGGCGAAACAAATGGAAGACTGGGGCTAACCCCTTAAATAGGGCCGGGCTTATTGTTAGTTATCGGGATAAAATATTGATTTGTGTGGTAAAGTTTTTGTTAACGGATGTGATCGAAAACATGGCTATCTAACGCCATAATGGCTCACTTTACCGCGAAATCGGGATGTTTGCCTTGATGTGGACACGCGAGTACAATAGCTAATAAGGGCGTACAGGCTACTGTTTTAGGGACCCTAGAAATGTAGGCTGGCATTAACGGATGAGAATACTTATCTGATATAAATGCATACGATTCAATTTAATGAGGACCTATTTGTTTATGAGCATTAATTCGAAAGACCAAAACCATTCAACGCGTAAGTCTCACTCTTCCAGATTTGGATTTCTGGCAGCCGGTGTAGCCATAGGGGCTTTGGCTATCTCTGCAGGTGGCGTGTTGCAAAACAAACCACAGGCGAATGCTTCGACGAGTTTGGCAGCGATCGGTGTGCAGAGTGCAAAGTCAAGCGGTGAAATTGCTGCGCTCCCGGTAAACAGAAATGCCTTTTCTTTTGCGGATGTTGTTGAGCGTGTCAGCCCGGCAGTTGTTAGTGTTCTTGTCGAGCATGAAGTTGAAACCCAGCGGCGCCGTTTACCGCGCGGCATACCTGAGGGTTTTGAGCGGTTTTTTGGTATTCCCGAAGGTCGTGGGAATTCACCCGATAATGATGATCCGTTTGAAGATGATGGGGTTCGAAAAGCACAGGCGCAGGGCTCTGGTTTCTTTATAGATTCCTCGGGTCATATTGTAACAAATCATCATGTTATAGCTGATGCAGATAATGTCAAAATCAGCCTTGCTGATGGTACCGAGCTGGATGCTGAAATTATTGGTTCTGATGAATTTACAGATTTGGCTGTTTTAAAAGTCAAAAGTGATAAAAACCAACCTTATGTTGGATTTGCCGAGGAATCGCAGCTGCGTGTTGGCGACTGGGTTGTCGCCGTTGGTAATCCTTTTGGGCTTGGCGGTACCGTAACCAGTGGTATTGTCTCGGCTATTGGCGGCGATAGTCGTCAGCAACAATATGTTGATTACATTCAGATTGATGCTGCGATCAATCGCGGTAATTCGGGAGGCCCGGCATTCGATTTGTCTGGTAAAGTTATCGGCGTAAATGTTGCTATTTTCTCCCCTAATGGTGGCTCCGTCGGTATTGGTTTTGCCATTCCGTCATCAACGGTCCAGTCTACTGTTGAGCAATTGATCTCGGACGGGAAAGTGACTCGCGGCTGGTTGGGAATTTCCCTTGCACCAGTTTCTAAAGATCTGGCTGAAGCTCTTGAACTCGCCAATACTGATGGGGTCTTGGTCAATGAAGTTCTTGACGGTACTCCGGCTGCAAAAAGCGGCGTCGAGAATGGCGATGTGATTACAGCAATTGATGGCAAAACTGTGAAAGGGCCAAATGACCTCTCACGGCGCATTGCGAATTTGCCTCCCGGAAGAAAGATGAAAGTGAAACTTATTCGCGGCGGCGAGCCAAAAACGATAACGGTAACTCTTGGAAAACGCGAAGAAGAAGATAGCGTTGCGAGTATTACTCCCGAGGTTGAAGAATCAACCGCAGAGGAATTAGGACTTCGGGTATCCTCGCTGACAGATGAAAACCGGGAGCGTTACCGTATTGCAGATAATGTGAATGGTGTGGTGGTCACGGCGGTAAAGCCAGGGTCACCAGCCGAGACGGCAGGGCTTCAACCGGGTGTTGTCGTATTGGAAATTGATAGCAAGAAAATTCAATCACCCAAGGATTTTGAAAACAAGATCGGTGCAGTTAAAAAATCCAAAAAAGGGGCTGCTTTGCTGCGTTTACAACGTGGTTCTGTAAAGCAGTTTAGCGCCTTGAGGCTTGATGCAGAATAAGCATTGATGTTTGTTGAGTATCATCAAGGGCCGAATTTGGTATGAAAATTCGGCCCTTTTTGTATGTTTTTTCCGAATTTCAAAATGACCAATAAGTAATTATACTCTGCTCTGCGTACAACCGAATATCAGATTATGTCGGATTAGGTACCTTGGAAAGGATAGCGCAATGCGAATATTGGTTGTGGAAGATGATGTAGAGGCAGCTGCTTTTCTATCGCGCAGTCTGCGCGGTGCAGGTCATAGTGTAGACCACGCTGAAGATGGCTCTCAAGGGCTAAACATGGCTGATGCGGGCGATTATGATGCCTATATTATCGATCGCATGTTACCAAAATTAGATGGCCTTTCGCTTCTTCACAGCCGGCGTGATGAAGGAGACGAAACACCCGCATTATTCTTATCGGCTCTAGGGGAGGTGGATGACCGGGTCGCTGGCCTCAAGGCCGGGGGAGATGATTATCTCGTAAAACCCTATGCCCTCCAGGAATTGCTTGCCAGAGTTGAAGCCCTCGGGCGCAGGAGAGCACCAGCAACCGTCACCACTCGCTATGAAGTGGCTGACCTTGAAATTGATGTTATCACGCGAACAGTTCGCAGAGCGGATACAAAAATTGAACTTCAGCCCCGTGAGTTTCGTCTTCTTGAATATCTAATGCGTCATGCGGGTCAGGTGGTCACGCGAACCATGTTGCTGGAAAATGTCTGGGAATATCATTTTGATCCGCAAACTAACGTGATCGATGTCCATATTTCCCGCTTGCGTGCAAAAATTGATAAAGACTTTGATAATCCTTTGCTAAAGACCATTCGAGGAGCAGGTTATATAATTTCTGATGAGGGCTAAGTCAGGAAAATTCGGGGCTGCTTGTGAAAACTATTGGAATTCCAATCATCTGGTCTTGAACAGATTATCCCCGTATAAGGGATAGGGAGCAGGTTTTTCCTATTGTGATAATTGGCGGGCAAAAAAAATCACCTATAAACAAAACCATAGTCGAGAAATTACTCGTTTTTTTCTAATAAAGCTTTACTACTTTCTCGGCATATTCGTTTTATCACACCATCTTCTCAAATAAGAGTTTTGAAATGACCCGGATTTTCCGGACGACTTTATTCCGATTTTCTATGATCTACGGTTTGCTGTTCGCAGCAGGAGTAGGGATATTAGGTATTTTGAGCTATAGGGTTATTTTTGGTGAAGCGGAAATTCAAACCGAAAAAATTATAGACGAAGAAATTGTTCTTCTTGCTGATGTTTACGCAAAACAAACGCCGGGTGGATTTCGGGGCGTTATTCGTCAACGCTCCGCGTGGCGTGACGATTCGATATATATGCTCATTGGTGCTCCAACAGGGGTGCGCTTGGAAGGGGATCTAAGTTCTCTTCCTGAAGAAGCGCTCGGAGCTGGGGATGACCTCTTTACATTCACCTATGATGGTCGGTTGTCCGAAAGCGATGATACGCAAAACAGCATAGAGGCCAATCGCATCGCGGTTGCAAAATTACGTCGGTTTCGTCCCTCCGAACAAGCAGATACAGCGTTTATCATCCTTGTTGGCCGTGATGTGACATCACGGGAATCTCTACGACGCTCGCTCGTTGCCGGTTTTTTGCGAATTGGAGCGCTGACCGTTGTCATAGGAATTGTCATTGGGCTGATTTTTAGCTCTTCTTTGATGCGAAAAGTGGACGCTATGAACAAAACAGCACGTGCTATACGGCGCGGTGATTTATCGCGGCGTATCCCCCTCACTGGCGCAGGTGACGAAATGGAGCAATTAGCGCAAAATTTGAATGATATGCTCGATCAAATTGAGCGATTGATGAATGGGATGAAAGAAGTGAGCGATAATATTGCCCATGATTTGCGCTCTCCTTTAACGCGTATACGTAATCGTTTAACATCCGCACTTGATAGCGAAGGTGAAGAACTAAGAGGCGAGCTACAAGCAACTCTTTTTGAAGCTGAAGAAATGATCGCGACGTTTAATGAGTTGCTATCAATTGCTAGAATTGAATCTGGTGAAGTGCAAGCCAATAAAGAAAATATTGATTTAGCCGTTCTCGCCAGCGAGATGGTTGAACTTTATGAACCGGCCGCTGTGGAGGCCGGTTTTTCTTTAATGTTTACGTCAAAATCAGTTGCGCCAATAATGGGCTCGCGTGCTCTGATTTCTCAAGCCATAGCCAATCTACTCGATAATGCCATGAAGTATAGTGAGGGCGGTACGGATATTGAGGTAATCGTGAATATGAATAGACGGGGGCAGGTCTTTCTAGGGGTTAGTGATAACGGTCCCGGTATTCCAGAAGATAAACATGACCATGTGATTCAACGCTACGCAAGGCTAGAAGAGAGCCGTACTACGCCCGGAAATGGCCTCGGATTGAGCTTGGTGGCGGCCATCGCGAAGGCCCATAATGCGGATTTGAAACTGGGCTTTACAAACCCCGATTCAGATAGACCGGGCCTGAAAGTCATGATTCGTTTCCCCAGTATCGATTAAAATAGCAAAATTTGTAAAAAACCCAGCAAAAAACTGGATTTTTTACAATCTTCCCCCTTGCACATTTATGAAAATCAGCTTTTTTCTAGCATATCTAAAATTATTAATATCGAGCAATTCGCTCGACTTTAGCTTGAGGAACATAAAATGAGTAAAGCAGAATTTATTGAAAGTGTTGCCGTCGCTGGTGACATGAGCAATGCAGAAGCAAAGCGCGTTGTAGAATTAGTATTCGGCCAAATTGAAGCCGGACTAAAAAAGCATAAGAAAGAAGCCAAATTTACTATTGGTACCTTTGGAACTTTCACAATCAATAAGCGGGCTGCTCGTAAGGGACGTAATCCGCGTACGGGTGAAGAAATTAAAATTAAAGCGTCTAAAAGCTTACGCTTTAAACCTGCTACATCTTTGAAGAGTGCAGCAGGCTGCTAAACTAAATATCTAGTTTTGATAAATCTGGTATTTAAACGCTGTCCACTTTAAGTGGGCGGCGTTTTTCTTTATCCAGATATTTCCCTTATGATGAAAAGGCGTTAAGTTTAGATATGGTGGAAAATATTGCCAAAATAGATCCGCGACCTGGCTTACCGCTCTCATTTGTACAGGGAGAACAAAATCCATCTTTTAAAAGCCATTCTGATGATCATGCGGTTTTATTTCAAAATCATGATGAGCTTTTGAGCGCAATTGTCAGTTGTTCTCCATATCTTGCCCGTTTGATAAAGCATCACCCTGAATGGGTTAAGTATGTATTGAGCGCAGAGGTTTCCACTGCGATAGAAAAAATTATCAATTTTGCAAGCGAAACGCTTGAGCTTGGTACTGATGATAATAAAAATGATGAGCAAAAAAGAATTTTTCGATGTGCTAAAGATTATGCAGCCCTTACGATAGCCATCCACGACCTTGGTATGCGATGCAGTGTGATGGATGCCGCACATCAGCTCTCTATCTTTGCTGACCACATGGTGCAAACCAGCTTATCCATTGCCATAGAAAATGCGGTAGCAAAGGGGAATCTGAAAGGCGGTGATGAGGGAAAGCCTGTATATTCAACTGGATTAACCATCATTGCAATGGGTAAGCACGGGGCCCATGAGCTAAATTATTCCAGCGATATCGATCTTATTGCTCTTTATGACCCTTCTTTGATGTCGGTTAATAATGAAGGCGAAGAGAAGAAAACAGCAATTTCTATCATTCAAAATATGGTTGATCTTCTTAGCGATCAGACAGGCGATGGTTATGTTTTTCGCACCGATTTGCGCCTGCGTCCGGATCCCGGAGCATCGAATATTGTGATTAGTGTGGTTGCTGCAGAACAGTATTATGAAGCTCATGGACAAAATTGGGAACGTGCAGCTTATATTAAAGCGCGGGCTATCGCGGGGGATATAAAATTAGGCGAGCAATTTTTGGAACAATTGAGACCCTTTATCTGGCGCAAATATCTTGATTTTGCCGCGATTGACGATATCGAAAAAATTCGTGCAAAAATTCAAGCGCAGCAAAAATTACAAAAAAATTCTAATGAAGATGGGCTAGGCGGGTTTGATATAAAGCTTGGCGCTGGCGGCATTCGACAGATAGAGTTTTTTGCTCAAACCCGGCAATTGATCTCCGGGGGAAAAGTGCCTTCTTTACGTGCCAGAGATACTTTGAGTGCTTTGCAAAGTTTGGAAAATGCCAAGTTAATTTCAGCAAATGATCGTGCGGAATTATCCTACGCTTACGTTGCTCTAAGGTTCTATGAACATCGCTTGCAAATGCTTCATGATGAACAAACACATAAAGTGCCCCGCGATAGAGAAGAACAAGAGCGACTTGCCCGGTTTTGCGGGTTTAAGACTACACAAGATTTTTGTGTTGCTGTGAATGCTATTAGGGCCCGGGTTTTTGCAGTTGAAGATCGTTCAGCGGCGGATGTCCCTCGTAGGAATGGAAATTTTGCGATTGCCGAATATCAAGATGAGGTTGATGTGTCTCTATCCTCGCGTCTTGATTTTACGGGGTTCGATGATGATGGTGAAAATAGCGAAATACTTGCGAAACTGGGCTTTAATGATACGCAAAAAATCCGGTTACTTGTAAATTCCTGGTTTGATGGGAGCTATCGTTCCACCCGTTCAGAGCGTTCGCGTTCTCTTATTGATCGGTTTTTGCCAAAGCTATTTACTGCACTTTCGCTGGCGAGCGACCCGGATGAGGCTTTCATCGTATTCGATAGATTTTTAGCTGGTCTGCCTTCTGGTGTCCAAATTTTTTCATTACTAGCCAATAATCCGACAATTTTTGAAGATTTGGTTGATATACTGATAACCTCTCCTAAACTGGCCAAAGAACTTACACGTCAGCAAGGATTTTTAGAAGTTTTAATTGATGGTGGTTGGCTGGCTATGGGTCCAGGCGATACGCTCAAAAGTGCCCTTGATATCCATCTCCGTGGCGATAAATCCGTTGATCTCGAGGAAGCGATGGAAATAACGCGCCGCCTTGTTGGTGAGGCCCGGTTTATGATCGCGTCGCGTTTAGCTACCAACCAAATTGATGCCTTAGAGGCGGGGAGAGATTTTACACAAATTGCCTATGATGCCATTGCGGCGCTTGAACCAGCGGCACAAAGAGCGATGGTTAGTCAATTTGGGGAGATTGAGGGCGAGTATTGTGTGATTGGATTTGGGCGTCTGGGTAGTAATCGTATGACGTTAGCATCAGATATCGATATTGTATTTGTTTATGACACTCCTGTATCTGCGCAATCATCGGGACCAAGAGTGATTGACGGTGTAACTTGGTACACTCGAAAAGTCAGACGCATGGTAACCGCGCTTTCCGCCGATACGAAAGAAGGGGGCCTGTACGAGGTCGATATGCAATTACGACCATCTGGGGGGGCTGGTCCGGCGGCTGTGAAATTGAGTGCATTTGAAAATTATTACGGTTCCGATGCCTGGATATGGGAGTTGATGGCGCTAACCAAAGCAAAGGTCGTGGCAGGAGAAGAGGGACTTTGTAAAAAAGTCCAATCCATAATTAGCGACACACTCTTAGAGAAGAGAGACAAAGCCGAAATCGCATCCGGTGTATTAGAGATGCGTGGTCGGTTACTCTCTACGAAACCGGCTAAATCAATCTGGGAGCGTAAATCGGTTCATGGAGGCCTGACTGATATTGAATTCATCACACAATATTTGTATCTTGTTTATAGCCATGAGATTGGACTGCCGCCATTAGCTGTGGCTCAGGATAATAATCTTCAATTTTACGTCGAACATTCAAAAATTAGTCAGAAGCAAGCTGATTTCTTACTATCGGCGTTTCAGCTTAATGAGCGCATTCTACATTTAGCCCGTCTTGGGTCTGACGACGAATTCAATCCACAGGTTTTCGGAAAAAAGCTAAGCGAAAAACTATATGCTACGTGCGGCGCACGAGAGCAGGAGGAAGCAGAAAGTATACTTGGTGAATACGATTCTCAGGTGAGAGATATTTTCTCTGAATTGGTTGGGTAAATGAAAACTACTATCGCCGAACTTTCTAAGCATTTGATCCATTTTTAAAAGAAAACACTCCATAAAATCAATGAAATATCCATCACAGCTTATCCCGGGAATACTGGTCAAACGCTACAAACGTTTTCTTGCTGATATCGTTCTCGATAGCGGAGAAGAAATCACAGCGCATTGCGCAAACCCCGGCTCAATGATGAATGTTGCGATTGAGGGATCAAAAGTCTGGGTATCGCGATCTCCTAACGAAGCCCGTAAGCTCCCTTATTCCTGGGAGTTGATTGATCTGGAAGGTACCCTGCTTGCTATTAATACCTCCAATCCCAATAAAATCGCTTATGAGGAGGTAGAGGCCGCCAACATCCCTGAGTTGAGGGGGTATAATTCCGTCCGTAGGGAAGTGCGATATGGGGAAAATAGCCGGATTGATCTACTGCTTGAGGAAGAGGGGAAACCTTCATGTTATGTTGAGGTGAAAAATGTGCATTTGAGCCGCGAATCTGGGCTTGCGGAGTTTCCTGATAGCGTTACAGCAAGGGGCGCAAAGCATATGCGTGAGCTTGCCAAAGTCGCTAGAGAAGGCCAGCGGGCAGTCCTGCTTTACGTGGTCCAACGGGGAGATTGTACCCGGTTTTCCCCAGCTGCCGATATTGACCCCGTTTATGCTCTGGCGCTAGGAGAAGCAAAAGATGCAGGGGTTGACCTATTGTGTTATGACTGTGAAATAAATACACAGGAAGTTCGGCTTCGCCGCCCTTTGCCAATTAAGTTTTGAGATTGGTGGCCACAACATCTGGTGAAGCGTCCATATGAATTAAAGAGAATTTTGTGACACAAACAGACAGCATTGATAACATTGAGATTCCCGCAACACGCAGCAACATGATTAAAATTCATGAGCCGGACGATTATGAGGGTATGCGCAAAGCCGGGCTGCTAGCTGCGCAGTGTCTTGATATGCTTGTGCCCCATGTAAAACCCGGTGTTTCAACAGAACAGCTTGATACGCTCGCCCGGGAATTCGTTCTTGACCATGGTGCCTTGCCTGCTTGCGTTGGTTATAGGGGCTATCGTCATACAATTTGCACCTCAATCAACCATGTTATTTGCCACGGTATTCCCTCACCAAAAACCTTAAAAAAAGGCGATATCGTCAATATCGATGTGACTGTGATTGTTGATGGCTGGCATGGGGATACAAGCCGGATGTTTTTTGCAGGTGAACCAAAAGTCAAAGCGCGCCGCCTTTGCGATATCACATTTGAATGTTTATGGCGTGGGATTGAGGTAGTGAAACCCGGCAATACCCTGCGCGATATTGGCTCGGCAATACAGACCCACGCACAAGCAAACGGTTTTTCAGTAGTGCGCGATTTTTGTGGTCACGGTTTGGGGCGCGTTTTTCACGATGCACCAAATGTGGTTCATTACGGGGAATATCGGGATAAATTTACAGGCATTCAGCGCGCGCCTGAAACGGTCTTGGAGCCGGGTATGTTCTTTACAATTGAGCCAATGATCAATGAGGGCCGCCCTGACGCCAAGATGCTTAAAGATAACTGGACGGCTGTAACTCGAGACAAATCTTTGACCGCGCAATTTGAACATTCACTTGCGGTGACGCAGGACGGTTATGAGATTTTTACCCGGTCCCTGCTCGGGCATGATCAACCACCCTATAGCGAATAGGCATAACGGCGTTTTCTCAAATGAATGACGAAAAGTCTGTCGATCATAATAAGGGCCATCGCGAGCGCTTGCGTAGCCGTTTTCGCAAAAACGGTATGGAAAGCGTGCATGATTATGAATTGCTAGAGATGATCCTGTTTCGCTCTATTCCAAGACGCGATGTCAAACCACTGGCAAAAGACCTGATCAAAAAATTTGGTGGCTTTGCTGACGTTCTTGGTGCGCCGATATCCCGGTTGATGGAAGTAAAAGGGGTCTCTGAGGGGGTTGCAACCGAGCTCAAGATTGTACAGGCAGCTGCCATCAAGCTCAGTCAGGCTCGCATTATGAATAAACCCATTATTTCATCATGGAGTGACCTGTTAGCATATTGCCGCGCCGCCATGGCGGATGAGAAGACTGAACAGTTCCGGGTTATATTTCTGGATAAAAAAAATGTTTTAATCGCCGATGAAGTTCAACAGCGTGGCACAATAGACCATACACCGGTCTATCCGCGAGAGGTCGTAAAGCGTGCATTAGAACTTGGCGCTTCGGCGATCATACTAATTCACAATCATCCCTCTGGTGATCCGACGCCATCCCGCTCAGATATCGAAATGACCAAAGAAATAAACGAAGCTGCAAAAACCCTGAAAATAAGAATTCATGACCACCTAATAATTGGCAAGGACTCAGAAGTCAGCTTTAAGTCTCTCGGATTATTGTAACTAACCCATCCCGTCCAAGCAGATAGCCAGATAATAATACATCTTATCTTTTGATGAGGATTTATTTATCCCTCACAAATAGCTCTGCAGCGAAGCAACACCCAGTTTATCATCACGCATGGCAAGTATTGCTTTGGTGGCTGCACGGGCTCCAGCAGCCGTGGTAATGCATGGAATTTTCTGGGCGAGGGCTGTTGTACGAATAGAGCGAGAATCTTTTACCGATTGCGCGCCTTCTGTTGTGTTGAATATTAATTGAACATCACCATTTTTGAGGGCATCGACAATATGTGGGCGCCCTTCCAGGACTTTGTTTACATGGGCAACATCCAAGCCGTGACTTTTAAAATAATCTGCGGTTCCTGCGGTTGAAATCAGTTTAAAGCCAATATCAATAAGTTTGCGCGCCGTCTCAATCATGGCTTCTTTGTCGCTATCTTTTAGGGAGATGAAGATGCAGCCCTCAAGGGGGAGCATCGCACCGGCACCAAGAAGGCTTTTTGCCCGAGCTCTGGCAAAATTCTGATCGATCCCCATGACCTCACCAGTGGATCGCATTTCTGGACCCAGAACAGTATCCACCCCGGCAAAGCGCGCAAACGGAAAGACAACTTCTTTAACAGCGACATGATCAATCTCGGGGATACGGTCCTTAAGGCCCAATTCATCCAGGCTCACGCCGGCCATAATTTTTGCTGCGATCCTTGCAACCGGCAAACCAGTTGTTTTAGCGACAAATGGGACGGTGCGAGAGGCGCGGGGATTGACTTCCAGTATATAAATTGTCTCCCCTTGAATTGCATATTGCACATTCATTAAACCGATAACACCTAATCCCATAGCAAGCTTGCGCGTTTGTTCTTCTAATTGAGCTATGATTTCTTTACCGAGCGTGTACGGAGGAAGTGAACAAGCACTATCACCAGAATGAATGCCTGCCTCTTCAATATGCTCCATAACCCCGGCAATAAAGACGCGCTTACCATCGCATATTGCATCAACATCAACTTCAACAGCATTTTGCAAATACTGATCAAGGAGAAGGGGTTGTTCCTCGGAAATGTCAATTTGTGCTGTTTCGATATAATTGCGCAGGCCCTCATCATTGTGAACTATTTCCATGGCACGCCCACCGAGTACATATGAAGGACGTGTGACAAGAGGGTAACCAACGGATTTTGCTACCGATAGGGCGTTTTCACGATTTGGAGAAATTGCATTTTTAGGTTGTAACAGCGAAAGTTCCTGGATCAATTGTTGAAATTTTTCACGGTCTTCTGCTGCATCTATTGCCTCGAATGATGTGCCTAGCAGAGGGATATCAAGTTCATGAAGTGTTTTAGCAAGTTTTAGCGGCGTTTGGCCTCCATACTGAACAATTACCCCTTTGAGGGTGCCTTGGTCTTTTTCGCGCTCAATAATATCGAGAACATTTTCATCCGTTAGCGGTTCAAAATATAAACGGTCAGACGTATCAAAATCTGTAGAAACTGTCTCTGGATTGCAATTCACCATTATGGATTCGATATTAATATCGGACATGGCAAAGGCCGCATGACAACAACAATAATCAAACTCTATGCCTTGACCAATTCGGTTGGGACCGCCGCCGAGAATAATAACTTTGTCGTGGGGGGAGGGGTTGCTCTCGCAAATTTCCAATCCCTCAATTGGATGTTCATAGGTGGAATACATATAGGGCGTTATCGCTCGAAATTCAGCGGCACACGTATCAATACGTTTGTAAACTGGTGTTACACCATGTTCCTTTCTGAACTCACGCACCTGCATGGCGCTGGCACCTACTAATTGTCCCAAACGTTGATCAGAAAAGCCCATGGATTTTATATCCCGCAAACTTGTCGGGTCTTTGGGTAATCCGTTGCGGGCGATATCATTTTCGATATCTATAATCTCTTGAATTTGTTCAAGAAACCATGGGTCATAAGCGGTAATGCTGCGCACTTGTTCAATAGGGAGACCAAAGCGTAATGCCTCGGCGGTAACGCGAAAACGATCGGGTGTTGGCGCGGCTAGAGCTGCGCGAAAGGCGTTGATATCATCGCCTTTACCGAGTCCGGGGACTGCAATGGGATCAAGCCCACATAGTCCTGTCTCCAGAGATCGCATGGCTTTTTGCATGGATTCTGCGAAATTCCGACCAATCGCCATCGCTTCGCCAACGGATTTCATAGCTGTAGAAAGGTTTTCTTCAGCACCGGGAAATTTCTCAAATGCAAAACGTGGAATTTTTGTTACTACGTAATCGATTGTTGGTTCGAAAGAGGCTGGTGTTGCTTTGGTGATATCATTTTCGAGTTCATCAAGCGTGTACCCTATGGCGAGTTTGGCGGCGACGCGAGCGATTGGAAACCCCGTAGCTTTTGAAGCAAGAGCTGAAGAGCGAGACACACGCGGGTTCATCTCAATGACAACGAGGCGTCCATCTTTGGGGTTAACCGCAAACTGAACATTTGATCCCCCTGTTTCAACGCCTATCTCTCGCAAAACCGCAATTGAAGCGGAGCGCATAATTTGAAATTCTTTGTCGGTAAGGGTTAGTGCCGGTGCAACGGTAATTGAATCGCCCGTATGAACTCCCATCGGGTCAACATTTTCAATAGAGCAAATTATGATACAGTTATCCGCCTTGTCGCGGACTACCTCCATCTCAAATTCCTTCCACCCTAAGAGGCTTTCATCGACTAGAACTTGTCCCACCGGTGAGGCTTCGATACCGGTACGGATGAAATGATTATATTCCTCGCGATTGTAAGCAATCCCGCCACCGGTTCCACCAAGAGTAAAAGCAGGACGAATAATAGCCGGAAGACCGATTTCCTCTAGCACATTCATGGCATTCCCAATTGCGGCGTCGCGGTCATAACCGGTTATTTTCCCGTTCGCGTCTTTGATGGGGGGGGATGATACGATGCTTGCTCGCGGATTTTCGAGGCCGATTGCATCCATAGCAGCTCGGAATTTCTCGCGATCCTCTGCCTTTTCAATAACGTCGGCGCGCGCGCCAATCATCTCCACATTGTATTTTTCCAAAATACCGGCTTTTTCCAGATCAAGCGCGCAATTAAGAGCCGTTTGGCCTCCCATAGTTGGTAATAAGGCGTCTGGGCGTTCTTTCTCGATGATTTTCTCGACATATTCCGGCAATATTGGCTCGACATAGGTTGCATCGGCGAGTTCGGGATCCGTCATAATGGTCGCGGGATTTGAATTGACGAGGATCACCCGGTATCCCTCTTCTTTGAGGGCTTTTACAGCCTGCACTCCGGAATAATCAAATTCACAGGCTTGCCCTATAATGATAGGCCCTGCGCCGATGATCAGGATGGAAGAAATATCAGAACGTTTAGGCATAGATTTATGGTCTCGTTACGCAAGAAAATGGGTTGCGAGGCTTTTAATGGCGCGCGCAATTGTAAAAAATTCGATTCTGTTGGCTAAAGCTGTCTATTAGGGGAAAAGGGCATATTGTGCAAAGGATTTGAGTGGAAATTATGAAATAGCTAGCCGCCTCCGATTTTCCACAAGGGAGCATTAACCGCTCCCATTTCATCAAAATTATGTGTTTCGCAAGGCCTGATCATTATTTGTAAATAAAAACAATCACTTAAATGGTTAACGAGCGTCAGTTACCAATTTTTAACACGGATTTCCATATTGCATTTTTAAATTCATGTGCCCATATTCCTGCGAAGAAGACGGTGTTTGTCAATTCAGATTAACGGCGTCTTAAAGCTGGGAATTTAGAATTGTTTCAAGGATAACTCTTTGATTGCCTCGTTCAACTCTTAAAGGTTGGAGTAGATGAGCAAAACGGCGAATAATGATGCCGTGTGGGTACAATGAGTGGATGCGTAATGAATAAAGTGAAGCCACAGTCAGTGGCTAAAAATAAAGATCAGCCCATGATTGGTGATAATGTTATTTATCAGCACGATGAAGTGCTTAATTCTGGGTTGCAATTGAATTGGAAATTGCGCCGGGCTATGGCTATCAGCGTAATGACTATTAGCGCTTTGGCAACCGCTTTCAGTTTTACATTGGCGCTCGAAAAGCATCACTATGATTTGAGGGTTGAACATAGAGAGGCTGCCCAAGTTCAATTACTAGCAGACTATACCACCTATCTCGCCAAAGAGACTGCTGCTGTCGGTGCGCTAAATAATAGCGAACAAAGACAATATTCAAAGCTATCTCAGATTAATCCTCAGATTGCCTACCTTAAAGCTGCTTTCTCAAATGCTGATCTGCTCGATGAGATAGCTGATTATGATTTTTTAGATCTTCACACAGCACGTACGAGTGCTGTTCAGCGCAAGTGTCTGGCACAGGCTATTTATTTTGAGGCACGCTCGGAAAAACGTATCGGTCAGGTCGCTGTGGCGGATGTGGTCATGAACCGTGTTGCCAGTCGCTTTTATCCCGATACAATTTGTGAGGTTGTGTTTCAGGGGTCTGAGCGTATTACAGGCTGTCAGTTTAGCTTCACATGTGATGGATCTATGGATGGCGCGCGGCTTACCCAGAATAACCGAAAGTGGGCTGAAGCAGAAAATATGGCTGGATCGTTTTTGGCCGGTATGCGTGTGCCTGTGAGCCGACAAGCTACTCATTACCACGCAAATTATGTCGACCCTGACTGGGCAGAAGAGCTCTCCCCAACGGCGACAATCGGTACCCATAAATTTTACCGTTTTAACACCCGTAAAGTTGGGTATGCGGCCCCGGCGGGATTATAATTTTTAATTGTCACGATTGCGGCGACCGAGGCCAAAAAACCCGCGTCTACGCTTTTTCTTTCTTGATTGCCGGCGCTGGTTATTTTCTCTAGCCTGTTGTTGACGTGCTTCTCTGCTCAGCTGGCGATCAGACTTTCTGCGTTCTCTAACGATGCGGGAAAAACCTGTCGAAACATCGGCATAAAAATCTAGTAAAACAGGCTCATTGGTAATTGTGATTGCTGGATACGCGCCGGCAAGCTGAATGCTTGGCAGGTCTTTATGGGCGATTTGCATATAATCTTTCCAGATAGATGCGGGAACCGATCCACCTGTAATTTTTTCCATACCTTTACTATTATCATTACCAACCCACACACCTGTAACAATCTGAGCACTGTAGCCTACAAACCATGCATCCCGCCAATCATTCGTCGTGCCGGTTTTGCCCATAGTTTGGTGGCCATCAAGATTAGCACCTCTTCCCGTACCGGTTAGCATGACTTGATAAAGGAGGTGGTTTAAACTTTCACCAATCTCTGGCGTAAACACCCTCTGCGAATTTTGAGGGGCGCGCTCATAGAGAATATTGCCTTCCTGATCCTTGATTTGTGTAATGATATAGGGATCTATCTTGGTGCCAGCTCTCGCCATGGGTAGATAAGCGGTCGTTAGTTCTTCAAGGGTAAGGTCTGTCGCCCCAAGAGCCAGTGAAGGGTGCGGGTTAAGAGGAGAATTGATGCCAAGTCTTTTGGCAATTTCCATTACTTTTTCACGGCCAACCTGTTCACTCAATTGTACACTCACAGTGTTGATCGAACGCGCCATCGCCTCAGTTAGTCGAATCGATCCGGAATATGTGCTGGAATAGTTTTTAGGTTCCCAGCCATCAATATTGATTGGCTGATCAACATATTTTGCTTCAGGTTTTATTCCCGCCTCAAGAGCTGCGAGATAAACAAACGGTTTAAAAGCTGAACCAGGCTGGCGACGAGCCTGAGATGCGCGGTTAAATTGACTCTCGCGATAATTAAGCCCGCCTACTAGAGCAAGCGTTGCGCCATCTATTGAATAGCTGATTAGAGCGGATTGACTTGCGCCGGCCTCTTTGATTTCTTCCGTAAGGCGAGCGCGTAGTGCATTTTCTGCGCCGGCTTGCATCGCCGGGTCAAGAGTGGTGGAGATTATCAGGTCGCCATCATAAGTTTCTATTAAATCCCGCGCTTTTGCGGAGATATAATCAAAAACATAACCGAGCTCTGAGCTTATATCATTGGCTAGTGCAGGGGTTCTAAGGGAGGCGACATGGGCATCAAAAGGAGAAATGGCATCTATCTCGGTCAGATTTTTTAACACTTCCGCTGATCGTTTCTTTGCTGCCTCAAGGTTGTTTGTCGGCGCTAGGCTGGAGGGGGCTTTGGGCAATCCAGCTAACATAGCAGCCTCTGCTAGGGTGACGTCTCTGGCGGATTTATTGAAATATGTTTGCGATGCTTGTTCGATGCCGTAGGCGCCTGCACCAAGATAGATGCGGTTGATATATAGCGATAAAAGCTCTTCTTTGCTGTATCGCCCTTCAAGCCATAAGGCGAGAAGTGCTTCACGGATTTTGCGCTTATAGGTGCGATCAGGTTTGAGGAAGAGATTTTTTGCCAGTTGCTGGGTTATCGTCGAGCCCCCTTGTACAACCCGGCCTGAACGATAATTTGTGATAGCAGCTCGCAGGGTACCGCGAAAATCGACACCAAAATGCTCATAAAATCGTCTGTCCTCTGTCGCTAAAAAAGCCATCACCAGAAAGTCTGGAAGCTCATCTATGGCAATGGCTTCTCCATATCGCGCACCGCGGGACATCATTTCTTCCCCGTCCTTATCGAGCATTACAATGCTGGATTGGCGATTGATATTCCAAAGATCCGTTCCCGCAGGAACGCGCGGGGCCATCACTACAAAAATAAAAAACAGTATTGGGATCACGGCCGTCAGAGCCAATGTGGCTGTGGTCAGGAAAATCGGTTTGACTAAACGCTTCATTAGCCGCTTAATCGGGCCACCATTGCTGGATTTCGAGAGCTTTTGTGTTTCATCTGGTGGGGGCCCAAATCCGTCTGGCCCGTGATTTGAAATGGGTGATACTGGCGGCGGCGGCGAGGGGGTAGCGTTGCTTTCATTGTGTCCAGTAGACCCGTTAGAATTGGGGGCATTAGCAGGAAATTTCTGATGAGGATCTTTTTTCAACGTTGCGAACCGGCTTGTTATTGCCTGTTTAGTTGAGAGTAGCTTAGCTTGAATACTTTCGCCTAAAGGTCTGTTGGAGTGCGGCGCTCCCGACACGCCATGAGGGGCCGAGGCATCCGATTTCGATTGCCGGGCATCATTCGTGTTGGCCCCGGACTGGTCCCTGTTTTTTAGTGAAAAACGACCTTTTACCATGTGAACATACTAACCCAATTCAGGTTTTTACAAAAGCTCTGACGACTGAACTGCGTCTTGTCGAACCGGTCTTCGGTTTTGTTGCCAAAGCCCCCTAGAAAAGGCATTATTTCGGCGCAAAGCCTACCTTGCAGTCAATCAGGATTGGATACAAGATAGGATTGGGCATTATGATGGCAAAATAGAGAAAGCGTGAAAATATTGCCAAATTCTCACAAAAAAAACGGTTCTTCGAAAAGGGAAACTTACGCCGTTATACACCCTACACGGGAGCGATATTGGGAGAAAAAGTCTCTTGATGAGATGAGTAAAACCGAGTGGGAAGCTCTGTGTGATGGATGCGGACGGTGTTGCCTTGTCATTTTGAGAGATGATGAAACCTATGAGCTGTACGAAACCGATGTCGCTTGTCGGCTATACGACCAAAAAGCACGCCGTTGTTGTGATTATGAGAACCGAAAAGCTCGGGTGCCTGACTGCGTAACCCTAACCTCGCAAAGCGTAAAATCACTTGATTGGATGCCCGAGACTTGCGCTTATCGCAGGCTAGCAAATGGGCAGGAATTACCAAGCTGGCATCCTCTTTTAACCGGTACGCGTCAGAGCGTTGTGAATGCAGGCGTTGCGACGCCTCAAGGACTGTTGTCTGAAGATGAGGTTCCTGACAAAGATTTGCATGACCGTGTTAGGTCTCTTCGTAAATGTTCAGTATAAATGTGTTCATTTGCTATTGTGCCGGATCGGGCCACTATCAAAGAATTCAGTTCAGAAAAAAAGCACTGGTGGCTAGCTATTGCGATAGATTAATAATATCTGGTCATAATAAACAAACTAGGTCAGATGATGCCTAAAAAAAGAGCCAATTAAAAATGCCAGCATTAGCTAGAGTACCCTCAACGATAGAAGATGATGAAGTTTTATCCCGAGTGATGGAAATTGCTCACAGTGATAATTTTCCTGATTCAATAGGTCCACCATCTGGTTTTGTGCAATTACTGGAGCAATTTGTAAGGTTTGCGACTGGAGACCAGACATTTTGGGATAATCCAGAGTTTTTCTACAAGCGGGTGCGAAATGTTTGGGATCAAACGTCGAAGCGTAAGGCCGGGGCGTCTTTGATAGATTTTCGTATTGAACAAGATGATCCTTCGTCCGGCTCCCCAAAAACACTCGAAAATGCTAAGTTAATTCTTTGTCTATGCACAGATGATAAGCCTTTTCTCGTTGATAGTGTTTCTGCAGCAATCAATGATGCAGGAAAGTCTATTCATTTTTTTGTAAACACCATCATTGAGGTTAGCCGCAATGCGCAAGGTTCGCGAAAGATAGGCGCGAAAGATAACAGGGAATCGATCCTGTATGCTGAATTAGATCCACCAATTGATGATGCGGAAGTGGAAAATCTCCGGGCATCTTTGCGTGAAGTATTGAATGAAGTTGATCATGCTGTGATGGATTGGCAGCCAATGCGTGAAAGCTTGCAGGCAGCGATTGATAGCATAAAAGCGATTAATCTCAATAAGGATCATTCTGAAAAATTTGATGATCTGGAAGAGGCTGTCGCATTTTTAACATGGGTTCTGAATGGGAATTTTTCTTTTTTCGGAATGCGTTATTATAATTACTCTACGAAAGGTAGTGAGGTTAGTTTTGAACAAAACATTTCTGCTGCCTTGGGAATTTTAAAAAACAAAGATAGAAGAATATTAAAAAATACGTATTCCGATAATGGAAAACTATCTCAAGCAGTCGCAACTTTTTTGACATCGGATGAATCAATACTTGTTGCAAAATCTAATACGATTTCTCAAGTTCACCGTAAGGTTTATCAAGACTATATTGGTGTTAAAAATTACGATAAAAATGGAAAAATGATTGGCGAGTATCGCTTTGTTGGTCTCTTTACGGCAGATGCATATAATCATTCGGTGTTTGATATTCCATTATTGAGGAAGAAAGTGCAGGCCGTCCTTGATATGGCACCATTTTCTTCCGGGGGGCACAATAAAAAAGCCTTGATAAATATTTTGGAAACTTATCCTCGTGACGAGTTATTCCAGGTGGATGTCCAGACGATTGCCGATAGTAGTTTTGAAATTTTACGTCTTTATAAACGCCCTCGCGCAAAATTAATTATGCGTCGTGATCGTTTTGATCGGTTTATATCTGCATTCGTTTTTATCCCCCGCGATCTATTTAATTCCGATCGAAGAAAAGCCATTGGTGCATTATTGGCTAAGACTTTTAAGGGAAGGGTCTCTGCATTTTATCCGTTCTTTAGTGACGCTTCATTGGTGCGAGTTCATTATATCATTGGTCTCAATCCAGGAGCCCCGCAAGGGCCTGGCTTGGGTGTTCTTAATGAACAAATTAAAGTATTGTGTCAGGATTGGTCGACAGATTTATCAAATGAGATGCGCCGTACTCATGAATGGGCTGTGCCTCCTGGTCTATTCGAGCGATATTCAAGAGCATTCGATGCAGGTTATCGGGACCATATTGGGCCAGAGGAGGCAGTCGAGGATATAATAAAACTTGAATCACTAAAAACTGGTGAAAAAATAAATAGTGATATCATTGTTTCTGCTCATCAAAGACGTGCCGATGACAATATCGATTTTGGCGTTAAGTTGATTAAGTGTGGTTCGTCTTTACAATTATCGGAAATTATTCCGACACTTGAGAATTTTGGTTTAAAAGTTATCAGTGAAAAAGACTATTCGGTTCATGTTGAAAACCCTAAATCCGGTGAAGATGAAGAGTATGGAATTCAGGATTTTCGACTAAAATGGCAATTTAAAAACAAGTTCGATTTATCGGTTTTCAAATCAAAATTTGAACAAGGGCTTTCAGCAGTTCTTGCCGGTAAGTGTGAGGATGATGGTTTCAACGCGCTTATTGTTGCTGCAGGTCTTGAATGGAGGGAAGCTTGGTTATTACGGGCTTGTTCTAAATATCATCTACAAGCAGGGTTCTCATTCTCCCAAAATTATTTGGAAGAAGTCTTGTCAAAGCATCCTCAAATTACAAATCTACTAATAGAAGTCTTTCATGCCAGATTTAAACCTGATGCGCGCACCATCAAGGAGCGTGATGATCAGGCATCAGGTTTTGCTAAATCCATTATTTCTGAACTTAACCAGGTCTCTAGTCTGGATGAGGATCGTATATTCCGAAGATTTTTAGACCTTATAATGGCGATAATACGGACAAATTTTTATCAACTCGATAATGAGGGACATGGCAAGCCAGTTATCTCTCTAAAAATTGATAGTAAAATGATAACTGAATTACCTGATCCAAAACCCTATCGAGAAATATTTGTATCTGGTCCCATGGTTGACGGGGTGCATTTACGGTTTGGACCGATTGCAAGAGGGGGCTTGCGTTGGTCAGACCGCCGTGAGGATTTCCGTACGGAAGTTTTAGGCCTTGTTAAAGCGCAGCGTGTTAAAAATGCTGTTATTGTCCCCACGGGTTCAAAAGGTGGGTTTTATCCAAAGCAATTGCCAACATCAAAAGACCGAGTTGAGATATACGAAGCCGGACGTACAGCGTATCAATTTTATATCAATGCACTGCTGGACGTTACAGACAATATTGTTGATGGAAAAATTATTCCACCTGATAGAGTTTTTGCTTTCGATGAAGAAGATCCTTATTTGGTCGTGGCGGCTGATAAAGGGACCGCAAAATTTTCCGATACTGCGAATGAAATTTCTTTAACGCGTAATTTTTGGCTAGGTGATGCTTTTGCGTCAGGGGGTTCTGTTGGATATGACCATAAAGTGATGGGAATTACCGCGAGAGGGGCTTGGGAAGCAGTAAAAAGACACTTTCGCGAAAAAGGTAAAGATATCCAGTCAGAAACTTTTACCGTGGCTGGTGTTGGAGATATGTCCGGTGATGTTTTTGGTAACGGTATGTTGCTGTCAAAAAAAATCCGATTGATCGCAGCTTTTGATCATCGCGATATTTTTATTGACCCAGAGCCCGATGAGAAAACATCGTATAAAGAACGAGAGAGACTTTTTCAACTGCCGTCATCTTCATGGCAGGATTATAAGGGTGAATTGATATCTAAAGGGGGCGGAGTTTTTTCCCGTTCAGTTAAATCAATAACTGTGTCTAAACAAATGGGCACTGTGCTTGGGATCACGGAAAAAACAGTCACGCCCAATGAGCTGATAAAAGCGATTCTAAAAAGCCCGGTTGAGTTGTTTTGGATGGGGGGTATTGGCACCTATTTTAAAGCAAAAGGAGAAGAAGACAGATTTGTTGGTGATCGGGCTAATGATGCTATCCGCATCACTGCTGATGAAATGCAAATGCAGGTGATTGGTGAAGGTGCTAATCTCGGACTTACCCAAGCTGCCCGTATTGCCTATGCTCAAAATGGAGGTGCTATAAATACGGATGCAATTGATAATTCTGCCGGGGTGGATTCTTCCGATCATGAGGTGAATATCAAAATTTTACTCAAAGAGGCTATTGATAGAAAATTTTTGAAGGCGCAAGAACGGGAAGCATTGCTCGCATCCATGACCGAAGATGTCGGATATCATGTTTTACGACACAATTATGATCAAACCCGTGGGCTAAGCCTGTTGGAAGCACGAGCGCCGATGGAGCTAGATGGGCAAAGTCGCTTTCTGATAGCGATGGAAGAGCAAGGGAGGATTAATCGTGAAGTCGAAAATCTCCCTTCTAGTGAAGCTATAGAGTTAATGAAAGAGCAGGGAAGCGGGCTTACGCGCCCTGAACTTGCTGTATTGTTGGCTTACGCAAAATTATGGCTTGTTGATGAAATTGTTAAGAGCCGTTTACCTGATGACCGTTTAATGAGCGAGGAGCTGAGGCAATATTTTCCCGAACAGCTACACGCTTATGGTGAGGCAATCGAACATCATCGATTGCGTAGGGAAATTATTGCAACCCAGATGGCAAATGAAATTGTTGATACTTGTGGAATTACATTTATTCACGATATTATTTTGACCACTGGAGCAAGTGTTGAGCATATAGTTTTGTGTTATGAAGCTGCAAGGCAAATTTATGACCTTAACGATTTTGCGGCCTCTTTGAAAAAACTTGATAATGATATTGCAGCCCAGGTGCAAAATGATCTTTATTTTGAAGCATCATCCCTTCTTAAGGAACAGACATACCGATTGGTAACAGATAGTCAGAGCCTTAAAATGATTGATGAAGGGGGGTTATTTTCGCTTATCAATCATTACAAAGAACATGTAAGTTCTATCAAGCGGGACTATAAACAATTTGCCCCACCGGGGGCTGCGCAAATTGTGGAAAGTCGATACCAAACTTGGAAAGAGCTTGGGACGCCGGAAGCGCTTGCGCGCGAGGCGGCTTTATTTCCAGCGCTAGAACGTGCACTCGATATTGTTGATATTGCTGAAGAGACTGGCTGGAGCGCAGGGAATGCGGGGAGTGTTTTCTTCGTAATGGGGCGATTGCTACAGTTGGATTTTGTGCGAGAACATTTACGAAAACAACCACCTGATGATGGCTTTGATACGCGCGCAACACGTCGCTTACTAGAAGAGCTTACCCGTCAACAAAAAGCACTTACTCTTAACTTAGTTAAACGTTACAAAGGTGCACCGAATGAAAAAAATAAAGATTGGGTAAATGACCTGATTATCCAGTGGTATAAAGAACATAAAGATGAGATGCAGCGATTTACAAAATTTATGGATGAAATTGATGTGTCTATAAATTCACTCGATAATAATCTAGCTAATTCTATGAGTGGTTTTATGGGGGTTAGTAAATTGTCACTATTGGTGCGCCAATTGGCCGAAATAAATGAACGTATTTTTGACGAAGGTTATAATTCTTAAAAATATAAATCTTACCATCCAATTAGATAAGAATGTATTTTTAATTCAAGATAAGAAGTAATTTTATGAATCAACCACAAGCCCCTTTTAGCGTCAATGTTATCCCGGTGACGCCTCTACAACAAAATTGTTCATTGGTGCGCGCCGCATCTGGTGTTGCCGCTGTTATAGATCCGGGCGGTGAAGCCTCGAAAATTCTTGAAGCTGCTAAAAAACTGGATGCAAACATCGAACAAATTTGGCTGACCCACGGGCACCTTGATCATGCTGGTGGTGCAGAAGAGATTAAAAGAGAAACTGGTGCACCGATTATTGGGCCGCATAAGGATGATGTTTTTTGGCTAGATCAAATCGAAGAAAATTATGCCAAATATGGTATGGCAGGGATGGGGGAGAATTGTAAGCCGGATCGGTACCTTAATGACGGCGATATTCTCGACCTTGATGGTGTCAAATTTGATGTTGTCTATACCCCTGGTCATACACCGGGTCATGTTGTGATTTTTCATAAAGGTGTGCAATTGGCATTTGTCGGAGATGTATTATTTGCTGGTTCTATTGGTCGAACGGACTTTCCTCGCGGGGATCATGACACGCTTATACGTTCAATCACGGATAAATTATGGCCCTTAGGTGAGAATATGCAATTTGTACCGGGACACGGCCCTATGTCGACATTTGGCAAAGAGCGCAGTGATAACCCCTTTGTCGGCGATAGCGTAACCGGTTATCAAGGGGCGCAAAAAAAGCAGGCTGATGAAGTTGCTCAAAAGTTTTCCAAGCGCTGGCAATAAAGTAAAAATCTTCTTAAAATTTAAGGTTATTCGCGCTGAACGTGATGTCTAAACGCCATGTCTGTGCGATGGTCCCTCATTTGCATTGTATGGTTGTGAAATAGCGATGGAAGCATCTGGATCAAGGCAATGCGAAGAAAACCACAGGAATTCATGAAGTCTAGGGGAGACGCGCTATCATGTCCGGTATTTAATGCCGGTCAAATTTTGCCTGTTAGGAAAATATTGCCGACTAAAACCATTGTCTCAGAAAATCAGATGGGTCGAGGTTTTTAATGAGTGGTCTGAGCACAATTATAAATATTGCAACTTCAGGTGTTTTGGCTCAGCAAACGGCGATTGCCGCGACTGCAGAAAATATTGCCAATATAACCACACCAGATTTTTCACGCCGTGAAGTGAATTTTCAGTCAGATCCGGTACCAGGTCAATTTTCAGGAGTGACCGTTGACGTAACGAGAGCTGGTGCAAACCAATTTTTACAATCATCAGCATTAAATAGCGTTAGCCAAGCCAATGCCTTGTCAAGTGTTGCCGATGCGCTCTCACATATCACTGAGGCGCTTGGTGATAGTGGAGATGGTCTGTCATTTTCCAGTCAAATCGATACCGCTGTTGCTTCCTTGGCTGAATTGAATGCTTCGCCTGCATCTGCAGCAGCGCAAATCGAGGCCATTACTAATCTGGATGCAGCCTTTGATGCTTTTGCACGAACCCGGAGTGTGATTACAGCTGAAGCTGATCAAGCATTACTTGGATTTGACTTTAATATTGATCGGGCCAATCAGCTTTTATCCGAAATCTCAACCCTTAATAACCAGATTGGAACTGGCGATAATGGGGGTGCGCAAGATGCACTTGCATCAAGTTTATCCGAGCTTTCTGGTTTGATTTCTATTAGTACAAATTTTGACGAGATTGGCAGGGTAGCGGTTACAACCGGGGCTGGTCGTGTGCTGGCAAATGTTAATGGGTTTGCGGGGCTTGTGTTTGCCGAGAGCGATTTATCACTTGGTGTAACGGCTATCTCTCAAACCGGCCCAGGTCTCGATCCGTCAAATCAACCGCTAATTGCTAATAATATAGGTAGCGAAATTAGTGGGGGTTCTATTGGCGGTGCTTTGGCTTTGTTGACAAATACCCTTCCTACAATTTCACAATTGATTAGTTCAGTCGAAGCGGACTTTGCTGCTAGCTTGAATAATGCCGCTTCCGGAAATAGCACTTTTCCCGCCCCGTCAATACTCAGTGCAACGATTAGTGCGCAAGATACTGCTTTCCAAAACCTAAGCAGTCAAACCTCGCTCGCCCGAATTGATAATAATGGCATTTTGTTAGGGCGGGTTGATATTGACTTTGATACTCAGAGCCTAACGATTGATAATGCAGCGCCGATCTCGTTTGTGCCAACACTTGATGGACTTATTTCAGCGCTTGATAATATTCCGGGTCTTTCGGCAAATCTGAACGGGAATTTATTATCTATTGAAGACAGTAATGGCAACGGTTTGTCATTGGCCAACGATAATGCAGGCTTTGGTTCATTGTTTGGATTTAATCCTATTATTAGTAGTAATGGGAACGGGTTTGAGGTCAATGCTACTATCAGGACTAATCCTAATGAGCTAGCTGCTGGTCGTATTGATCTGACCGGTGTTTCGATTGGCGAACTTGTTACGGGGGCGAATAATGGCCAAGGCGCTGCAACTCTATTTGAAGCTGGCCGTCAACAGTCGGAAAATCTTGCTGGTGCGATTGGACAAATTGGTTCTCTTAGTGTTGACGCGACCAATAGAGCCTCTATTGCACAGGCTTTCAATGATGAGGTCAGCGCAAGGTTAATTGAGGAAAGCGGTGTTAATCTGGAAGAAGAGTTATCCAATTTGATTTTATTTCAACGCTCTTTCAATGCAAATGCACGTATCCTTTCCGTCGCCGATGAACTCTATCAGTCGGTGCTGGCGTTAATTTAAAATCGGTAAGAGTATTAAAAATTACTCTTCGGTTGCTTCATTTTCAGAGAAGTTAGCAAACACATTATCCAAATCGACTTTACTGCTCTCTTCTTCCGCTGACTCAGTTGCGGTTGCAGGGGTAACCGTTTCCTCAACAGTTTTAAGCGCAGGGCCTTCAGATTTCGGCATCATTTTGTCACGAATGGCGGCCGCTTTTCTTACTTGTGTATCGAGATCGATTTGCGTGCATAAGCCAAGGCCAACCGGATCACGGGGTTCCAGATTTGCAGAATTCCAATGAGTGCGATCACGGATTGCGGTAATGGTCGTTTTGGTTGTACCGAGTAACTTTGATATCTGGCTATCTTTAAGTTCCGGATGATTTTTTACCAACCATGCAATTGCGTCAGGCCGGTTTTGACGACGTGAAACCGGTGTATATCGCGGCGCTTTTTTCTTTGATTCAGCGACAATCGTTTTTGGGCGCGAGAGCTTAAGACGATAGGCCTCATCATCTTGACCTTTTTCAATTTCCTCGCGGGTTAATTGATGCGTTGTTATAGGATCAATACCGCGCACACCGCTACTTACATCGCCATCAGCAATTCCGCTCACCTGAAGGGGGTGTAGTTTACAAAAATCGGCTATTTGGTCGAATGACAATGATGTGTTGTCGATCAGCCATACGGCAGTTGCAATAGGCATTAAAGGTTTATCGGACATGGGTTAGCTCCATCTTATATATCATCTGCTCTATGGCTGGCTGGTTTCGGCTAACAAATATGAAAAAGGCCCGGCAGGCTTTTTAAGCTTGCCGCGCCTTGCCTATAAGCTTGTGTCGGAAGGGCGCCAGCGCGAAGTGCGCTTAGCCACCATATAAGGATATTTTTGTTGCTTGCCAACAATATTCCCATATTTCGCACTGTTTTCACTCTAAAATGTATAAAAACAAGCAAATACTGGATTATCTGAGGAATTTCAGTTTGTTAACCCTTTTTAGGATAGAGAGGGGACCCTTTAAAACCGTCTATTTCATAAAAATATAGGGTCCGTTTGCGACCAGCTTTCAAATCCAATTCTGATGTCTTTAATAGCTTTACCTCGGAAAACCAAGGGGTGACCCCTAAAGCTTCAGGGTGATAGGTGATGTAGAGAATTTTTCCAGAAACATCAGGCCTAAAATCGTGGAAGACTTCATAATGATCATCAATGCGATGATTTGAATTCCAAGCCATTAGATCGCGATCTGACTGTTTAGCGTAATAGGCAACAGCGCCAAAGACATCGCGGTGATCCGCCATGACATGGTTGTACTGGTTGGCAAGTTTTTCTATTTCCTGACCTTGTATGTCCCATCCACGTACCCGTTTGATAGAATTTGAGAGCCCAATATTGTCCAGTATGACAAAATTGCTGATTGTCATACTAAGAGCTGCGAAAATTATTAGGTTAAGTCCTAAGTTGAGCACGAGCCAATGTTCTTTTTTAGCGCGCAATAACCAAATGGATGTGAGAATTAAGGTCGAGGGGTAGGCTGTTGCCGCCCAGTTTGCGTGGGCTCTCGATAGAAAAGCTTGTATACTGATTATAACCAAGGGCGTGAGGGCAAAAATCAAAAGAAGTTTTGTTGCCCGCTTGATTTGAACAGATGAGTTAGGAACATTATTATTTGTTTCATTTCGTCCCATAAATAAATAAATCAAAAAAGCGATAAAAAGAACGGGACCAATTATTGCAATTTGTGAGATCCAAAATTCTAGCAATTGAATAGGATTGAAGAACCCTCCCTCCCATTTTGCATTTGCAACCGTATGGGTGAGTGTGAGAGACTCATGATGGCTATTCCAGATAATATTGGGTAGGAAAATTAATACCGCTAAAAGTAGAGGGATGACCAGAGCTTCACGGGCTGCAGTTTTGCGGTACTGAGGGATGCATAGTGCAGTAACAGACATAGCGATAAGAAAATAGACCATCGCATATTTTGTTAACAACCCAAGCCCGAGACATGCCCCCAAGCTGAAACGATCCGCGAGCGGAGCCATTTTAGTTGGTTCTCGCTCTAATGCATTTAAAATTCGGATTAGGAAGAATAAACCGCCAGACCAGAAAAACAGCAAGACAACATCAGTTGAAATTAAATTGGATGAGAGTGAAACAGCTGGAAGGAGTAACCAAGTGCCTCCTACCCAGAAACCAGCCTTAGCACTATGGAGCATGCGTGCTGTGGCAAAAAGTAAAATTGCTGTACCGCCATGTATAACTGGCGAGGCGAGGCGTATTGCCCATTCCGCATTACCAAATAAGCCAGAGGTAAAGGCAATGGTCCATGCGATTACTGGTGGCTTGGAGAAATATCCAAAGTCGAGATTTTGGCTCCAGAACCAATATTGTGTTTCATCCGTTCCAAGATTTACATTACTGACCATGAGAAAAGCAATACGGATTGCAACAATGATCAGTGTCATTGTTAAAAATGCTCTCAAGGGAGATGGAGCAATCCAGTCATTAATCTGATGGGTTTCGTTTTTTAAGAATGTGGAGGGTGAAGGGGAATTGGTCATACCAAGCTTTGCAATTGCGAATTTCGGGGTTGGGTTAATCAGTGTGTTTTGGTTTTATATAAAGTAAGCGTTATGTCTTTTCCGTTTGAGTAATTCAAACCACTCGTTTTTGCGAGCGGGGTTGGTATATGGTTTTGTCGTTTCAGATAGCCCAAAAATGCCTCCTCATACCGTTTTTCTACAAGAATTGCGCGGGGAGGGAATGATTTTAATGGTTGCAAAAGTGTCTTTGCAGCCAATTCCGGATCAGATGTCAAGAAGGTATCCGTCCCTAATTGAAAAACGATTGAAGGCTCTGAATAACCAAGGACCATAACCGGTTGCGGTGTTTTTAGGTTAAGAGGCATTTCGCGTGTATTGGCAGTAAGCGGACTTTGTTCTGGATGAAGTTTGTGGGTTTTGACTATCTTTGTGACATCGTTTGAGAGGTCAAAGATAGTCAAAGATGGTAGGACAAGGGTCAACAGGCTTGCGCAGGTAAATAAACTAAGCGCAGCCATCAACAATCCTGATCGCAGAAAATTCTCGCGTAACATGGTGAAGCATACTCCAATGGTCGCGCAAATTATGAGAACAGCGACGAGTAAATGGCTTATATTTTGTGCTTGTGTGGGGAGTAAACGGGGCAAGGTAAGTAAAGCGATAGCAATACCAAAACCTAAAAGTGCAAAAATGACAATGCCAATGCGCCATAGGGCTCGTTTGATATCCGCATGTCCCTTTGCCAAATCAATCAATGTTTTGGCGCATAGAAGAGCAATTGCTGGGTAGAGGGGTAAAACATAGTGAGGTAGTTTTGTCGCTGTTAGTTCAAAGATAATCCATGCGGGTACGATCCATGAAATTAGAAACCAGATTGCGGGAGTGGACTTTATACGCCAAATATGATGGGTGGTTGAAAACAGCAGAGCGCTTAGCGGCCAGAACAAGATTGGCAAAAGCAAGAGATGATATCCTGGTGGCCCTGCATGATGTTCTTGAACAGTTGTGATTTTGCCAAGCATGTCTCCGCCAAGCGCTTGTGTAAAAAAACGCCCTTCAGTTGCTGTCCCAATAGCAATGGCCCATGGGAGGATGAGGAACCCTAAAATGATGAGGCCAGTGAGTGGTTTAAGGGCGCGTAACAACTGAATGCTATAATTCTTGCGATTTGTAACTCTTGGCCATGCGATTAGCCCGATCAGGGTTGTCATAATAATCATTGGACCAATTGGCCCCTTTAGGAAGATGCAAAATCCTAACGAAGCCCAGAACAGGATAGCTATTGGCCAACTGGAAACACTTTCCCATTTTGTCCGGTTAACTTGTGTATGGTGTGCACTGTATTTCTTGCTGATGGGTAAGTAAGTGCAGGCGAGGGCGAATTGGCTTGCGCAGATTCCGGCTAACAGCATTGCATCCGTCTTTGCAAGCGTTGCCTCCCCCATCAGTGCCGGCGATACGCTTAAAAACATAGCACCGAAAAAGGCGGTATCATTGTCGAATAATTGCCTTCCTATTCGCCATGTTAATAAACTCGCAAAAATGGCCCCGAGAATAGAGGGTATCCGGTAAGCCCAAATTTCGCGGGCCTGAGGGGAAGAAAACAAGGTGACGCTGATTGCTTGCAACCAATAGATGCCAGCGGGCTTCTTGTTGCGTTCCTGGTCCTGGAATTTAATCTTGATCCAATCTCCGCTTTCCAGCATTTGTGCACTGGCTTGTGCGAAGCGCGCTTCATCACGATCGATTGGCGGTAGGGAGGTGGTTCCCGGGATGGCGGCAAAAATAACGATTAGCAAAAGTGCGAGAAATCGTCTGGTGTCCTTGGGATCGGGTTGAGGGCTTTGTTTGATGCCAGATGGTACCATAGTCGGCACTGCTACTTTTCATATAAAAGTTGTAAAAGCCCCTCAATAACTACAAAATAGAGGGATTCCAATCCAAGAGTGGAAATTGGAGGTTAAAAAACCCCAATTCAACAAAAATAAGACACTGCTTCTCATTGTACACGATGTGCGGTAATGCTTTCTTCACAGCGCAATATCTTGAGATCAAGTGCATTTTCCATGACTTCTAACAGCACAAATAATTTACCGGTAACTCTTTTTGGTGAGCGCCTAATAAGCAATGGTCTCTCGGTCGTAACTCCTATGTATAATGAGGAAGGGGGCGCCGCGAGCCTTATTGTCGAGATAAATAAAGCTCTGGTCACTATGGTAGATGTTGAGACAGAAATCATTGTTGTTGATGATGGTTCAACGGATGAAACACGCGCCGAGCTTCATAAAATTCGAGAAGACGGCGTGAATGTACGCATAATCGCACATGGCACAAATGCAGGCCAGAGCCGTGCGATCCGTAGCGGCGTGTTAGGGGCAAAATACGATCTTATCGCAATGATCGATGGTGATGGTCAAAATGATCCTGTGGATATTCCAGCCATGTATGCTCTGCTGAGAGAGGGGGATTTTGAGATGGCCATGGTTGCGGGCGAACGCAAAAAGCGCCTAGATCGGAGCTCCAAGCGAATTGCTTCAAAATTTGCCAACACAATTCGACAAAAATTACTCAATGACGGCGCGCGCGACAGTGGATGTGGTCTAAAGCTGTTCCGCCGTGAAGCCTTCCTGCGTTTGCCCTATTTTGATCATCTCCACAGATATTTGCCCTTTATGATGCAAAGAGAAGGGTTGAAGGTAAGCTTTTACCCGGTACACCACCGTGCTCGGAGCCATGGGAGCTCGAAATATACCAATATGGGGCGTTTGGTGGTGGCTTTTCGTGATTTAGCGGGCGTTATGTGGTTGAAATCACGGGCAAAATCGCCCAAATCGATTATTGAAGAATAAGTCGACAATTCAGGATTAGCGATTTGGATCCGTGGAGTTGTCATTTGCTACATAAATGGCCTAAACTCTCAGCAATCGTATGAAATAACCTCTATACAGGATGTTTTTGTCGTATTGTGGTGATTTGCTTTTGGGGCTGGTCCCTTTAAGTGACTATCAGATTAAAGTATAATAGATTTTAGTATCGATGACGGTCAAAATAACCGTTCAGTAAAAGGGATTACCCGATGTACCAAATGTTTCCGCTTCTTACGGTGAGCCTCATCATTTACGCAGTTATAACATTCACTGGTGTCGGTGATATTACGACAGTGGATGGGGTTGTTAATTGGTACGATGTAAAAGTTCTTCCATTAGATTTGCCTTCTGGAGATGTTTGGGAGATTACATGGGGGGTGATATTTCTCGTACTCAGTATGGGGTTTTTATTTGTTGAGCTGATACGGGCGACCCAGACAGGTGCGGACTCCATCACCAATCATCTTCTTTCATTTTTACTTTTCATTATTGCCGCTTTTCTATTTGTGCTTATGCCGGGCTTTGGGAATGGGGTATTTTTCGTTTTCCTAACCATGCTTTTCTTGGACCCAATGGCTGGGTTTATCGTTACGACTGTTACGGCGCGCCGAGACTTTGGTGTTGCGGCAGATGTCGCCTGACGCAAAAAGAAAATGAATGTATTCAACATAGTTTGTTGAATACAGTACCTATTCTAGAATCATAAATTTGCGAGGCGCTCGCACTGTAAGCACGTTTCGCGTGAAAGCATCCTGCTGTCTGATCACGGTCTTTTTGGAAAACAACATCTTTATTGAGATCGTCAGCATTCGGTCCGGGCTTTTGACGATGATGCAAATCGTAGCCATCAGACCGCCTGCGGCGCAAGTTTCGCTTTTTGCTGGTAGTCGTTTTGTGCGAGGAATGATCGGGCGTCAAAATATCTATCCCCTCACGAGCTAGATCAGGCATCCTGCTTTTGGCACGATCTGCGCGATTGGCGTTTGCGCGCTGAGCGTTGTACCGATTTGACCCATAATAAGTATTAACAAAACCTTTCATTTCAATATTGAAGCAATTTCAAGGCCATTGCTGGACAGGCGCCAAATGGTCACCCCAATCTTTTCGACAATTTATTGTTTGGTTCAAATTTTATTTACCCCTAGCTGTCTATGATGCCCAAAGAGAAAATGAGTGAGAACACCATAAAATGGCTGAGTTTGACCAAGATCACAGCAGTTCTATCGAAGAGAACAATCAAAATTCAGCAGATTTTGATCGAAGCCAACGCGCAAAACCCCCAAGTACGCAAAATCGTAAAGATTCTTTGGTTTCCGTAAATGAAAAACAATCTGTAGAGAGTTTAACCAATAGCAGAGTACAGACTTTATTTGAGTTTGATCCTACAAAAAATGAGATATCCTGGTCTGATTTAGGGGTTGCAGCGTACTTGACCGGGAAACCAGATATTAGCCCTTCAGTAAAGCTAAGTGATTATAACAATCTTATTGTAAACGCCCATTCTGATGAGCGTGAATGTGTGTTTGCGGGTAAAGCAAATAGCTACCATTGCGAATATCAAATATTACAAAATGACGAGTCATTCCACTGGGTTGAAGAACGCGGTGGGTGGATTGGTAGCGGGGCATCTCGTAGATTGATTGGTATGATCCGGTCCGTCGAGGATGAAAAATCGAAGGTTCGCGAACTCTCATGGCTTGCGCGAAATGATGAACTGACCGGCCTCTTAAACCGGGTTAGCTTGCGCCACCATCTCGATGAGTGGTTTGAATCTAACCCATCTACGGGTCAAAAGGGCGCTTATCTGCTCGTAGGGGTCGATCATCTGGCCGCTGTAAATGCAGATTTTGGTTTTGAAGTTGCCGACGAAGTAATCGTAGAAGTTGCCGCTAGGCTCCGCGTACAAATTGGCCCAGAAAATTATATGGGCCGGGTTGCTGGTACAAAATTTGGGATATTACTCCATGAGTGCCCTGAAGCTTGTGTCAGAGCGATGGCAGCAAAAATCCTGAATAGTGTTCGCGAACGTGTGATAGATACCGCAAAAGGGGGCATTGCAGCATCCGTTAGTTTGGGGGCTGTTGCATTACCTGAATTTGCGAATACCAGCCAAGAGGCAATGTCCTGCGCAGAGTCGGCGCTAGATGAAGCTAAACGAATTGGTCGATCAAGCTGGACTGTGTTTTCGCAAAATACAGATAATATTAGTATGCGTCGGCGGAATACACATTTATCAGATGTTATTTTAACTGCCCTTAATGAGAGACGTATACAGATTGCATTTCAACCAATCGTAACCGATCCAGATCAAGTTCCATCTAAATTCGAATGCCTCATCCGTATGAAGGGGCAGGATGGGGAAGAGATTCCTGCACCAGAGTTTATTCCTGCTGCAGAACGTCTGGGTCTTGTCCATCTTCTGGATCGCCGGGTTTTAGAAATGGCAATTAATACTTTAGTTAATTGTCCAAATATCAATCTGGCTGTGAATATTTCCATGGAGACTGTCAAAGATTATGTCTGGGCAGAGCGATATATCGCGCTTATTCGCGAAAATCAGAATGTTGCATCGCGCATTACTGTGGAATTGACCGAAACCCAAGTCGTGGATGCTGTTGACGCGTCGATTGAATTTGTGTCCAGTATTAAAAAATTGGGCTGTGATTTTGCAATTGATGACTTCGGTGCAGGCTATACCTCATTTCGTATTTTAAAAGCCCTCGATATTGATGTTTTAAAAATTGATGGGTCATTTGTGACTGGTGTTGCTTCTTCCCGAGATAATCAACTTTTTGTACGTACCCTTCTTGATTTGGCCCGCAATTTTGGAATGAAGACGGTTGCCGAGTGGGTTGATAATGATGCAGATGCGATGCTGCTAAAAGGGCTCGGGGTTGATTATTTGCAAGGCTATTTAATTGGTAAACCACAAGTTTTGCCAAGCTGGTTGCCTGAGGGCGCGCCAAATGTGCCGCCAGCTAATTCTCTCCGCGATTAGTGGAAATTACAAATTTATCTTACCAGCGTTAACTGCTTGGCTGCTCTTGTGACGGCTGTATAAAGCCACCGCTGCGAATGCTCGCGAAATGCCCAACTTTCATCAAACAATACCACATGGTCCCATTGTGAACCTTGTGCTTTATGGACTGTAAGCGCGTAACCATAATCAAATTCATCTGCATTCCTGCGCTGGGTATAGGGGATATTTTCTGCGCCCTCACTAAAAAAACCGTGGGGCACATTAATGCTAACGCTTTTTCCGCCTTCCTCTGGGCGCACGATCATGCGCGCTTTCGTGCCTCTGGCGGTTTTCTTTAATGTCACACTCCATAGACCGCCATTGAGAAGACCTTTCTTTTTATTATTGCGTAGGCAGACTAATTTCTCTCCGGCTTCTGGCGTAGTGTCAAGATGTCCTTTGAGTTCACGAATGCGATCATTAAATTTCCGCCGGGTCTTGTTAGTGCCAACGAGTACCTGATCGCATTCAAGAATGGTATCAGCGTCAATATCGCGCTTACTAATAAATTGAAGAGCATCACCAGAGCTCTCCATCTGTGTAACCGCTTCAACCCCTTTTTCGCGAATGAGCATTGAAAGGTGAATGATCGGATTATCTTCTGCCTGACGATGAATTTCTGTGAGCATATAGTCGGGATCGCCCTGCGTAAAAAATCCGCCGCCTTTAACAGGCGGTAACTGCGCTGGGTCCCCCAGTACGAGAACCGGTATTCCAAAAGAGAGAAGGTCACGGCCTAGATCTTCATCAACCATAGAACATTCATCTATGATAATCAGATCAGCCTTAGAGGCCGGAGCATCGCGGCGAATGGTAAAAGAGGGGCCATCATCTTCGTCCTCATCACCCGTTGGCCTGTAAATTAGGGAATGAATAGTTGAAGCGTCAACGCAGCCTTTATTGCGCATGACGTGGGCTGCTTTTCCTGTGAAAGCTGCAAAGGCAACTTCACCATCAGCATTTTCAGCGATATGACGGGCGAGGGTGGTTTTCCCTGCACCAGCATAGCCAAACAGACGAAAGACAGGGCTTTGCCCTTTTTTTAGCCACGCATCAACCGCTTTTAAGGCAACATCTTGTTGGGTTGAAAATTTCATGACAACTCAATCCAAACCGGCACGTGGTCCGAAGGTTTTTCCTTGTCACGTTCAGAACGATCAATACCTGCATTTTTCAATCGATCAGCGGCTTGAGGCGATAGCAATAAATGGTCAATTCGAATGCCGTGATCTTTCTGCCACGCGCCTCGTTGATAATCCCAGAAAGTATACCGAACACCACGTTCATCAATTTGGCGTAATGCGTCGGTCAGGCCCAAATTTAGGAGGGCACGAAATTTCTCATGACTTTCAGGTCGGTATAGTGCATCACCAAACCAACCATCGGGATCATGAACATCTTCTGCTTGCGGAATAATATTATAATCGCCTGCCAATATGAAGGGTTCTTCATAGGATAAGAGAGTCTTGGCGTGAGCAAACAAATGATCCATCCAACCGAGTTTATAATCATATTTGGGCCCGGGAGCTGGATTGCCATTGGGTAAATAAAGACCGCCAACGCGAATGGGTGCGCTTTCATTTGGCATAACAAGTGCTTCTATATAGCGAGCCTGTTCATCATCCTCATTGCCGGGCAATCCCTTTTGGATATCTTCGATTGGATGCTTCGATAAAAAGGCAACACCGTTATATGTTTTTTGTCCGTGCACCGCTACATTATAGCCACGATCCTCAAATTCGCTGCTTGGAAATTTTTCGTCAATGCATTTAATCTCTTGCAAAACCGCAATGTCGGGTTTTGCACTATCGAACCATTCTAGAATTCGGGGCAGGCGAGCATTGATTGAATTGACGTTAAAAGTGGCTATTTTCATTGAGATAAAATTTTGATCGATGGGTTCTGGGAGAAAAATCTGAAATAGTGAACTCTAAGACATAATGGTGGTTATAAGACGGGTCAAAAATTATTTATCCAAAGCGATAAGATAGAGCCTAAGAGCCTGATTCAATAATCATAATTTGAAAGGCAAGGTTAGATAATGGGATGTTCCTATCGATAAATACGCGCCTTATCGGCTAAAATGGTTTATGAAGCGCTTGGCTTTATCGGCTCGGCTATTAGTGATTATTGCTGAATTGCATTATTCAAGAAGCTTTTTGAGGGTTAATTTTGTCGCAAATTCAAAACATGACAGGCAGATTAGCCGCTATTGCCCTGCGGCCAGAGCGGTACAAAGATATGGTGGAGGTGTCACATGGGCGGGTTCTTATGGAGACGGGACTAGAGGGGGACCATTCTGGAAAGCGTAAAGATAGGTTGATTTCAATTTTAAGTCGTGAGAGCTGGGAGGAAACTTGTGAAAGCTTGAGCCCACCAGTGCAGCTCCCTTGGCTTACCAGGCGAGCAAATTTATTGGTTGAAGGGATCAGGCTTCCCCGATCAAAAGGCGCAATCTTACAATTAGGCCCTGTTCATCTTGAGATTACTCACCAGACTTATCCATGTGGGCGCATGGAAAATGCCCAGCCCGGTTTACTAAAAGCTTTGGCAAAAGACTGGCGCGGCGGTGTTTTATGTAAAATACTCAAAGATGGGACACTTAGTGTTGGGGACACGGTTGAAGTATTATTTGCGCCGCCAGAAAAAATAAGGCGATTACCCTAAGCTTCTTCGTTGGTATAAAAAAACTCCTCACGAACAATTTTGCCGTTATCCAGAGTGTATTGGGCAACTTCACGCATTTTCGAACGTTCCTTGGTTTGTTTATCAGTGGCGTCCATTTCAAAAATTGCGCTAAATTTATTTTCTCCGTGGAAAAAAGGTCCTTCAATATTTTGAGAATGGACTTCAAACGCGTTATTCCACCACTCATGTTTGCCTTGAATAGCTTCAATACCCTGAGCCTCGGCGCTACCACTGCCTGGCATGGCAACTGCTTCTACCGATACTGCATTGTCGGCATAGAGCTTAGAGAGATTTGCCGTCTCACGACCTTCGCGGCATCCGGCGATCAGCTCATTGGCAACTTCAACTAGTTTTTCATCAAACATGGGTTTTCTCCAATTACGGCTTGAAAAAAGGCACTTATTCCAATTATATCGACTAACTCGATTAAGCACAAATGCACCAAAGTGCGAGCAGGGCTTATCTTGAAGGGCTTATTAATAAATGCTAACCCTCTCGTTTAATTGCGATAATTCTCGATCGGGACAAGATTGCAATATTGGCTGGGACAGGATTTTGTATGGAAAAGCGGGCCTATTTTCGCCCAGATATTCAGGGCATGCGCGCCCTCGCTGTTTTAGCGGTTATTTTCTATCACCTGCCGGGCGAAATTCTTGCTGGCGGGTATTTGGGCGTCGATGTTTTTTTCGTTATTTCTGGTTATCTAATTACCAATCAGATCGTTGGAAAAATCAACGAAAAAACCTTTTCTCTCTTTCAGTTCTACAAGAACCGGTTTTGGCGGTTATTCCCCGCAATGATTTTTGTTGTGCTCATCACACTAATTTATGCTTCCTGGGTGATGTCCATCGGGGATTTGAAAAAGGCTAGTCACAGCGCATTATCAGCAACCTTTTCTTTATCTAATTTTTATTTTTTTTCGCAAGAAGGATACTTTGATACCGCAGCGCGGGTTAAGCCCTTTCTCCATACTTGGTCATTGGCAGTGGAAGAGCAATTTTATCTCTTCTGGCCAATGATACTTTTAGGGCTTGCAAGCCTTAAAAAACCGCTGCGTTTATCCTTAGTAATACTGATCGTGGCGTTAAGCTTTTTCACCTGTTTGTATTTTATCAATATCCAACCAAATTTGGCCTTCTATATGTTGCCAACCCGCTTGTTCGAATTGGGTATTGGAGCTTTAATGGTGTTTCTTCCGGCGACATTGGTGCAAAATTTTGCATTGAAAAATGGTCTTTATTTTGTGGGATTGGCGGGAGTGTTTTGTTCCCTTTTCTTCTTTCATGACGGGTTAAGAATGCCGGGCCTGTTAAGTTTGGTGCCCTGTTTTGGGGCCGCCTTGATGATCCAGTTTGGCGAAAGGATTGCGCCGGCGCGCCTTTTTCATTTTCCGCCATTAGTGCTGATTGGTGACTGGTCCTACACACTCTATCTCGTGCACTGGCCGGTCATTGTTTTTTATATTTATCAAAATGGCGGTGCACTTGATGATAGCGTTAGCCGTGTATTTGTAATTGGGCCAACGGTTTTGTTGCTCGCGATTACATTTGCGATCACTGCTGTTTGTCATTATCTGGTCGAACGCCCATTACGCTATGGAAACTTAACCTTAAAATTTGGAGGATTGGCTGCAATTTTTAGCGTAGGATTGAGTGTTTTTACGGCGAGTATTTTGTTCATTACTCTTCCGGCCAACCGCATTGTAGCAAACGCACCCTCTAGTCAGGAAGACTTGCCAGCTGGTACGGTCTCTTTAAATCCCTTACTCGAAAACAAAAAGGCCTATGTTTCGCAACTCGTCCGTTTTTGTAAAAATCAAAGCGCGCCCTGTCATATTGAATATTATACAAAAAACACTGATTTAGAGAAAGCCTATGATTTTGTCGTGTACGGAGATTCGTTTGCGCCTCATATGATACCTGCTGTGCAAGAACTTGGTAGAAAATCCAATAAATTTGGTATCATCTTTTCAGGTGCTGCTTGTCCCTCTGTAATAGGAAATTCTACATTTTTACAAGGGTATCACGAGGATTCTGCTGAGTCGAAAAGATGTAAAAAGCATACAAATGATTTTTTTACCTATGTAGAGGGTCAAAAAGATATTTTAATTATTTTATCTCAAAACTGGTTCGCATACCAATTTCTACATGATCGGGCTTACGAGAATAAAAAGATCGAGATCAATTATGGATGGCTTTTTGAAGAAAATAAAAGATTTCTGGAAATTTTCGATGTCTTTATGAGAAGGCTTCGAGCAACCGGACATAAGATAGTGGTTGTTGGGGATATTCCGACATTTCGGTATGCGACTTTTACTTGTTTGCAAATTTATCCAAAAAACCTTGAGAATTGTCCTTTTCAGGTTGGAAGTAATTCCGACAATGTCATGACATCAGTGATGATGAATGAGTATATGGCAAAAAAATATCCTGATTTTTATAGTGTCGATCCGGTAAATATTTTTTGCGATAATTTTAACCAATGCCGTGTGGTGGAAAATGGAGATATCTTATACTCGGATACTTCCCATCTGACGGTAGCAGGCGCCAAAAAGCTAACACCTCTTTTAGCGCCCTTTTTTAAGGAAGGGGTTAGATTATCTGATTTTACATTTAAAAATTTACAGAAGCGGAAGTTGCTTCTCAAGCGTGGAGATATTTTAAGAAAGGCACCTTTTACCCAACAAAGAATACGTGATCTGGAAGAATTGAATTCTGGGCTAATAAAATATTACAAACAAACTGGTAATTACCCGGATACAAAAGGAAAATGGATAAAACTAAATCGTGGTAAAGTGGACCAAATTCAAACCGATATTTTTTCGCAATTCATGCCAGAACTTCCTAAGGATCCATCAAATAGTGTTGGCCCTTTTTCTGCGCATTACTCATATATTTCGAACGGTATAGATTATAAACTGCTGGTGGAAAATGGCTGGGATTGTGCTTTGCTACCGGAAACGAGTAAAGCCAAGCCAGACGCAGCTCGCTCAAGGAGTGATGGACGGTTTTGTTCAGCATGGGGATATTGGACGGAAAATTATGCCCTTAAATAGGGAGTGGTCCTTAAATCGAGAAACTTGTACCGCAACCGCAGCCAGCCGTGGCTAATGGGTTATTGATCTTGAATGCTGCACCAATAATTTCATCGGCAAAGTCAATTTCCGCACCACTCATATATTCAACAGAGACTTCATCGACGAGGACCGTGATTCCGGATTTTTCAATCACCAGGTCATCATCTTCGCGAGAGGTTACAATATCGAATGTATATTGAAACCCAGAGCAACCACCACCGGAGACACCAACTCTCAGCATCGAGCCGGCCGGCTCCTTTGCAAGGATTTCACCAATGCGTTTGGCAGCACGATCAGAAACACTAACTGGTAGGTCCACAGTATCACTCACTAAAATAATTCCGGAATAATCATCTGATATTAAAATGAAAATGCGTGACAATCTTACGAACATCACTATCTCATACATAGTATTGATCCGCCCTTAACAAAAGGGGGGAAGTCCGGTTTTGGGAACGTTTTTCATGGGTTAAATGGGGTTTGCCCCATAGAAAATGAGAAAAATAATGCCAATTGCATTTCCGGCCCCACTGGCCCCATACGCCGCGCAGGCGCAAAATAGTCGAGGACGGCTGTATAAAGAACCAGATAGCAGACGTCGTAGTCCGTTCCAGAGGGATAGGGACCGTGTGGTCCATTCCACCGCCTTTCGGCGTTTGAAGCACAAGACCCAGGTTTTTATCTATCACGAAGGGGATTATTATCGGACCCGGCTAACCCATTCGATAGAAGTTGCCCAGATTGCAAGGTCTCTTGCTCGAACATTACAGCTCGATGAGGATCTGGCAGAATGCGTCGCTCTTGCCCATGATCTTGGTCACCCTCCCTTTGGCCATACCGGCGAAGATGTTTTGATAGAATGTATGAGCCCACCAAATTTACCGGGTGGAGATGGGTTTGATCATAACGCCCAGACTTTACGCCTGCTAACCCGTTTAGAGCGGCGCCATGCCAATTTTGATGGAATGAACCTCACCTGGGAGACATTGGAGGGTGCTGTAAAACATAACGGCCCATTGGTGGGCGAGGGTATGCCAGAATTGCCAGCTGCTATTGTGGAATATTCGCAAAAACAGGACTTATGGCTTGATAGTTTTGCCTCATTGGAGGCACAGGTTGCGGCTGTATCAGATGATATAGCATATAATAATCATGATATAGATGACGGTTTACGGGCCGGGCTTTTTGATTTTGAGACTGCACTCGCATTGCCACTGTTTGGGCCAGTGCTTCATGCCGCAAAGAAACGGGCTCCTGATGCACCAGAAGAAATTTTAATTGCGGAAAGCGTCTCCGATTTAATCGGCGTGATGGCTGAGGATGTGGTGACCGAGAGTGCGTCGCGGCTGCTGGATTTGAACCCTAAATCAGCTGATGATGTCCGCCGAGCAGACCGTGCTATGGTCGATTTTTCCGAGCCTCTTAAAGCCGAACTTAACGGTCTTAGAGATTTTCTGATGAATAATATGTACCGCCATCATGATGTGAATCGGGCACGCAGTAAGGCAAAACGTATCGTGAAGTCATTGTTCGAGCTCTTTATGAGCGAGCCAGAAACATTACCGCCAGAATGGCGTGCACGGTATGAATCCTATGATCATGGACAAAATCAGTCAAAACTCCCCAGAATCGTTTGTGATTATATTGCCGGGATGACGGATCGATTTGCAATTCGGGAATATGAACGTCTATTTGGCCTATCTACCTTTCCTGATTAAACCAAAATTCTGGCCCAAATACGAACCTAGTTAAGGTCCAAGTACAAAATTGATAAGCTTGATTTCTGGTTAAATTTCGCTGGTTTGATTTCGCTGGTTTGATCGCCTTTAGGGTTGCTTAGGCAATAAATTGAAGTTCATGGTGTGAACCCAAAATTCTAACAATCTTTTCAAGGCATTAGGCCATTGAATATTGTGGGGAATGGTTTAAGAAGTTTTTGCTGTGGAATGTTTTTTTCCCCAATCTCGTTAGAGTGACGTTCTTTTGCCACTTTGCTGGTGTTAAACTATAGAGATTGAGCGATTCGTACAGAAATAAGGGAATCACTGGCTTTTGTGATTATCTCTCATTGGGCTAGTGTTGAAAGTGCATCTTATTTTCTAGAAGAGATTTATTCTCTGTGTTTGGATGATACGGCTATAGCGATGCCTTGTTATGGTAATGAAAAATAGCAGTTGAACATAATCGGGGCGATTATTTGCAATTGATCCTGATGATTTAAGTTTGGAGGTCGTAGTGACCAGTAGTACTGATGATTTTGACGACGATTTTGATGATTTTGATGGCTTTGATGATGAAGATGAAAAGCGCGGTGTATCCGGCCTTGTTGTTCTTCTGATCATTCTTGCGATGTTGTTGGCCTTTTCTTTCATTGTCAGTATGGCTTATAGCAAAGGCATACGTCAGGGAGCACTGAGCGATACCCCTCAAATTGCTGCTGACCCTTCACCAGTAAAAACGCCTGCTACAAACGCTTCATCGGGCTCGGTGACAGCTGAAAACCGGGAAGTTTATGACCGAATTGACGGAAACACAGCTACCCGCACAGAGGTGTTGGCTGAAGCTTCTGAAGAACCTTTAATCAATACTGGTTCAAGCGATCCAATTGCTGAATTAGCAGCGGCGGCTCAAAACGAGACACAAGTTGCAACCGATTCGCTTGTTACTGGTGTAGAAAGTGCAAGAGAGAGTATCGAGAGTGTTGCCGCACGGGCCACTAATGTTACAAATTCTGTACGCGGTACCGTCGCCGATACGGTTGATAGTGAAAGTGTGCTGAGCACGAAAGATCCATTAGAAAGTGTTATTCGTGATGCGGTGAACGAAAGTGAAGTGCGCCGTCCCGCCACAACAGTAACGCCTGCCTTTACGCAAAACGTCTCAGGTAATGTCTCTGGTACCCACGTCGTCCAGGTTGGTGCTTTTCGATCCGAGGGTGAAGCTGATAATTACTGGGCCCGTTTAAACGATCGCTTTGCTGGCTTTCTTGATGGTAAGGGCAAGGATATTGAGTTCGCTGATTTAGGGGCTCGCGGTGTATATTATCGTCTGCGGATTGCAGGATTTAATAGCAAAGACGAGGCAAGCTCGTATTGTGAAGGCCTGAAAGCACGCAGTCAGGACTGTCTTGTGAAGAGCCGGTAATAGATGCCAACATCTGCAGCCGTTTATGATTGTAAAGGTCCAAGCCTTACAGCCAATGAGCGTGACTTTTTTCGTGATGCTGACCCTTGGGGATTTATCCTCTTTGCCCGGCATTGTGAAACGCCACAACAGATGCTCAACTTGTGTGCAGAGCTACGCGAGAGCGTGGGGCGAGAAGCTCCTATTTTGATTGATCAAGAGGGTGGGCGCGTTGCGCGTATGCGTTCGCGGGATGGAAAAAACCCTGAATGGCGTGCTCACCCTCCAATGGCGGCTTTTGGCGACCTCTGGCGACTTGATCCCGGAAAAGCACAAGAGGCAGCCTGGCTTAATGGTTATCTATTGGGTGGTTTGGTTAGTGCTTGCGGCGTGAACGTTAATTGCGCCCCGATGCTGGATGTTCGTCAACTCGACAGTGATCCGGTTACGATTGGGGATCGGGCAATTGCCATGCATTCTGACATTGTCGCCCCCATTGGCGCGGCGATTATGGCTGGTTTACAAGCCGGTGGCTCATTGCCCATTATCAAACATATGCCGGGCCTTGGGCGTGCTTCTTGCGATAGCCATTATGAACTACCCATAGTTCCCGCTAAACGCAGCGATCTTGCTGGTTCCGATTTTGTACCCTTTAAATATCTCTCGGACCTATCTCATAGTGCGCCTATGGGAATGACTGGTCATGTAGTGTACCCGGATTTGGATCCAGAAAATTGTGTGACGCACTCTGCATTTATAATTCAAGAGATTATAAGGGGCGAGATTGGTTTTAAAGGTTTGCTCTTTTCTGATGATCTGAAAATGGAAGCTCTTGGAGGGAATTACCCGGCGCGGGCAGAAAAAGCGCTTAAAGCGGGCTGTGATATTGCGCTGGCTTGTAATTTTTCACTAGAAGAAAAGCAGGCAATTGCCCAAGGGGTTGGGGCGTTAACGCCTGAGGCCTCATTGCGCGCTGAAGCTGCTCTTAACTGGAAATCTACAATGCAAGTCCCTGAGATCGAGCGAAGCTATCGAACCTTGCTGGAACTTCTAAAACCGGTTTGGCCATTGATGGCATGATTATTTTCGAGTTGATGGAGATGCTCTTTTCTCAGGCGCGAAACTATGCCAAACCTCTGCCAGAGCAATTAAAAGCTATAGTTGTTTATCGGTTTTGCATTTATACCCCAAATCAAACAGCTCAGTTTTACATACAACATCGAGGCAAGTGTGGTTTCCCTGCGAAAATATAAGCCCTTACATCTGGTTGCAGCCGATGGAGATGACATCAATAGCATGTCTTCTTGTCTCCAGGATGCAGTGATGAAGATTGGGGATTTCGCCTATTTGCCCGAGCAACGACGTTTTGCCTGTGTGGCCAACAGGTTCGTCTGGGAGGTCAGCGTTAAGCGGAAGGGGGGACCATTTGCGCGGGTGCGCTCCGGTCTGTATTTTGATGATGTGCTCACTGTAAAGCAACAAAACATAAGGCCTGATGCTTCTGAAGCGATTGTCTCTTTGCTTGCTATTCGGCATGAGGCGGGGGAGGCGAGTGATTTCATTACGCTGGAATTTTCCGGAGGTGGGATTATCCGTATGGAAGTCGAAGCTATAAATGCCCATCTTGATGATATCTCAGAGCCTTGGCAGACAAAAAATCGTCCGGAACATAAGGTCTAACGGGCGGCAATGATAGCTAGTCTAAACATTTTAAAATTCTGACCCCTTTTATTGAGTTCTCTTTATGGTTTTGCGTCTTCATCTAGGTTCACCGGATTTTGCAACTAGCTTCACAAAACTACTTGGTTTGAAGCGGGAAGTTTCGCAAGAGGTGAATGATATTGTGCAAGACATCCTTGCGGACGTTCGAACGCGTAAGGATTTGGCATTGTTTGAATATACCTCGCGTTTTGACGGGTTTGAGGCCAATGCAAAAAGCGTGACGATAACAAAAGCCATGATGGACGAGGCCGAAAATGCTTGCGATCCGCTGCAGCTAAAAGCCCTTGATGAAGCGGCAGCGCGCATTTGGGCTTATCATGAAAAGCAAAAACCTGAAGATATTCTATATACAGATGATAACGGCGTTAGTCTGGGATGGCGATGGACAGCAGTTGATGCAGCGGGACTATATGTGCCTGGCGGGCTTGCCTCTTATCCTTCCAGCGTTTTGATGAATGCGATCCCCGCAAAAGTTGCAGGGGTTGAGCGTCTGGTAATAACGGCTCCGGCGCCGGCCCGAAACTTTAATCCGCTTGTTCTGGCAGCCGCGAAACGGTCAGGGATTTCTGAAGCCTTTTGTGTAGGGGGCGCGCAGGCAATTGCTGCGTTAGCGTATGGAACGGACTTGATTGCTCCAGTCGATAAAATTGTCGGGCCAGGTAATGCATATGTTGCTGCGGCCAAACGGCAGGTTTTTGGCACTGTCGGGATCGATTCAATTGCTGGACCTTCGGAAATTCTCGTTGTTGCGGACCAAGCCAATGATCCTGAATGGATCGCAGCAGATTTGCTAAGTCAAGCCGAGCATGATCCATCTTCACAATCAATATTGATTTGCGATGATGAGGCCTTTGCTGACGCGGTGGGCGCTGCGGCAGAGCGGCAAATTGAGGGCTCGCCGCGAAAAGAGATTACTGCCGCGGCGTGGACAGATAATTCAGCGATCATAACTGTTTCCTCGCTGGAGAATGAGGCTGCTGATCTTATTAACCAATTGGCACCAGAACACCTGGAACTGGCTATCGAAAATCCACAAGCTATGTTGCCCGCCATTCGTCATGCAGGGGCGATATTTTTAGGGCGTCATACCCCTGAGGCGATTGGTGATTATGTCGCTGGGCCCGATCATGTCTTACCTACGGCTAGAGCAGCGCGCTATGCGTCTGGACTCTCGGTGCTTGATTTCATGAAACGCACCTCGCTGATTGGTTGTACGCCCCAATCTGTAAAGAAAATTGGTCCGGCGGCAGCAACACTCGCTGACGCGGAAGGTTTGCCGGCACATGCCCACTCTGTTCGTCTAAGACTGAAATAAGCGAGTAATGGTAGAAAAGTTGCATATCAGGTAATGGTGTAAGCAAGGAGAACAGCATGCGCGTTTGTATATTTGGGCTCGGTTATGTAGGGGCGGTTTCGGGCGCGTGCCTTGCGCAACTTGGTCATGAAATTATTGGTGTTGATGTCTCTCAAGCTAAAATTGACATGATTAACCGTGGTGAAGCACCGATTGTGGAAGAGTTGATCGCTGACTTGACGAAAAATGCAGTCGCGAGCGGTAAATTTCGGGCAACGCTAAATGCTGAGGAAGCGATAGAATCGAGCGAAATCGCCTTGGTATCTGTGGGAACACCAACTGCGCCTGATGGAACCCCGGACCTCTCCTACGTGGATCAAGTAATGCACCAAATTGGTGCGGCTTGTCGCAATCGTAGCGATTCCTTTACGGTTGTTATTCGCTCGACGGTAACACCGGGCGCGACTATGGCCCGCTTTGCTCCAATACTTGAAGAGGTCTCCGGGAAAACCATTGGTGAGGGGATCGATATTGCCTTCAATCCTGAGTTTTTGCGCGAAGGTAAATCTGTGATGGATTTTCGGGAACCGCCATTTACCATAATTGGAGCCCATACGGACGGGGCGATTGAAGCTTTAAAAAACCTTTATCATGGCATTGAAAGTGAAGTGATTATTACTGATGCCGGTGTTGCGGAATCTATTAAAATAATTTCAAACGCATGGCATGGCTTGAAAGTTTCATTTGCCAACGAGGTGGGGCGTATTCTTAGTCACGGAAATATCGATGCGCGCTCGGCAATGGAAATTTTTGTAAAAGATACAATTTTGAATATATCACCGGCTTATATGCGTCCCGGTTTTGCGTTTGGCGGCTCTTGTTTGCCAAAAGACCTGCGCGCTATGGTGTTTATGGCTGAGCGAAGTGCGGTTTCAGCACCTATTATGCGTGCCGCATTGCAATCGAATGAAGATCATATTGCTGCTACGGTCAATCGCATGTTAAATATTGGCCGTAAACCTGTGGCTATGTTTGGTCTTGCTTTCAAGCCGGGTACAGATGATCTGCGCGAGTCGCCATTCGTAAAGCTAGCAGAGCGTTTGATTGGTAAAGGATTTAAAATGACTTTCTATGATCCGTTTGTAGACAGTTCAAATCTAATGGGAAAAAATAAAGACTATATTGAGAGAGAAATACCTCATTTTGTTGAGATGCTCTCAAGAGATATCAATAAAGTCATAGAGGAAAATGAAATTATAATTTTCGGCCATTCCAGTAAAGCCGATAAAGAAATCATTGCCAGCAAAGCTAAAGGTAAAATTCTTCTTGATCTTTCTGGAGAGAAAATTCTTGAAAATTGCGGAGCTGATTATAAAGGGATTTGTTGGTGATTGCCCGACGTCCAAAACTCTTATTTGTTTCGCCGCAGTTTTTGTTCCCAATGGATGCTGGCGGTAAAATTCGCACCGCAAATATTCTAAAAAATATGAAAGGCGGGGCTTTCGAAATTGACTTGATTGCCCCGGCAACTGATGAGGAACAGGGTCAGTGGTCTGAGGAAATTACTCTTCTTTGTGATAATTTCACAGCCTTCGCGCCCGATATTTCAGGGATGCGGCGACAAGTTGCACGGTTTTTTTCGCTCGCCTCTTCATTGCCAGTCGCAGTGCGCAGTGAAGCGCGCCCGGCGGCCCGGTTTGCGGTTCATGAAGCGCTTTTGCGAAAGCCGGATTTAGTGATTTATGATTATGTTCACGCCATGGCGATGATGCCTGAAGAAAAATCATCTGATGGTCCGCCCCCTCATAAGAAAATGTTTTTTGCTCATAATGTTGAAACAGAAATTTTCCGTCGCCATCATGCGCTTACTAAGGGTTTAAAACGCCTTATATGGGGTGGAGAAGCAAAAAAAATGCACCGTTTTGAACAAAGTGCGGTCTCCAAGGTTGATGGGGTTATCGCGGTGTCTGCTCGCGATGCTGCTATGTTCAGAGACGATTTTGGCGCTGATTATGCTGCGGATATTCCCACTGGTGTTGATCTGGATTTTTTCGCGTGGAAGCCACCGGCGCAAAACGAGCCGCCAGAAATTGTTTTTACTGGTTCATTGGATTGGCGCGCTAATCAGGATGGGCTTTTTTGGTTTATGAATGAAGTGTGGCCCTTGATTATTGAACAGATACCGGATGTACGGTTTCGTATTATCGGAAAAAACCCGCCCGATCATTTGGTAAATGCGGCGAAAGAAAAAAATTTTCAATGGGATTTTACGGGATTTGTTGATGATATTCGTGATCACGCATACGGTGATGTTTATGTAATACCGCTACGCGCTGGTGGTGGTACACGGATTAAAACATTTGAAGCGATGGCAATGGGGGTGCCGGTCGTCTCCACTGGTATCGGTGTGGAGGGCCTTGATGTAAAAGCAGGTGAGCATTTTATTCAAGGTGATGATCCTTCCAGTTTCGCGCAGGGTGTCGTTGAAATTTTACGTGATCGAGAGAAAGGTCTTGCTCTATCTAAAACAGCCCGGAAGTTATGCGAAGATAATTTCTCTCAAAAATCCGTAGCTGAAAAATTTGAAACGATATGCCTCGACATTCTTAATTCATAAAGGTAAGACCACTTATATAAAAAGGTGTATTTATGAATAATGTAATCAAAGCGCCCGATAATCCCAGAGTCCTTGTCAATAATGGTGATTTTTATCCCGTGCGGCGGATTTTTTGTGTAGGCAAAAATTATGCTGACCATGTTGTGGAAATGGGCGGGGATTTGAAATCCTCTAAGCCCGTATTTTTCACAAAACCAGCTGATGCGGTCGTTCCTGATGGCGGAAAAATTCCGTATCCTCAAGCGACTGAAAATCTACACTATGAAGGCGAGCTCGTGGTTGCCCTTAAAAGTGGTGGTAAGAACATCTCCTCTGAAAAAGCCAATGATCATATATATGGCTATGCTGCCGGGTGTGACCTCACGCGAAGGGACTTACAAACGATTGCAAAAAATTCTGGTAATCCGTGGGATATTGCAAAAGGGTTTGACCATAGTGCCCCCATTGCTGCGATTGTGCCAGTAAATGAGTTAAAAGAATTTGATCAGTCAATTTTGAGTTTATCTGTTAACGGGAACATTCGGCAGCAAGCGCCATTGTCACTTATGATTTGGTCAATTGCGGAAATTATTGAGACACTATCCTCAATGTTTGAACTAAAAGCGGGCGATTTAATATTCACAGGTACTCCTGAGGGTGTAGGAGCGTTGTCAACCGGCGATCAAGTGCGTGTTGAAATCGGTACACTTCCGGCACTCGAGTTTGAAATAAGCCGCTAATATATGAGATCAGTGCACAGCCTTAAATCCAGTGATAAATTGCTTGGCCATGGCGCGATGTTGTTTTTTGCATTTCTGGTTTCAGTATCATTTTTTTCAGGCAATCGTGCTGCCCTATATATTGAACCGGCGGTGCTTAATCTTATTCGCTTTACTATTGCGGGTTTGATTATGGGAACAATTGCATTTTCCAATAACCATTTTCAAGATAAAGATAATCGTTTGGAAAAAGTTGAAAAACCAGATCATGATATTTTTAAATTTTCTTTTCCCGAGGCTCCTTGGCGATTTCTTATATTGGGAGGGCTAATCGCATTTTATATGATAACGATGTTCTATGCTCTGGGAGTAAGTAATTCTGTATCCGTTGGAGCGGTCTTTACGTTGATGCCATTGTTAACAACAATTATCGGTTTCATAATGCTCAAGCAGGTTACGAGCCTGATCGGACTGGTCAGTTTGATGTGCGCGTTTTTTGGTGCAATTTGGGTGATTTTTGATGGTGACTTTGATGCAATAAAACGCTTTGAAGTTGGAACCGGAGAGATTGTATTTTTCTTTGGCGTTGTCGCGCACGCTTTTTTTTCACCTTTACTCAAAAAATTCAACCGTAATGAATCGGGAACAGTATTTACTTTCTGGATAATTGCTGGCGGAGTTTTATGGTTGCTGCTTGCAAGTCTTCCATCTTTGGTGTCAACGAATTGGTTTTCCATGCCACTTATTGTGTGGGTCACAATTATTTATTTGGCCATATTTGCAACCTGTGGCACTTTCTTTCTCATGCAATTTACGATGCAACGTATCCCTGTGGGCAAGGCAAACGCTTATATTTATTTAACGCCGGGTTATATCATTATTATGGAGGGGCTTGCTGGTACTGGTTGGGCGAGTATGAGTGTGATCGCAGGCGCAGGGCTTATTGTTGCAGGATTGATTGTTTTAATATTGTCTCCTGAAGGGACTAGAATATGAAGGCCGAAATAAAGCAGGGACTCTACAAGGATGTTGGAAAGGAAATTGCAGCCGTCATCGAGGGTGAAACCAACCGTACAGCCCGAATGGCAACCATTTCAAATATATTGCATCATACGTTTGATCATTATTTCTGGACCGGCTTCTATCAAGTTGATCCTTTAAAACCGGATGAATTAGTGGTGGGTCCCTATCAGGGGACAATGGGGTGTTTGCGTATACAATTTGGGAAGGGTGTGTGCGGCACCGCCGCTTTAACGCGCGAAGTACAAATCGTCGAGGATGTCCACGCCTTTCCGGGCCATATTGCGTGCGATGCTAACTCGATGTCAGAAATTGTCCTGCCGGTATTTGATAGTTCCGGTGAATTAATCGCAGTTTTTGATGTGGATAGTGATCAACCAGCAATGTTTGATGAGCATGATGCAAACGGGTTGCAGGCAATTTTAACCGGCGCATTTTAATAGAGATTATCTTTGCAAGGCGGGTCACTTTGCCATTATAACCCATCCGGCAATGCTTGAAGCCTGATCCAGTCATGTTATAAGCCTTTTTTCGATTCTCGCGGCTAACCTCACGGCGGAGCAAAAGGTATTGATATGGCAGTAACAAGCGGTATTTCAGGGAAAACGCCACTGGTTGGCGTTATTATGGGCTCCCAATCCGATTGGGGCACTATGGAAAACGCTGTAGAAATGTTGGAGATTATGGGCGTTTCTTACGAGGCGCAGATTGTTTCAGCCCATCGCACGCCCGAACGGCTCTACGAATATGCTAAAAATGCGAAACAGCGTGGTTTTAAGGTTATTATTGCTGGGGCAGGGGGCGCGGCACATCTCCCGGGGATGATAGCGGCGATGACTCCTTTGCCGGTTATTGGCGTGCCTGTGCGTTCCAAATCTCTGTCTGGCATGGATAGCTTGCTTTCAATCGTACAAATGCCCAAGGGTGTACCAGTTGCAACCGTTGCGATTGGCGAGGCGGGAGCGGCCAATGCAGGACTGTTGGCAGCTACGATCTTGGCTGGAAACGATGATGCGTTATTTCAACGTTTGGATGAGTGGCGCAAGGCCCAAAGCGAAGCAATAATCCCCGAAATTGTGAAATAAAGATGTATTGCTGGAGAGCATAATGGCTGAAAATTTAGCTCCGGTTCCACCCAATGGAGTTGTTGGGGTATTAGGCGGCGGTCAATTAGGACGTATGTTATCCATGGCTGCAGCCAGACTTGGTCTTAGGGCACATATATTTTGTCCTGAAGAAAATTGCCCGGCCCGGGATGTCTCTGCCGCCCATACAATCGCATCCTATACTGATGAAAATTCTCTCAAAAAATTTGCCGCTCAGGTTGATGTGGTAACTTATGAATTTGAAAATGTTCCTGCTGAGACTGTATCGATTTTGGAAGGTCTGGGCGTTGCTGTCGCGCCTGATAAACGGGCACTTGAAATCGCTCAAGACCGTTTAAAAGAAAAAGAGTTTGTCATAAAATTGGGAGGCAAAACCCCGCTCTATCATCCTGTGGATGGTTTGGAATCCTTAAGTGATGGATTAAAAATAACGGGCCGACCAGCGATATTAAAAACGCGTCACCTTGGATATGATGGAAAAGGTCAGACACGTATTGACGTAACTTCGAATGATCTGGATCAAACTTGGGAACAGGCAAATATTCATGCTTGGGAAGCCGTTGGGGCGCGTCCCTCAATCCTGGAGGCTTTCGTTCCCTTCGAGCGTGAAATTTCTCTTATCGCTGCGCGGGGACGGGACGGCGCGATTGAAATTTATGACCCCCCGGAAAATATTCACAAAAATGGTATCCTTTCTCAATCAATTGTTCCGCAGGGGCTGAGCGATGATGTTGTCGTTAAGGCGCGAGAGTTAACCACAAAAATGCTAAAAACCCTTGATTATGTCGGTGTGATTGGTGTTGAGTTTTTTGTGATGGTTAGCGGTGATGTGCTGGTTAATGAATTTGCGCCCAGAGTGCACAATTCTGGTCACTGGACTGAGGCGGCTTGTTATACCTCGCAGTTTGAACAACATATACGCGCAGTATGCGGATGGCCTTTGGGTAAATCGACACGCCATAGTGATTTTGAGATGAATAATCTTATTGGAGATGAAGCTAAAGCATGGAAAAACCATGCTTCTACGTCTATTCAGATTTTAAACCTTTACGGAAAAAAAGAAATTCGACCTGGCAGAAAAATGGGCCACGTAACAAAATTACTTTAAAATAATATATAGCGTCAGAAAAATACGTCTCCAGCAGTTATTAATTGCATACCGGTTTTTGTTTTTAGTTGTAAATTTCCATGTTCGTCGATCCCTTCAAATTTACCGTGAAGGGTTTTATCGTGAAGACGAACCTCAATTTGATTGCCTATATTTGCCGTCTTCTCACACCATGCATTCCGAATTGGCAAAAACCCTTTTAGTGAAAATTGATTTGTCCAGAACATGAAGTTTGTTGACAGTTTTTCAGTCATATTTTCGATTGTTGGTAAAATCTGGTGTTCTTTTAGATATGTAGCAGGGTAGGGGGTATCAGTTGGTTTGGAGACTATATTGATACCGATACCAATACATAAAGCGGGTTTAGTATTCTGGTTGATAAATTCAAGTAAAATACCGCACACTTTTTTCCGATTCAGCAAAATATCGTTTGGCCATTTACACTCGAGAGTTGGTGCGTATGGTGAGGGTTCCCCTACTGTACCGTCATGAAAAAAATCTTCAAGTGTCGTTAAAACACTCAATGCACTGATGAATGAATATTGACTATAGTGTTCGCAGGTTTGTGGGGGTTCAAAATATAAACTACCCGCAAAATCTCCCTCTTGCATTTGCCATGCACGACTGCGTCGACCATAACCTGCGCTCTGACGCCGGGTTATTACCCAAAACGGTGCGGTAGTCCCTTTTTCTGCTCTTTTTTTAACTTCTTGCGAAGTTGAGCCGCATTCATCCAGAATATATATTGGTATGTCATTAGATTGACCTGATAATGAAGTCATGTCTCGCGGTCAGCTATTGTAGGTTGGTTTTTTTGAAACAATTGCCGACCATCGACATATATCATTTGGCCAGTAATAAACTCAGCCTGCTCTGATAACATAAACCAAATCAAGTTCGCCGCATCTACGGGCTCACTAACTTGATCTATTATGATTTTATTTTCTTCCGGTTTTGTTTCACCTCGCATTGCTCCAATTCCAACAGCGTTAGCGCGAATTCTGTGAGGGCTGAGGGACCTGGCTATTGCTTTTGTGAGTTGTTGCAACCCGCCCATGGAAGCTTCTAAGGCAACATGATTATCCTGAGTTGAATATTCTTCTACTGTACAAAGATTTACGATGCCTTGATGCTTGACCAATTCTAATTGCGAGCTTTCGGAGTCTTCCAGCTGTCTAATAAGTTGCTTTGCAACAGCTTGATTAATAAGAAAGGAGCCGATTAAATTGCTTTGAATAACGTTTGTAAAATCTTCCTCACTGGTTTCCAGAAAAGGCGCGGAGAAATGATGAGTGTCGGCGTTAACCAAAATATCAATCTTATCGTAACTCTCTAGTGCTTCGGCGACTATGTTGTGGACATGCAGACGTGAAGAAATATTTGCATGAACAAATACGACATGCTCGAAATCGTTTTTTAATTCCTCTGCTACCGTTTTACCGGCTTCTTCATCTTTATCGACAAGAGTTAGATAGTCTCCCTCGCGAGCGAAGCGTTTGGCACAAGCTGCTCCCACACCTCTGGCGGCGCCGGTTATTATAATGGATCGTTTGCTCATAAATAGTCTGCTTAGTGATTGTAAAAATAACAAAACGGGCATTCCTGTTAAGAGAAATACCCGTTGATTAAAATTATTGGTGTTTAGATTGTCAGTTCTGTCGTCGTCGGAGTTTGGAAATTTCGTCCTTTAATCGAAGTTTTTGACGTTTAAGCTCGAGGATGCGCTGTTCGTCGCGGCTAATAAATTTCATTTCAGTGGAAAGGGTGGACTCCAGATCTTGGTGTCGAGTGGTTAGTGCATTCAAATGAGATTTTAGTGCCATAGTCAGCCTCCGTTAGTGTGAAACGAGCGGAAAACAAAAGGGAATGGTGGGCATTTTTGTCCTTGGTGTCCGCTAGCGGTAAAGACCTGTAAACCTGATCGCAAACATATGTGACGAGCAGTCACTTGTATTTAATCACCCTGAAGAGGATTTGTCACGTAAACAAAGGTTAACGGCTGCATGTGGTGGGGGCTTAGTTTTGTGGGGGATGAAATTTAATAATTCTAACTAATATATTGAAAATAAATAATAATTTTATAATATCTGTAATTCTACCTCAAATATGTATCCCTGTTTATAGTTTTTTCCACACCTTGATTTTTAAGGAAATCCCCTTTTTTTCATGAGTTATTTTCAGATCCTTGGTGAGGTGCCTTAAAGTGAATCAGCTTTACTCAAGGGAGGCTGCAATCTCTGGAAATGATATTCTTGGCACTATTAAATTCGTTAACGATTCAACTATACCTGATTATGCAACACGATTCACATGTAGGATGAATATGAAATGAGTGATAACGCTGAGTCTTTATGGGAATGGTCTATAGAGCATTATGGATTCCCTGGAGCCGAGGGGGTGTTGATAGAAGCTCAAGATAAATTTTCACTCAACGTGAACATATTATTGTGGTGCTGCTGGCATGGGGAATATGGCCGTGCATTGAGTGAATTGGAAATCCGTAATGCGCTCGATATTTCAGTAAACTGGTCTGATAATATTACCTCGGCGCTCAGGCATGCACGTAGAAATATAAAAGAGCAACAAGTTCGGTATGGGGCCGCAGTAGAAAACCAAAACGCGCTCTATGAGGCGATAAAAAAGACAGAGTTAATGGCGGAAAAGCATGAGCTTTCATTGTATGAAGCAATTGGTGGTGTATACCATTCCGATGAAGTATTACCTCAAAAGCCCGCAAAGAAGGAAAATGTACTTTCGATTTCGCGACGGAATATTGCTACCTATCTAGCACTGGCAAAGGTTTCAAAAACAGAAGATTTTTCCGTTTCTTTAATCGAGCGAATTATCGATAAGGTGTTACCGCAAGGGTAGTGCTGATTGGTTAGTGTGTTTGACTAGTATAACAAAAAGTTGAAGTTAAAAAAATGAGTGATGATAACGAGGACCAAAATGGTGGATTGGAAATACACCATGAAACCGTTATGGATAATGTCCGGAATAAAGCAGATTTCGAAAAAGACATAATTGGAGCAAATGATGATGCTCTACGTCTCAGAATAGCGCTCTTGGAAGAAGAGCATCGCGATCTGGATAAAGCAATCAAAGCCCTGCAGATTCAACCTTCACCGGAGTTATTGGTGATTGCACGCCTAAAGAAAAAGAAACTGAACCTGAAAGATGAAATTTCCCGTCTATATGATCAGGTCGAGCCTGATATAATAGCTTGAGCGTTTAAATTATAAATCTGTGTGTAGGTTCAAGATTGGCGACCACTTCCTGTAGCGATTTTATCCTCATACATGGCCTGGTCTGCTAGTTGTAAAACCTCTTCAGCACTATTCTCGCCTGTTATGGTGACCAGTCCACTTGCAAAACGTAGCACGATAGATGCGCCTTGCCAGTCTAGAGGCGAATTACCGAGAATTTCAGCAAGCTGAGTAATTTTTTGTCTCGCGATATTCTTATCGGTTTTTTCAAGAATAATGCCAAATTCATCCCCGCCTATTCGCGCAAACCGGTCAACAACGCGAATATTTTCACTGATCGTTTTGGCGAAATGCTCAAGGGCTGCGTCTCCAGCGGCGTGTCCGTGGGAATCGTTGATTTTCTTTAAATTATTGAGATCTAAAAATAGCAGAGTTGCTTTGTGATCATATCGCTTGACCATAGCGAGCGTACGCGCAAGGTCTCTACCGAAAGAGCGCCGGTTTGCGATATTCAAAAGAGGGTCCAGATCCGCACGCGCTTCAGCTTTGTTAACGCGACCTTCTAAAGTCGTGATCTCCGACTTTAATTCGTCGATGAGCTCAAGCAAATTGATGAGGGCTTTTTGGACTTTTGGGGTGAGTTCATTTCCGGGTATTCCGGCAATTTCGACGGTATCGAAAATTGCGGGATTGGCTGATGGGCTTTGAATAAAGGGATTTTCAGAAAGCGGAGAAACCGCATGCGCCCCTACTGTGCCAATTTTTGGCAACTCTTTTTGTGCTTGGGGAGCCTTTCTAGAGGTAGGTCGTGGGCGTGATATTTTCATATGCCTATCCTGCTCCAGTATGAAGCTGAAATAATTCAATGATTCGCCTAACTAACTATAAAATCTATTATTGGGTGTTTTGCGGGAATTGAAAAGCGAAATTATTGCTATCTTCTGTCTCCTTCTAGGCTTTTTAGCCATTATTGGGGCACTATAATGGCTGATACAAAGCCTGGAGATGGCGTTCTTCAGGTTGGCATTCATCTTAGCCCGTTGGATGCACATTTCGTCGCATTCCGCTTGAATATTGTCATTATGACACGCATTTTAAGGATGTGGACCAGGACATTCGTACAGATCCCCCTTCTCTGCAGTGCGAACCTGATCCCTTCTACTGGAAGAGGCGTTAGTTCAAGCGCCCCCGATCACTAGCGTCTCTTCCCTATTAATCCCCATCTTGTGCAATATTTGAGTTAATTTTGACTCCCCGGCACATATTGCTGCTTAATGGAAATGACATTGATCGCAACCTTATCTACCCTGTACTCTATTAATTTGTTGAAGTGCGTAGTAGCAAATTTTCTAATGATATTGTTTATATGCCGGCTAATGAGCTTATCATGTTTGACTATAAGCCTGTCATAATTGTCCTTTTTATAGGATTCCATATAGCGGAAATATTAACGCGCTCCTTTTGGGCAAGCGGTAAAGTGCGCAGGGATGATATCTATATAGAGATCATTGGAACTGCATTCTTCATGGCTATCGCCGTGCCCTTTATTTTCTATGGCGCGCCTGTTGTCGTGGAATGGGTTGTGCCCGGATCAGCGAATGCGTGGGCGGGTTTTTTGTGGTGGCAAATGCTCCTTATCCTATTGTTCGTGGATGAGGGCTTGCATTATTGGTGGCATAGAGCATGCCATGAAGTACCATTACTTTACAATTTGCACCGTGCGCATCACTCTTGTCAGTATATGAGTGTGCGTTTGGCCTACCGGAACAATATTTTTTATTTTCTATTAATGCCCAGTGTATGGGCCTCGGCGGCATTGATCCATCTCGGCTTTGGTCCCGTTTATGCCTTTTATATTATATTCAAGATGCTTATTAATTTTGGTTCCCATTCGCCCCTTCGTTGGGACAGCTGGATGTATGATAAAGTATTTTTGAGAAAGCCGCTTTGGTTACTCGAGCGCATTATAACCACGCCAGCTGCGCATTCCGCTCACCATGGATTGGCAAAGCAGGACGGCATTACCCACTATAAAGGGAATTACGCAAATTTATTATTCCTGTGGGATGTTGTGTTTGGTACCGCCAAGCTGGCCCGGAGATACCCTGAAAATTATGGTATCGAAAACATCGAACCAAAAAGCTGGAAACATGAAATGTTTTGGCCGATTTGGCGCGATTAAGAGGGTAGTAAAGCCATTCGCTCAGAGTGAATGGCTTTAGGTACATATCTGCTTATGATCCGTATGTGTCGTCAAGAGCGTCTGGCTCCTGATAGGGCTTGAAATTGGCAACACCTAGAGCAACACTAAACTTGTCGCACCATATGTAAACCTGACCCATTCCTGACAGACTTAGGCCTTTGGGTATTTCATAAGTTTGTGCACCTGTGAGATTTTTCAAATCGGCAATATTCGTTTCTTTTATGTACTCGCCATTGCCAAAACCGACAGATGGGTCAGGTGCGCCATCAAGGCTAAAATCCTCAGAAAAAACCAACTGAACACCATCTTCTGTTCGTATAATCGTTGCACTGCCGGTGACCACGTGATCGTTTAGTCCGCTAAAGGTTCCTTTAACGAGGGGGCCCAATTTTTTCACCGGTTTTTCCACGCTTCTCTCGGTTTTGGGGGCGGTTTCAGTGGTTGGAGCAACTTCTTTTTTTGCTGGCGGTGGCGCTGTCTCACCGCCTCCACTGCAGCCAGCCAGAACGATACTGAATGAGAATAGGGAAGTGAAAAGAAGCTTCGAGGATGTTAATTTTAACATGTTTATCTCCTGCGTATAAATAATTGGTATGGTTCAGTTGTGGCTCGTTGAATTTATGACTTCGGTCAAATTGGGGGATATTCAAGCCAGAAATGCGTAAACGCCTTGTTTAAAGGAAATTTTTGTAAATTTCTACCCCGATAAGAAGCCAAAAAGGCAGATGGGGAGGGCGTAATGAGTATAGTGAATTTAGCGTTGTTATAGATAAACCACCCAAATCCTTAGCTTTTACGGGTTCGTTTCTTTCTTCTTCGCTCGGGGATAACCGCTTCCAGGCTTGGAACTATAGTGTAAAGGTCATAACCAGCAGTGCTCGCTTCTTCGAGAATATCGGCTATCACATCGCCATTGCTGGCACGATAAAATGCGCGCACCATGGTGGAGCGCGTGCCACTCCTACAAAAGGCAAGAATTGGCCCTTCATGGTCCTCAATGGCATCTTTGAAATCGTTTATGTGGTGTTTGCCAATCCCGCGACCATCGACAGGAATGTGATAGAATTTTATGCCAAGCTGCTTGGCGGCATTCGCGATCTCTTCATTGAGAGGCTGTTCTATCTCTTCCCCATCGGGGCGGTTGGATATAATTAGCTTGATGCCCATCTCCTTCGCAGCGGCCACATCATCAACATCGATTTGTGGGGCAACGAAAAACCCTTTTGCAAGTGGGATAAATTTATCAGACATTTGTTACACTTTTGAGATATTACGGGAGTTTGTTAAAGCAAAGCGTGAAGGCGGACAAGAATAAATACCATTAATTTTACATCAAATAGTCTGGGCAACCCATTAGTCAGACTTAATAATTGGTTAATTTTATGGTGACTAAAGGTGCTGGATTTTAAAAAGAGAGATAACATCATATGCCATTACATCCTTTTCACCTTGCTATACCAGTGAATAATCTTGAAAGCGCGTTGACTTTTTATCATGAAAAACTTGGCTGTCCGCTTGGGCGAAGCTGTGAACAATGGATTGATTTTGACTTTTTCGGTCATCAGCTCGTTGTCCATCTCGCGCCCGAAGAGATGAATAGCGAAGAGAAGGCGAATAATCGGCACAATACTGTCGATGGAGATGAGGTACCGGTTCGTCATTTTGGGATGGTTCTCGATTGGGAGACCTGGGAGCAATTGCAGGCGAGGCTAAAGAAACTAAGAATTCATTTTTTTTTAGAGCCCAAAATCCGCTTCGAAGGAGATATGGGTGAGCAGGGCACATTCTTTATTAAAGATCCTTCGGGAAATGCCTTAGAGTTTAAGGCTTTTAAAAACCAAGATCAGTTATTCGCACACTGAGAAAGTAGATTATCGCCCTTTACGCTTGCGGGATTTTTTCAATTTCTTCATTTTTTGCTGGTGTGATTTGCTAGTCTTGGCTTTACCGCCCTTGCTTTTGTCGTTCTTAGTTTTTGAATTAGCCCTACTGGAAGAGTCGTTTTTGTCTTTTATGGGCTTAGTCATTATTTCAAAAATCAATCCACCAGACACAGGGGTTGCTTCTTTGAGAGCGACCCTGACACTTTGACCAAGGAAATAATATTCGCGGCGATTACGATCTATTATACGGTTTAAAGGTTCATCATACTGCCAACTTCGACCGGGCAGTGAGCGCATCGGGATAAACCCATCTGCACCCGTCTCATTAAGCATGACAAATAATCCAAATCTGGTAACCCCGCGAATTCGTGCGTCAAATTCGGCCCCGGTTTGATCGCTCAGATAGTCCGCCAGATAACGATCATTGGTTTCGCGTTCTGCGAGCATGGCCCGGCGTTCAAGGGTACTAATATTTTCTGCTATTTCACTCAGTCGCTCGGTTTCGTTACCAGTACTCCCTCCTTCACCGAGATTACACGCCTTCACTAACGCTCTATGGACAGTCAAATCAGCATATCGGCGGATGGGAGAAGTGAAGTGCGCATATCGATTCAAATTTAAACCAAAGTGACCAAGGTTTTGAGTGCTATAAATAGCCTGTCGCTGGGATCGCAGGACAACTTCAGAGACCATTTCTTTTTGATCCCGGCCTGCTGCAATCTTCAACATCTGATTAAAGTGTGACGGGCGCACCGACTTTCCTTTTACAAGAGTGTAATCAAGGGTTTGCAGGTAAGCTCGTATGGCCTGTAATTTTTCTGGATCCGGGACATCATGAACACGGTAAATGAGAGGTGTGTTTGCTTTCTCCAATGTTTGAGCAGCGGCAACATTGGCCAGGATCATAAATTCTTCAATCAGCTTATGAGCATCGAAGCGTTCGCGCAAAGCGACTTGTTCGACAAGGCCATCTTTACCGAGAATGATTTTTCGCTCTTGAAGCTCAAGGTCAAGAGGGGCGCGTTTCTTGCGTTCGATAAGACGACATTGATAAGCAGCATAGAGAGCGTCCATCGTTTGTTTTATTGTTTTCGACGGGGCCTTTCCGCCTTCGAAAATGTCTTGTGCCGCTTCGTATGAAAGTTTTGCTGCTGATCGCATCATTGCGCGAACAAACTTGTGGCCGATCATTTGTCCGTTCTTGTCCAGGACCATTTCGACCGCAAGACAGGGGCGATCTTCGCGATCGCGCAAAGAACAAAGATTATTTGATAATTCCTCTGGCAACATAGGGATAACCCGATCAGGCAAATAGACCGAGTTCCCACGTTTAAAGGCCTCATCGTCGAGATTACTACCTGGCCGTACGAACCAACTGACATCGGCAATCGCTACCCAAACCCTATACCCTCCTTCATTGTCGGGTGATGGGTCTGGCTGGGCGCTGACCGCATCATCATGATCTTTAGCGTCATGAGGGTCGATTGTTAATAAACCCGCATCACGCAAATCCACACGACCATCCATTGTAGGCATCGTTACATTTAGTGCATCTTCGATAACCTGATCTGGGAATTCAATGCGGATATTATGTGATGCTAAGGCAATTAATGAATACGCGCCGGGCGCGTCGATGTTGCCTGCCACCTCTAATATGCGCGCTTTTTTGTTTCCTCCGGAACGACCTGAACGTTGATTACGCTCATTGCGTTTTTCCACCCAGACAAGTTCGCCGTCTTTAGCTTCTCCGCGGTCTTGTTTATCGACAAAAAAACTATTCTTACCGCTTCGTTCTACAGGCTCGGCGATTAAGCCTTTTGGCATTTCACGGAAAACTGCCAAAATCCGATCCGGGCCTTCCCCAATCTTACGAATGATCTTTGCGGTGTAGGAATTTTTCGAAACAGGCTCGATACGAACGAGAAATCGTTCACGGATACCTGGGGCAGGGCGGAAGAGTTTTGCGTTTTCAGAAGTGAGCATGATCTGTAAAGGTGGTTCAAATGCATGTTGCTGGTCTTTTGTTAGTTTGGTTGGCCAACATATGAGTTGACCATCTTCGTCTACATCAATGATTTCGACGGGTAGAATCTTGGGCATTTCCAGACTGAGTGATGGATTGCCCTTCCTTGATTTAGTGCGTGTGGATTTGCGCTTTTTTGCAGCTGATCGGTGGGGTAACTTTTTGGGCACGCAAATATTTCCAATATTTTAAGATCGTCGATTATTTTCGGGTGTCCGGGGACTCCAGTAAAATAACCCGTTATAGAGAATTTTTTTCATTTCCCGCGTTTCAGAGGGATACCCGTATAGGGAAATATCGGGTAATATGCCTTTATTCTTAGAGCTTGTGGCTGTTTTCTCACTTTATTCAAGAAGTTTCGCGTAGGGGTACTATATTTTGTTTGAAAAACTACGGAATAAAGAGCCTGTGTCAAAAAAGGTTTGGTATTTCTGCATACTCTTGGCGGTTTTGTGTGGGTGCGAAACTGTACCTGAACAAATCCTGATTTATGGTGCGCCACAAGACAAGGTCCTTGAAATCCACACTTATCGTGTCGATGAGAGAAGCCGGATGCTGGTTGACGTAAAGGTGAACGGAATTGGGCCTTTCCCTTTTATCATTGATACAGGAGCATCGCGAACTTTACTCTATGAAGATTTACGGGAGGAACTTGGTTTCGAATATACCGACGACGATTCATTTTTTGTTCATGGCGCAATTATTAGTCAGGAACGTCCGGCCCTAGCAATTGAATCTATTGCGGTTGGAGATATAGCGATCACTAACGTTCAGTCCTTCTCGATCAAGCGTCCTTTGGGGGATGAAGGTAGTGTTGCGCGAGGGATACTTGGTCTGGATTTTTTAGCTCAATATGCCCTGTTTGTGGATGTCGATGAGCAAATTATCGTTTTTGCTGAAAGCGGATACACGCCCCCGCAAAAATTTTATACTTCCGTGCCTATTGTATTTGATGATTTGGGGCTGCTCGATTTGGGTGTGCCCCTTATTGAAGCGCGAATAAATGGTACGCCCATTGAAGCGCTTCTGGATCTGGGTGCTGAGCGGACGATAATGAACTGGGCGAGCGCAGATTTTATTGGGGTTGATGTGCGTAGATTTCTACGTGGGCGCTATGAGTTTGGAGGAATATTCAGTGCAATTCCTATCGTTGCGGGCGCATCGGGTGCTTATATATCTATTGGTGACCGGTTTTGGGAGAAAATGAATATCGATATCGCAAATCTGCCAATATTTAAAACGCTTAAAAGGGAAGATTCTCCCATGATGTTGGTCAGTGCAGGGCAATTAAGACAAGAGAATTTTATCATAGATTTTCCCGCTGAAATTTTTTTTCTGGAAGCGGATAAAAGTCAGCGCTCTCCTGATCTTTCTAAGGGGGAATGTGTGAATCCAAATGGGGGTATAATTAGTTTTTGTGCTAGGCCCACCAAGCTGAGGTAATTTTCAAAGCTTATTTGGATCAATTAGGAGACAATGCGTAAATTTTAAGTTTCAGGGTTAGCCTGAAATTTGGCCAATTCTAACTGATCAGTTTTGGTTGGTGTTGAGTATTTCCTTATTCGCAAAACCATTAAAGTATTTTTATACCGGAAATGCCCTAGAAATTTAAAGGATTTCGTTGTTTGCCTTTTATCAAAATTTCGTAATGGAGATGGATACCCGTTGCATTGCCCGACTTTCCGGTTTTTCCAATTATGGTCCCCGCTTTGATACTCGCTCCCTTTTTTAAGGTTTTTGAAAATTCGGATAGATGGGCGTAACGCGTAGAAACTTTGTTGGCGTGCAGAATTTCAATGTAACGACCAAAATTTTGTCCTCTACCAATAAATGTAATTTTGCCGTCGGCAGCCGCGAGAATGGGTGAGGGCGTCCTAGTTGCGATATCGATACCTTTGTGATGAGAACCAGCTCCGCCTTTGCGACGGCCAAAACCGGAGGAGAGACACGACTGACCAACAACCGGATTTGTAATTAATTGGACACGATTGATCGTTTGAATAGATTCGTAGTTTTTGATTCGCCCTTTAGAGTTTTGCGTTGGAGCATTTGAAATTTTGATTCCTTTGCACGGGATTAAAATTGCCCCGTTAAGTTTTTTAGAAGCGGGTGCATTTGTGGCACAGGAGGCCATAAATAAGCTGAAAACTATCAGAGTCTTAACAGAATAATTAGGAAATTTAAAAATTGCATCCAACTCCAAAGAGGTTTTTTATTAATAAAATCAGTTCTTTATGAAATATTTTATACTTTGAGTTCCTGTTATTGCAATACCCGTGTTTAAATTGTGATGGTAAATTTGAAACCTACCTTTTGTAACTCAACTTCGATGCCATTTTTATAGATTTTAACTGGCAGAGCGTGTGGCTTTACATTTATTTAATATGGTTTAAGTAAAGGACCCACACGGTGTATTTGATTAATAATTTTAACTTTTCTAAAATTAAGATCAATGTATATCTGTGTTAAGTCTGAGGTTAAATGAATTTTGTACATAGTGGAATCAATATAAGCACAAAAAAACGACTCTGGAAATTGTGTTGAGTAACAAACGATCAAAAAATATGGATCACAATTACGGCTCTTACGTAACTCATTCTAGATGTTTTGTTGCTTCACTAATTAATTTGCTACTACTTCGTGTACATTCGAATTCTGGTTTATAAGGGAAAAGGGCATGAGCAATAATACGAAGCTGATCATCGCATTTATCCTATTTTTGATTTACGGGGTGATCGCTTTATATAGCGGATGGTTACCTGGTTCCGCGCGCAGCGTTGAAGTGAAACTATATGGCTCTGCTCAAAAAAACTTAGCAAACTCCCAATTTTTGTCAGAAGCTGAGACCGGCGCTAAAGACATTAAATTAAGCATGAGTGGGCAAAAGGCCATTTTAAGCGGTGTCGCGCGTTCGAACGATCAGCGTAAACAAATCATAAAGGATGTTAAAACAGCTCGTTGGTCTGGTGGCTTGATTGCTGGTGGCGTCACAAAAGTTAACGCAAAGAATTTAAAAGTCTTACCCGTAGCGACCGTGCCTGATGCGCCATATATATGGTCGGCTAAAAAGGAAGATGGTCCCGTTGTATTGGCCGGTATGGTGCCGGATGAACAAACACGAGATGCACTCATTGCCCACGGAAATGCAATATTTCCCAATGGCGTAATTGATCGTATGACCATAACCAGCGGTGTCCCAAAAGGAGACTGGGTAGGTGCTGCGAGACGAAGCCTCAATTCACTCTCACAATTAAGAACTGGCGAGGCTTCTGGCGACGATACTGTGTTTCGCGTTACCGGGACTGCTGCTAACTTGGAAATTGCCTCGCGAGCACGAGAAACCGTGCGTAATATGCCTGATGGTTATATTGGAGAGCCTTCCATAGATGCAGATAAAGGTCCGAAAATTCAGTCACCTTATCTGTGGAATGCCCGTATGGATGAGCGCGACGCTCCGATTATTCTTTCGGGCTATGTGCCTGATCGACCTACAGCCGATGTTGTTATTGCGCATGCGAAGTCGGTTTTTTCCGAACGCGTGGTTGATAATATGATTGTAGCGCCGGGTGTGCCGGGCGAGGATGGATTGTGGTTAGACTCTGTAAAAGCAAGTTTAACTACTCTTGCAGGTTTGCAAACTGGCCGGGCTAGAGCCTCAGATTTGGATTTCGATGTAACGGGAACCGCAGCATCGGAAGAAAGAGCTGCGAATGCGCGTACTGTCATGGCTGGTCTGGAAGGCGATTTTAACGGCACATCTAACATAACTGTTGTGGCCCCACCTAGAATTGAAACCGCTAATGTTTGTCAGTCTCTTTTTGATGACGCTATGCAAGAAACAACCATTAATTTCGAAACTTCAAAATCGACAATTAAGTCTGCAAGTTATGAATTGCTCGGACGCCTTTCGGTTGCGGCTAAACGATGTAGTGCCTTCAAAATTTCAATTGAGGGTCATACTGACAGCCAAGGCAGTGAAAGTAGCAATCAAGCGCTCAGCGAGCGACGGGCGAAAGCGGTTGTTGATTTTCTTGTCGGGGATGGTGTCGATGTAGGACAGCTTTCATCTCGTGGTTTTGGAGAAGGTTCACCAATTGCAGATAACAATACCGCTGAGGGTCGTAGACGAAATCGGCGCATTGAATTCAAGATTATACAATAGAAAGGGACATTAAACATGGCCTGGCTTGCAGTACATATGTGGCTTCTCCTCCTTGGAGCATTTTTATTAGGATTATTTTTAGGTTGGTGGATATGGCGTTGTCGTAAAGACCTTGCTGTAGCCGGTACGCCGCAAAGAGCTTCAGCAGCTCCCGCTACTAGGCAAAATTTTGTTGCCAGTGCGCCTGCTGCGCCAGCTCGGCCTACAGGAACAGCACCCAAGCTTTATAGTAGCCCCACAGATGGTCCAGCTGATGATCTCAAAAAAGTTAAAGGTATCGGCCCTGGCATTGAGAAACTACTCAATACAACAGGAATATATTATTATAATCAGATCGCAACTTGGACGGATGACCATGTGACGTGGATTGATAATAAACTACAGTTTCCGGGCCGGATAACCCGTGAGAATTGGATATCACAAGCCAAAACTTTACGTGACGGCGGACGTACCGAGTTTGCTGACCGCTACGAAAAAGGCGAGACTCCTTCCTCTTATGTCGGTGGCGAAAAAAAATCAGAAACGTAATTGATTTTTAGATTGCGCTTTTAAAAAACGGGCCCCTATATTTGGGGCCCGTTTTTTATTTTCGATTTTCCAATTTGAATATTGGCCCTTAAACAACGGCCGTTAAAATGATCGTTCCAAGGCCCAGGAATACAAGAAACCCCAATATATCTGTGACAGTGGTGACAAATACAGCGGAGGCAACAGCGGGATCATGACCGGCGCGCTGCAGGCCGAGTGGTATTAATATGCCGACCAATCCAGCAGCAATAAGATTGATCACCATGGCAATGGCGACAACACTCCCCAATAAAATGGCCGTAGATCCTGTATTATCGATAGAGAGATAATACCAAATCGCGGCTAACACCCCCATAATAAGCGCAAAAAATGTACCGTTGAGGGAGCCAACCAATACTTCGCGGGTAACGATGCGAGTTGCATTGGATGCGGTTAAATCTTTGGTGGCGAGTGCACGCACTGCAACGGTCAGGGTTTGAGTGCCCGCATTACCGCCCATGCTTGCTACAATTGGCATTAAGACCGCTAATGGTACAAAGGCTGCTATGACATCACTAAATGGCCAAATTACTAAGGAGGCTAGAATAGCAGTACACAGATTAATGCAAAGCCAGAAAATACGCGATCGTACAGTTTCCATCACGCTATCAGATAGACCGGTATCTGATTCAACCCCCGCAAGTGCGAGCATATCTTCATGGGTTTCTTCGTGAATAATTTCTACAACATCATCCACAGTAATCATGCCGATAAGGCGCTCATTTTCGTCGATCACTGGCGCTGTAATAAGATTATATTGTTCAAAAAGGTAGGCTACTTCTTCCTGATCCATAGTGACTGGTATTTTTTGGATATTTTTATCGACCATGATGCTTTGAACGGGCACATCCCGCTGCGCCCGCACCAGCGTACATAAGGGCACAGCGCCAAGGGGACGGTAGGCCGGATCGATGATAAAGACTTCATAAAATCGGTCAGGGAGGCCATTTTTCTCTCGGATCCGGTCAATGACCTGCCCAACATTCCAATAAGAGGGGGCTGCAAAAACCTCCCGCTGCATCATTCTGCCGGCGCTATCTTCATCATAGTCAAAGGCCGCGCGCATCGCGATACGGTCAGCGACTGGGACTTCAGCTAGAATTTCAGCCCGTTTGACTTCATCGACTTCTTCAAGGACGAAAACTGCGTCATCGGTATCTAGTTCGGCCACCGCTTCTGCGACGACTTCTGAGGGAAGCGATTCAACAATATCTGGCAAAATATCGTCTTCGAGCTCCGCCAAGGTCTCGCTATCGATTTCGCCGTCAAATAGGGTGATAAGGTTTTTTCGTTGCTCTTCATTCAGGAGAGCTAACAAATCGGCTCGGTCTGCGGGGTGGAGACGCTCATATAGACTTCTAGTGCCTGTCGCATCTTTCAGTTCTATTGTTTCTTTAACGGCATCGACAAAATCTGTTGTGAGCGTATGGTCTTTTGCAAAATGAATATTTTCATTAGTGGAGTCGGAAATTTCCGTTTCATTTTCTTCTGAACCGGTTATGGCAGCCTCATTGGTAATTTTCTTGTCGACAGGCTCTTGATCTGTCTTAGAATTTTCCGGTTGGTGATGGCTTGCCATTATGACTCTCTTTCTTGCGGCTGTGTTTTACTTGCTCTTGTGTCTTATAAAGCGTATCCAAAATTCCTGATAGTCGTGCTTAGCAGTTAAATGCTTAGTATGCAGAATATATCAATATTTCCTTAGCAAATTATGCAAAAAAACGATTCACTGGGAATTAGTCTTATTACCAAGTTGCAATTGCCAATAGTGCGCACTCCACGGTGATGAAGAGCTATGCATAAAATTGAGCTTAGGATTGATATTAGCTGAAAAGCCTTTACTTCTTCTAGCTAATGTGAGTTGAGAGCAATGACAAGGGCTGTCATTGAACTTTCATAAAAAACAATGTTTTAAGAGTTAAAGTTGAATATACCGCTGAGAATGACGGCAAGGGTGAAAAGCCACAACAAAAAAGAAACCCAACTTGTTGTAATGAGTTTGCGCTTCATGTCTGGTTTTGCCGGCGCTCCTGGATCAGCACCATTAACCCCATCATCAGGGGACTCCCATCGTCCAGAGACGCCCATCGGTAAAATTGCGAACAGGGTAACCCACCAGAGCAAAATATAAATAATCAGTGCACCAACCGGATTCATGACTTTATCCTATGGATTTGGGTTTGTATAATTGGACGTTTACCCCACATATCATCCATGACGTCACGAATAGCACGTTTGATCGCTAATTGCACCGCATCATCATCAAGCCTGCTACGCGGGGCTAGGTCGCGAATATGTTCAGTGATTTCAGATTCTAGTTCTTCTAAAACGCTTATATCATCATCGGAATGGGGTATTCCAAAAATTGAGATTTGCGGCTTTGTCGCAAGCGTCGAATTTTCAGCAAAAACCAGAGAGACTTGGCAAATTCCGGCCCATCCTAGCTTATGGCGCTCTTTAATCGGCCGAGCACCTGCTGGCATCAAACGGTCACCATCCAGATATAGACGGCCATTTGGAACTTCCTCAATTTTTTTAGCAGTATCAGGAGCAAGGCGGATCACATCGCCATTGCGCGGAGATATTGCTTGTTTGGCTCCGAGGGTAAGAGCCAGATTTGTATGTTCTTCCAAATGGCGCGCCTCCCCATGGACGGGAATTGCGATTTGCGGACGGGCCCAATCATACATTTGTTTTAATTCATCCCTACAAGGATGCCCGGAAACATGAATATCTTCATCCTTCTCGGTGATGATATTCACGCCCATATTAACGATCTCATTTTGTAGAGCAAAAATCTCGCGTTCATTACCCGGGATGATCTTGGATGAAAAAATTACTGTATCGCCGCGAGATAGAATAAGATCGCGATGTGCGTCGCGCGCAATTCGCGCTAATGCTGCTCGTGGTTCGCCTTGAGAGCCTGTGCAGAGATACAGAACTTTGTCCCGCGGGAAGAAGCCAGCCTCTTCTGGAGATATAAAATTTAGTCCCTCGGGGAGAATGTTGGCTTCACGGGCTGCGTCGGTTATTTTTAACATGGATCGGCCAAGCAGACAGACAGAACGGTCCGTTACGATGGCCGCCTGGCAAACAGAGACCAACCGTGCAACATTAGAAGCAAATGTCGTAACCGCAACGCGGCCCTTCTGGCGTGCGATGACGGTTTTGAGGTTTTCGCGTACAGTGCTTTCAGAGCCGCTATCTCCCGGAGAAAAGACATTGGTGGAGTCACACACCATAGCAAGAAGGCCCTCATCACCAATTTCACGCAGTCGGTTTTGATCAACTTTTGGACCCAAAGTGGGTGCTTTATCAATTTTCCAGTCCCCGGTATGCAACACACGTCCGAGCGGTGTTGTAATTAACACCCCGCTTGGTTCTGGGATAGAATGGGTGAGGGTAATGAGCTCAAGCTCAAAGGGGCCTAGTTTGAGATGTGAGCCCATCTCGATGATGGTAAGGGCGCTAATATCCTCGCCGCGTTCTTCAAACTTCCGGCGCAATAAAGCAGCAGTAAAGGGGGTGGCGTAAATTGGACATTGAAGGTAGGGCACAAGTAAAGCGGCTGCACCGAGATGATCTTCATGGCCGTGGGTTAATACCAAACCGAGCAAATTATCCCGGTATTCTTCTATATATGAAATGTCCGGGCAGATTATATCTATGCCTGGAGTGCGCAAATCCCCAAACATCACCCCGCAATCGATCATTAGCCATTTGCGTTCATTATCCGGCCCATTGAGCGGACCTAGACCATAAAGGTTGAGATTCATGCCGATTTCGCCTGAACCCCCAAGAGGGAGAAATACCAACTCTAAATGGCTCATCCATTATGTTCCGGAATAGCATTATCCATTTTATTGATCCGGTGATAAATTTCGAGAAGTCCGAGAATGGTTAAATCAGGATCAAAATGATCAACTGTTGCGAGGGCGCCCTCAAACAAAGAAGAAACGCCTCCGGTTGCAATGACTTTCATGGGCTTTCCATATTCCTCGATAATGCGCCGGGTTAGGCCATCTATCAATTCAACATAGCCCCAGAATATACCAGTCTTCATTGCGCCAACTGTATCGCGACCAATAATTGTCTCCGGGCGCTCAATAGCAATACGCGGCAATAATGCCGCCGCTTCATGAAGGGCTTGCATTGATAGATTAATGCCAGGAGCGATAATTCCCCCTTCGAAAGCACCGCCTTCACCGACAATATCGAAATTTGTGGCAGTTCCACTATCGATAACAATCAGAGGGCCACCATAAGTAACAAAAGCGCCAATAGAGTTAACTAACCGGTCAGCTCCAGCCTCGGATGGTTTTGGAATGCGAACTTCAATTCCCGGTATGGTGTCAGAATTAACAACAAAGGGTTCAACTTTTAAGTGCCGCTTGGAGAGGTTGCGCAAATGAAATAAGGATTGTGGAACAACAGTGGAAATGATACAGCTTGAAACACTCTGCAAAGAGAAGCCTTCCATTGACATGAGTTGAAACAGCCAGACCGCATACTCATCAGCGGTGCGCTGTGTGGAGGTTGATGTACGCCATTGCGCAATAGATTTGGAGCCCTGATATAGGGCAAAAACGGAATTGGTATTTCCTACATCAATAGCCAGTAACATACGTCAGTCCTGATAAAATCGACAATAAGTACACATATACTATTGGACTTGAAGGGGAAAGGGTGCGCGCAAGGAGCGTAACCGAAAAACTGTGTCTTTGATAAAAAACTTCTTATCAGACGTCTTATTGCGTGGGTTCAAATGGATATCAGGCTCAAGCGCCATCATTTTTATTTTTGATTGAAGGCTCCAAGAGAAACCAAGTTTCAGCAGTTAGCCAACGCTAAGAAGCTGCCTTGTTAGAGGCTACAAAGCAACCAATTCCGATCTGTTTCAGGTCTTGGCAAGCTTCTTTGGCCCGTACGCGGTCAAGATAGAAAAACCGCGCCCGATAGAGGGCTGGCCGGTCACTGACTGCAAGTGTGCTGACATCCCTAGGCGCATGATCAAGGCGTGCCAGTTTTGCTGCTTTTTCGAGCTCTTGGTAAGCATAATCACTCGTTGAGTAAGCCCCGATCTGAACCGCCCAGGGTAGGCTGTGAATATTTTGAGGGGCGGTGCTGATGGATTTTAAAAGACTGTTCTCGTCAATATCACCCTGTGCGCTGTGATAACTATTGTCTTCGCGGGAAATGAGGCTTGCAACTTGATCATTTTGAGGTTGCGTATCGGGAATAAATGTTGCGATGCCTGCTGGCCTGCTTGGGTCTGTTTCTTCGCTGGCAATTATCAAGGAACTCACTGGATCATCCTCTGGTCTTGTTCCAGAAAATGACCTCTGTGCATTTTGTAGCGTTGCTTGCAGCTCGGTATTTCCAGCAATAGTTGGCGCATTTCCATAAGGAGAGGGTTTGAGTATAGGCGTTGGTGTGTTGCGATGAAGTGCGGATATAAGCTGAGGTTTACGCTTTAGAGTGGCAAAAGCATTGTCGAGAATTTCACGCATATGTTTGTCGCGCGTATGAGAAGAGCGGCCACCCAGAACAATGCCGATCAGTTTATTGTTTTCACGTTCTGCCGAAGTGGCAAGATTGAACCCGGAGCGGCGCGTATAACCGGTTTTTATGCCATCAGCACCAGGATAATTTTTCACAAGAGAATTGTGCGTTGTATAGGTGCGATTTTTATAGGTAAATTGTTTGGTCGTGAAATAATGTTTGTATTGCGGAAAATCTTGAAACAGTCGACGAGAAAGCTCGGCCATATCGCGCGCGGTTGTGAGTTGCTTGGAATTTGGCAGGCCTGATGCATTTTTGAAGGTGGTTTTATGCATTCCTAATTGGCGGGCACGTTGTGTCATCCGACGGGCAAATCGCCATTCAGTACCACCGAGACGTTCAGCGACAACAACTGCGACATCGTTCGCTGATTTTACGATCAATGCTTTAATGGCGGTTTCTGTATTTATTGTTGAACCCGCGCGCAACCCGAGCTTGGATGGAGGCTGCGCAGCAGCGGTTTTAGAAACCTTGATTTTTGATTTTAAGGACATCCGCCCTGATTCTATTTCCTCAAAAAGAAGGTAGAGGGTCATCATTTTGGTTAAAGAGGCGGGATATCGATGTGCAGTAGAATAACGGTCAAATAAAATATCACCGCTATCTGCATGCATAACAAAAGCTGCGTATTTTGTTTCTTTCGCGTGAACACTGTTCAATTGCGGGGATGCAGTAACCCATAGCAATGCCATTAGCAGCATCATGACGCGATTGATACGCAACATAGAAGTAACACCCAAGAAATGCGTTATATTATATCGAGAGTAAGCTTCACTTTTTTCGCACCCAAAAGCAAGGCAAACATCGGAAATCATGGACAAAAATGGGTGTGCTGGCAGTTTAGATTGCGGTTTTGCGTATAGAACAGGGCTATTGGAGGCACTGGGGAGGCAAATTTTGCTGTTTTTCTGCATCATTTTCCCAATCCTATAGGGTAGAGAAGAGTTTGGCATGGCCCGTTGAAACGCTGTTAGATAAAGACGGTTGAAAAGCCCCGCAAAAACCGTGCCCTAATGGCGTGAAAATAGCCCCGATACGTCTAGTTTCGATATTTTTCTGTGGTACCGAAAACAACGAGATGAGTTAATCATCTAATCACGACCATATTTAATTTTCATTAATTATAAATGGAATGGTAAAGAGAAGGTTAACGTTTGTTAACTCACTTTAATATATAAGACCGGATAGGTGTTTTTTGGGCTTTGAGCGCTAAAGGGATGCTTTGGACGTAACAAGTACGAACGAGTTGATGCATAGCTTAACTATCTACGCGTATTGGCCCTTCTGCGCGACCATTGATGAATTGGTCAACCATGGCATTGCCCGAGTGGACCATGCTTTCTGGGGTTCCGCGCCAAATAATCCGCCCCCCATGGAGCATCGTGATTTCATCGCCAATCTTGCTTGCCGATTTCATATCATGAGTGATTGAGACTGCGGTAGCACCAAGGGCATGGACTTGTTCAAATATCAGCTTGTTAATGACATCAGCCATGATTGGATCCAGGCCAGTTGTTGGTTCGTCGAAAAAGAGGATTTCCGGTTTTGCGGCTATTGCCCGTGCAAGACCAACCCGTTTTTGCATGCCGCCAGATATTTCTGAAGGATAAAGCTCGCCGACATCCTCGTTTAGGCCGACAAGGGAGAGGCATTCATAGGCGCGTTCGCGCGAATGCCGACGGGATTGCCCATCGGCGAGCATCAGCCGAAAGCTGATATTTTCCCAAACCCGCATACTGTCAAAAAGAGCGGCCCCCTGAAACAACATGCCAATCTTACCAAGTTCGGGAGAAATCTTATTTTCCGAACTGACCAATGGCTGATTGTCGATAAGAATACTGCCGCTATCGGCGGGAATTAAACCTAGAATGATTTTCAATAAAACCGATTTGCCTACACCCGAACCGCCTATCACCACCATTGAGCGGCCAGTATAGATATCCAGGGACACATCCTTCAGGACTTCTTTATTACCAAATGATTTGGAGAGGTTACGGATGGAAATTTTGGGTATCTGGGAAGAGGAGGGACCCGATGAAAAATTCGGTTCAGGGTTTTCTTGAGTTAATTCATTTGTGGTTTGATTTGACATATCCATTAAACCTCCACAAACAGCGCGGTCATGATGTAATTAGAGGCTAGAATCAGCATGGCTGACGCTACAACGGCTGTTCTGGTGGCTTTACCAACACCTTGGGCGCCGCGATCACTGAAATAACCGTGATAACAGCCCATAAGGGATAGAAGGAAGCCAAAGACGATCGCTTTGTAGAGCCCAGATGTAACATCACGCTGGGCAAGAAAATCAGCTAAATTCTGGATGAACATGGTTCCAGAAAAATCAAGTGCATAAACGGCGACCAACCAGCCTCCATAAATACCGATAACATCAGCTATCAATACCAGTAAGGGCATCGCAATCATGGTGGCGAGTATTCGCGGGGCAATGAGATAATGAAAAGGATTAACTGCTAGCGTGCGCATCGCTTCAATTTGTTCGGTCACGCGCATTGTCGCAATTTCTGCAGCGATAGCAGAGGAACTTCTTCCCGAGAGCATAAGGGCAGCGAGTACCGGGCCCAGCTCGCGGGTGATTGATACCCCTAAAATCTGAGGCAGAAAGGATTCGGCGTTAAAACGTAGAGACCCATCATAAATATTCAAAGCAAGGGCTGCGCCTGTAAAAATCGCGGTGAGGCCAATAACGGGCAGTGATTGGAAGCCGATTCGAACCAGAGAGGAGCCAAGTGCTTTAAGATAAATCGGGGGCGTTATGATTGCGATAACTGACCGCAGGGCAAATAGGACAATATGCCCGATTTGCCTCAACAATCGTATAAAGACAGCGCCAATCGTTTCAAAGATATTAAAATTCATAAAACCCAATGCCCAACCCAATTAGAAACCGACATTGTTTCTTCAGGCTTTTATTATCTTAACGTGAATTCACCTTGCCGTATAGTAGTTGGACTAGAAATCAAGCTAGCTTGTATAAATTCGCTCGATACGAGGGCCGATCTGGGTGAGTATTTCATAAGGGATCGTATCGGCCATCTGCGCTAATTCTTCCAAATGCAAGCTGTGACCGAAAATTTCAGCACGATCTCCTATCCCTATGCCCTGACCAACTTCGCTTACATCAACTGTAATCAGATCCATCGACACTCGGCCCACCAATGGGCAGCGTATCCCATCGATCACCACAGCTCCTTTGTTAGAGACAAGGCGGGGATATCCGTCGCCATAACCAATTCCAATCGTTGCTATACGTGATGCACGTTCAGCCGTCCAAGTCATATCATAACCAACACTGGCCCCTTTGGGGATATCACGTAATTGCATAATCGGGGCGAATAAACGCGCTACGCGTTTAAGGCGGGTATCTCGTTCTTCGGTGACACTCGACCCATATAATGAAATACCCAGCCTTATCTGGGAGTAATGATATCCTGCCGGCATAAAAGCGCCGCCCGATGCGGAAAGAGATAAGCGCGCTCCTGGAAAGTGCATTGCGGCAGCAAGAAAATTTTTGCGTTGCCGGGCATTCATGGAGTTTGATGGATCGCTCGCAATAGCAAGATGAGACATCACAGTTGTGATATTTAAGCCGTCAATTTGGTCTAGATAATTAATCTTGTTTGGATCTATGCCGAGGCGGTTCATACCCGTATCCACATGCACGAAAGCTTCCACGCCGGGAAATGCGCTAGCCCAGAGTTTGGCCTGTGTAACTGTGTTGAGTACCGGTGTTAAATTATGATCGCGAAACCAGGCGAGGCTGTTGGAATCTGGACCATTGAAGATGATTATATTGACGTCAGAATTGCTCGAAATTCCGCCAAGGTTTTCGCGCAAACGAACTCCTTCCAGTGGATGAGCAACAAAAAAACTTCTACATCCTTCGTTCTCAATTAGTGTGCGGGCAATTGCGCTAGCACCTAATCCATATCCATCGCATTTTACGACCGGTGCAATGTCGGCTTGCGGCGCCAGCTCGTTAATTAATCGATAGTTTGCACCGATCGCCCCAAGATCAACCTCGACATAGGCTTGATAGGGCGCACCAAGAGTTTGATTTTGTGATGGTGTTTCTGCCATCCCCTCGGCTTGCGTCTTGTTCTTGAGCCTGTGAGATGCAGAAGAAGATTTTATATCGTCAATTTCGTTTGGGCTATTAATCGGAATTGAAAATTCATCCGGGTGCGTGCTCATAGTATGGTCTTTGCAAAAACGGTTTTAGATATTCTAGTCATAGCCTGTTTGCACGTACAGAAAACAAATTTTAAGTATCAGGCCACAAAAACTTCAGAAAACAGGGTTTGAGCTCTGCGAAACTTACCCTCGCGCTTCATTTGCCATCACCTTGGAATGGTCGCTGTTACAGGAATTTCTCGGGGAACTGGGGGGTGATAATGACAACGCACCATCATTTTTCTAATAAAAATCGATCCAGCACGTTAGATGTTAAGCTGCCGCCCGGCTTTGCTGCGCCGCCGACAATATATATTGCGCCATTAAGGGAGACTGCGCCTAATCCGTGACGCGGACGAGGCATGGGAGTGACGCTGCGCCAGCGATCATTCCGGGTGTCATAAGCCCAAACCTTACGATAAACACCGCCGCCATTATCAAAATACTCACCGCCAAAAACATAGATCGTGCTGCCAATGGCAGCGGCCGCAAGACCTGCTTGTGCTTGAGGCATGGGGCGCATGGTTTGCCAGCGATCTGCGAGCGGATCGTAAGCTTCTGTTATATTGAGATTGCCTCCGGTTACGCGCCGCCCGCCCATAACATATAGAAACCCATTAACAGTAACCCCGGCCGCTGAATTGCGCGGTATGGTCATGGGCGCAGCTTCCATCCATTTGCCGGTCCGCACATCAAGTGCGCTATGACGGTCAGTATCAATGTGATCGTTCCAATTGGCGTTGCTACTACCGACGGGAGATCGCCCGCCGACTACATGTATAAAGCCATTTAAGGAGGCACATACTGCTTCGGCTTGTGCGGTGGGCATTTCCCCATAACGCTCCCACCGACTATTTAGAGAGGAGAGCCGATAAATGGAGCGGCGCATTGACCACCCGGGGTGATTTCGTCCTTCAGAGGAGAACCCACCCATTGCGAAAAGAAATCCATTATGAGGAACCAGCTGAACATGATGGGCAGGACCGGGCAGTGAGGGGCCTTTGTCCCAGCGGTCAGCTATTGGATCGTAAACCGAGACTTGCCGGGTTGCGACCACGCGACCATTTTCTACCCGGACGATCCCGCCAGCATTAACAAGGATGTTAAATCGTTGTGCTTTCAGTGCTTTGCGAATCTGTTGACTGGCAACTTCTTCTGTCCAGAACGGAGCTGGGTAAATTTCCTGAACGGGAAAAGGCATATCGGCGAGTTGGGTCCAATTGCCTTGCATCATTTGCGAGGTTTCTGGCTTTATTCGCGGTGTCGGAATTTCGTCAGCATCAAAGGGAGTGAGATCGTTATCGTCGAGATTTTCCGGGAATTCTGAATAATAGTCATTGTCGGGATAATCAGAGTCTGAATAATCGGGAAGAGGATCGGGGTAGGGTTGATCGGCCAGGCTGGCACGATGATGACCAGAGAACAACAATGCTGCCGCGCATGCCGAGCTGTGTTTAAGGAATGCTCTTCTATTGTTACGATTTGTATCGTTTGCGAGGTGAAGGGAGGTGGATTCCGATCGTGCGCGCTCAGTATGTTGAGCGCGCTTTTTATCATCACCTTGGCTATCAGTGATAGAAAAACTCTTATCTTTTGTACCTACCATAACCACCAAACCTGTTCCGGTTTCCCCCGGCTTGGTTGGTAGTTTAGCGTCCTAATGCAGCACAAGCAATGCGACCGCCCGCTCCGCCTATTGGTTGGGAGCTATGATCATCCCGATTTTCGTGAATTATGACCGCAAAGCCATCATCATCTAACAAGGGATAAGTGTTTCCAAGGGTGCCACTCGCCTCTGAAGGGTAGAGGGATAGACCAGTGCGGAAAATCTCGGCAGTGGCCCGGCCGTCTGAACCCGCGTAAATATTGGGAATATCAGCTCTTTCGGAGCCGTTTGGGTTAAGGAGACCATGTTCATTTTGATCGGGATCAACATGGCTACCGGATGCCTTGAAACCAGCTTCCAGATCAGAGCAATCTCCTACTTGGTGAAGATGAATGCCGTGCCACCCGGGCGATAAACCGGCAATATCAACACGCATTAATACGCCGCCATTTGGTGCATCGACAAAAACAACACTCCCAACTTGCTCCCCTTGACGATTGATAAGTTTGCCGGGCGTGTTGACGCTCTCGCTTCCGGCTAAATCCGAGAGGGGGATTAGGGCATCGACAGGAGTGGATTCATTGCATGCGGTAAGACCGAGTATGAATAGTGACGATATGGCCGTATTTCGTACTCTGGAACGGTAATGTTTGCTTGAAAGTTTCATTATCCAATCTCCTCAATTATTTTATCAAGATGTATACGCTGCATTGCAGTGTAATTGAAACTCAAATTTGCGTGCGGCTATGAATAAACGCTCAATAGTCAAACAATCATGCTTTGCTGATATGTAGAGCGTCCTTGACCAATAGGTGGATTCCGAGCACATTTTGACCTTATCTCTTTTGAGAGGATATGGCCCATGATAAAAAATCAATCAATTTTAGCGCTTATGGCTCTAATGGCTGTCTCGTGCAGTAAGCAAGATGAGACAAGTGTTGCAGCCAACACGGATTATCAAGACCAGCTCTTGGGTGAACTGATTGATGCAAAACCAGGTGATGTGATCTCAATACCCGCGGGAAGATATTCCTTCAACCGCGGCCTATCTTTGACGGTGGATAATGTAACCATCCGCGGTGCCGGCATGGATAAAACTATTTTAAGTTTTAAAGATCAGGTTGCTGGCGCTGAAGGTTTATTGGTGACGGCTTCTAATTTTACAATCGAAGACTTGGCCATTGAAGATGCAAAAGGGGATGCGCTAAAAGTCAATGAGGGTGATAATATTGTTATTCGCCGGGTGCGCACAGAGTGGACAAACGGACCAGACACGAAAAATGGGGCATACGGATTCTATCCAGTTCAAACCAGCAATGTTCTGATCGAGGACAGTGTTGCTATTGCTGCTGCTGATGCGGGTATCTATGTGGGGCAATCGAAAAATGTGATTGTTCGAAATAATCGTGCTGAATTTAATGTGGCCGGTATTGAAATTGAAAACACACAAGGAGCTGATGTATACAATAATATGGCGATTAATAATACAGGCGGCATATTAGTGTTTAATATGCCTAACCTTACCCAGTCTGGTTCTGATGTAAGAGTTTTTAGTAATAAGGTTTATGAGAATAACACCAAGAATTTTGGCCATAAAGGTACACCCGTTGCGAGTGTGCCTGCAGGGTCGGGAATAGTTGTAACGTCCCATGACAATATAGAAATATTTGGTAATCATATGCGCAGGAACAACACAGCCAATGTGATTATTTCATCTGTGCATTCAACCGGCTGGGATCTATCAAACGCCGAGGACGGGTTCGATGCCTATCCTGAAAATATTTCCATTCATGATAATGTCTATGAGGGCGGTGGGAAATCACCCGATGGACTTGACTTGAAAGCCCTTAAAACCCTGATGTTTGGCATTTCGGGGCGCATACCTGATATTTTATGGGATGGTTATGCGAACGCAGCTCTTGAGGGGCCGAACATTTGTATTGCTGAAGATCAGGTTGAAGTTCTCAATGTTGATCAACCTAACAAGAACGCTGATCCTCGTCTGGAAACAAAAGTGTTTAATTGTTCTTTGACCCCATTAAAGGAAATAAAACTTACTTTGAGTGAGTAGTCATGATGAAGAAGCGATCCTGGTTTGCGGTTCTTGCATTCATTTTACTGCTGCTCAGATTCACCGCGGAATATTTCAAGAGTCCAATTTCGGGGATCGGGGAACAGTCCAGAGATATTGCCGCGCCTATATTCCATGGCTCAGATAATCCCAAAAATCTATCAGATTGGGGAATGGTTTCCATAAAGGGAGGCGAGCTCGTTCTATCTCAGAGTGTAATTCCCTATACGCTTAAAGCGCCTCTTTTTACCGATTATGCACATAAACTCAGAACTATCTGGGTGCCCGAAGGCCAAGTAGCGACAATACAAAATTTGGATGCTTTGAATTTCCCCATTGGTACGGTCATAAGCAAAACATTTTATTATCCCCGCGCAAATCAGACACATGAAAATCAGAACAGCGTTCTAAAGGTTAAGGATAGACAGAAGGTCAATCATAAAACTGGATTAAAACTCACCGAGCACAGACTTTTGGAAACGCGCCTTCTTGTGCACCGTGAGGCAGGATGGGAAGCCCTTTCCTATATCTGGAACGAGGCTCAAACCAATGCAACATTAACCCGAATTGGCGGCATAATTCCTTTAAGTCTTATCGATGAAAATCAAGAAGAGCAGAAATTTTCCTATATAATCCCCAATATTAATCAGTGTGCCGGCTGTCATGCGCCAAATGCAACCAGTAAGGAATTGGTCCCGCTTGGGTCCAGAACATTACAGTTGGACACTGTTTATGGGTATGAAGACGGCTTTAAAAATCAATTGATGAAATTTCAGGAGATTGGTTTTTTTGATAGTAAGGGTGAACATAGCGATTTAAACGCCTTAACGATGGCTCGTTACGATGATGAAAGTGTGGCGTTAGATATTCGTGCGCGCGGCTATCTGGATAGCAATTGCGCCCATTGTCATAACCCTGTTGGCCCAGCCGATACATCAGGACTTCATCTCAATATTGAAAATACTTCTCTAACGCATCTAGGTGTTTGTAAAAACGCGATTGCAGCTGGCGCAGGGACGGGGGGGCGTCTCTATGATATTGATCCGGGGAGTAGTGAAAATTCGATATTGCATTATCGTATGATCATTACTGATCCCGGCGCACGAATGCCCGAGCTTGGTCGCAGCCTTGTGCATAAAGAAGGCGCCGATTTAATTGCCGCATGGATAGATAAAATGGAAAATGAATGCGGATGAGCGCTTCAGGGTAGAATTATGCGTCATTGTTGTCTTTGAACTCTAGCTCCAAGGATATGGACTATTGGAGACCGGATGTAGATCGCCTTCGATATATCTTGAAAAGCGAAACGGCTTTAACAGTGATTGTGGTTCACCAAGGATTTCATCCGCCAGTAATTTTCCAACGCCAATCATTTTATATCCATGATTGGAGTCGGCAATAACATAGCAATTGGGACGAAAATGATCAAAAACCGGGAAGCTGTCGGGCGTAAAGCACCCGACGCCGCCGGAAGCTTCTTTATGGTAGTGAACGATCTGGCCTTCGAAGCGTTTATGACAATGAGCCAAAGCAGAACACCACATATGAGCAAATTCCGGAGAGGAGACAAATTCGGGTGATGAAGGACCATAGGGATCGATGGCCACATCGTTTGCCTCTTTCGTAACTTCATAGGGCATGGCTCCTCCTTGCACGCCGTTAAAGTGAAAGTCCGGTTTATAATATATTCCCCATATATCTTCGCTGATCACCGAGCCATCTACATCAGAGATGAGCGGTGCGTCGGTATCGACATGCATAACTGGCGGCATTTTACCGTCATTCGTTACAAACATAGTTGGATCAACTTTTAAAACCCCTTCCTCTAGCTGCCAGAATTTCCACATTGGTATATCATTATGACGTTGACCGTCTTTAGCGGTTATGGAAACCGTGTCAGGGAGATCCAGCATTATCCAAAAATCTCGAACCCAAGGACCGGGTGCTACAACAACATAATCGCAAGCGATTGAGCCCTTATCTGTCTCTACGGCTTTGATCGCGCTACCAGAGCCGTTTATCTCTGCAAAGCCTTTGACTTCAATACCAGTGATAATACGCACACCTTCATTTTCAGCCTTTTCGGCAAGCGCATAAATTGCCTTTGTGTTATTGGCGTAACCGCCTTTTTTTTCGTGCAATACCGAAGTTATTCCTCCCGCCTGCCAATCATCGAACAGATCGCGCATATAATGATTGCAATCGCTTTTCCCTTCTATGAAGGTACTTTCATAGCCAATTGCTTTTTGTTGTTCATAAATTGAACCAACGTCATTATGCATGCTTTCAGGGGAAATTTGCATGTAACCAACAGGGTGATAGGAATAGTACTCTGCATCTTCTTCCCAGACCTCTACCGAGTGCGCCATAAGCTCACGCATCGCGGGTTGAAAGTAATTATTGCGAACCACGCCGCAAGCAATGCCGGAAGCTCCCGCAGCGATTGCACCTTTGTCCAAGACAATAATATCGGCGCCGCTTCCCCTACCCATGCTGCTAAGTTTACGCGCCAGATGATATGCCGTCGATAAACCGTGAATACCAGCGCCGATAATTATGTAGGGACTACTCGTTGGGATTGCCATCTAATTAAAACCTTTGATTTTTAAATTTGGCTAAAGATAAGGACAATCCATTCATTGCACTAGGTTAGGCATATATAATTATATTTATCATTATTACCCATAATGTAGATATCGAAGGCTATTCGCCTAAGGAAGGGTATGCGCGAGTCCACATGGGAGTGAAAACGCCAATCCAGGTGAATCTCACTAACTATCCCGGGATAGCTCTATCTTAAGCCACGCTACGTTTTTTTTGTATAGTGGATTTGCGCGAAACTTTTTTCGCTTTAGTACTTGGTTTAACTGTTTTCTTAGCGACTTTTTTTGGTGCCTTTTTTAAAGTCTTTTTCTCAAGCATAGGTTTTAAAAATTTACCCGTATAGCCTTGCTTGCATTTGGAAACATCCTCTGGCGTTCCAGCGACTACAATCTCGCCGCCGCCATCGCCCCCTTCAGGGCCAAGATCGATAATCCAATCTGCTTGCTTAATGACATCAAGATTATGTTCGATAACAACAACCGTATTACCGGTGTCGGCTAGTTCTTGAATTACTTCCATCAATCTGCGCACATCTTCAAAGTGAAGACCCGTTGTTGGCTCATCGAGTATATATAAAGTCCTGCCGGTAGCGCGTTTAGAGAGTTCTTTAGAGAGTTTTACCCGCTGTGCCTCCCCTCCCGATAGGGTCGTCGCCTGTTGGCCAATTTTCACATAGCTTAAGCCAACACGATTTAATGTCTCCATCTTATCCCGGATAGAGGGGACCGCTTTAAAAAATTCAAGGCCGTCTTCAACAGTCATATCAAGTATATCGGCGATGGATTTATCTTTAAACTTCACTTCCAAAGTTTCGCGATTATATCGCTTTCCCTTACATGTTTCACATGTCACATAAACGTCCGGGAGAAAATGCATTTCAATTTTTATAAGACCGTCCCCCTGACAAGCTTCACAACGCCCGCCTTTAACGTTGAAAGAAAAGCGACCCGGTTTGTACCCGCGTGCTTTTGCTTCGGGTAGACCAGCAAACCATTCGCGTATAGGGGTGAAAGCGCCGGTATATGTAGCCGGATTTGATCGGGGGGTGCGCCCAATCGGGGATTGATCAATATCGATAACTTTATCGAGTTGTTCCAGACCGCTAATACTTTTATGAGCTGCAGGGGCATCTTTGCTGTTATATATTCGCCGTGCTGCTGCTTTGTAGAGCGTTTCGATGATCAAGGTTGATTTACCGCCCCCGGATACGCCTGTGACACAAGTTAATAAACCGAGAGGGACTTGCGCGGTTATATTTTTAAGATTGTTTTCGCTTGCCCCCTTAATGGTCAGAACGCGTTTCTTATCATACGGTCTGCGCTCAGCAGGGACGGGGACTTCTCGCCGCCCCGCAAGATAGTCACCGGTTAGACTATTCTTGGTGTTCATTATCGTTTTGACAGACCCGCTGGCGATAATTTTCCCGCCATGTACACCCGCGCCCGGTCCAATATCAACAACATGATCTGCATCGCGAATTGCATCTTCGTCATGTTCTACGACAATAACTGAGTTACCAAGATCACGCAGACGTTTTAAGGTTTCCAAAAGGCGTTCATTATCTCGCTGATGTAAGCCAATTGATGGTTCGTCGAGCACATATAAAACGCCGGTAAGGCCAGAACCGATTTGCGAGGCCAATCGTATACGTTGGCTTTCACCCCCCGATAAAGTGCCAGAGCTGCGAGATAAGGTAAGGTAATCAAGACCCACATTGTTGAGGAAGGTCAGACGATCGCGAATTTCTTTTAAGATGCGGTCAGCAATTTCCAACTGCTTTTTTGTTAGCGCCTTACTTAATCCCTTAAACCAGACTTCTGCTTCGCGTATTGAAAAGGCAGTTGCTTGGGATATGTGAAGATCATTGATTTTTACGGCTAGGGCCTCAGCTTTCAATCGCTGGCCATCGCAGGCTTCGCAATGGGTAATAGATTGAAAACGCGATAATTCTTCGCGCACCCAGTTGCTATCTGTTTCACGCCATCTTCGCTCAAGGTTGGGGATGACCCCTTCAAAAGGTTTAACCGTCTCAAATTTACGTGCACCGTCTTTATATATGAAACTGATATCTTCATCACCGGTGCCATAGAGAACGATATTTTTAGCGATATCATCGATATCACTCCAGGATTTAGAGAGCGAAAACTTGTAATGTTTGGCAAGGGCTTCCAAAGTTTGTGCATAATAAGGTGATGTACCTTTAGACCAGGGTGCAATGGCGCCATTATTTAAGGCCAGAGCTGGATCGGGAACAACCAGATCATCATCAAATATCATTTCAGTACCAAGCCCATCGCAAGACGGACAGGCACCAGCAGGGGCGTTAAATGAAAATAGGCGTGGTTTTATTTCGTCAATTGTAAAACCAGAGACCGGACAGGCAAAACGGGCGGAAAAAACGGTGCGTTCCGGATCCCCCTTATCATTTTTCACATTTGCGCTTTCCGCAATTGCAATACCATCAGCTAGATCGAGGGCCACCTCAAAAGATTCTGCAAGGCGGCTTTCAATTCCGGGTTTGATGATCACGCGATCTACAACCACATCAATATCATGTTTGATTTTTTTATTTAGGGTTGGCGCGTCGGCTATTTCATAAAACTCTCCGTCAATTTTTACGCGTTGAAACCCATTTTTTAAAAGCGCAGCCAATTCTTTGCGATATTCGCCTTTGCGACCACGTATTATTGGCGCAAGTAGGTATAGACGTGATTTTTCCGGGAAACTCATTAAGCGATCAACCATTTCAGAAACGGTTTGACTCGCAATAGGTAGGCCTGTTTCCGGAGAATAGGGCGTTCCAACTCGTGCCCACAACAAACGCATATAGTCGTAGATTTCTGTTACTGTTGCGACTGTGGAGCGGGGATTACGCGATGTTGTCTTTTGTTCAATGGAAATTGCCGGAGAAAGCCCATCTATTTGGTCAACATCGGGTTTTTGCATCAATTCTAAAAATTGACGGGCATAAGCGGAAAGACTTTCAACATATCGTCTCTGACCCTCGGCATAAATTGTATCAAAGGCGAGCGAAGACTTACCAGAGCCAGACAGGCCGGTCATAACAACGAGTTTATCTCTTGGAACTTCCAAGGTTACGTTTTTTAAATTGTGCTCGCGCGCACCAACAACACGAATAGACTTAAGCGACATGGATAAATTTCATTCATTTTGAAAATTGGGAAAGACAAGTTTGTATATATAGCAAGGTGCGGTGTGCGTCAGATGATCAAATGCATGAAAACCAAAGTGTGGATAACTTTTAAGCCTCACATAATGTTGTTGACCCATCTTCACTTGCGTTTGGCGTGTAGAAAAGATATTTAAAAGAGAACATTATATGAACTTGCATGTCAATTACCGCCCAAATTGATCTTCCCAAGTCGTATTTCGTTTTGATTTGGTTGTTTTTGGCAATTTTTGATGTGGTGGCTAATTAATTGAGGCTAACGACAGTCTTTAAACAGTGGAAAACCACTATGTGGCGTTGGCAAAGACTCAAATGATAAAAGAGCGGAAACGAATTTATATTTTGAACATGCATAAGTGTGCATTTTAAATTTATGGGCTTTATCGTCGTAGAAATGGAGTATTCGGCATGGCTGGAAGCATAAACAAAGTTATTTTAGTGGGAAATTTGGGCGCTGATCCAGAAATTCGCCAAACAAAAGACGGTCGCCCGATTGCAAACTTAAGCATTGCGACTTCGGAAAACTGGAAAGATAAAAATACCGGGGAACGTCGCGAAAAAACTGAATGGCATCGTGTTGTTATCTTTAATGAGGGTTTGTCACGTATTGCAGAGCAATATTTGCGTAAAGGATCGAAAGTTTATCTAGAGGGCGCTTTGCAAACCCGTAAGTGGCAAGATCAAAACGGTCAGGACAAATATACAACCGAAGTTGTTCTTCAAGGCTTTAATTCTAATCTGACAATGCTTGATGGTCGTCGCGATGGACAAAACTCAATGAGCGGATCGTCTGACTACGGGGCATCGAATCAATTAGGTGGTGGTAGTCAAAATGAGTCGTCCGGAGGGGGTTCAAGTTATGAATTGGATGATGACATTCCGTTTTAATCGCAAAAATTAGAAAAAAAACGCAAAAAAATTAAAAAAAATGCGATTTCGCACAATTCTTTGTGCGGATATACAATACTTTTTTAGCAAATTAAGTTAGTGTCCTACATTCGAATCAAGATTCGGAGGTACGAACAATGGCGGTTAAACGCAAAACGACTCGAAAAACTACTAAGAAGAAAAAAACTGCAAAAAGAAAAGCGCCAGCTAAAAAGCGCTCAACTAAGAAGAAAGCAACTAAGAAAAAAACAGCCAAGAAGAAGGCTGTGAAACGTAAGACGGCGAAGAAGAAGACAGCCAAGAAGAAGGCTGTTAAACGGAAAACCGCCAAAAAGAAGACGGCCAAGAAAAAGGCCACTAAAAAGAAAAAAGCTGTAAAGCGGAAAACCGCTAAAAAGAAGACGGCTAAAAGAAAAACAGCCAAGAAAAAGACGGCTAAGAAAAAAACAGCCAAGAAAAA
>CAYMPJ010000005.1:103203-125954 GCA_964392325.1 uncultured Caulobacterales bacterium
AAGCGTAAAACAACGAAGCGCAAAGCTGCGAAGAGAAAAACAGCTAAGCGTAGATAGTAATCAAATATCGTTGTTTTCTACGACTAAAAACATAGTAGAGTTTTGGGTCGGCATCTTGCGATGTCGACCTTTTTTTGTATTCTCGTCGTTTCGGACGAATATTAACAGTTTTTGCTATTGTTTATCTTGCAAAAGGAGAGCTTGTTTCTGCGAACTAAGGGATAAGTTTTAGCTTTTTGCCACCAAAATGGTTTTGTATTTGACTGTTATCAACGCCAAATTGAATATTTGAGCAAAGATTGGTCCAAGCAGAATGTATTTTGATCAAATATGCATTTTAGTCATGAGTGATTGAGAGCTTGTCCGCGATAAATTAGTTATGGCGTAACGCGCAATAGTGCCAAATAAAATGCCGAGACATTCCAAGATTGTTTTTTCGTGGAATTAAATCGTTAATCACATAATTTCTAAAAGGTGATGGGATTAAGTGCTTCTAGATTTTAAGCAAAAATAAGAAATGCTAATAGATGTTATAATCAATATCGATGCAGAGCATGAAATGCACAATTCACATGACTATGCCCCAGAAAGGATTTTCCTGGGGCATAGAAATTGACACACATGATGATTGACTTTGAAAGGTTCGGCTCGGCTTGAGCTTGGTTTTACTCTTACTCTTCCTGATCGCTTTTCTTTTTTGGGTCGTATTTTTCGAACCAACCCATAATATTATCAACTTTTGCGATCAAATTGCTGGGACGGGCAGCTATAAAATGAGATGCGCCGGGGATGCGAATTAAAGCAGTATCGATTTCTTGTACTTTCAATGCAGTATAAAATTGCTCTGCTTCCCATGCAGGGGTGCGCCAATCTTCTTCGCCAACCATCACCAGAGTAGGCGTTGTCACATTTCCCACGAGAGAGATTGGCGATAATTTCCAGTATAACTCGCGGTTTTCCCATGGTTGAGATTGCAGCCAATGTCTGGAAACAAAACGTGCAATGTCACCCGCTAATGCCATGGTCGCCCAATTTATAACTGGTTTAATTGTTGCTGCGGCTGCGAAACGATCTGTTTTACCTACGGCCCATGCGGTTAATACGCCGCCGCCCGACCCGCCAGTGATAAATAAACGTTCCTTGTCGACATAGTTTTTGGCTATCACGGCATCGACTACACTCATAAGGTCGTCATGGTCATTGCCGGGATATGCAAGATTAATGAGATCGACAAACTCCTGTCCGTAACCGGATGACCCTCTAGGGTTTGCATAGACTGTTACATAACCTTGCGCGGCATAGCGCTGAATTTCTGGTGAGAATGAGGGACCATACATAGCAACCGGGCCACCATGTATTTCTAAAATCATCGGATAGCTACCGTCTGCTGTAAAGCCCGGAGGGAGCGCAATCCAGGCTTCAATTTCTCGATCATCATGAGAGGATTTAACTTTTATTTCTTCCAGCGACGCCAGTTCAAGGTACGGAAAAACGTCTTCATTCAAATTAGTGAGGGTTCGTGGTTTACCGCGACCACTAATATACCCCACATCAGAAAGCCGATTAACTTCAGCGATTGTAAAGGCGATACCAGCATTAGAGCCGCCGCGTTTTGCTACTGAAAAAGATCCTGCCATATATGGACGCCCAAAAGCAGCTCCACCAACTTTATTCGTGATAACCGAAGGCTGACCTCCGTTAACAGGAAAAGAGACGATGGACAAAGCGCCATCGGTTTCGACTTGCGCGAGAATAGCATTACCGTCGGGGCGCCATGCTATGGAGCCGATAGAGCGATCATAATTGGCACTTAGATTGCGCACGCCGCTACCATCTCGATTCATAACGTAGAGATCGGTTTGTTGAGAGAAGACTACTTTATCATCATACCCCTGATAGGCTATGAGCCGCTGGTTCGGGGAGACTTTCGGGTTATTATCTGGTCCATCGCGCTGAGTAAGAGCTGTTCGGGCCTTTGTCCGCACATTGACGGAATAAATTTCCCGTTCAATCGGGTCAAGGTCAGCATTTTTAATATCGTTTGCAACGGCTAGAATAGTGTTGTTATCCAACCATTCAGGTGCATTGAAGTCATTCGCACCGTCGGTGATTTGGCGCGGTGTTCCTCCTTGAGCGGGAACAACAAAAATATGCCTTGCCCCTTCTTTCGTATATCCAGCACCGTCAAAACGAAATACCAGATCATCTATCACTTTGACGGGTTTTGCCCATTCTGCGCCTTCGGGTCGGGTTGGAGCATTTGCAAAGCTTGGCGCTTTTGAAGGAACAAACATTGAAAATGCTAGGAACTTTCCATCTGGTGACCATACCGGAGCGCTAGGATTATGGGATAATTGCGCGACGGATAAGCTTTCACCGCTATCCATATAGCGTACCCGCAAAGCGGGCTTGTCATTTTCACGGGTGAGATAGACAATTCTATCACTGGTAGGTGACCAGCGCGGACTTGCAACTAATCCATCGCCATCTATTACCGGACGATGGGTGCCAGATTTAACATCGAGTTTCCATAAATTCCCTACAACCCGGTCCTTGATTATGTCCATCGAGCGACGTGCATACAAGATCGTTGAGCCATCAGGAGAGATTTGCGGATCGGCTGCAAATTCAAGGTCAAAGACCCGTTCAGCAGTAAACAGAGCGGGATCGTCGGTTTTGCCGTTCTGGGGCACATCCTCTTGGGCGTTAGCACTAAAAAACGCTAATCCGGTAGTGGCAAGAATGAGGGTTTTTATTAAAGATGCGCGAGGTGTATTTGTAAATCGTTTGTGCATGAAAGCTTCTCCGCTATTGGGCATTTAGAAAGCGTATCAGAACAATAATGCACCAACAATGGGGATTTTGCCTAAAACACAAACATCCGATCTTCTCGTAGCAACAAAGTCGATTGCGCAGGGACTGCATTCATACAATGGTGATAAAATATCCAAAAGATATTTATGAGTTACGCATTGTTTCTTGTGTTAGATGTTATTTTTTGAGCGATAAATTTCTACACCAGCTGCATCTGCTCGTTCGATTGCATTGAGTTTTTTAATGCATACTTTTGAGTCTATGGCCATAGGGTGTCTCATCGCTATATCATTGATCCGTTCGGCAAGTGTTTCAACGAGACCAATATGCCCTTCGTCAATGATGGAGAAAATTTCTTGAGAAATTTTGTTATAGCAAACCACATCCTCAATTGAATCAGAAACAGGGTTATCAGGCTCTTCCACTTTCATTTCAAAATCAATTAGTAAAGGTTGGGTTTGACCGTGTTCAAAGTCGTAAACGCCTATTTGAGCATCGACCTTAAGGCCATTGATAAAAATTTTGCGGTAATTGTTACTCATTGAGTTTATGGCTTTCGGTAGGAGAGATTCTGATATCATTCATTAATCATGACATCAGGTGTTTGCCATGTGAGGTGCTGGCCGCCATCAACGGCAATCATCTGACCGGTAACGGTCGTGGCATCGATTAAATAAAACATTGCAGCGACAATATCGTCAGGCGTTGCCCCATGCCCCAGTACAGTGGATTCATTTTGTATTTGCCAGTCTTGTTCTGATTGTCGCTTATTGCGCAGGGTTGGGCCTGGGCCAATTGCGTTCACACGTATTTTTTGTGGACCAAGCCCTTGTGCCATAGTGATGGTCATATTCATCAAAGCCGCTTTGGATGCGGTATAAGACATAAATTGAGGCGTTAGTTTTTTGACGCGCTGATCAATGATATTAATCACGAGATTATTCTTTTCGGGTGAAGCCTGATTGGCAAAATCCTGGGTAAGTTTTACCGGTGCCCGCAAGTTTACGGCGAAATGTTGATCCCAACTGTCTTGCGTCATGGTTTGAATATCATCATTTTCAAAAATAGAAGCGCAGTTAATTAATAACGACACGCGATCACTAAAAGCCTGACTTGTTTTGGAAATCAGCTGAGCAACATCATCTTCCTGCCCTAGATTTGATTGGATGGGGACGGCCGCACCGCCAACTTTATTGATGTCCGTTGAAACCTTTTCAGCTTCCGCAGATGAAGAAAAATAATGTACGCCAACATTATAACCTGCACGTCCAAGGGCTAAAGCCATGGCTTTTCCGAGCCGTTGACCTGCTCCGGTCACGAGCGCAGTTGCTTTATTATTTGAAGAATTAAGATTAGATACGGTCAAATTCTGCTAAACTTTGCGGAAAAAATTAAATCAAGGTTTGAGTTGCGATATAATAGATAAAACCAATATAAGCTGCTGCCATCAGCACACCGGGAAAACGTCCAATATTTATTCTCGGGAAGATAAAGATGCAAAGAATTATCGTTGCAAATATCATAACCGGCAGATCGATATGCAGTGAGGCAGGATCAAAACTTGCACCCCCAACAAGCCCTGTAACACCGCCCACGGCGAGTAGGTTAAATATATTGGACCCGACAATTGATCCTATTGCAACATCTGCTTTTTTCTTAACTGCAGCAGAAAGTACCGTTGCAAGCTCAGGCAGAGACGTGCCAAATGCGATGACTGTTAATCCGATGACCGCGTCGCGTACCCCTAAAGAACTAGCCAGTATTGAGCCGTGAGTGACAAGCAAGTTAGCGCCAAGGGGCAGGCCAATTAATCCAACAATGATGAAAACAAATGTCGACAAACGTAGCCCATCACCATCACTAAATTCTTCAATCTCATCAAGTACCGGATTATTACCTCGACCTCTCATGGCATCGATCAGCATGTAGGAAATATAGAGAATTAATGCGGTAAATAACGCCGCACCGGTCATAAATGTGATCTTGCCAGTCAGATAAGCGGTCATTGCAAATGCAATCGTCGCAAGTCCCATTACAATAGCGTGTTTTTTAAGGCCTTCTACATTGGTTGAGATCGGGTAAATGATGGCGGGTATGCCTAGAACCATCAAAATATTTGCGATGTTTGACCCCACAATATTCCCAAGGGCAATGCCGGCACTTCCGTTCAAAACCGCTTGAATGGAGACGACAATTTCAGGGGCTGACGTACCAAAAGCGACAATTGTCAGGGACACGATAAGGGCCGGAATATGCAAGGCTCTGGCTAGATCAACCGCGCCGCGAACAAGAAGCTCGCCTGCAACGAGGAGAGCGAGTAACCCTGTAAGGACAAGCAATAAATCTGTTAGCATGTGTCACTCATGGATGGGCCCTAAAAACGCGAGACCTGTAAAAACTAGGGGAGGGTGTCAAATTACACGGGGTGATAATAGTGATTAAGGCGTATTAAAATTAATCAATGCGCCCTTTTTCAAGGAGGTTGAGAACGCAGAAAATACCTATAAATCCTAAAATGACATAGAGGGCGGTCATGACTATAACTCCTGATGGTCAGCTAATAAAAGAAGCTGGTACTCTATATCGTTGGTGAATGATAGTGAAAAGCCAAAAACGAGATTTCGGCATAATTTATGGGCTATATCCTTGTAAACAAGGGACGAGCAAGGCCTTAAAGTGTCGAAATAGAAGGGGAATTAGAGCTTAGAGTTGTTATGAAAAAATAGTGTGAAAAACAACCAGTTAGACTAGCTGGCCCGGTTTTTGCCATGAATGGGTGTTAGCTGGACCTGATAGGCCTGTTCTGGATAAATTTTAACCCTACTAAATGGGCATGCAAAACTACCGGCACAAAATTCGATAAACCGCTCTATAGGAGAAATTTTTGGTGAGCGACCCGTCAGATACCATAATCACGACTGAGGATGACGTTGCATCTAATGATGACGTTGCATCTAATGATGACGCATATGACAATGTAATCCTTCATCCCAATGCCATCGAGGCGGTGGAATCTGGCGAACAGGTGAAGGTGTGTTGGGTCGTGTCAAATGGCCTCAAGGGTACACAGAATCAGGCGCTAGGGCTTGCTGAAGCATTGGCAGAGCTGATGCCTTTGGAGATTTCGGTAAAAAAAATTGCGATCAAAGCTCCTTGGGGATTTATCCCCGGCGCATTGTGGCCTAATCCATTTAAGCTGCTCTCAACCAAAGGGCATTTATTACGTGCACCGTTTCCCGATATTTGCATATCTGTTGGTCGTGAAACAGTTCCGATCAGTATCGCGATAAAAAAACACTCGCCCCAAACCTATACAATTCAAACACAAAATCCCCATGCTCCGTCCCATTTGTTTGATATGGTCATTCCGCCGGTTCACGATGGTGTCCAAGGAGATAATGTTTTTTCTATTCTCGGGGCGCCCTCACGAATTAGCGTTGAACATGTGGAGCGATTATCAAAAGAGATTGCTCCGCGATTTGACCAATTACCCGAACCGCGTGTTGTTGTTTTGATTGGTGGGTCAAATAAACATTTAAAAATGTCTACAGCTGTTTGTGATGCGATTATCGGGTGCCTGATAGACTTGCGTGAACAGGGATATGGTTTAATTATATCTAATTCGCGGCGCACAGATGATCGGCACTGGGCTTATATCAGAAAAAAAACGGGAACCCATAATACGCGGTATATTGATGTTAGTGAGACGGCGATTCATCACGGGGCTTATCCGGGAATTTTGGGTCTTGCAAAATTTATTCTGGTTACGGAAGACAGTGTCAATATGATTGGTGAAGCCGCAACTACAGGCAAGCCAGTATATACAATCTCTCTTGAAGGGGAGGGGGGTAAATTTGCTCACTTTGTTGATAGTATGATTGAAGCAAAAGCTGTGCGCCGACTTCCTGTGTCTGCTTGTCCACTTCAATTAGAAGATTGGACTTATGAGCCTCTAGCCGAAACGCGGCGAGCAGCAAAAGAAATTGCCCGGCGTCATAAAGAATCCTCATAGGGTTATTGATAGTTCTTTTCTATTTTATCACGGTATATTTTGGGTTCGACACGTGAGTGTCGGTTATGTTTTTGCAGCATATTTCCTATAAAAAATATAGGGTTGGTGGTGTGGCTAACATATTTTAGCCCCACTTTAACCTTATTTTTAATGCTTAATAGGTCAGCATACAGCAGGTTTTCTTCATAGATGTTTGGGTGTTTACTAATTCAATTTTAGTTAATGCGCTTGCTATTGCATTTAATATTCGGGGTCTGGGTTAAAGAAGTGAGAAGGGATAGCGTGATGGAAAACTGGACGCTTGTCGAAAAACTTCAGGGCTTTTTTGGTGCCAGCGCGCCAATCATTGGGGGCATGTTTGGGATTCAACTATATGAATATCTAACCGTGATGTTTTATGGAACGCATGATTTTGTTACGGGTTGGCCTCTTATATCAGCATGTATACTCTACGCTGTCGTAATGGCTTTTGCAGGATTTTACTTGCTTTTGGATCTAGAAAGAAAAGCCGTACATAATGACCCGGGTAATGACGATGTGCGTATAGTGCCTGTGATGATCCTCTTGGTGGGGACGAGCATTGGGCTGATTACATTGTTGCATCGCGCTATTTTTGTGATGATTCCTGCCTGATTTTAAATTTAATCGATTATAGTTCTTGCTGCTCATCACATAATTATTATTTGCGAGCACATGTTTTTTGACATAAATTCATAGACATAGAACATGAATGTATGAGGACTGTATGATGAAGAATTTCTTTTTACGAAATATGCAAATAACAAAAGCTGCTATGTTGTTTGCTATTGGGTTGAGCTATTTCTCAAGCAGTTATTATGTGACGAGTGCTCAAACGTCGGTGACTTCGACCGATTTTGATAATGTCCAGCGTTCCAAAAAATTGCTGATTGAGGAAAAGGGCGTTACGAAGCAACCTGAACTCTATGTGGTGAACTTCACTGCCGATTGGTGTCCTAACTGTAAAGTTCTTGATCCGGCCTTATATAAAGCATTGGAGAATGTGGATAAAAGCCGTGTTAAACATATTGCGTTTGATATGACGACACCGGCCAAGACCAACCAGACATTTGACCTTGTAAATGGGACAGTACTCGCTGGTGTTTATGGCGACTATCTCGGTATTACTGGTGTCGTTGTAATGATTGCCGGGGATAGTGGTGAGAAAATTGACTGCGCCACACGCCTTGTCTCATCAGAGGTGATTGAAGCATCTATTGAAAATTCGCTAGATATTGTTCGTAACCGTCCCGCAGGAACGCGCACGACTGATAGTTATTTTTGCCCGCCATCTAATCGAAAAATTCCCGCTTAAGCGCAATAACCGAAATCAGTAGTATCAGAAATTTCTGATCTTGAAGAGTGTGCACGGTTTTTAGTGAGTGCGCGCTGATTGCAAAACTGTATTATTTTATTTTTATAACGTGTGCTGAAAGTTAATCAGAATTGTTCGTGCACTTTCATAATTTTCGTTAATGGAAATAGTTCGAGATTGCTTTTCTGAAAAGCTAAAATTGAGTTGCTATTTCCTTGGCAGTTCCAAAAGAGGGTTGTGCACCGGGTTTGGTGGTTGCAAAAGCCCCTGCTGCACAAGCAAATTTCAATGCTTCATCGGGATTGCGTTTTTGTACTAATGCAAGTGTTAGAGCAGCAGTAAAGGCATCGCCGGCACCTGTTGTGTCAATTGCTGAAACTTTTGGCGGGCTTGCATTCGCAATTTCGTTCTTGCCTTTAAATAGAGCGGCGCCCCTAGCACCATAGGTAATGGCAATTAGGCCTTTGCATTTTGATAGATGGTCGCCATAAAATGCGGCCTCATTTTCATTTACGACAAGTAAATCAATATTTTCAAAAATAGAGTTCGGTAATGATTTGGCGGGCGCCGCATTGAGTGCGAAAAACTGCTTATTTGCTTTAGCGTACTCTGCGAGGGCAACCACTGTTTCCACCGGAATTTCAAGTTGACATAATATGCCATCATGCGGGCTTGATTGGTCGAGGCCGGATAATGCTTGTTGCGGGGTAAGCTGATCATTGGCGCCGGGGGCAACGATAATCTGGTTTTCACCTTCATGATTGACTGCAATCAGAGCGACGCCGGTTTTGGCATTTGCGTCTTTAAAAACACCCGTTAAATCGACGCCGTTTTCTTTTAATAAATACAAGGCCTGATTTGCTGTATCATCGCTTCCAACCCGGGCAAATAAAGAAATTTCGCCCCCTAATCTGTTCGCGGCCAATGCTTGGTTTGCCCCCTTTCCGCCAGGGTGAAAGGCGAGGACTGCATCCGTGACTGTCTCTCCGGGCGCGGGGAGAGCAGGGCCGGTCGCGACAATATCCAGATTTACAGATCCAAAGACAGCAAGTTTCGCTGAAGTTTCCATGAAACGCTCCGCTTAATAGAGTGCGAGTTTTTTTGTAAGCAAATCGAAAAATCCATCAGCATCCACATCATAAACCCATTCGACATTTCTGGGACGGTCCGTAACATGCCAGAAATCCACTGCGGTGTGGCCGCGCGTAAGTTCCGAATTGACTTCAACTTCCACATTGCAATATTTGACCGAGAAAAGTTCGGGCGCGAGTAGATAGGCAATTGTGCACGGGTCATGTAAAGGCGCGCCGGGGGAGCCATACTTTTCAGAATCGAAACGATTAAAATATGTCAGCATGCCATAGACATCAGCTGCGACCTTGGAACCAAGCGCATTGATTGGTTCTAATCTTTCCTTTGTGCACAAGACTTTATGGGTGACATCCAAGCCATGCATAATTACGGGGACGCCGCAGGCTAAAATAATGGCTGCGGCTTCTGGATCAACATAGATATTGAATTCAGCTGAAGGGGTGATATTTCCCCCTTCAAAACTTGCACCGCCCATCAAAACAATCTGGTCAATTTTTTCAGCTATTTCCGGTGCGCGGGTAAGGGCAGCACCTATATTGGTCAGGGGGCCGGTTGGGACCAATGTAACAGATTTGTTCTTTGCAGCTTTTAGAGTCTGAACAATGAAATCGACGCCATGCTGATCATAAGTTTTTTGCTTGGGTGTGGATATCTCCATACCCTCAATGCCGGTTTTCCCATGGACATGTTCGGCAGTAATCAGGGATTGGCGGATCGGTTTATCGCAACCGGCGAGAATCGGCACATCGTTGATGTTAGCCAGATCAGCGATGATCTGAGCGTTTCTATAGGTCATATCGAGAGGGACATTCCCCGCCACGGTCGTTACGCCCAGAATCTCAAATACATCTCTAGAGGCAAATGCCAAAAGGAGCGCAACAGCATCGTCCTGACCGGGGTCGCAATCGATAATGATAGATCTCTTCGTCATGATATTTCTATTATTTTCATGGCCTGTAAAAAAGGCGCTTTGGGAGTCGGGAATTACTTCTACTCTATGTCAATTTCATCATAAAGGTAAAAATTTTATCGTTTGCTCAAATAAATTTGACGTTTAAGGTTATAGTTTCCAAAGCTAAGACCTGCCAAACCACGGGAGGAAAGGCACGCATGGCAATAACGGACCAACAATTAATTGATCAGGCTTTTGACATTCGCAAAAAGGCCTATGCCCGCTATTCCGGCTTTCATGTAGGGGCGGCTATCGAGGCCGATAATGGGAAAATTTATGCAGGGTGTAATGTAGAAAATGCAGCTTATCCGCTGGGGGCTTGCGCAGAAGTTGGGGCTATAAGCGCTATGATCGCGGATGGCGCAACGAAAATTATCCGCATTGCAATCGTAGGCGGGCCGAAGGATGCCGACGACTTTGGTATATGCAGCCCATGCGGCGGATGTCGTCAGCGTATTACCGAGTTCGCTGATAAAAACACAACCATTCTTCTTTGTGGAAGCGCAGGAACATTCACCCATTACACGATCAATGATTTATTACCCGGATCTTTTGCTTTGCCTTCGCGAGAAGATAGATAATCAATAACGGAAAACAAGCAATTTCAGCTCAAATGGAGTTTCCGACAATGGCCTAGCGCGGTGCCATGCGGATCGCGCCATCCAGGCGGACATCTTCTCCGTTGAAATAAGCGTTTCGACACATTTCTGCGGCGAGGGCGGCATATTCCTCCGGATTTCCAAGGCGCGATGGATTAGGTACTTGCGCGCCTAATGCCGCTTGTACATGTTCGGGCATAGACTCCATCATTGGGGTTTTGAAGATGCCCGGTAAAATGGTGTTCACGCGTATAAACTCGCGAGATAAATCTCTTGCAATGGGTAATGTCATGCCAACAACGCCGCTTTTGGAAGCGGAATAAGCAGCTTGCCCGATCTGGCCATCTTCGGCGGCTACCGATGCGGTATTTACAATCGCACCGCGCTCACCATCAATCGGGTCAAGGGTCATCATTCCAGCGGCAGATTTAGCGATACAGCGAAAAGTGCCGATCAGATTTATCTGTATGACTTTTTCAAAGCTGGCGAGGGGAAAATGCCTGATTTCGCCGGTTTCCTTGTCGCGACTTGCTGTCTTTACCGCATTGGCAATTCCCGCGCAGTTGACCAAAACGCGCTCTTGTCCGATTTTTGCGCGCGCAGTCTTGAAACCGGCATCAACTTGCTCATCGGACGTAACATCGACCTTGGCGAATACCCCGCCCAGTTCTTTTGCAAGGGCCTCACCAGCGTCCACATTGAGATCCAAAAGGGCAACTTTCGCACCAAGACTAGCAAATTTTCTTGCTGTCGCTGCGCCAAGGCCTGATGCGCCGCCAGTGATAACAGCGCTAATTCCGTCGAGGTTCATGATGTTCTCCGTTTAATTGAAACTCACACTTACAGTCTATTGGAGGAAAATAAAATTGTGAATTGTAGTTAAATGAGTGGTCTCAGGGCCGGCCTTCCCGGGAAATACGGCTTATATGCGGGGGTAGCTGAGGATATACCCCGATTTTGGTGTGTTAGACTTTGATGATTTTCAAAATTATGTTCGGATGCGACCAAATTGCTATGCATCAATGTCTTTTTTCTTTCAAAAACAGGTGACGTGGCAAGCATTCCGGATTAAGACCCACACTATGGAAGAAATCTGGACCTTTTTATCGACTCGTCCCGTGGACACTGGCTGGCTAGGATGGCTTATTCCCACTGTGCTGCAAATTCTTGCGCTGGTGATAACCCTTCTTCTGGCGCAGGCCTTTTTGATGTATTTTGATCGCAAGGTCTGGGCTGCGGTGATGATGCGCAAAGGGCCTAATGTGGTTGGGCCATTCGGCTTGCTGCAATCATTTGCTGATCTGCTCAAAAATGTCTTCAAGGAAATTATAATCCCGGCGGGAGCTGATAAGATTGTCTTTATCCTTGCGCCATTGATAACCTTTGTACTGGCCTTGATTGGCTGGGCAGTGATTCCTGTTGCGCCCGGGATGGTGGTTTCCAACCTTAATGTTGGCATACTTTATCTATTTGCTGTGTCATCTCTTGGGGTTTACGGGGTGATCATGGGGGGCTGGGCCTCAAATTCCAAATATCCGTTTCTAGGGTCGCTACGCTCTGCTGCGCAAATGGTTTCCTACGAAGTGTCCCTAGGCTTTGTCATTATTTGCGTACTCCTCTTGGTTGGTTCTGCCAATCTTTCCCACATCGTGGAAAGCCAATCACGCGGACTTGGCATATTGAACTGGCATTTTATACCGCTCTTCCCGATGTTTGTGGTTTTTTTCGTCTCCGCTCTTGCCGAGACCAACCGCCCACCATTTGATTTACCCGAAGCAGAATCAGAATTGGTCGCAGGGTATCAGGTTGAATATTCTTCCACTCCGTTCTTACTGTTTATGATTGGCGAGCTGGCTAATATCGTTTTGATGTGCGCTATGCTCACAATTCTATTCTTTGGCGGATGGCATTCACCCATTGATGTGCCAATCCTGAATCAAATGCCAATTTTCTGGTTCTGCCTGAAGATCGTGTTCTTCTTTTTTATGTTTGCCATGGTCAAAGCGATTACGCCCCGTTATCGCTATGATCAACTAATGCGTATTGGCTGGAAACTGTTTTTGCCGATGACAATGATTTACGTTGTCCTGGTTGCTGGTTCATTGATGTTATTTCCCGAAGCCGTAAATATGTTTCAAAGCTGGAGGTCGTAAAAAATGTCGAGACTTGCACAGGCAATCGATGGATTACTACTGAAGGATTTTGTGAAAGCTTTCTGGTTAGCCCTAAAAGTTTATGTGCGCCCGAAGGTAACGCTGAACTACCCGTTTGAAAAAGGTCCGCTTTCACCGCGGTTCAGAGGGGAACATGCGCTGCGGCGATACCCGAATGGAGAAGAGCGTTGTATTGCTTGTAAATTATGTGAAGCGGTGTGTCCGGCGCAAGCAATTACCATTGAGTCTGAACCTCGTGATGATGGGTCACGGCGTACCACTCGCTATGACATTGATATGACCAAATGTATTTATTGTGGATATTGCCAAGAGGCTTGCCCGGTAGATGCAATTGTCGAGGGACCAAATTTTGAATTTGCGACCGAAACACGCGAAGAATTATTTTATGATAAAAACCGGCTGCTCGCCAACGGAGATCGTTGGGAGCGGCAAATTGCTAAAAATCTGGAGCTGGATGCGCCTTATCGTTAGGAGAGGGAGCGTAAACATCGATCGAACCCATTGTTCAATCGGTTAGCGCTTTTGAAATAACAAATAACCAACGACCCATTAAGAGCGCATTTTGCGCACGAACAAAAACATTAAGTCAATTATGATCGCCACAATCGCTTTTTACATATTTGCACTTTCTATGATCGCTTCTGCCGTGATGGTTGTCGCATCTAGAAATCCGGTTCACTCGGTCTTGTTCCTGATATCTGCCTTTATCGGTGCTGCGGGTTTATTTGTACTTATGGGGGCTGAATATCTCGCTATGCTTCTCGTCGTTGTCTATGTCGGCGCTGTTGCTGTGTTGTTTTTGTTTGTAGTGATGATGCTTGATGTGGATTTTGTCGAACTCAAACAGGGCTTCTTGCAATATCTGCCTTTCGCCGTAACGCTAGCAGCTGTTATGGTTATAGAATTGATATTTGTCGTGACGGTCTGGGTGTTTCCGACTGATGCGCAACTCTCTCAACCGGTAGCAACTGTTGGTAGTGCCTTGGCAGGAGAGAACGCTCCCAATAATATCGAAGCATTAGGTCTCATCTTGTATACGGATTATGTTCACTATTTCCAGATTGCAGGAATCATTTTGCTGGTTGCTATGATCGGCGCGATTGTTCTGACATTTCGTGAACGCGAAGGTATTAAAACCCAAGACATTGCTGCGCAATTGGGACGCACCCGTGAAGAGGGAGTTGAAGTGGTGTCTGTTGAAACGGGGCAAGGAATTTAATTATGATCGGGCTCGGCCATTATCTTTCTGTTGCGGCTATTTTATTTGCCATTGGCATGGCGGGGATATTCCTCAACCGCAAAAATGTTATTGTTATTTTGATGTCGATTGAACTGATGCTTCTCGCAGTGAATATTAACCTTGTGGCTTTCAGCCAGTTTTTGGGCGATCTCACCGGGCAAGTGTTTGCTTTTATGGTGCTCACCGTTGCCGCGGCTGAAGCGGCTGTCGGCTTGGCGATTCTGGTATCTTATTTCCGTAACCGCGGCGATATTGCCGTGGAAGACGCTAACCTGATGAAGAATTAAGGCGGTAGACGAATGGAGCCTTTTATTGTCCTGCTGCCGCTTTTTGGTGCATTACTGGCGGTGCCTCTTGGTAAAACCATGGGCCCACGCGCCTCTGAGTTGACAACATCTATCTTGATGTTGATCGCAGCACTTTTCTCATGGATGGTTTTCTTTCAAGTTTCGGGCAATCATGTGAACCGTGTCGAGACCCTTTTCACATGGTTCTCTTCCGGTTCTTTTCAAGCCAACTGGGCCATGAAGATAGATATGTTATCTGCAGTGATGCTGGTGGTAATCAATACAGTCTCCACGATCGTACATTTCTATTCAATCGGGTATATGCATGATGACCCGCATCGACCCCGGTTTTTTGCCTACCTCTCATTTTTTACATTCGCCATGTTATGCTTGGTGACGGCGGATAATTTCATGCAGCTTTTCTTTGGCTGGGAAGGGGTTGGGCTCGCTTCTTATTTATTGATTGGCTTTTGGTTTAAAAAACCCTCTGCCAATGCTGCGGCCATTAAAGCCTTTGTGGTCAACAGAGTCGGGGATTTTGGTTTTGCCCTTGGTATAATGGCAATCTTCTGGATATTCCGTTCCGTGGAGTTTGAAACTATATTTTCCACGATTGCTAATGACGGTTTGGTTGTTCCCTTCGGTATGGAAGAAGGCGGACATATCCAGACTTTAAAACTCAATTTCTTTGGCGGTGAATTTCATGCACTGACGACGATTGCGATATTATTGTTTATCGGTGCGATGGGTAAGTCAGCGCAATTCCTGCTTCACACATGGCTTCCCGATGCGATGGAGGGACCAACGCCGGTCTCTGCGCTCATTCATGCGGCCACTATGGTGACGGCTGGTGTCTTTTTGGTGTGCAGATGTTCGATTATATTTGAATATGCACCAACGGCGACGATGCTGATTACAATTGTTGGTGCTACCACAGCCTTTTTTGCAGCCTCTATTGGTCTTCTTCAGGATGATATCAAAAAAGTCATTGCATATTCGACCTGCTCCCAACTTGGATATATGTTTTTCGCGGCTGGTGTTGGTGCCTATGGGGCAGCAATGTTCCACCTTTTCACACATGCCTTTTTTAAGGCACTTTTATTTCTTTGCGCGGGTGCCGTTATTCATGGCATGCATCATGAACAAGATATTAAAAAAATGGGTGGTGTGCGTCACTTTATGCCCATGACGCATTTGTTGATGATTATTGGGACTATCGCGATTACTGGCGTTGGCATTCCCTTTACGACTGTATTCGGTGCGCCCCTTGGTACTGCGGGTTTTGTCTCCAAAGATATTGTAATCGAAAGTGCATTCGCTGCCGCTGAAGAAGGTGCGCCATTTGCTATTTATGCATTTGTAATGGGATTGGTTGCAGCGGTCTTCACTGCCTTTTATTCCTGGCGACTTATTTTCCTTACCTTTTGGGGGAAGGCACGCTCTCCCGAGGAAGTGCGCACCCATTTTCATTCGCCGCCAAACTGGATGATGTGGCCTTTAATGCCGCTTGCATTTGGTGCCTTGTTTGCGGGTATGATTTTCTATGGCGATTTCGTTGGACCAAAAGCAGATGCCTTTTGGAACGGGGCACTTTATGATGCGCCGAAAACCGAAGTTCACGGGGATACCTCACACGGGGCTGTGGATACACATGATACAGGCAAGTCTCAGGCGCACGGCAATACGCACACCGATGATCATGGTGGTAAAGAAGGTGCCGACCATGGTGGAGAGCAAGCAGATGAACATGGAGAAGGTCATCACGCGCCACCTTGGGTTATTCTCTCGCCCTTTTTCGCAATGCTTATCGGGTCATTGGCGGCATTCTTCCATTATATGAAAGCGGGCGCCGATCCTTTACGTGAGGGACTGCTAAAACCGGGGGGAATGATCTACGGGTTTATCAAGAATAAATGGTATTTCGACGAGATCTATAATGTCATTTTCGTCAAACCCGCTTATTGGATAGGGCGTTTGTTCTGGAAGGGCGGTGATGGAAAAATCATCGATGGTTTTGGCCCAAATGGAATTGCGGCGCTGGTCGCTCTCGGTGCGCGCCGGGTTGTGAAGATGCAAACCGGTTATATGTATCACTATGCTTTTATCATGTTGATAGGAATTGCTATTCTCATCAGTTTTGTTTTATTTCGGGTGGGAGGTCAGTAAATGACACAGACATTTGCAACTGCCCCTTGGCTTACTCTCCTTACTTTTGCACCCTTACTCGGTGCTGCCTTCATCATTGTTCGGCGGTTTTTGGCGCGTAAGGATCATGAAGGTAAAATTTTTGAGGAAGAACTCGAACAAATCGAGCTTCGCTCCAAGTGGATCGCGCTCGGTTTTACGCTGGTGACATTTGTCCTATCAGTCGTCATCTATTTTCAGTTCGATAAATCACTCGCTGGGTACCAGTTCGTTGAAGAATATGACTGGATGGGTAATGGCATCGATTATAAAATGGGCGTTGACGGTATCTCAATTCTGTTTGTGCTGTTGACGACCTTTATTATGCCGATCTGTATCATCGCATCGTGGCACTCGGTAACGAAACGGGTTACCGATTACATGATTGCCTTTTTGGTGCTTGAGACACTGATGATCGGTGTCTTTTGCGCCCTTGATCTGATCTTGTTCTATTTCTTCTTTGAAGGTTCCCTCATTCCAATGTTCCTGATTATCGGAGTATGGGGCGGCGGCGAGCGGGTTTATGCTGCGTTTAAATTTTTCCTTTACACGCTCCTTGGTTCGCTTCTGATGCTGATCGCGATTTTGTGGATGTATTCTATTACGGGTACTACGGATATTCCGACACTACAGGAGTTTGCTTTCTCGCCGGGTGCGCAAAAATGGATGTGGCTAGCTTTCTTCGCCTCCTTTGCGGTGAAAATGCCGATGTGGCCGGTACACACCTGGTTGCCTGATGCTCACGTGCAAGCGCCCACTGCGGGGTCGGTTGTACTTGCCGCTATTCTCCTGAAAATGGGTGGATATGGCTTTATTCGGTTTTCCTTGCCCATGTTCCCGGTCGCATCAGTAGACTTTGCGCCGTTGGTTTTTGCGCTCTCTGTCGTGGCGATCATTTATACTTCGCTCGTCGCCTTGGCGCAGGAAGATATGAAGAAATTGATTGCTTATTCTTCGGTCGCCCACATGGGTTTTGTAACCATGGGGATTTTTAGTGGTACAAAGCAGGGCATAGAGGGCGCTTTATTCCAGATGCTGTCTCACGGGTTTATTTCCGGCGCTCTCTTTTTGTGCGTAGGCGTTGTCTATGATCGAATTCATACCCGTGAGATCAAGGCTTATGGCGGTCTGGTGAATCGTATGCCGCTCTATGCATTCTTGTTTATGTTCTTCACCATGGGCAATGTTGGTCTGCCGGGGACGAGCGGATTTATAGGCGAGTTTCTCTCCATGGCGGGTGCGTTCCGGGTAAATAGCTGGGTTGCATTTTTTGCCGCTTTTGGAGTTATTCTCTCTGCAGCCTATGCGCTACGCTTATATCGAGAAGTAATTTTTGGAACTCTCGACAAAGATAATCTGATGGCGATTGAAGATGTAAATCAGCGTGAGTTAATAATGCTCGGCGTGCTTTTGATTTTTGCTCTTTATTTGGGGGTTTATCCATCCGCTGCGCTCTCTGTTTTTGCACCTCCGGTTGATTTTCTGATTACCAACTATAACGCAGCCAATTCAATTATTGGTGGAGGACTCTAAATGACGCTCATGGAAACCCTCTCCCATGCTACGACAGAATTATTCCTGGTGCTCAGCGCTATGGTCTTGCTGATTGTCGGTGTATTTTTAGGGGATAAATATGTCCGCCACATCACGCTCGCCAGCGTTGGTGTTTTGCTGGTTGGCATTTTACTTGTTGCTTTGGGACCTCAATGGCAGGGGGTTAGTCTTTTTGAGGGGGCATTTAAAGTCGATGGGCTTGCTGCTTTTGCAAAAATATTCATTTTTGGAGCCGCAGCCGTAACCATATTAATGTCAGGCCGGTTTCTGGTTGGGGATCAGATGGGGAAATTCGAGTTCCCGGTATTGGTCGTTCTTGCGGCTTTTGGCATGTCGTTAATGGTTTCCTCAACCGATTTGATCTCTTTATATATGGGCGTTGAGACACAAAGCCTTGCGCTTTACATTCTCGCAGCTTTCAACCGGGATAGCCGCCGTTCAACAGAAGCGGGATTGAAATATTTTGTTCTCGGTGCGCTTTCTTCCTGTCTGCTCCTATACGGTGCATCGCTTATATATGGCTTTTCTGGTTCGACCCTGTTTTCAGAAATTGCCAAGGTTGCCGTTGAAGAAGAACCCAATGTTGGTTTAATATTCGGGCTTGTTTTCTTGATTTCGGGGCTGGCTTTCAAAGTTTCCGCAGCGCCTTTCCATATGTGGACGCCAGATGTTTATGAAGGGGCGCCCACACCTGTTACTGCCTTTTTCGCCGCTGCCCCAAAGTTTGCTGGCATGGTGCTATTCGCCCGCGTTCTGATTAGTGGTTTCCCGGACATTCTTGATCAATGGCAACCCGTAATCGCAATGATTGCTGTGGCCTCAATGTTGATTGGGGCTTTTTCGGCGATTACCCAGACAAATATCAAACGCCTTATGGCTTATTCTTCAATTGGCCATATGGGATATGCCTTGATCGGTGTTGCGGCCATGGGTGTAGAGGGGTTAAGCGCAATGTTGGTATATATGTCACTTTATGTGGTGATGACCATTGGCGCTTTTGCTGCCATTTTACATATGCGCCGCTCGGGAGGCATGACGGAATCGATTGAAGACCTTTCCGGCTTAAAAGGTAGCCATATGTCTCTTGCCATCATCATAACGATTTTGTTCCTCTCTTTAGCAGGTATTCCGCCAACGGCTGGCTTCTTTGGTAAATTCTATGTATTTTCAGCTGCTGTGAACGAGAATATGATTTGGCTTGCCGTTGTGGGAGCCGTTACTTCTGTTGTTTCGGCTTATTATTATTTGAATGTTATTCGTTTGATCTGGTTTAGTGATCCTGCTCCGGCATTTGAACGCGATACCGGTATGGCCCTTGGGGTTACCGCTTGGATAAGTGCAATTCTTATGTTCCCGGTGCTAACAGTTTTTATCAGCCCTCTAAGAGTGGCTGCCGAGCAAGCTGCGAAAGTTCTATTTTAGAGCTCATTTGCCTAGCTGATCAGTGTAAGCGCTTTTTGAATAATTTTTTCTACGCTTGGCAGTAATTGATAGGCAGCTGGCCCAAGGGGGATGAAACTATCTTCTGCGGTTAATCTTGTGATAGGAACCGTGATATTGTTTTCCATAAACAACGTCATTAACTGCTCGCTTATTGATCCGGTTTTGCGGCATTCATCGACAATCAAAATAGCCTTTGCCCCGTCAATAGCGCGCAAAATTTCTTTCTCCCCTAAAGGGTGGAGCCACCTTAAATCCACAATGCGCGATTTTATATTGTGGTCTTGTTCGAGTAGGGGGGCTGCTTTTCGCGATAGGTAATACCCATTACCGTAGCTTAAAATGCAAAGGTCATCCCCGGTTCCTGTTTTTGAGATACGCCCAAATTTTGCAGGATTGGTTTTGCCGGAGGGCTTAAATGGAGCCAGCCATTTACCATCGCCCTCACTGTGAAGGTCGGCTGTATTATACAGCGCTATGGGTTCCAGAAACACGACAACCCTATGTTCCTCTTGGGCCAAGCGTATGCATTCGCGCAACATATTTGCGCCATCGACGCCATTGGACGGGCAAGCAATAACAATACCGGGAATGTCTCTTAAAACAGCAAAAGAATTATCATTATGAAAATGGCCACCAAATCCTTTTTGGTAGGCGAGGCCAGCAATACGAATGATGCAGGGATTTGTGTATTGACCATTCGAGAAAAAAGATAGGGTGGCAGCCTCACCACGAATTTGATCTTCCGCATTGTGAAGGTAAGCCAAGAACTGAATTTCCGGAATGGGCAGAAACCCGTTTTGGGCCATGCCGATCCCGAGCCCCAATATGGACTGTTCGTCCAGTAATGTATCGAAAATACGCGAGGGGCCAAATTTTTCATGAAGACCAGCCGTTACCCCATAAACCCCGCCTTTACGGGCTACGTCTTCACCAAACACAATAATGTTTTTCTGTTCCTCCATCATTTCGCTAAGCGCTTTGTTTATGTGGCGCGATAGTGAAAGAGGTTTTGAGGGAGAAGTTTGAGATTTTCTTTTTTGTGTTTCTTCTTTTTTATTTTTCGATTTCTTGTTTGTTGGCAGTAATGATTTTTTTATCGCGCTTGGGCTATTTAGTTTTGGCGTGGATTGTGCGCGCTTGCTGGCTTCCAGAACCTGACCTTGCATTTCTTCATAATGCTTGATTATTTGATCTGCATTAAGAATATTTTTGCTTAGGAGGTAATGAGCTGTCTTTAATAATGGGTCTAGTGTTTCGGTCTCTTCAATATGCTTTATCGGATTATACCCCGCCTCAATATCGGCGCCGGCATGCCCCATCAAACGTACCGTTTTTGCATGGATAAATACCGGTCGACGTTGAGTTCGGGCAAATTTAACAGCTTCACTCATGACGTGAATGGCATCGGCAATATCTGTACTATCGCAAGGAAAATACGATAATCCCGGCCGATTTTCAAAATTAGCCTTGATCCAACCTGTTGGTGTTTTTACGGAAATGCCAATATCATTATCTTCGCAAATAAAGACGATTGGCATCGGCGCATTTTGAAAGCTTGCCCATTGCGCAGCGTTAAATGCACCTTGTGCAGTTGAATGGTTCGTTGAAGCATCTCCAAAGCTTGCCAAAACAACAGCGTCATTTGGTATCTTGGTTGGTATTTTGAGCTTCTTACCCAGCGCAATTGAATGAGCCAAACCGACAGCTTTGGGCAAATGTGAGGCTATAGTGCTGGTTTGTGGAGGAATAAAAGCTTGCGCACTTCCCAAGACTTTATGACGCCCGCCTGAAACCGGATCATCACGACTAGCGGCAAAAGAGAGTGCTAAATCATAAAGCGGTGTTGAATTAGGTAAAGCTTTGACACGTTGAATTAAAAAACAGGCATCGCGATAGTGCAAAAATGCCATATCGGAATTCCGGCTTGCTATTGCAAGCGCAGCCATTCCTTCATGACCAGAGCTACCAATAGAATAAAATGTTTTTCCTTTTGAGCGCCGAGCATGTAAATCCAGATGCCGGCTCATAATTTGAGTATTAAATATATCCAGCAAGACATCATCTGGGATATCATTGTTATTACCATGAAGGATAGAAGGTAGTTTTCCCGTAGAGATTCTTTGGGTGAATGCATTATCAATTATATCCGCTCGATTAAAGGCTGATTTATTCATTTAAGTACATCCACAAGAAGAATATTTACAAGGGTCATAGTTTATAGATTGTATTTAATCCGCGCCAGATATTTTTCATATAAGATGCCCTAATATTAGAAATTTTCAAATGGGTGTACTGATGGAACAATCAACAAATCTCTCCTTATCATATGTTATGGGGCAACAATCACAAAAACACGTAACAGTGAATGAGAGTTTTCGAAGATTAGATGCATTGGTTCAATCTACGGCTGCCTCACGTATTGAAAGTGTTCCGCCGCACCCCCCTCAGGAGGGTATAAATTATATATTACCCAATGACATCAATGATGCCGGCTCGTTATGGGATGGATTTTCACAAAATTCGATTGCTGCTTTTCAGGATGGTGCGTGGGTAGAAATTATCCCTAAAGAAGGATGGCGTGTTTTTATTCAGGATGAAAACGCTTTATTGGTATTTCACGATTCTACCTGGGGTGTAATTTCTGGTGGGGGTAACGCAAACCCTGCGCAATTGGGGGTTAATACTGCATCAGATGAAATTAATCGATTTGCTGTTAAATCAGATGCCATACTCTTTAGCCATGATGATGTAACACCGGGGACTGGTGATTTGCGCCATGTATTTAATAAATCATCAACAGGGAATATCGGCTCCCTTCTGTTTCAAACCGGCTTTTCCGGGCGCGTTGAATTAGGTTTATTGGGGAATGATAATTTTACACTACAAGTCAGTGCCGATGGGCAAAGCTTTACCAAAGCCCTTGAGGTAGATCATATGACCGGCATCGTCTCCCTGACAAACCTCTCAATGAAAACTGATAGTGGCGCTTCTGAGATCCATTTTTCTACTGGGGGCAAATCACCTTTTTGGGCGGTTGGCCAGTCAATCGACGAAAGTTTTCATATAA
>CAYMPJ010000005.1:126054-131655 GCA_964392325.1 uncultured Caulobacterales bacterium
AAAGTTTTCATATAACACGTCTAAATGGTGGTTTTGGTACCGGTGGACGTGTTATTATTTATGATGCCAATGGTAATCTTGGGTTGTGGGGCCTTCCGAATAATAAAGGGCGCATTTCAGTGCGGAGTAATATTAACGCTGATGGTGCAGACAATATACTTTACTTACAGCAAACGGCCTTATCACCTGCAAAAGGCGTCGTGCAGTTCCATAATAATCAGGATAATACGACGCCGATCTTAAGTTGCACAACGAACACCCGAACCGTAATGAGTGTCCCTGCGTTCGGGAGTATTCTGGTGGACGCACCCATTAAATTGATGAATGTATCAAGCGCTACCTTGCCCAACGCGGGAATGGCCGGGGCCGGGGCGATGGTCTATGTGAGCGATGCAGCTGGCGGGGCTATTCCCGCATTTAGTGATGGAAGCCATTGGTACCGGGTTTCGGATCGCTCTATCATAGGTTAGGATGATAAAAATATATCGATGAAAGTGACGACCCTTGTCTCAGCAAACAGTAATTTTAATCACTCTGATCCTTTATAAACTCAGTCTTATCGGTATCGGTTTGTGGGCTGCTTCGCGCGTACGCGAGGAGGATGATTTTTTTCTAGGAGGACGTGCCGTAGGGCCTATCGTCTCTGGGCTCTCCTATGCGGCCAGTACATCCTCGGCCTGGGTGCTATTAGGGTTTTCGGGGTTTGTTTTTACAACCGGATTGAGCGCGCTTTGGATGGTGCCGGGGATATGGGCCGGATATGTCGTGATGTGGGTTTGGGTAGGGCCTAAACTTCGTGAGGAAAGCGCAAGATTAAATCATATCACTCTCACAGACTATATGATCTCGAACCTGTCGGTTCAGCAAAAATATCGCCGGGCGATTGCCTTGCTTAGTACTTTCCTGATCATTATCTGTTTTATTTTTTATATTGCCGCTCAATTTGATGCTGCGGCAAAGGCATTTGTCGATCAGTTCGATTTGAGTTTTGCTCATAGTGTTTTACTCGGCGCAATAATAATACTGGCATACTGCCTTCTGGGAGGGTTCTGGGCTGTTAGCGTTACCGATACCGTGCAAGGGTTTATGATGTTGGTAATTGCTGTTGTACTTCCCTTGGCTGCGCTTATTAATGCCGGTGGTTTTGGTGCTGTGTTTTCGAATTTGGCTGTATCCACATCTCCAATATATCTCCAGCCGTTTGCCGGTATGGGGCCTATGCTGTTTATCGGTTTTCTCCTTGGCGTTTGGGGTATCGGGGCAGGGGCACTGGGTCAGCCGCACCTCCTCGCCCGTCTGATGGCAATAAAAGATGAAAAAGCCCGGAGACAGGGTTTTGCTGTCGCAATGTCCTGGGGGGTATTGGTTTATGTTGGAATGGCTGTTTTGGCTCTTTCCGGGCGTGCTCTGATAGAAACAAGTGGCGTAGCTTTTCCTGATAATGGCGAGGCAATATTTTACCGTGTTGCCAGCCATGTCTTTCCTTCAGTGCTCGCCGGGGTTGTGATTGCCGCTACTTTATCGGCGGTCATGTCAACGGTGGATTCTATCCTGTTAGCGGCATCTGCTGCGGTCGCTCACGATTTGGGATTAAATGCACGCAACCCACAACGGGCTGTTTTAATATCGCGGATTGTAATGACGGGTATCGCTGTTTTTGCGGTTATCCTTACCCTGACTTTGCCAGATACAATTTTTAATCGTGTTCTATTTGCATGGGCTGCCTTGGGAGCCGGGTTTGGGCCTGTTATCGTTGCGAGGGTCGCGGGGAAAAACCCATCGGGGGCTGTGATTTTTGCCTCTATCCTGATCGGATTTTCGACGACAGTCTTTTTCTATTTATTAGGCAGTATGGAAACCGAAACAGACGGAATATTTAATACCCTTATCTCCATGGCCAAATTACCCGGTGATCCCTTTGAGCGATTTATACCCTGGCTTGTGCCATTGGCATTACTGTTTTTTGGGCCGAGTAATAAGGGAGAAGAAAATCAATAATAATATTATGCAGTGTACCCATGATCTAGGTACGTGGATTAACTCTGCACTAATCTGCCCGGATAATTTGCGGTTAAACGATAGGCAAGAAACTCGGGGCTTGCAGGTAGCAAGCCTTCGGAAATAAAAGGTGTCTCTGAAAAATAAGTGAGCGTCATATTGCCTTCAAAGGCTGCGCTAATACCAGCACCGACGCGCCGTGTTGCATCAAATTTTGTGATGATACAAGAGCGCACTCCAAAAGCACGGAAAGCATGAGCCCAATCAGTATATTCGCCGACATCGCCGCTCGCAGGTAGAACAAGGACTGGTTCAGCGCCAATGGCGGTTTGATATGATTTAAGAGCTGCTAAATCCCCCGCATCATAGGGACTGATCCCGGGTGTATCGAGTATGACGGCACCTTTTGGCTGGGCCTCTTTCATGATAGTGACAATTTCTTCAGGCGTTTGCGCGGCGTAACATTCGATATTGAGTTTTTCACTATAGGTCGCAAATTGCTCAAGCGCTCCGGCACGACCTACATCCGTTGTGATCATCGTCGCCGGTTCATTTTCATTAAGGGCTAAAGCGGAAAGTTTTGCGGCGCATGAAGTTTTTCCTGCTCCCGTAGGGCCTACCAACATAATTGGGACTGATGCCGTTGAACGCAGTGGTGAGAAATTGAAACTCTCTTTAAGTCCCATACCTAGTTGATAAAGGTCATCGTCAACTGTTGCTTTGCGAGCGCCGTTTAAAATCATGGTCATCAAACGATTGCTGACCCCATGCGCGCGCAACATTCCGATCAGGGAAGTGAAAGCCGGATCATCAAAATGCGTATCGGGTTGTTGTTGACCCGTTAAACGCTCGCGCAATTGATTGAGGTTATTTTCGGTCGAGCGCTGTTCCAGCGTTTCATGTAGCCGCGAGCCAGAATTAGCTTCTGGATTCTGCTGTTGTCCCATTGAATTATTTGAATTGAGCCCAGCATCTAGAGACTTATATTGATCGGAATGTCTAGAGTTCAAAGTGGCGGGATTTTGAGGTTCTCTTTGAGGGACATCAGCGCTTTGATAGTCTAAATTTACTGCGTCCGTTCCGGCATTCGCATCACCTGAAGGGGCTAGCCGTATTTCTTCTTCATTGGCAGTGTCCGAGTGATTACCCTGACTAGAGGCAAAATGTTGTTCCTGTTTATCTGATTTGCGCGAGAAGAATCCAAATGGCCCTGATTTTTGGCGCTTGGGGCTTTCATTATTTGGGTCGCTGAAATTGCCTGAATTGGGGTTGGTCTTGCTCGCTTCATGAGAGGAAGCATTCTCCACAATTGGCGTCACAGGATTAGGATTATTGAGGCGATATTGCTTAGCGCCTTCTTCGTTTCCCGCGGTAATCTCAACATCACCGCTCGGTAAATCCCGAATATTAAGGAGTATGACCTTATGGCCCATAGCCCGTAGGGCTTTGGCTTTTGCCTTTTCGGCATTTGCAGCGATGAATGTTTTAATCAATTCTATTCCCAATACTCTAAGACGTGCACAATGCAGCTCGGCACCCACCCAAGTTACTATATCTGACCTAAGTTCTGAAGCCTAGTATGAGGATGAATTTCGTTTTGGGAAAGGACAGATGTCTGGGCTCTGACCCGCTCCATGATAGAACGCACATAAGGCCTGTTATGGGCGCTTGTGACTATGGCAGCTGAAACGCCGCTACTTGCTGCATTCTCTAGCATTTTCAGGGTCTGGGTGACGAAATCTTGAATTTTTGAGGGGGCCATGGCGAGGTGCCGGTGTTGATCATCGCCAGTAATGGCATCCTGAAATTCTTGTTCCCAATTTGGAGATAGGGTCAATATAGGGGTTTTGCCGTTTGGGCCGGCCAATTTGGCGCAAATCTGTCTACCTAGACGAAAGCGGGCTTGTTCGGTCAGAAATTTAATTTGGGTTGATTGAGGCGCTGCCTCTGCAATCGCTTCTAAAATGCTCGGTAAATCCCGGATAGAGACCTGTTCAGAGAGTAGAGCCTGCAAAACACGCTGAATCGCGGCGATTGATATCACTGAAGGAATGAGATCACTGACCAATGATTGATGTTTTTCTGGTAAATCATCGAGCAGCTTTTTTGTCTCCGCATAAGAGAGCAGCATTGGCGCTTCTGTCTTTATTATTTCTGTGAGGTGGGTTGTCAAAACCGTAGCCGCGTCAACGACAGTTAGCCCTGCAAGGGCTGCTGTATCGCGCTGGTCGTCCATAACCCATAGGGCATCAAGACCAAATGCGGGCTCTTTTGTAGGTTCGCCGATGATATCGATCGCTTTTCCGTCTGGATCCATAACCAAAAATTGCCCTGGGCGTAGGGAGCCTTTGGCAATTTCCTGTTCCTTGATGCGAATAACATAATCATTCGAGGACAGCTGCAAATTATCAAGTATACGAATGGATGGCGTTATAAAGCCCAGATCCTGTGCAATGGCGCGGCGCAAAGCTTTAATCTGATCGGTGAGGGAGGGACCATTGTGTGTATTCACTAATGGCAATAGCCCGTAGCCAACTTCTATGCGCAATTCATCCATAGCAAGCATATGAGCGGGGGTTTCTTCCTTCTTCTCTGTTGATTGGGTTTCCAGATCTTGCGTTGACTTTTTGAGCTTTTCTTTTACGTTAATGAAATAGGCAATGCTTCCGACACCCGCGGCAAGAACCGCAAATACGATAAACGGCATTCCCGGAAGCAGGGCAAATATAAATAGGACACAAGCAACAAGGCTCAAGGCGCGCGGATAATTACTAAATTGAGTAGAAATTGCCTTATTGGTTGCTCCTTCCACCCCGGACTTCGAAACCAGTAAACCGGCAGCGATCGAAATGATAAGCGCTGGAATTTGGCTGACAAGGCCATCACCTATGGTGAGTAGGGAATAAGATTGCCCTGCCGCACCAATGCTCATGCCTTGCTGCATCACGCCGATGACGATTCCGCCAATTAAATTAATCAGGGTAATCAAAACACCGGCAATGGCATCTCCGCGTACAAATTTTGATGCACCATCCATTGCCCCAAAAAAATTGGTCTCATCCTCAAGGGTTTTGCGACGCTCACGGGCCTCGGCTTCGGTGATAAGTCCTGCTGAAAGATCCGCGTCAATGGCCATTTGTTTGCCGGGCATTGCATCGAGAGAAAACCGGGCTGCAACCTCGGCAATTCTGCCAGACCCCTTAGTGATAACGACGAAATTTACGATCACCAAAATTGTAAATACAATCAAGCCGATTATCGTGTTTCCCTGCATTACAAAATTGCCGAAAGCTTCAATAATACGGCCTGCCGCGTCGCTTCCCTCATTTCCGCGCGCCAAAATAAGTCGCGTGGAAGCAATGTTAAGGCCAAGGCGCAACATTGTGGCGATGAGTAAAACAGCCGGGAAAGTAGAAAATTCAAGTGCTTTTTGCGTAAATAAAGCTGTCATTAATATCATGACGGAAAACGTAATTGAAACAGCCAGTAAAATATCCATCATCCAACTGGGCGCAGGAAGTACGAGCAAGGCCAGAATAGATATTATAGCGGACGCAAAAATTAGATCGGAAAACCCGACAGGTTTTTGCCCACTAAAAGAGA